>NZ_CAURGG010000001.1:0-892800 GCF_963524805.1 uncultured Microbacterium sp. | reverse complement strand
TTCCAGCGTCCCGGCGGCGCTCCCGGTGGAGCGCCCGCGGGCGGCTTCGCGGGTCGTCCCGGCGGTGGCGGCGGTCGTGGGCGCGGCCCCGGCGGCGGCACGGCGGGCGCGTTCGGCAAGGGTGGCGGCAAGTCCAAGCAGCGGAAGTCCCGCAGGGCGAAGCGCCAGGAATTCGAGATGAGGGACGCTCCGGTCGTCGGTGGCGTCAACGTCTCGCGCGGAAACGGCGAGATCATCCGGATGCGCCGCGGCGCGTCGATCTCGGACTTCGCCGACAAGATCGAGACGCTGACCGGCTACACCGTTCAGCCCGGCACGCTCGTGACCATCCTGTTCAACCTGGGTGAGATGGCGACCGCGACCGAATCGCTCGACGAGGCGACCTTCGAGGTTCTCGGAGCCGAACTCGGCTACAAGATCCAGATGGTCTCGCCCGAGGACGAGGACAAGGAGCTCCTCGAGGGCTTCGGTCTGGACCTCGACGCGGAGCTGGAGAACGAGAACGAGGAAGACCTCGAGATCCGTCCTCCGGTCGTGACCGTGATGGGCCACGTCGACCACGGTAAGACCCGACTGCTCGACGCCATCCGCCAGACCAACGTGGTCGCCGGTGAGGCCGGCGGCATCACGCAGCACATCGGTGCGTACCAGGTCTGGACCGAGCACGAGGGCATCGAGCGCGCGATCACCTTCATCGACACCCCCGGACACGAGGCGTTCACCGCCATGCGCGCCCGCGGTGCGCAGGTGACCGACCTCGCGATCCTCGTGGTCGCCGCCGATGACGGCATCATGCCGCAGACGGTCGAGGCGCTCAACCACGCCCAGGCCGCCGGTGTGCCGATCGTGGTCGCGGTGAACAAGATCGACAAGCCCGACGCCAATCCGGCCAAGGTCCGTCAGCAGCTCACCGAATACGGCCTGGTCGCAGAGGAGTACGGCGGAGACGTCATCTTCGTCGACGTCTCGGCCCGTGCCGGCACGAACATCCAGGAACTGCTGGATGCCGTGCTGCTGACCGCCGACGCGGGTCTGGACCTCACGGCCAACCCGAACAAGGCGGCCCGCGGTGTCGCGATCGAGGCCAAGCTCGACAAGGGTCGCGGCTCGGTCGCCACGGTGCTCATCCAGTCCGGAACGCTCCGCGTCGGCGACGCGATCGTCGCCGGAACGGCGTACGGCCGCGTGCGTGCCATGGCCGATGAGAACGGCGATCCTGTCCTCGAGGCCTTCCCGTCGCGTCCCGTGCAGGTGCAGGGCCTGAACTCCGTGCCCCGCGCCGGTGACACGTTCATCGTGACCGAAGAGGACCGCCTGGCCCGTCAGATCGCTGAGAAGCGTGAAGCGGCCGAGCGCAACGCCCAGCTGGCCAAGGCCCGCAAGCGCATCTCGCTCGAGGACTTCACCCGCGCTCTGCAGGAGGGCAAGGTCGAGTCGCTCAACCTCATCATCAAGGGTGACGTCTCCGGTGCCGTCGAGGCGCTGGAGGAGTCGCTGCTGAAGATCGAGGTCGATGACTCGGTGCAGCTGCGCATCATCCACCGCGGTGTCGGCGCCATCACCGAGTCGGATGTGAACCTGGCGACGATCGACAACGCGATCATCATCGGCTTCAACGTCCGCCCCGACACGAAGGCCCGCGAGCGTGCGGCACGCGAAGGCGTGGACACCCGTTTCTACTCGGTGATCTACAACGCGATCGACGACGTGGAGCAGTCCCTCAAGGGCATGCTCAAGCCGGAGTTCGAAGAGATCCAGTCGGGTGTGGCGGAGATCCGCGAGGTGTTCCGCTCGTCCAAGTTCGGCAACATCGCCGGTGTCATCGTGCGGTCGGGAACGATCACGCGCAACGCCAAGGCGCGGGTCATCCGCGACGGCGTCGTGCTCGCCGATGGCCTGGCCATCGAGTCGCTGCGTCGCTTCAAGGACGACGTCACCGAGGTGCGTACGGACTTCGAGGCCGGTATCGGTCTCGGCAAGTTCAACGACATCCAGATCGGCGACGAGATCGAGACGACCGAGCTGGTCGAGAAGCCGCGCTCCTAGAGCCCGACACGACGGATGCCCCTTCCCTCTCCGGAAGGGGCATCCGTCACCCACCGCCGGGTGTTCCGGCGACAGCAGTGAGGAATCGAAATGGCTGGAGAACGGCAGGCGAGAGTCGCGGACCGCATTCGCGTGGTGCTCGCAGAACGGCTCGAGAAGGGGCTGCGCGACCCGCGCCTCGGCTTCGTCACGATCACCGACGTGAAGGTGACCGGCGATCTCCAGCACGCATCGGTGTTCTACACCGTCATGGGCGATGAGGCGCTGCGCGCCGACACGGCCGCGGCCTTGAAGTCCGCCACCGGGCTGCTGCGCTCCGAGGTGGGCAAGCACTTGAACACCCGTCTCACCCCCACGCTCGAGTTCTTCCTCGACGCGATCCCCGAGAACGCCGATCACATCGCGGCGCTGCTTCGCGAAGCGCGCGAGCGCGACGAGGCGGTCGCCGGCCTCGCGGCATCCGCTCAGTACGCCGGCGACGCCGACCCGTACGTCAAGCCGCGGGAGTTCGACGAGGCCGAAGCCGAAGCCGACGCCGAGGGGCTGGCGCGCACCGAAGAGTAGGTCCTCAGTGCGGCAGTCGTGCCTGCCCGCCGACGAGCTCGATCAGCCCGTCGTCGGCGAGCGAGGTGATCGCGCGGTCGCGCTGCCGTGCGTCGGGCCAGTGCGCGATGAGCTGCTCTGAGCGGATGCCGGGGGCCTCGGCATCCCGCAGCGCCTTCAGCACCGCGCCGCGGGCCTGCCGGTCGCTGCCCTCATAGCGCGCCTGCTTGCGCCGGGCGTCGCCCGTCTCGGGATAGCCCGCGGACCGCCAGGCGCACGCATGAGCGATCGGGCATGCGTCGCATCGCGGTGCGCGTGCGGTGCACACTGTCGCTCCCAGCTCCATGGCGGCCGCGTTCATGGCCGCGGCCGCACCGCGGGCGTCCGGAAGCAGAGCGCTCATGTCGGTGAGGTCCGAGCGCGCCGGCGGACCAGGCTGCGCCTTCCCGTCGATCGCCCGTGCGAGCACGCGGCGCGTGTTGGTGTCGACGACCGGATGCCGGTCGCCGTACGCGAAGACCGCGACGGCCCGGGCCGTGTAATCGCCGATGCCCGTGAGCGCGAGCAGCTCGTCGACGTCTCGGGGCACCACGCCGCCGTGCTCGTCGCGAATCTGCACCGCAGCGCGGTGCAGCCACAGCGCGCGCCGCGGATACCCGAGGTTCGCCCACTGACGCACGGCCTCGGCGGGAGCATCGGCGGCGAGGTCGGTGGGCGTGGGCCAGCGCCGCAGCCACGCTTCCAGGTGCGGAACGACCCGAATCACCGGCGTCTGCTGCAGCATGAACTCGCTGACCAGCACGCCCCACGCGCCGAAGCCCGGCTCGCGCCACGGCAGCGCGCGGGCGTTGTCGCGATACCACGCGATGAGGGGTGTCGCGAGGTCGGGCATGCGGATCAGCTTAGAGTCGCGCCGCGTCGCTTCGAGCGAAGCCCGCTGCGCTCCTGAGCCTGTGGCACTCCAGCCCTCAGCGGGATCCTGGACCGTGCCGCGAACCGTATTCTGGAAGCATGCGCCTGCCCATCACCCCTGCCACGACGCTGCTGCGGGAGCTGCGCGACGAGGTGCGGCAGCACAACCGCGGCGGGCGCGTCATGATCGCGGTCGACGGCATCGACGGTGCCGGAAAGACGACGTTCGCCGATGCTCTGGCCGAAGTGTTCGCCGAGGACGGCTCGGCCGTCTTCCGCGCGTCGATCGACGACTTCCACCGCCCCCGCGCAGAGCGCTACGAGCGCGGACGCCGTTCGCCGGAGGGGTACTACCGCGACTCCTACGACTACGCGACCTTCCGGCGCGTGCTGGTCGATCCGTTCCGCGAGGGCGTGCAGACCGGGGGAACGACGGGCTTCCAGCTCGCCGCCTTCGACGTCGTCCGCGACACGCCGGTCGAGTCGACGTGGACGACCGCACCGCGGGATGCCGTCCTCATCGTCGACGGCATCTTCCTGCACCGGCCCGAGCTGCGGCGCCTGTGGAACTGGTCGGTGTGGCTCGACGTGCCCATCGACGTGGCTTACCAGCGCATGGCGCTGCGCGACGGCTCCGACCCGAGCCCGTCGGCGCCCTCGAACACCCGATATCGGGACGGTCAGGAGCTGTACCTGAAGGAGGCCCAGCCCCGCACGGAGGCCGCAGCGATCGTCGACAACACCGACCTCGCCCACCCGCACCGCGTGTTCGCGGACTACTGCTGATGGTCGCCGCCGGTGTGCTGCTCGTCGACAAGCCGGGCGGCATGACAAGCCACGACGTGGTCGCCCGCGCCCGCAAAGCACTCGGAACCCGCAAGATCGGCCACGCCGGGACCCTCGATCCGATGGCGACCGGACTTCTGATCCTGGGCGTCGAATCCGCGACGCGCCTGCTGACCTTCATCGTCGGACTGGACAAGACCTACGAGGCCACGATCCGCCTGGGCGCCACGACCGACACGGACGACGCGGACGGTCGGATCCAGACGACGACGGATGCCGCCACCCTCGACCCCGCCGCGATCGAAGCCGCAATGGCCGACCTGCGCGGCGAGATCTCACAGGTGCCCAGTCGCGTGTCGGCGATCAAGGTCGCCGGGCGCCGGGCGTACGACCTCGTGCGGGCGGGGGAGGAGGTCGAGCTGGCCGCCCGGGCGGTCACGATCTCGCGGTTCGAGATCCTCGACAGCCGCCGGGAGGACGGCTTCGTCGACCTGGACGTGGCCGTCGACTGCACCAGCGGCACCTACATCCGCGCACTGGCGCGCGACCTCGGGGCGGCTCTCGGGATCGGCGGGCACCTCACGGCGCTGCGGCGCACGCGCATCGGCCCGTTCGGAGTGGAGGGCGCGGCATCCGTCGACGAACTGGGTGCCGGGCCCCTGCGCGCGCCGGCCGATGTCGCCACCGCGGTGCTGGGAGCGATCGCCGTGTCGGCCGACGAAGCGCAGGACCTCCGCCACGGCAAGAGACTGATCGGCGCGGCATCCCGCGTCGATTCCGTACCCGCCGCAGCGGTCGACCCGTCCGGCGCGCTCGTCGGCGTCGTCGAGCGGCGCGGCGCCGACCTCAAGAGCGTCATGAACCTGCCCCCGGAGGCCCCGGCATGATCCTGTGGTTCACTCTGGTGCAGGTAGGCGTCGCGGTGGCGGCGGGACTTCTGTGCATCGTGCTGGGTCTGGCGGGAAGACGCCCGAGCGACCTCAGCGTCGGGGCACTGGCACTGCTCGAGCTGCTGCTGATCGTCCAGATCGTGATCGCGATCATCGCTCCGCTGGCCGGCAACCCACCCACCGGCAGCCTGCTCGAATTCTGGGTCTATCTGGTCTCGGCCGCACTCATCCCGCCCGCGGCGGTCGCGTGGGCGCTGCTCGAGCGCAGCCGCTGGAGCACCGTCATCATGGGCATCGGTGCGCTCGCGGTCGCGATCATGGTGTGGCGCTTGCAGGCGATCTGGACGATCCAGGTGGCATGAGCCAGCGCGTAAGCTGAACCCGTCATGTCGTCGTCATCCCGCCCCCGCATGACCGGCATCGGACGCGTTCTCGTGGTCGTCTACGCGATCATGGCGCTCGCCGCGACCGGCCGGTCGTTCGTGCAGATCGCGCAGCGCTTCGACGAAGCCCCACTCGCGTACACCCTCTCGGCCGCTTCCGCGCTCGTGTACATCGTCGCGACCCTCGCCCTCGTGTTCGCCGGCTCGCGCGGCTGGTATCTGGTCGCCTGGATCGCGATCTGCTTCGAGCTGGCGGGTGTTCTTCTCATCGGCACGCTCAGCCTGCTGATCCCCGAGCTGTTCGCGCACCCGACGGTGTGGTCGTGGTTCGGCGCCGGATACCTCTTCGTGCCTCTCGTGCTGCCGTTCTTCGGCATCTGGTGGCTGGCGACCCACCGCCCGCAGGAGGCGACGACGAGGGATGCCGTTCCCACGGCGGTGGCGCCGTGATCGTCTTCCGCGATCCTTCGGAGGTTCCCGAGGGATTCGGTCCTTCCGTGGTCGCCATCGGCAAGTTCGACGGCGTGCACTCCGGCCACCGTGCGGTGCTGGATCGCGCCCGGGTGGATGCCGCGACCGGCGGAGCCCGCGTCGTCGCGGTGACCTTCGACCGCAATCCCCTCGCGCTGCTGCGTCCGGAAGTGTGCCCCGAAGACCTCATCGGCGTGCACCAGAAAGTGCAGCTGCTCGCCGAGACCGGAATCGACGCGACGATGGTTCTGCGCTTCGACGCGGAGCTGGCCGCCCTGAGCCCCCGGGAGTTCGTCCAGCGGGTGCTCGTGGACGCGCTGCACGTGCGCACGGTGCTGGTGGGCGCGGACTTCCGGTTCGGCCGGGGCGGGGCGGGCAACCCCGACGTGCTGCGCGACCTCGGGCGCGAGTGGGGCTTCGACGTCGACGTGGTCGATGACGTCCGTGCGATCGGCGCGGGGCGCCGGGTCTCATCCACCTGGATCCGCGAGGTGCTCGCCGACGGAGACGTCGAGACGGCGGCCAAGCTGCTCGGGCGTCCCGCTTCGGTCTGGGGCGAGGTCGTCCACGGACTCAAGCGGGGGCGCGAGCTCGGTTTTCCCACGGCGAACCTCAGCCAGGACTTGGAGGGGTTCGTGCCGGCCGACGGTGTCTACGCAGGCTGGCTGATCGACGAGGGCTCGCCGGACGGGCTGCGCTCGGGCGTGCGGTATCCCGCCGCGATCTCCATCGGGGTGAACCCGCATTTCGACGACGTGGACGCGCGTCAGGTGGAGGCGTACGTGCTCGATGAGACCGATCTCGACCTGTACGGCCATCGCGTGGAAGTGCAGTTCGTGCGACGCATCCGGGGGATGTCCGCGTTCGCGGGTCTGGACGCCCTCGTGGAGCAGATCACCGACGACGTGCGCCGGGTCCGCTCCGCCCTCAGCTGACGCGGGCCGTAGACCGGCGACCGCGCCCCCCTCTACGATCGATCCGTGGACGCCCTGATCTCGCTGCTCGCGGTGGCCGCCCCGGCCGACACCGTGAATCTCTGGGGTGCCCTCGGCTGCGCGGTCGCCTACTCGGCGGCGCTGCTGGCCACGCTGGACGGATTCGCCGACCTCATCCTCGCGCGGGACGACGCCTCGGCGGGTCGGCTCACGCCCGCGGTAGGATTGAAGTTCGGATCGAAGCTGGCCGCCGCCGCGATCGCCGTGATCTCCGCGGGAATCGTGCTGGCGCTGGATGAGAATTGGTTCGCGTTCACCGCCCTGACCGTCGCCTTCGTGATCGTCGTGGGAATCGGCGTGATCGTGATGCTGCGGCACCGGCGGGTGGCTCTCGATCCCGGTCCGCGAACCGGCGGGTGAGCGTTCTCGCCCTCGCAGACGCAGCCAGCCCGGCAGGCCCTCGCGGAGCGCCGACAACGAAACGAGTGAACGATGAGCCGAACCGATCTGCAGACGCTGCCCGAGCGCGCCGTCGACCTTCTCGGCGGTGAACCCGACGACACGACACTGCGCCGCTACCTGCACGGGCTTCCCGGCGTCGACGCCGTCGGC
Source organism: uncultured Microbacterium sp. (assembly GCF_963524805.1). Taxonomy (GTDB): domain Bacteria; phylum Actinomycetota; class Actinomycetes; order Actinomycetales; family Microbacteriaceae; genus Microbacterium. The sequence continues at coordinate 885,222 of NZ_CAURGG010000001.1, read as the reverse complement.
CTCGAGCAGCGCGCCGCAAGCCTGGGTACACGTTCGATCAAGACCACCTCCAAGGCGTGGGCGCTGGACAAGATCATCGAGCTGATCGACCTGACGACCCTCGAGGGCTCGGACACACCGGGCAAGGTGCGATCGCTCGTCGCGAAGGCACTCACGCCGGATGCGTCGGACCCGACGTGCCCGCGGGTTGCGGCAGTGTGCGTCTACGGCGACATGGTTCCGCACGCCGTGACGGCGCTCGGTGCGGCCCATGGCGACCCCGATGACGGGCTGGTGTCTGTCGCTGCCGTCGCCACTGCCTTTCCGAGCGGACGCGCGTCGCTCGAGGTCAAGCTCGCCGACACGGCGGACGCCGTCGCCTCCGGCGCCGACGAGATCGACATGGTGATCGACCGCGGCGCCTTCCTCGCCGGACGCTACGGTCAGGTCTTCGACCAGATCGCCCGTGTCAAGCAGGCATGCCGGCGCAGCGACGGAACCTACGCTTCCCTGAAAGTGATCCTCGAGACCGGTGAGCTGACCACGTACGACAACATCAAGCGCGCGTCGTGGCTCGCGATCCTCGCGGGGGGCGACTTCATCAAGACCTCCACCGGCAAGGTCCAGCCCGCTGCGACACTGCCGACCACCCTGCTGATGCTCGAAGCGGTCCGCGACTGGCATCGCGCGACGGGCGAGAAGATCGGCGTGAAGCCGGCGGGCGGCATCCGCACCTCGAAAGACGCGATCAAGTACCTCGTGACCGTGGCGGAGACCGTCGGCGAGGAGTGGCTGCAGCCGCACCTCTTCCGCTACGGCGCATCCAGCCTGCTCAACGACGTGCTGCTGCAGCGCCAGAAGCTGCGCACCGGGGCCTACTCCGGCGCCGATTACGTGACCATTGATTGATCGATCAGGCGACTAGGACCACAGACCGATGAGCTTCCTCGAATACGCCCCCGCGCCCGAGTCGCGCGCCATCCTCCGCCTGCGCGACGCGTACGGCCTCTTCATCGACGGCGAGTTCGTCGAGGGGACCGGCGAGAGCTTCGCCACGATCAATCCCGCCGACGAATCGCACATCGCGACGGTCTCGGCCGCCAGCGCGGCCGACGTGGATCGCGCCGTCACCGCGGCCCGCCGCGCGTACGAGAAGACCTGGTCGAAGATGAGCGGGCGGGATCGGGGCAAGTACCTCTTCCGCATCGCGCGGCTGATCCAGGAGCGGGCGCGCGAGCTCGCCGTCGCCGAGTCTTTGGACAACGGCAAGCCGATCAAGGAGAGCCGCGACGTCGACGTTCCGCTCGTGGCCGCCTGGTTCTTCTACTACGCCGGCTGGGCCGACAAGCTCGACTACGCGGGCCTGGGTGCGAGCCCCCGCGCGCTGGGCGTGGCCGGTCAGGTGATCCCGTGGAACTTCCCGCTGCTCATGCTGGCGTGGAAGATCGCCCCGGCCCTCGCCGCGGGCAACACCGTCGTGCTCAAGCCGGCTGAGACCACGCCGCTGTCAGCGCTGATCTTCGCCGAGATCCTGCAGCAGGCCGAGCTGCCGCCGGGTGTCGTCAACATCGTCACCGGTGCGGGCGCGACCGGCGCCGCGCTGGTCTCGCACCCCGGCGTGGACAAGATCGCGTTCACCGGTTCGACCGGCGTCGGGCGTGCCATCGCGAAGGAGGTCGCCGGCTCCGGCAAGAAGCTGACCCTCGAGCTCGGTGGCAAGGCGGCGAACATCGTCTTCGACGACGCGCCGGTCGACCAGGCGATCGAGGGCATCGTCAACGGCATCTTCTTCAACCAGGGGCACGTGTGCTGCGCGGGCAGCCGGCTCCTCGTGCAGGAGAACGTCCACGACGAGGTCGTCGACCGCCTCAAGCAGCGCCTCTCCACCCTTCGGATGGGTGATCCTCTTGACAAGAACACCGACATCGGAGCGATCAACTCCCGCGCGCAGCTGGACCGCATCACGGCACTGTCGCAGGTGGGAGAGGACGAGGGCGCGGAGCGCTGGAGCCCCGACTGCGTCATCCCCGAGAACGGATTCTGGTTCGCACCGACCATCTTCACGAACGTGCAGGCGAGCCACCGCATCGCCCGTGAGGAGATCTTCGGACCCGTGCTGTCGGTGCTCACCTTCCGCACGCCCGCCGAGGCGATCGCCAAGGCGAACAACACGCCGTACGGGCTGTCGGCCGGGATCTGGTCCGACAAGGGATCGCGCATCCTCGCCGTGGCCGACCGGCTGCGCGCCGGCGTCGTCTGGGCGAACACGTTCAATCGCTTCGACCCGGCCTCTCCCTTCGGCGGGTACAAGGAGTCCGGCTACGGTCGCGAGGGCGGGCGGCATGGTCTGGCGGCCTACCTCGCTCCGGCCTCGAGCGCGCCGCGGCAGAGCGCACTGGCTGCGGGGGCGACAGCATCCCCGCCCGCTCCCCGAAAACTGCGCACCGCGAAGAAGGGGGCACGGGGATGACACGTCTGGCCGTACCCAAGACCTACAAGCTCTACATCGGCGGCAAGTTCCCCCGCAGCGAATCCGGCCGCACCTACGAGATCGACACGGCGAAGGGCGACTTCCTCGCCAACGTCGCCAAGGCCTCCCGCAAAGACGCGCGTGACGCGATCGTCGCCGCGCGCGGGGCGCTCAAGGGCTGGGCGGGAGCGACCGCCTATAACCGCGGACAGGTCCTGTACCGGATCGCCGAGCTGCTGGAAGGCCGTCGTGCCCAGTTCGTCGACGAGATCACCAAGCTCGAGGGGGTCAGCGCTGCCGCGGCATCGGCCCAAGTCGACGAGGCCGTCGATCGCTGGGTCTGGTACGCCGGGTGGGCCGACAAGCACGCCCAGGTGGCGGGAGGCGCCAATCCCGTCGCCGGCCCGTACTTCAACATCTCGGTACCCGAGCCGACCGGGGTGGTCGCGGTGATCGCACCACAGGACTCGTCGCTGCTCGGCTTCGTCTCCGCTGTCGCGCCGCCGCTGGTCACCGGCAACACCGTGGTCGTCGTCGCCAGTGAGAGACTCCCGCTGTCGGCGATCAGCCTGGCGGAGGTGCTGGCGACATCCGACGTTCCCGGCGGAGTGGTGAACATCCTCACCGGCTCGCCGGCCGAGATCGCCCCGTGGCTCGCATCGCATGCCGACGTGAACGCGCTCGATCTCGTCGGCGCGGCGGACCTCGACTGGATCGACCTTCAGATCGCCGCGGCCGACACGCTCAAGCGAGTGCTGCCGCCCGAGGTCGGCCCGGATGCCGCCTCTCCCAGCCTCGATCGGATCACCGCGTTCACCGAGACCAAGACCGTGTGGCACACCAAGAGCATGGTCTGAACACAGGGCGGAAACCGCGCACCTGCTCGGTAACGAAACGGTAACGGGCCATGTAGGGTGGGTGCACGCGTCGACGACGACGCGTGCACGACCGGAGGACATACCCGATGCCCGACGACCCCGAACCCCGTGGGGGTACGGCCGATAACGCGCGCGATCGATTCCAGGCGCTGGCGATCGTGTGCGTCCTGGCCACGCTGAGCATGGTGATCGCCTTCGTCGGCGCCACCCCCGCACGCGTGAGCGCGACCGAGATGCTCGGGGCGACCCGCAGCGCCGGCGATCAGGCGTTCATCGCGAGTCACCGCGGCGGCGGTGCCACGGCGCCGGAGAACACGCTCCCTGCGATCACCGCGGCGCTGGCCGCCGGCTTCGACTACGTCGAGGTGGATGTCGCCCTGACCGCCGACCGGCAGCCGGTGCTCATGCACGATGCGACGGTCGATCGCACGACCGACGGACACGGCCGACTCTCCAATCTGACGCTGGCGCAGGTGCAGGCACTCGATGCGGGCGGATGGTTCCGATCCGAATACGCCGGCACACCCGTGCCCACCCTCGCCGAGTTCCTCGATCTGCTGGCGACCTCGGGCCAGCGCGCCATTGTGGAGCTCAAGGGCGAGTGGGATGCCGCCGCCGTCGCGTCCGCCGTCGGCGAGGTGGCGGCGCGCAACCTCGAACGGCGCGTCGCCGTCTCGAGCTTCGACGCGCGAACGCTCGCGATGGCGGCGTCGGCCTCCTCGGTGCTGCCACGCCTGTTCATCCTCAAGCACCTCCCGCCCGACGTCGTCAGCGCCGCGACGGAGGCGGGGGTGCGCGGTCTGGTGGTCAGCCGCAAGGCAATCCTCGAGCGGCCGGAGGTGGTGGACGAGCTGCATGAGGCCGGCATCCGCGTGGTCGTCTACACGCTCAACAGCGACACGCAGTGGGATGAGGTCACGGCGCTGGGGGTGGACGGTATCGTGACCGACGATCCCGCCACGCTCTCGGTGTGGCAGAAGGGCGTCGCGGGGCAGGAATAGTCGCCGGTCCGCGGCCCGCCCGACGACCACGGAGGTTCCATGCCGCGCCCTTTCTCCCGTCGACCCCCTGTCGTGGCCGTGGCGGCTGCCGTGTGCGCCCTCGGTCTCGTGCTCGCCGCATGCCAGCCGGAGCCGGTGCCGGGGGCCTCTGCAACCGGGACTCCGGCGGTTTCCGCCTCGCCGACGACGTCGGCGACGACGGCTCCGGCGAGCCCGACGGCGTCGGCCAGCCCGACCGCCGAGGCGGGGGATCAGATCACGCTGCCGACGGCGTGCGAGCAGGTGTACTCCGCGGCCATGCTGACGGCCCTTCAGCAGCGGGGACCCTTGAACGACCCCGGCGTGACGATGACCTCCACCCAGAACGTGGAGGCCCTCGAGCTGCTGTCATCGGGTGTGCCCACGATCCGCTGCTCCTGGGGGCTTCCGAGCGATTCCGGCATGGCGACCAACGTCAGCCTCGTCGACTCCGCGCAGTCCACCGCGATCGCGGCCGCGCTCACGGACGCGGGCTTCGCATGCGCCGATGAGCTCGGCGGAACGGTGTGCCGCTTCTCCCAGTCGATGATCAACCAGGACGATCAGATCGCGGAGCTCACCGAGACGCACCTCCTGCGAGGCAATGCCTGGGTGAGCAGCTACACGATCAACTTCGACGTCCCGGGCTACACCGAGGATGTCGTGGCCACGCTCTGGGGCTGAAATGCGCAGGATTCCGCTAGACTGAAAGCCGAGGATCTCGTCGCCGACATGGCCGCAGCTCGCAGAAGCGAGTGCCCGCAGCCCGGAGGCACCGACATCCCGTCCCGCGTTCGTGACGGCGCATGCCGCCCGCGGGAGCACGCCGACCTTGCCGGTCCCGACCGGTCACCGCCGGAGATTTCCGGCACTCACGCTCAGGAGGAGCATGCCGACCACGGCATCTGCCGCGCAGAAGACGAACGCTTCGTCGCAGCGGCGCAGGAAGCCCCAGCCGTCGCGCCGCGACGATGAGGCCCCCATCATCCCCATCCTCGCCCGCAAAGTGCGCGAGGTCGAGGCCAAGGCCCAGCGCGGCAAGCTCGGCCCGACGAATAGGGTCAAGTTCCAGGTCATCGCCTTCCTGGTGCGCGAAGAGCGTGCCCGGGTCAAAGCCGACACGACGCTCGCCGACTCGGCGCGTGCCGAGCTGCTCAAGCGCCTCGACGGCGTGGCCACGATCCTCGCCAAGACCGCCGCCCGCGACACATCGCTCATCCAGCTGCTCGAAGTCGATCAGGCCGCGAGTCCCGTCGCCCGCCGCATGCGCCGCGACTGGCTGCTCGAGTCGGGCGCCGAGCTCGCACCGGATGAGCTGATCATCACGGACGTCGCACCCACCTCCGCGAATGTCGTGCCGCCCGCGCTCGCCCAGCGGCAGGTCGTGCCGCCTACGATCGAGTCCCGTCAGATGGCGAACCCCTTCCTCGCGCCGGACCTGGCAGCCCGACCGTCCAAGGAGCACCCGCGTCGCCGCCTCGACGGCTGGGAGCTCATGGGCCCCCTGTACAAGGCGTTCGAGACCGGAGCCGGTGGCGGCCAGGCTTCGATGGAGCTGCCCCCCGTCCCCGAGTTCGATCGGCTCTCGCCGAAGGGCCTCGAGATCATGGTGCACCAGTCGCGCTTCCTCGAGTCCGTCCGCGAGGGACACCGCACGTTCCTCCTGGCCGACGAGCCGGGGCTGGGCAAGACCGCGGAATCCGTGCTCGCGGCATCCGTCGCCGACGCCTACCCGCTGCTTGCCGTCGTGCCGAACGTCGTGAAGATGAACTGGGCGCGCGAGGTCGAGCGGTGGACGCCGCAGCGTCGCGCGACGGTCATCTCCGGCGACGGAGAGCACGTCGATGCATTCGCCGACGTCTTCATCGTGAACTACGAGATCCTCGACAGGCATTTGTCCTGGCTGAGCTCGATCGGCCTGAAGGGCCTGGTCGTGGACGAGGCGCACTTCATCAAGAACCTGGGGTCGCAGCGCTCGCAGAACGTGCTCGCCCTGGCTGCCCGCATCCGCGAACAGGTGCGCAACCCGCTGCTGCTCGCCCTCACCGGAACCCCGCTCATCAACGACGTCGAGGACTTCGACGCCATCTGGCGCTTCCTGGGCTGGACGACCGGCGAGAAGCCCGGACCGCTCCTCATGGAACGACTGGACGAGACCGGCTATACGCCGGCGGACAAGGCGTTCTACCCCGAGGCCCGCAACGCCGTCATATCGATGGGCATCGTCCGGCGCAAGAAGAAGGACGTCGCCGCCGATCTGCCCGACAAGCTGATCGCCGATCTTCCGGTCGAGTTGGACGACGAGTTCGGCCGGTCGATCCGGCAGGCGGAGCGCGAACTGGGCACCCGCCTCGCCGACCGCTATCGCCGCATCATCGATGCGCGCGGAGACCGCGGCCTGGCTCCCGGAGAGGTCGATCCCGACATCGTCCGCCTGGTCGCTCAGAACGAGCTCGACGAGTCCAAAGCCGCCGGCACCGGATCCGAGAACGTCTTCACCATGGTCCGCAAGATCGGCCAGGCCAAGGCGCTGCTCGCCGCGGATTATGCGGTGCAGCTGCAGCGCTCGGTGGGCAAGGTCGTCTTCTTCGCCAAGCACATCGATGTGATGGATGCCGCCGAGGCGCATTTCGCATCGGCGGGCCTTCGCACGGTGTCGCTCCGCGGCGATCAGACCACCCCTGCCCGTCAGCAGGCGATCGACGACTTCAACACCGACCCCGGCGTCGGCATCGCGGTCTGCTCGCTGACCGCGGCGGGAGTCGGCGTGAACATGCAGGCGGCCTCGAACGTCGTGCTCGCCGAGCTCTCGTGGACTGCCGCCGAGCAGACCCAGGCGATCGACCGGGTGCACCGCATCGGACAGGACGAGCCGGTCACCGCGTGGCGCATCATCGCCGCGCACACGATCGACACCAAGATCGCCGAGCTGATCGATTCGAAGCAGGGGCTGGCCCAGCGGGCGCTGGACGGCGAAGCCGTCGACCCGCAGTCGAGCGATTCCGTGCAGCTGTCGGCCCTGATGCACCTCACGCGGCAGGCGCTCGGAGCCGACTGACCGATATTGTCGGGTGAGGCAGCGTCGCCGGCTCATCTCTTCCCGACAGCGAGGAATCACAGCATGAAGATCGGCATCCTGACCAGCGGTGGCGACTGCCCCGGCCTGAACGCGGTCATCCGCGGCGTCGTGCTCAAGGGAACGACCGCGTATGACCTCGAGTTCGTCGGCATCCGCGATGGGTGGCGCGGCGTGGTGGACGGCGACTTCTTCCCGCTGACCCGTCACGAGGTCAAGGGCCTTTCGAAGGTCGGCGGCACGATCCTCGGAACGAGCCGAACGAACCCGTACGAGGGTCCGCGCGGCGGCGCCGAGAACATCGCGAAGACGCTGTACGGTCACCGGATCGACGGCATCATCGCGATCGGCGGCGAGGGCACTCTCGCTGCGGCGGACCGCCTGTCCAAGGACGGCATCAACGTCATCGGGGTGCCCAAGACGATCGACAACGATCTGCGTGCGACCGATTACTCGTTCGGGTTCGACACGGCCGTGAACATCGCTTCCGAGGCGATGGACCGCCTCCGCACGACCGGCGACTCGCACCAGCGGTGCATGGTGGCCGAGGTGATGGGCCGCCACGTCGGCTGGATCGCCCTGCACGCCGGGATCGCCGCCGGAGCCCATGCGATCCTCATCCCCGAGGTGCCGTTGACGATCGACGAGGTGTGCGAGCTCGTGTCCAAGGCGCACGACCGAGGCCGCGCCCCGCTCGTCGTCGTCTCGGAGGGGTTCAAGCTCAAGGGCATGGACGAGGCTTTCAGCGACAAGGGCCTGGACGCCTTCAACCGCCCGCGTCTGGGCGGCATCAGCGAGGTCCTCGCTCCCGAGATCGAGCGCATCACCGGGATCGAGACCCGGGCGACCGTCCTCGGTCACATCCAGCGCGGCGGGTCGCCCTCCGGCTTCGACCGCGTTCTGGCCACCCGACTCGGCCTGCACGCCGCGGACGCGGTCGTCGAGGGCTCGTGGGGCAAGATGGTGTCCCTCAAGGGGACCGACATCGTCCGCGTGCCGTTCGCCGAGGCGCTCGGCGAGCTCAACACCGTGCCGCTGTACCGCTACGAAGAGGCCGCAGCGCTCTTCGGCTGACGGATGCCGCAGCCCACGGCACCCGGTGCCGTTCTGCCGTCCGTCACGGTCTCAGGTGATGTCACCGTGACAGGATGATCGGCTCGCGAAAAGCCTGCGCCGGTGAGATCCCCTGTTCTCGTGGGCGTTTCGCAACCCCGACGCCTCAGTCGGCGGCGCCCACCACGTCCAGCAGCCAGGCGAGCTCGAAGGCACGCTCGCGCCACGCGTTGTAGCGCCCGCTCACCCCGCCGTGCCCGGCGACCATCTCGCACTTCAGCAGCGCGTCGGCGCCGACCTCGCGCAGCCGTGCGACCCATTTCGCCGGCTCGACGTACATCACGCGGGTGTCGTTGAGCGACGTGACGGCGAGGATCCGCGGGTATGGGACGTCCCGCACGTTCTCGTACGGCGAGTACGACTTCATGTACGCGTACACGTCGGCGTTGTGCAGCGGATCGCCCCATTCGTCCCACTCGATGACGGTCAGCGGCAGCGAGGGGTCCAGGATCGTCGTGAGCGCGTCGACGAAGGGGACGTCGGCCAGGATGCCGGCGAACAGCTCCGGGGCGAGGTTGGCCACGGCGCCCATCAGCAGCCCACCGGCTGAGCCGCCTTCGGCGACCATGCGATCGGCGGTCGTGTAGCCGTTCTCGATGAGGTGACGGGCGCAGTCGACGAAGTCCGTGAAGGTGTTGCGCTTGTGCAGCAGCTTGCCGTCCTCGTACCACTGGCGGCCCATCTCCCCGCCGCCGCGCACGTGCGCGACCGCGAAGATGACACCGCGGTCGAGCTCCGACAGGCGGGGCACTGAGAAGCCCGGCTCGATCGAGTGCTCGTACGACCCGTAGCCGTACAGGTGCACGGCGCGCGGCGCTTCTCCCGCCTCGCCGAACGAGCGCTTCCAGACCAGTGACATCGGGATGAGCGTCCCGTCCTGCGCGGTGGCCCACACCCGTGCCTGCGCGTAGTCGGCGGGTTCGTACCCGCCGAGCACGGGCTGGCGCTTGCGCAGCAGCAGCTCGCCGGTGGCGACCTCGTAGTCCAGCACGGTGCCGGGCGTGACGAACGACCCGTAGCCGAGCCGGATCAGCGGCGGCGCCCACTCGGGGTTGCCGCCCCCGCCCACCGAGTACAGCGGCTCGTCGAACTCGAGTTCCGAGACCGAATCGTCCGCGTACGAGAGCATGGCCATCCGCGCCAGTCCCTCCCTGCGGTAGGCCAGCACGCCCCAGTCGCGGAAGGTGGAAACCCCGAGCAGGCGCTGCCCCGGCCGATGGGGGACGACGACATCGCGCCTGCCGGCCGGGTCGGATGCCGCGACCTTGACGAGCTCGAAATCGAGCGCGCCGTCGTTGTGGAGGATGAACAGCACGTCCTCGCCGTCGATGACCGCGTGCGACGAGTCGTATTCGACCCCCTCGCGGCGCGGCCACACCACGCGCGGCTCGGAGCGGAGGTCGGCGGCATCCACGAGCCACTCCTCGGAGGTGATCGAGGAGCCCATTCCGATCACGAGGTAGCGGTCGCTGCGGGTGAAGCCCGCACCCAGCCAGTACCGCTCGTCCGGCTCGTGGAAGAGCGTGACGTCGTCCTCGACCGGCGTGCCGAGCTCATGGAGCCACACCGTGTCGGGGCGCCAGGCGTCGTCGACGGTCGTGTAGACGATGAACCGGCCGTCGGGCGAGAACGTGGCACCGGCGAACGTGTCGGGGATCTCGTCGGGCAGCTGCTCTCCGGTCACCAGGTCGCGCACGCGCACGGTGTAGCGCTCGTCGCCGGCCAGATCGACGCCGTACAGCATCCGGTTTCCGTCGGTCGTGATCTCGAAGCTGCCGAGCGAGAAGAACTCGTGGCCCTCCGCTTCGAGGTTGCCGTCGAGCAGCACCTGCTCGCCGTCGACGGCGATATCGGGGGAGAGCTCGGGGGGCGTCCAGTCATCGGGGGACGCGAGCGGTGCGCGGCATTGGATGCCGTACTGGCTGCCCTCGACGGTGCGTCCGTAGTACCACCAGTCGCCGCGGCGCGTGGGCACCGACAGGTCGGTCTCGAGCGTGCGGCCCTTGATCTCGTCGAAGATCGTCTCCTGCAGCCCGGCGAGGTGGGCGGTCCGGGCCCGGGTGTACGCGTTCTCCGCCTCGAGGTGCGCGATGACTTCGGCATCCTCCTTGGCGCGGAACCACTCGTAGGCGTCCTGCACCTCATCCCCGTGATGACTGCGGACGATCGGCTTGCGTGCGGCGACGGGAGGAACGGAGGGGACGGCTTCGATGGTCACCGTTCCACGCTAGTCGACCTGCTCAGGCGCGCGGCGGCGGTCGGTAGCCGTCCGCTGCCGACGGCTCGACGGCCTCGCCCTTGCGCGGGGACCGTCGCTCGGGCGCCTCGGACGGGATGCCGCGCGAGACCAGCAGGGACAGCAGCGCGAGCACGATCAGGCCGAAGAAGGCCGTGCGCAGCGATGAGAGCTGGGATTCGACGTAGATGAGCTCGAGCTCTGCAGCCTCGGCATCGCTGAGCCCCGACTCCTTGGCGATGCCCTGCACCGTCGAGGCGGGGATGATCTGCACGCCGCCCTCGGTGCGCTCGTTGACGATCGCCTGTGTCTCGTCCGGAAGAGTGCTCTCGGCGACGTTGGTGGCGAACGACGATGCGAGCGAGCCGATCAGGATGGATCCGATCAGCGCGGTGCCCAGCGACGAGCCCAGGTTCTGGAAGACCCCCTGCAGGCCGCCCACCTCGCTCGTGTCCTTCGCCGTCACCGAGGACATGTTCACGTTGCCCAGCTGGGAGGCGAGCAGGCCCAGCCCCGCGCCCGCAGCGAACATGCCGATGCCGAACGCGGGGCTGGACAGCTCCGGGTCGATGGCCGTCAGCAGGAGGATGGAGCTCGCCACCAGTACCCACTGACCGACCCGGACGACCCGTCGCGGTGACCATCGCGTGGACAGACGGGTGCCGAACACCGAGAAGAGGATCAGGGAGATCGACAGCGGGAAGATCCGCCAGCCGGTCTGCAGCGCATCGAAGCCCAGCGTCATCTGCAGGTAGACCGGCACCATGAAGAACAGTCCGGCGATGATCGCGTACTGGCCGCCCAGCACGCTCAGACCGCTGCGCAGCTGGCGGATCGACAGCAGATCCGCGTGGATCAGCGGCTCGCGCCCGTCGGCGACCAGCCGGCGCTGGCGCACGAAGAACAGCACGAGCAGCGCGACGCCGATGACGATCAGCCACGCGCTCAGCGAGATGCCGAGCGGCTCGATCTTCACGCCGTTCACCTCGGGCGAGTGCAGCGGCACGATCCATCCCCACACCTTGCTCTGCAGCATCCCGTAGACGACGGCCACGAGTCCGGCCGCGGACAGCACCACGCTGAGCACGTCGATGCGGATGCTGCGGCGCGCGGACTTCTCCGCGATTCGCCCGGCGAAGATCACCACGAAGACCAGGATCACGACCTCGCCGACGAAGACGTACCGCCAGCTGAAGTAGGTGGTCATGAAGCCGCCGATGAGCGGGCCGGCGGCCACGCCCGCGCCCGAGACCGCCCCGATCGCGGCGAAGGCGGTCACGCGCGCCCGGCCCTCGTAGTTGTCGGCCAGCAGAGCGGCGATCGCGGGGATCACGAGGACGGCGCCGAGGCCCTCGATGATCGACCAGCCCAGGAACAGCACCGCCATGTTGGGACTGAAGGCGGTCATGAGCGACCCCACGGCGTACACGATCGAGCCGATCACCAGTGCCCGCCGTCGCCCCCAGATGTCGCCGAGCTTCGCCCCGAGCAGCATCGTGGCGGCCATCGTGAGCGTGTAGAACGTGATGGCGCTCTGCATCGCGGTGACGCTGCTGTCGAGGTCCTCGACGACCGCCGAGATCGAGACGTTCATGACGGTGCTGTCCAGCACCATGACGAACTGGGCCGCGCCCAGGATCATCACGACGAACCACTTCTTCATCTGTCCACCCGACTCTGCCCCGGCGAGGGGGGCGTGCTCATTCAACACCTCGGGATGCCGAGCCCGCGTCACGCCCGGCGGGTGATGCCGCCTGCCTGGCAAGCACCTGAGTTGACCGCAGGCGGGGGCGGTGTAAGGATTCTCCTGACCGGTTGCCGGTTCCTTAATTCGCCGTGAACTCTTCGTTCGCAACGCCGATCCCGTCGGCACCACATTTCTTTCACTTCCTACGGAAAGCGAACGGTGGAAACCGCAACCCTGATCGTCGTGCTGGTGATCGTGCTGGCGCTGTTCTTCGACTTCACGAACGGCTTCCACGACACGGCCAACGCGATGGCGACGCCCATCGCGACCGGTGCTCTCAAGCCCAAGGTCGCGGTGCTGCTGGCCGCCATCCTCAACCTCGCCGGCGCGTTCCTGTCCACGGAGGTCTCGCAGACGATCTCGCACGGCATCATCCGCGAGGATCAGATCAATCCGAATGCGTTCCTGCCGCTGATCTTCGCCGGCCTGATCGGTGCGATCACCTGGAACATGTTCACGTGGCTGCTGGGGCTTCCCTCGAGCTCGTCGCATGCGCTGTTCGGCGGCCTGATCGGCGCGACGATCGTCGGTGCCGGCTGGATGGCGATCGACTACAGCGTCGTGCTCAGCAAGGTGATCCTGCCCGCCGTCCTCGCCCCCTTGACCGCCGGACTCATCGCCTTCACCGCCACGCGCATCGCGTATGCCATCACCCGTCGCTACGACGCGAAGCCCGATGGCAGGGACGGCTTCCGCTTCGGGCAGATCTTCACGTCCTCGCTCGTCGCGCTCGCGCACGGCACGAATGACGCGCAGAAGACCATGGGCGTGATCACGCTCACCCTCATCATCGCCGGGGTGCAGAGCCCGGCGCAGACGGCGCCCGAGCTGTGGGTGATCCTCGCGTGCGGCATCACGATCGCCCTCGGCACGTACATGGGCGGATGGCGCATCATCCGCACCCTCGGCAAGGGTCTGACCGACGTCAAGCCGGCTCAGGGCTTCTCGGCCGAGTCCTCGACCGCTGCGACGATCCTGTCCTCGAGCGCCCTCGGCTTCGCACTGTCCACGACGCAGGTCGCGTCCGGCTCGGTCATCGGATCGGGGCTGGGCCGCCGCGGCGCGACAGTGCGGTGGCGGACGGCCGGGCGCATCATGGTGGGCTGGGTCTTCACGCTTCCCGCCTCCGGGGCCGTGGGTGGTGCCATGGCGCTGATGGTGGTGTGGCTCGGCGGCTGGGGCATCCTGATCGACGCCGTCTTCGCCGTCGTGGTCATCCTCACGATCTTCCTCCTGTCGCGTCGCAACGCGGTCACGGCTGCCAACGCCATGAGCGAGGTCGCCGAGTCGGGAACGGCCGTCAAGGTCAAGCGCAATCCGCCGCCGACCCGCCGTCAGCGCGCCGCCGTGCGTGACGAGGCCCTTCGTGAGAAGGAGGGTTCGAAATGAGCCTGGAGATCGACTGGTTCGCGTTCGTGCAGGTCTTCCTGGCCGCGCTTCTGGCGAGTGTGCTCGTGGTCGGCTTCTACTCGCTCGGGCTGCGCCTGCTGGTGCGCGCCGGACGCGTGCCGGTGGTGGCTCCGGCGGAGTTCACCGACGCGATCACCGTGATCACCGCGAAGGACTCACAGCGCGCAGCCAAGGCGGCCGCCAAGGCCGCGAAGAAGAACCCCCTCACCCCCGGCCAGCGCCAGGTCGCCGCCGTCGGCGCCTACCTCTCCTTCGGGATGTGCGGACTCGCCGTCCTCGGCGGTCTGCTGCTCATCGTCTTCAACCACTGACCGCCCCGCGGCCCGGTCGGCGGCCCCCCGTAGGCTGGTCGCATGGTCCCGCAGTTCGGTCAGTACCCGCCGGCACGACGCACGATCCTGCACCTGAGCGACACCCACCTCCTGGCTGGTGACGTGCCGTTGGGCGGACGCTACGACACCGCCGCGAACCTGAAGCGAACACTCCATGCCGTCGAGGCGCTGCAGATCCGTCCCGACGCGGTCGTGTTCACCGGCGACCTCACCGATCTCGGGGAGCCGGACGCGTACCGCGCGCTGCGCGACGCGATCGAACCGGTCGCCGAGCGTCTGGGCGCCCCGATCGTCTGGGTCGCCGGCAATCACGACGAACGGCCCGCGCTGCGCCGGGACCTGCTGGGCCTCGAGGCGACCGAAGAGCCGGTGACGGCCGTGCACGACCTCGACGGCCTCCGCCTGATCGTGCTGGATACCACCGTGCCGGGATGGCATCACGGAGACCTGGATGACGCGCAGCTGGACTGGCTCGAGCGCGAGCTGTCCGCTTCCGCCCCGCTCGGGACGATCCTGGCCATGCACCACCCCCCGCTGCCGTCCCATATCCCGCTGTTCGACATCCTCGAGCTGCGCGACCAGGGCCGGCTCGGCCGCGTCATCGCCGGCACCGATGTGCGCGCAATCCTCGCCGGTCACCTGCACTACTCCACGAGCGGCACGTTCGCGGGGGTTCCGGTCAGCGTCGCCGCGGCCACCTGCTACACGATGGACCTGGCGCGCCCCGCCGCCGAGGTGAACGGCATGGACGCCGGCCAGTCGTTCCATCTCGTGCACGTGTACGACGACACGATCACCCACGCCGTGGTGCCGGTGGTGGATGCGCTGACGGGCGAGTACTTCTCCGCAGAGTGGGTGCAGCACATGGCGGCGCTGACCCCGGCGGAGCGCCTCGAGGCCTTCTCGCGCAAGCCGGGCCGCTGACGCGCTGGCGCCGCCGCGCCCGTGGCGGTCGCCGTGGTGTACAGCATCCGTTCCGGCGTTGTCCGCGCTGTACGGGGGCATCCTCGAGGGTCGCGAGTAATCTCGAAGCATCCCATCACATCGCCGTGACCGACCCACGAGGACACACACATGGCTCTGGACGCAATGACGCGCACACGTATCGAGACCGACTCCCTGGGATCCATGGAGATCCCCGCCGACGCATACTGGGGGATCCACACCGCTCGCGCGCTGGAGAACTTCCCCGTGTCGAAGCGTCCGATCTCGGTCTACAAGGATCTCGTCCGCGGGCTGGCGATGGTCAAGCAGGCCTCCGCCCGCGCCAATCGCGACATCGGCGCTCTCGACCCTGACAAGGCCGACCTCATCGACCGGGCGTCTCAGCTGGTGATCGACGGCGCCTACCACGACGAGTTCGTCGTCGGCGTGATCCAGGGGGGCGCCGGCACGTCGACCAACATGAACGCGAACGAGGTGATCACCAACATCGCGCTCGAGCTGGCCGGGCGCGAGAAGGGCGATTACGGCTTCCTCTCGCCGATCGATGACACGAACCGCTCGCAGTCGACGAACGACGTGTATCCCACCGCGATCAAGGTGGGTCTCGGACTCGACCTGCTGACCCTGCTGGATGAGCTCGACCTCCTGCGGCGCGCCTTCCTGGCGAAGGCCGTCGAGTTCCACGACATCCTCAAGGTCGGCCGGACGCAGCTGCAGGATGCGGTCCCGATGACTCTCGGGCAGGAGTTCCACGGGTTCGCCACGACCCTCGGCGAGGATCACAGCCGCCTGAAGGAGAACGCCTACCTGCTGTGCGAGATCAACATGGGCGCGACAGCGATCGGCACCGGCATCACCACGCATCCGGAGTACGGCAAAGCCGTGCTCCACCACCTCCGCGAGATCACGGGTCTGGACCTGGAGACGGCGACCGACCTCGTGGAGTCGACCAGCGACACCGGCGCATTCATGTCGTTCTCCTCGACCCTCAAGCGCAACGCGGTCAAGCTGTCGAAGATCTGCAACGACCTGCGGCTGCTTTCGTCGGGCCCGCAGGCGGGTTTCGGCGAGATCAACCTGCCCGCCCGCCAGGCGGGGTCCAGCATCATGCCCGGCAAGGTCAACCCGGTGATCCCGGAGGTCGTCAACCAGGTCGCGTTCGCGGTGGTCGGTGCGGACATGACGGTGACGATGGCGGTGGAGGCGGGTCAGCTGCAGCTGAACGCGTTCGAACCGGTGATAGCTCATTCGCTGTTCCAGTCGATCACCTGGATGCGGCGCGGCATGTACACGCTGCGCGTGAACTGCGTGGACGGAATCACCGCGAACCACGAGCGGCTCGGCGCCATGGTCGGCGCGTCCGTCGGCGTGATCACCGCGCTGACGCCGTACATCGGCTACGCCGCGGCTGCGGCGCTCGCCAAGACGGCCCTCCTGACCGGACGCAACGTCGCCGACCTCGTCGTCGAAGCGGGGCTCATGTCGCGCGACGAAGTCATCAAGCAGCTGTCGCCGGCCAGGCTCTCGGGCCTGGAGACCGTCACCGCCGCGATCCCGATCATCCAGGCGGGCGAGACCCACCCGTGACCGACGGCGTGTCGGTCGTTGCCGACGCGCCGCAGTGAGCGCTAGCGTTCGAAGGCACAGCTTCCTTCGAAAGGACCTCCGATGACCGATCCGCAGAACCCCGACGTCCCGCCGCCGCCCGCGTACAACTCCGCGCCGCCGCCCGCCTACGACGCCGCACCTCCGCCCGCCTACTCGTCCGCGCCGCCCGCGCCGTATGGTGCACCGGCGAACGCGCCGATCCCGGGACGGACTCTCGGCATCGTCGCGCTCATCGTGGCGATCTTCTTCAACGTCATCGGCCTGATCCTGGGCATCGTCGCACTCGTCCAGAGCCGCAAGGCCGGTCACAAGAACGGGTTCGCCGTCGCGGCGATCATCGTGGGCGCCGTTCTGACGGTGCTCGGCATCATCATCGCCATCATCGCCTTCAGCGCCTTCGCGGCGGCGGCGGGATACGCCAGCGAGGTGTTCCAGGCCTGTCAGGCCGTCGACTTCTCGGGGACGGTCACCGTTCAAGGCGTGAGCGTCGACTGCAGCACCATCAGCCGCTGATCGATCGCACACGAGCGCCCGTCACCCCGGTGGCGGGCGTTCGCCGTGTGGTCAGCCCAGGATCCGGCAGTGCGTGGTCAGCGCGCCGATGCCGTCGATACCGACCGTCACCGTCGAGCGATCGCGCAGGAAGACCTGGGGGTCCCGCGAGTACCCGGCTCCGCCCGGGCTTCCGGTGGAGATGAGCGTCCCGGGCAGCAATGTCGCGGACTTCGAAAGGTGCGAGATCAGCGTGGCGACCGGCCGCACCATCTGGTTCGTCGACGCGTCCTGCAGTGTGCGCCCGTCCAGCACGGTCCAGATGTGCAGGTCCTGCGGGTCGGGGACCTCGTCCGCCGTGACGACGAACGGACCGGTGGGGGTGAAGCCGTCGAAAGACTTGCAGCGCGACCATTGCGCCTCGGAGTACTGGATGTCCCGGGCGGTGATGTCGTTGACGACGGTGTAGCCCCAGACGTGCGAGAGCGCATCGTCGGCTGACACGTCCTTCGCCGGCGTGCCGATGATCACTCCGAGCTCGGCTTCGTAGTCCACGGACTCGCTCAGCGAGCGGGGCCAGGTCGTCGTGGCGTCGTGACCGGCCAGGGAGTTCGGCCACAGGACGAACACCGTCGGCGTGGAATCCGTCTTCAGCCCCAGTTCGCTGGAGTGCGCCGCGTAGTTCAAGCCGATCGCGAGGATCACCGGGGGAGTGAGCAGAGCTGACGCGTACGCCACCTCGGACAGGGGAAGGCGCGGACCCGCGTGCTCTGCGGCATCCCGCACCCGGGACAGCAGCTCGTCGCCGCCGGCGATCAGGTCCTCCAGGAAGCGCGGGGCGCCGACGAACAGGTCCTCCACGATCAGCGCCGTCTCGTCGTGCACCACCGCGAGGCGAGGCTCTTCGGATCCCGGCAGGGACACGTGGGCGAAGCGCATTCCTCCACGCTACCGGGCCGCCGGTGCCGGTGCGTCGCTCACGCCGGCCCCTATGCTGTGCGCATGACGTATGACCCCCGGCAGCCCGACGGCCGGAACCCCGACGGCGGGCCCTCGCTGACGCCACCCTCGTTCGCCTCCCCCTTGGCGCAGCCGCGCGTGGCCCAGGGTGCGCAGATCGCTCCCGCGCCGATCTCGCCGGCGGCGGTTCCGGTCCGGCCTCGCGCCGGACGCTCGGCACCGGTGTGGATCATCGGCGTCATCTTCATCGTCCTGGTGGCTCTGGTCGGCTATTTCCTCAGCGCGATCGGCCCCGCGGCGTCGATCATCGGGATGCTGCTCGCCTTCGTCCCGCTGACCGCAGTGGTGCTGGCGGTGCGCCTCATCGACCGCTGGGAGCCGGAGCCGCGGGGTCTGCTCGTGCTTGCCGTCGCGTGGGGCGCGGTCGCCGCCGTGGGAATCGCGCTCGGTGTCGATCTGCTGATCACGCTGGTGCTGGGCGTGGACGACTCGCCCTTGCGGGAGGCGTTCTCGGCCGTGGTGCAGGCGCCCATCGTCGAGGAGTTCGGCAAGGGACTGGGCGTCCTGCTGATCTTCCTCACCGCGCGTCGCGCATTCGACGGGCCCGTGGACGGCGTGGTGTACGGGGCGCTGGTCGGAGCGGGTTTCGCCTTCACCGAGAACATCCAGTACTTCGCGATCAGCTTCCTCGAAGGCGGCGTGGTGGATGTCACCACCACGTTCTTCGTGCGCGGCATCCTCTCGCCTTTCGCCCACGTGATGTTCACGAGCATCACCGGCTTCGCCCTCGGCCTGGCCGCGCGGCGCGGAGCGCGCGGGATGGGAGCGCTGGGGGCCTGGGTGCTGGGCATGATGGGCGCGATGATGCTGCACGCGCTCTGGAACGGCTCGGCAGTGTTCGGCGATTTCTTCCTGCTGTATCTCACGCTTCAGGTGCCGCTGTTCGTCGGGTTCATCCTCGGCGTCATCACCCTGCGCCGCGAGGAGGCGCGGGTGACCCGTGCGCGACTCGGCGATTACGCGGCAGCGGGGTGGTTCACGCCGCAGGAGGTCGACATGCTCGCAACGGGTCCGGGCCGCAAGGCCGCACTGGCCTGGGCGCAGAGTCTGCGCGGTGACCGCACCCGGATCATGAAGTCCTTCATCGCGGACGCCACGGCCCTCGCCGCTGCCCGGCAGCGCGCGATCACCGGACGCGACCCGAACGCGCGTGAGGACGAGCAGGTGCTTCTGGCCCGCACGACCGCCGCGCGTGCGGCGATGTTCGCGCCCTAGCGGGTCGGAGATCGACCCCGCGCAAACACCCAGCGCCCGGGTCCGCGGCAAGGCCTGCGTGACGTCCGGGCGCTGAGTTGTCCTGCCTTCAGAGTGCCGTGGACGTGACGGTGTGTCAAGGGCGCGCCCGCCGCTTTGACCCGGGCGCAACCCTCGGGTTGGATGGACTCATGACTGATGACCGCACCAAGCCCGAGATCGACGCGCCCCAGGGTCCCGCACCCGATGACCTCGTCATCCGCGACCTCATCGTCGGCGAAGGCGCCGAGGCGAAGCCCGGCGACACCGTGACCGTTCACTACGCCGGCGTCGAGTACGAGACCGGCGAGGAGTTCGACTCGTCGTGGAACCGCGGCGAGAGCATCCAGTTCCCGCTGCGCGGCCTGATCCAGGGCTGGCAGGACGGCATCCCGGGCATGAAGGTGGGTGGCCGACGCGAACTGGTGATCCCCCCGCACCTGGCGTACGGCCCCGCCGGCGGCCACTTCCTGGGCGGGAAGACCCTGATCTTCGTGATCGATCTCATCTCGGTGGGCTGAGCGCGGATCGATGATCCGACGGGGTCCGGATGCTGCGGCATCCGGACCCCGTTCTCGTGGAATTTTCATTCAGGGGAATAGATCTTCTCGCAGGACGTTGCAACACCTTGACCGCGTCGCTTCCGGCGACGTCTCCACCGACACGAAGGATCATCATGACCGACACGACCACGATCGACATTCCGGGCTACAAGGCGGGCACCTGGGTGCTGGACCCCTCTCACAGCGAGGTCGGCTTCACGGTCCGCCACATGATGATCTCGAAGGTGCGTGGTCACTTCGCGATGAAGAGCGCGACCCTCATCGCCCCGGCGAACCCGCTCGAGGCCAAGGTGGAGGCGCACGTGGACGCCGCCTCGCTCGACACGAAGGATCAGGGTCGCGACCAGCACCTTCGCTCGGCGGACTTCTTCGACGTCGAGACCTACCCCTCGATCGACTTCGTCTCGACCGGTGTGCGCATCGTCGACGGCGAGATGCTGGTCGACGGCGACCTGACCATCCGCGGCACCACGAAGCCGGTCACGTTCGAATTCGACTTCGGCGGATTCGGCTCCGACCCCTGGGGAAACTACAAGGCGGGTGCGACGGCCAAGACCGTCATCAATCGCGAGGACTTCGGCCTGACGTGGAACGCCGCGCTCGAGACCGGTGGCGTTCTGGTCGGCAAGGATGTCACCATCACGCTCGACCTGCAGGGCGCTTTCCAGGAGTGACCTGATCGAGGCAGGAAGGGGGATGCCGTCGGCATCCCCCTTTCGTCGTCTTCAGGCTCGGCGGCGCAGCCGCAACCGGTCCTGAGCGAGCAGGATGCCGAGGAACACGACGAGTGCACCGACCGGCTCGTTCCAGGACAGCCCTTCTCCGAGCACCAGGATGCCCAGCGCCACGCCGACCACCGGGGTGATGTAGGTGACCGTGGATGCCCGGGTCGGTCCCCAGGCGCGAAGGGTGTTCTGATTCCAGATGTACGCGACTCCGGTGCCCAGGCAGCCGAGCAGGACGACACTGCCGACGATCCACGGATCGAGCCGCACCGGAGAAAGGGCGACGACCGGCGTGAGCAGCGCCATGATCGCCGCCGCGATGCCGATGTTCAGGAACGAGAACATCAGTGCGCTCATGCCGGAGTTCGAGACGAACCTGCGCATGTACGCCAGGCTGAATCCGTAGCACGCGGTCGCACCGAGGACCGCGAACTGGGCGAGGAGGCTCTGGTTCAGGTCCAGACCCTGCCACGGGGCGATGATGACCATCACCCCGAGGATGCCCACGAGGATCCCGGCGATCTGCCCGGCCTTGAGCTTCTCGACGCGGAACAGCAGTCCCGCCATCACCGCGGTCATGATCGGCGTGGTCGCGTTGTAGATGCTGGCCAGGCCCGAGGTGACGTGCTGCTGCGCCCACGAGAACAACAGGAACGGCACGACGCAGAACGTGACGGCGAGCACCGTCATGTGCACCCAGATCCTGACGCGGCGCGGCAGCGGCTCACGACGCAGCGCGACGAACAGGCCCAGCGTCAGTCCGCCCAGGACGAGCCGGGACCAGGCCACCTGGCCGGCGGAGAGCCCCTCGAGGGCCACCTTCATGAACAGGAAGCTGGACCCCCAGATGACGCCGGTGAGGAGGAACTGCACCGCGATCCAGCCCTGCGACGGCAGGCGTGCGGCCTCGCCCCGCTCGGACGGGACCGAGTCCGACACCGCCGCGGGAACCGGGGACGCGGCGTGGGCGGGCGACGGGGTGGACACCCGGCGAGCCTAGCCTCGGCGTCGGACTCGGGGGAGCAGAAGCGGATGCCGCGTCCGAAATCCGCCGATGTGCGACGCTCCGGCGACGGTCGGTCAGGGCTCGGGATGCTGCGCGTCGTACACCCGGAACCGCGGGCTCAGGCGCACGAGCAGGGCGACGAGGCCGATGATGACGAATCCGCCGAGCAGCGGCGGCACCCACAGCGCGGTGAGGGTGGCCAGCGTGCCGGCGTAGAGGGCGCCGAGTCGAGGCCCTCCCGCGACGACGACGATGAACACGCCCTGCAGCCGACCCCGGATCGCGTCCGGCACCGCCGCCTGGACCATCGTGTTGCGGAAGATCGAGCTCACGTTGTCCGCGGCGCCCGAGACCACCAGGCACAGCGCCGCCGCCACGATGAGCACGACGTTGGGGCTCGTGCCGTCGACCCCCCCGGGCGCGAACCAGCCGAACGCGGCCGCGCCGAGCACCAGACCGAACGCGGCGATCGAGCCGCCGTAGACCAGGATCGCGCGCTCGATCCCGAGCCCTTGGCGGCGGACGCGACCGGCGGGACCCGAGAACAGGCTGGAGAAGAACGCGCCGACGGCCACCGAAGCGGTCAGCGCCCCGGTCGTGATCGGGCCACCGCCCAGCAGCACCGCGCCGATCGCCGGCATGAGGGCGAGCGGCTGGCCGAAGGTCATGGCGATGATGTCGAGGATGAACTGCAGCCGGATGTTGGACGCGCGTGTGAGAAAGCGCCAGCCGTCGCGCAGCGAGTCCAGCCCGGGGCGCACGATCGTCCCTTCGGGGCGGATGCTGGGCAGGGTCCACAGTCCGAGGAACAGCGAACTCATCAGCAGGACGTCGATCGAGTAGGTCCAGGCATACCCGGCGAAGGCGACCAGGATGCCGGCGAGGGCCGGCCCCACCATCACCATGATCCCGAACGTGATGCCGTTGAGGGCGGATGCGGCCGGCAGCAGCTCGCGCGGAATCAGGCGCGGCACGATCGCCTGGCGCGCGGCCATCACGACGGTGTTCGCTGCGGCGTTGACGATGCTGAGCGCATACAGCCACCACACGGTCTCCAGCTGAGCCCACGCCAGGGTCGCCAGGAGAACCGTCGAGCCGAGCGTGATGGTCGCCGCGACCAGAGCCACCCGGCGACGATCGAACGCGTCGGCCAGCATCCCGCCGTACAGACCCGCGACGATCATCGGCAGCAGACCCACCACGGCGATCATCGCGACCGCGAAGGTCGAGCCGGTCAGGTCGTACATGTGCAGCATGATCGCCACGATCGTGAGCTGGCCGCCGAGGCCGGCCAGCGTCGAGCCGATCCACATGCGCGTGAACGCGGGGCTGGCCCGGAACGGACTCAGGTCGATGAAGTGGCTGCGGTCGATGAAGCGGAGGCGACGCAGTCCGGGCATCCTTCGAGGCTAACCCGCTCCGGGTGGAGCCGGTTCTGCGGGCGACCACCGGCTGGTAGACTCTTCAGGTTGCCGTTCGATCGGCCGCGGATAAAGAGAGCCCACGCATCAGGCGATGGGCGCCGCGCAATGACGAGAAAGGGGATCCCATCTATGCCACTCGAATCTGACGCCAAGAAGGCGATCATCGAAGAGTACGCGACGCACCCCGGTGACACCGGATCCCCCGAGGTGCAGGTCGCGATGCTGACGCAGCGCATCAAGGACCTTACAGAGCACCTGAAGGAGCACAAGCACGACCACCACTCGCGTCGTGGGCTGTTCCTGATGGTCGGTCAGCGCCGTCGTCTGCTCGGCTACCTCCAGGACATCGACATCGCGCGCTACCGCTCGCTGATCGAGCGCCTGGGACTCCGCCGCTAGTCGCACCCAGCGCACATCGCTTTCTGAAAGGCCGCCCCCGGTGTGGGGCGGCCTTTCGCATCGACGCGCGCCGTGCGCGTCCGCTCAGAGCAGCCCCAGCTCGCTCGCACGGCTCACCGCAGCACTGCGGTTGGGCGCGTCGAGCTTCCGGTAGATGTGCGCCATGTGCGTCTTGATCGTGTTGACGGAGACGAAGAACTGCGCGGCGAGTTCGGCGTTGGTCAGTCGCGTCGGCAGGAATGCGAGCAGCTCCCTCTCCCGGTCGGTCAGGGGTTCGCTCAGTACGGCGTCGGCCGGAGCGCGAAGCTGCTCGCGTGCGCACTCCATCACCTGTCGGCGAAGGGGCGTCGGGCGGTCGGGGAGGCTCTCGATCAGTCTGATGACCTCTGGCCCCGCCCAGACGAACGCCGAGACGATCCCGTGCTCGGATGCGACTTCCAGCGCGTCGGCGAGGCGACGCCGCGACTCCACTGCTCTGCCTTCGGCGTGCGCGAGCCATGCGGTCAGGACGGCGTGCTCGACCGTTGCGAGCGGATGCTCCTCGCTGGGGACGAAGGCCGCGGCATCCAGTGCCGCCTTCGCCTCTGCCACCCGCTTGTCGGCGAGCGCGGCCGACACGCTCTCCACGAGCATGGCGGACCAGGACTCGCCGGCGCGGCCCGAGGGGGAGGATTCGCCCGCGAGCCGGCGCCCTCGACGCGCCGCGGCATCGAGCGCATCGCGCACGATGGGAGGAGCGGCCTTGGCCGGCTCGCCGGCGGGCGAAGCCGGATCGCCCGCCAGGACGGCGTGCAGGTGGGAGATCCACATGAGCTGCGTACGTCGGTTGGATGCCGCGCGAACGGCCCCTTCGTGGCGGGCGAAGGACGCCGCCTGCGGACGGCCGCGGTGGATCGCGACGAGGGACAGGGCGAGGTAGGCATCGGCGGGCGCGGCGTGCGCCAGCAGGCCGACGTCGCGCGCGAGCTGCAGAGCTTCGTCTGCGAGCTTCTGGGCGATGACCAGCCGGCCCGACCACGCCTCGAGCAGCGCTTCGGTGCCCAGCATGTGAACGCGATAAACGGAGTACTGGGCGCCCGGGGAGTCGAGCGTGCGACGCAGCGATCTGCGGGCCTCCGCCAGGTCGCCGGCATAGAAGTGCGCCCGGGCGAGCGAGCCCGATGCGACGGTTTCCAGCAGCGTCGGGTGCGTCAGTCCGATCAGGTCGGGAGGCATGACGTCGCGATGTTCGCGCAGACTTCTCAGCGCCTCATGGGCGGCATCCAGCGACACCTTCACCTGGGGACGGAACTGCACGCGCGCTGCGATGTAGGCGCGCGCGATCATCACGATGCCCAGGGGGACGTCCGGGCGGGCGACCAGCCCGCGCAGGACGTCTTCGCTCACGGCGGCCTGGCCGCTGAATCCCAGGACCATTCCGTAGAGCGCTTCGGCGTCGGGCCGGGCGAACCGCTCGGCGTCCGGGATGGCGCCCAGCCACTGTGCCACCGTGGCGGAGTGCCCCCGTTCGAACACCTCCCGGCCTCGCGAGAGGATCAGGTCCATCGCCCGGTCCCACGCGCGGGCGTGCAGGAAGCACTCGACCGCCGAAGCGATGTCGCCCTGCTGCGCGAACCAGTCGCCCGCGGCGATCACGATGCGCTCCTCGTCGCCCGGAAACGCTGCCCGCAGGCGATAGCGCAGCAGGTCGCGGAACAGATGGTGGAACCGGAACCACTCGTTCAGCGGGTCGACGGGAACCACGAACATCGAGTCGCGCTCGAGCTCATCGAACAGTTGCGCCGCACCGGATACGTGCAGCACCGATTCGACGAGCTCGGGTGACATCCGATCCAGCGCCGAGAGCCTCAGCAGCAGGTCGCGTCGCTCGTCCGACTGTGCGGCGAGGACCTCTTCGCTCAGGTAGTCGGAGATGAGCCGGTCGGTGCCGGCCAGCCGTCGGGCGAACAGGGCAGGGTCCTCCTGGTTGCGCAGGCTGATGGCGGTCAGCTGTACGCCGGCTGCCCACCCTTCCGTCGTGTCCACGACCGACGCGACGGTCGCCTGGGCGGCCTGCTCACCCGCGATGCGGCGCAGCACCTCGGCGGTCACCTCGTCGTCGAACGCGAGTTCGGCCTGCCTCAACTCGAGCAGGCCGTACTTCAGGCGGTGCCTGCTGAGGGCGAGGCGGCGGTCGCCGCGCGAGGCGAAGACCATGTGGACGGACCCGGGGAGGTGGTCCGCGAGCCACCAGAGGTCCTCCAGCAGTGCGCGATTGGTGAGCACGTGCAGATCGTCGAACACCAGCACCGTCCCCGGGTGGTCGGCCAGCAGGGCGCTCACCGCCTCCAGCAGCGGTTGACCGAGGCTCCCGCCGCCGATCGCCAGCAATGGTCCGAGCTCGACGACGGTCGGGTCGAATGCGGCGAGCTGTTCGAGCAGCTTGCGCGCGAAGCGGGTCGGGTCTTCATCGGTCGACTCGATGCCCAGCCAGAGGAAGCGCAGGTCGGGGCGGGACGCCGCCCATTGGGAGAGGAGCACGGTCTTGCCGGAGCCGGCGGGCGCGACCAGCAGCGTGAGAGGCGCCCCCAGCGCCGCGTCCAGCCGCCGGCGCAGATGCGGTCTGTCGACGGCATGCGCGGGTGCGCTCGGCACCGCGGTCGTCATCGGCATCTGGTTCCCGTTCCCCGCCCCGGTGAATCACCCTGTCCGGATGAGGGTCCGCCGAGGGTCGCAGACAAGTATGGAACACAACCAGTCGGCCCGCATCGAGGCAGGAGGCGATATGACCTCGCACGTCTACGAAGTCATCGTTCGCGGCCGCATGAGTCCGGAGTTGATGGCCTCGTTCGCGGGGTTCCGGATCGACACCGACACCGACGGACTCACTCGGCTGGTGGGGGACGTGCCCGATCAGTCCGAGCTGCTGGGTCTGCTCGCCGCCTTTGACGATCTCCACATCGAGGTCGTCTCCGTCAACCCGGTATCGGGCCAGGAATGACCAGTGTGCGGCGCTCGCCGCCGGAGAGAAGGAGAAGATCATGCCGCTAGGAAGAAGACGTGGGGGCCTCATCGGAATGGCCGCCCGCACCGCCGTCGTCGCCGGCACCGCGACCGCTGTGAGCGGCAGCGTCCAGCGCCACCAGCAGGACAAGGCGCAAGGACAGTACGAGCAGCAGCAGTACGAGGCCTCCCAGCAGCAGGCGCAGATCGATGCGGCCGCTCAGGCGGCCGCGGCGCAGTACGCCCAGCCCGCCGCGCCCGCACCGGCCGCCGCGCCGGCGGGCGGTACCGACCTGGTCGCCGAGCTGCAGAAACTGGCGTCGCTGAAGGATGCCGGCATCCTCAGCGACGAGGAGTTCGCGGCCGCGAAGGCCAAGCTGCTCGGCTGAAGTCCTCCGCGCCGCTCGCGGCGCTGTGCGATCTCCCGGCACGGACGACAGTTCGCGCCGGGAGATCGCCGCGGGCGATCCGGACGTCAGCCCGGGGTCGCCGTCCGTGCGGCCACCAGGTCGGCGTGATGGATGGAAGCCACATCCGGGTGGGCGCGCAGGCGTGACTTGAGGGCGTTCTCGCCGTACAGCGCGTGGATCGGATTGGCGGGGTCGCGGGTGACACCGCGCGCCTCGGCAGCGAGCTCGGGCGGCAGCTCGATGATCGGCAGCCGCGCGTCCAGCGCCGGGTTGAAGAAGAACGGCACCGAGATGCGGTCATCGGGGTACTTCGGCGAAACCACCCGGTGGTTCGTCGCGATGAGATAGCCCTGGGTCGCGTACTCGAGCAACTCGCCGATGTTCACGACGAACGCGCCGGGAACCGGGGGAGCATCGACCCATTCGCCGTCGCGCTCCACCTGCAGACCGCCCTTGCCCGGCTCGACCCAGAGCAGGGTCAGCACCCCGGAATCCTTGTGCGCGCCGACGCCCTGCTGGGGCGTCGGGTCGTCCTTCCCCGGGTAGCGGACGATCTTGATGAGCGTCGAGGGCTCGCCGAAGTGCTGGTCGAAGTAGGACTCTTCCGCGCCGAGCGCGACGGCCCATGCGCGCAGGAGCTTGCGGGCCACTCCCGACAGGTGGTCGTGCCACTCGGAGACGACCTCCCGCAACTCCGGCTGGGCGGCCGGCCAGAGGTTCGGCCCGATCAGGCGGGCGTAATCGGGTGAGGAGCCGTCGCTGATCGCCTCGCGTTCGGGACCGATGTCGATCTGCTCCCGCCAGTCCACGCGCCCCTGCGTGCGCTCGCCGCCGACGCGCGTGTACCCGCGGAAGTGCGGGCTGCGCACGTTCTCGATCGCGAGCTTGTCGCTCTCGGGCAGGGCGAAGAAGTCGCGCGCCGCGGTGTGCAGCCGCTGTTCGAGCCGGGCGGAGATGCCGGTACCGGTCAGATAGAAGAATCCGACGTCGTGCGTCGCCGCGCGCAGGTCGGCACGGAAGGACGCCGCCGCCTCCGCTCCGGCATCGAGCTGCGACAGGTCCAGAACGGGCAGGGAGAGTTCAGCCATCCACCGACCATAGGCAGGGGCCGCGGCATCCGCGCGTATGTTGCCCCGGGTTACCGCGCAGGCGCGTTCGCCGCTTTTGACCCCTGCGGTGAAGGCGGGTACCGTTGATCTTGTGAGGGTTGCCTAACCTCACTACCCGCCCCTAGCGTCTCGAGATCAGCGTGCTCGCCACCTTCCTCATCGGCCTCCGTGAAGGCCTCGAAGCCGCGCTCGTGATCGGCATCCTCGTGGCTTATCTCAGCCGGATCGGCCGTCGGGACGTGCTTGCGCGCATGTGGGCGGGTGTCGGTCTGGCGGTTGCGCTCGCCCTCGGTATCGGCGCAGTCCTGACCTTCGGCGCGTACTCCCTCACGTTCGAGGCGCAGGAGATCATCGGCGGCACGCTTTCGATGATCGCGGTGGCCATGGTCACCTGGATGATCTTCTGGATGCAGAAGACCGCGCGCACGCTCAAATCCAGCCTCGAGGGCGGAATCGACCGGGCGCTGGCCCACGGAGGCCTCTGGGCGCTGGTGGCGATCGGCTTCGTCTCGGTCGCGCGCGAGGGCATCGAGACGACCCTGCTGCTGTGGTCGATGGTGCAGTCGTTCGGCGACGCACCCGCGGCCCTGCTCGGCGCTCTGCTCGGACTCGCCGCCGCCGTCGTGCTGGGCTGGCTGCTCGCGCGAGGGATGCTGAAGCTCGACCTGCGGCGCTTCTTCCTGTGGACCGGCGCGTTCCTGATCATCGTGGCCGCAGGTGTGCTCGCGTACGCCGTGCACGATCTGCAGGAGGGTGGAGTGCTGCCCGGCCCGTTCGGGGCCATGGCCCCCACAGACCCCGCCACCGGAGCGGTGGCCGTCGGACTCGCGGGCTTCCCGTTCGGCTGGGCGTTCGATCTCACCGCCCAGATCGCGCCCGGCTCCGCCCCGGCCGCGCTGCTGCAGGCAGCCGTCGGATTCATGCCGCAGATGACGTGGCTGCAGGTGATCGCCTGGGCGCTGTACATCCTGATCGTCGGGGCGTTCTTCCTGCGCGGAGCACGCCGGCGGCCCGCGCCGTCGCGCCCGGCTGCCGTGCCCGTGCGCGCCGACGCCGCATCCCTAACGCAAGGAGTCGCATGACCCCCTCCCGCTTCCTCGGCGCCGTCGGTGTCGTGGGGCTGTCGATCGTCGTGCTCGCCGGCTGCGTCGCCAAGAGCGAGGCGGCCGCCTCGGATGAGCTGAGCGTCGCCGCCACCGACAGCGCGTGCGACGTGTCGGCCGCGACGGCGACCAGCGGCACCCTGGCGTTCGAGGTCACCAACACGGGTGACGACGTCACGGAGTTCTATCTGCTCGCCGATGACGGTCTGCGCATCGTCGGCGAAGCCGAGAACATCGCTCCGGGCGCGTCTCGCACCCTGACGGTGGTCGTCCAGCCGGGCGAGTACTTCACCGTGTGCAAGCCGGGCATGACCGGGGACGGCGTGGGACGCTCCGGCTTCACGGTCTCGGGTGAGACTGTTGCGATCGACGGGCCGGATGCCGAGCAGAAGCAGCGCGCGGTCGACCTGTACGCCGCCTTCGTCGAGGACCAGGTCGGTCAGCTCGTCCCGGCGGTCGACGCGTTCGTCGCCGACTACCAGGCCGGCTCGGACGACGCGGCCCGGGCGGCCTTCCCCCAGGTCCGCTCCTTCTACGAGCGGATCGAGCCGATCGCCGAGGCGCTGGGCGACCTGGATCCGCGCATCGACTACCGCGAAGTGGATGCCGTCGCCGAAGGCCTCGAGTGGACCGGGTTCCACCGCATCGAGAAGGATCTCTGGGTTCCCGGCGCCGACGCCCTCAACGCGGACGGGGAGACTCCGGCGTGGCAGGACTGGGCGCCGTCCACGACCGAGGAGCGCGCCGCGTTCGGCGACCAGCTGATCGCGGACGTGGCCGAGCTCGATGCGTACGTCCATTCCGACGAGTTCGCCGAGGCGCTGCAGGACCAGGGAGTCGTCGGCCTGAGCAACGGGGCCATCGCCCTTCTGGATGAGGTGGCGATGGGCAAGATCACCGGCGAGGAGGACTGGTGGTCGGGAACCGACATCTGGGACTTCGCGGCCAACGTCGAGGGCTCGAAGATGGCGTTCTCGCTCGTGCGCGATCTCGCCGCGTCCCAGGGCGCCGACGGCGCCGCGCTCGTCGAGGACATCGATGCCGGGTATGCCGCTCTGGAGGCGTCGCTCGCGGCGCACGGCTCGCTCACCGACGGTTTCGCGCCGTACTCGTCGCTCACCGACGACGACAAGCGCGAGTTCACCGATCTGATCAACGCGCTCGCCGAGCCTCTCTCGCAGCTGACCGTCACCGTCCTGGAATGACATGACCGAGGATGAGGCGCTGACCGACACGGCGGTCGCCCCGAACGGCGTGAGCCGTCGCGGGCTGCTGGGTCTGGTCGGCGCGGGTGCCGCGGGCCTTGCGATCGGGGCGGGCGCCGGCGTCGCGGGGGGCACCGCGATCGCCCGCGCGGCGGATGCCGGTGCGTCGGCATCCCCGTACGAGTTCTACGGACCCCACCAGGCCGGGATCACGACTCCCGTGCAGGACCACCTGCACTTCGCGGCGTTCGACATGATGGCCCGGACCGACCGGGCGGACCTCATCTCGCTGCTGCAGGACTGGTCGTACGCCGCCGCACGGATGACCCGCGGCCTCGACGTGAGTGCCACCGGTGCCGTCGGCGGGTCGCCCGAGGCACCGCCGGATGACACCGGCGAGGCGCTGGGATTGGGGGCGAGCGGGCTGACGATCACGATCGGATTCGGGCCCACGCTGTTCGACCTCGACGGCGCCGATCGCTACGGCATCGGCGATCGCCGACCCACCGGGCTCGAGAAGCTCCCGGCGTTCCTGGGCGATGACCTGGATCCCGACGCGTCGGGCGGCGACCTGTGCATCCAGGCCTGCGCCGATGATCCCCAGGTGGCGGTGCACGCCATCCGCAATCTGAGCCGCATCGCGTTCGGACGCGCCAAGATCCGCTGGTCCCAGATGGGGTTCGGCCGCACGTCCCGCACCACCTCGGAGCAGCAGACCCCGCGCAATCTGTTCGGGTTCAAGGACGGGACGGCCAACATCCTCGCCGATGACACCGCCGCGCTCGGCGAGCACGTCTGGTCGGCCGCATCGGATGCACCCGCCTGGATGGCCGGCGGCTCGTACCTGGTCGCGCGCAAGATCGCCATGCTGATCGAGACGTGGGATCGTGTGCGACTGTCGGAGCAGAACGCCATCGTGGGGCGCGACAAGGGCCAGGGCGCTCCGCTCTCCGGCGGCGACGAGTACTCGGCCCCCGACCTTCAGGCGACCGATGCCGGCGGC
Organism: uncultured Microbacterium sp.; assembly: GCF_963524805.1. Lineage (GTDB taxonomy): Bacteria > Actinomycetota > Actinomycetes > Actinomycetales > Microbacteriaceae > Microbacterium. The sequence continues at coordinate 853,735 of NZ_CAURGG010000001.1, read as the reverse complement.
TCGCCGCTCGTGCCCGAGCGCAGCCACGTGCGCCTCGCGCACCCGGATCTGAACGGCGGCGTGCGCATCCTGCGTCGCGGCTACAACTTCGTCGACGGCAACACCGATCTGGGTCGGCTGGACGCGGGGCTGTTCTTCCTGTCGTATCAGCGACGTCCGGAGCAGTTCGTGCGGATTCAGCGCTCGCTGTCCACCGACGTCATGAGCGAGTACCTCCGGCACATCGGCTCGGGATTGTGGGCCGTGCCGCCGGGAGCGGCCGCCGGATCGTACGTCGGAGCGGGCCTGTTCGCCTGAGGCGCGGCGCAGGCCCTCAGCCGTTCTGGCGAGGATCCGCGTGAGCCCGCGCGGGCCGCGGCTGGTCCCGCGGGCGCCGCGAACCGGTGGGGTCCGACCGGCGACCCTCCCGCCCGGCCAGGGTGGGGTCGGCGAACAGCCAACCGGGTCGGGGCTCCACGAGTGGCCGGAACACCGTGCGCGCCGGCTTGGTCGCCAAACCCAGGGCGATCAGCACCGAGGCGACGGCGACGATCGGCAGCCAGATCCAGGTCGGCTCGAGGCCGCGCAGAACACCGGACTCGCGGAAGGGATACAGCACGAACGAGTGCAGCAGGTACACGTACATCGTGTACTGGCCGAAGTGCGTCCACCAGTGCGTCTGCCGGGGGAGCAGCGCGAAGAATGCCGCCGACAGCACGAGCGCGATCGCCATCAGGGCCAGACGCACGCCGCCGGCCCACCACTCGGTGCCGCCGATGGAGGAATAGTTCTCGTCGTAGAACAGCCACTCGCGCAGGTTCATCGCACGCCATGCGTCGGCGAAGAACCACGCCGCCCATCCCGCGATCCCCAGCAGCCCGGCCGCCGAGAGCAGGACCCACCACGGCCGATCGCGCAGCAGGCGCAGCCGCTCGACCACGTCGCGGTCGCGCAGCCACCACCCGAGGGCGAAGAACGGCAGCAGTCCGAGCGTGCGTGACAGCGACAGCGTCGAGTCGATGTTCGGAAGATAGCCGGCCCCGATCGAGATCACGACCGTCCACAGCAGCGGCCAGCGCAGGAGTGCGAGGTAGGGCAGCACGAGCCGGAAGATGCCGAGGGCGAGCAGGAACCACAGAGTCCAGGACGGCTCGGTGAGGTTCGGATTCGCCTGGCCCTCCACGATCCACTTCGTCAGCGTCCAGAGCGCCTCGAAGATCACGTACGGCAACAGGATGTCGGTGATCACGCGTGCCATCTGGCGGGAGCCCGGCGCGTCGGACTTGGAGAAATAGCCCGAGATGATCGCGAACGCCGGCATGTGGAACGAGTACACCAGCAGATAGAGGCCCAGTGCCGCATCGGAGTCATAGGTCAGGCGCTGCGTGGCATGACCGAGCACGACCAGCACGATGCACGCGAACCGCGCGTTGTCCCAGAACGGCAACCGGCGCTTGGCCCGCGGCACGCCGACCTTCCCGGTCGGCGGAGCGGGGGAGGGGGATGCCGCCGCCGGACTGCGGGGCGGGGCCGGGTTCGCTGGATCTGTCATGGCGGCGCCTGCAACTTTATCCTGAGGGGGCGGACGACGGCGATGGGCCCGCAGTGCCCGCGTCGAGCACGAGGGAATAGATTCGCAGAAGCAGTGTTCTACCGAATACATTCATTTGAATAGAAGCGGATGCCACCCGCATCCCGAATCGGAGAGCGATCGTGAACGAGAACACCACCCCCGCAGCGAAGGCGCCGGCCATCCAGTTCGGCATCTTCACCGTGAGCGACATCACCGAAGACCCGACCACCGGCCGCACGCCCAGCGAGGCCGACAAGATCCGCAACACGATCACGGTCGCCAAGCACGCCGAGGAGGTCGGACTCGACGTCTTCGCGCTGGGCGAGCATCACAACCCGCCGTTCTGGTCGTCCTCTCCCACCACGACGCTGGCCTACATCGCCGCGCAGACCGAGCGCCTCGTGCTCTCGACGGCGACGACCCTCATCACCACGAACGACCCGGTGAAGATCGCCGAGGACTACGCGATGCTCCAGCACGTGTCCGGCGGTCGCACGGACCTCATGCTCGGCCGTGGGAACACCGGCCCGGTCTATCCGTGGTTCGGTCAGGACATCCGTCAGGGGCTTCCGCTCGCGATCGAGAACTACGCACTGCTGCACAAGCTGTGGCGTGAGGACGTCGTGGACTGGGAGGGGAAGTTCCGCACACCCCTGCAGGGCTTCACCTCCACGCCGCGACCGCTCGATGACGTGCCGCCGTTCGTCTGGCACGGATCGATCCGCACCCCTGAGATCGCGGAGCAGGCTGCGTACTACGGTGACGGCTTCTTCGCCAACAACATCTTCTGGCCCTCGGAGCACTACCAGCGCCTCATCACCCTGTACCGCCAGCGCTTCGCCCACTACGGTCACGGCACGCCCGAGCAGGCGATCGTCGGACTCGGCGGCCAGGTGTTCATGCGTGCCAACTCCCAGGACGCCGTCCGCGAGTTCCGGCCCTACTTCGACAACGCTCCCGTCTACGGCCACGGGCCCGCGATGGAGGACTTCGCGGAGATGACGCCGCTCACCGTCGGGTCTCCGCAGCAGGTCATCGACCGCTACGCCGGCATGCGCGACATCTTCGGCGACTACCAGCGCCAGCTGTTCCTGATGGATCACGCCGGACTCCCGGTCAAGACGGTGCTCGAGCAGCTGGACATCCTGGGCGGCGAAGTCGTCCCGGTGCTGCGAAAGGAGCTCGCGAAGGATCGCCCTGCAGACGTCCCCGACGCCCCCACGCACGCGGCACTCGTCGCGGCGAAGTACGGCGACCGCGGACCGGCGGCGAAGGTCCCCAACCCCAACCGCGGCGACAACCTCACCGGCGGATCGCCCTACCGCGAGACCGCGACTGCGGCCGGCTCGTCCTTCGGTGCCGCGGCCGTGCGGACGGGAGCCTGAGATGACCGCGCGTCGCATCGCCGTCATCTCGGCGGGACTGTCCAATCCGTCGTCCACACGACTGCTGGCCGACAGGCTGGCAAGCGCCACCGTGCGCGCCCTCGGCGAGACCGCTGACGGCGTCGAGACCGAGGTGGACGTGTTCGAACTGCGCGACTACGCGCACGACATCACGAACAATCTGCTCACCGGCTTCGCCCCCGCTTCGCTCGAGACGATGATCAACACCGTCGTCTCGGCGGATGCCGTCATCGCGGTGACCCCGATCTTCTCGACGAGCTATTCGGGTCTGTTCAAGTCGTTCATCGACATCCTCGATCCGGATGCCCTGACCGGCAAGCCCGTGCTGCTCGGCGCGAACGCGGGCACCGCTCGTCATTCGCTGGCGATCGACTACGCCATCCGGCCGCTGTTCACGTATCTGCATGCCGAGCCGGTCTCCACCGGCGTCTTCGCCGCCTCCAGCGACTGGGGCGCCTCGGGAGACCAGGTCGCCCCGCTCGGCGAGCGGATCGAGCGGGGTGCACGCGAACTGGCGGAAGCCATCGCGCGGCGCTCGCCGAAGGTCGAGTCCGACCCGTTCGATCCGGCGAACTACCTCGGCGAAGGTCGCTCGTTCGGGCACTTGCTCGGGGGCCTCGCGGGAGAGTAGGCCGCTTTCGGCGACTGGTAGCGTCGAGAGCACGGAGTCGGTTCGGCTCCTCCTGGGGCCCGGCTTGCTGACGCGCGTCCCCGCTGAGGGAAGAAGACGATCATCATGGCTGCTCGAAACCCTCTGGTCCTGGGCGTCGTCGGCGTCTCGCGCAAGCCGGACGAACGGCGGGTCCCGCTCCATCCGGGACACCTCGACCGCATCCCCGAGGAGCTGCGTGCGAGCGTGCTGCTGGAGACGGGGTACGGGGAGCGCTTCGGGGTGGCCGACGATGAGCTGCGACCGCTCGTGGGCGGCATCCTGGATCGCGCTCCGCTGATCGCAGCATCCGATGTGCTGCTGCTGCCCAAGCCGCAGCACCAGGATCTCCGCGAGATGCGCGACGAGCAGGTGCTGTGGGGATGGCCGCACCTGGTCCAGGACGAGGTGATGACCCAGCTCGCGCTGGACAAGCGCCTGACCACCATCGCGTTCGAGGCGATGAACCACTGGGGGAGCGATGGAACCTTCGGGCTCCACGTCTTCCACCTCAACAACGAGATCGCCGGATACTGCTCGGTGCTGCACGCGCTGCAGCTGTGCGGCTCGACCGGCGACTACGGGCGCCGGCTGACCGCGGTGGTCATCGGGTTCGGTGCGACCGCGCGGGGCGCCGTGACGGCCCTGCGCGCGCACGGGGTGCACGACGTGCGCGTTCTCACCAACCGCCGCACGGCATCCGTCGCGGCTCCGATCCACGCGGCGCAGATGATCCAGTTCGACCATGACGACGGCCCCTACCTGAGCGAGGTCATCACCGACGACGGGCGCGTGCCTCTCGCCCCCTTCCTGGCGGAGAGCGACATCGTCGTGAACTGCACCCTGCAGGACCCGAACCGACCGCTCCTGTACCTGAAGACCGACGACCTCGAGGCTTTCCGCCCGGGCAGCCTCATCGTGGACGTCTCGTGCGACGAGGGCATGGGCTTCGAGTGGGCGCGACCGACCACATTCGTCGATCCGATGTCGACCGTCGGCGGCAACATCAACTACTACGCGGTCGACCACAGTCCGTCGTACCTCTGGAACTCGGCGAGCTGGGAGATCAGCGAGGCCCTGCTGAGCTTCCTTCCGACCGTCATGGGCGGCCCTGACGCCTGGAGAGGCAGCGAGACCATCTGGCGTGCGATCGAGGTCAGCGACGGCGAGGTCCGAAACCCTGCGATCCTCGAGTTCCAGAATCGCTCCGCTGAGAAGCCCTATCCGATCCTCGCCTCCTAGAGGCGGATGTCGGCGGGCACCGTCAGCGGGGTCCACTGTGCCGGCCGCGCGGTGCCGGCCGGCATGATGTCCGCGGCGACCAGCACGCCGAAGTCGATGCCGCTGAGCGCGGCGATGTCGGACACGGGCACCTGGAACGTCCGGAACGACCCCAGCCGGGCGACCGCGGTGAGCGCTCCGAGTTCGACGAGCTCGGTCTGATCGAGCACGAATCCCGTCGCGGCGAGGGTTCCGGCGCCCTCCGCATCCGGCTCCACCCATGCGGCGACCTTCCAGAACCGCAGCGGAATCCGGATGCCGCGATACGGCGGATCGGCATCGGCGAGCATCGGCCCCGTGAAGACCGAGACGCGCTGGTCCGTGGTGTCCGCGTACCGCAGCACGTGGTCCTCGAGTCCGACCCACAGCTCCTTCGACTGATTGAACACCGAGGCCTGCGGCGCCGCGTTCGTGTAGACGAAGGTCGCCTCGGTTGCCGCGCGTGCCTCGGCGGCGGTTCCCCACCCCGGATCCCGCCGACGCACAAGATGCCCGCGGTCGAAGTCGTTGTCGGCGTAGACCTCCGGGCCCGCCTGCACGGCCGCCGGCACCCGCGGGTCCAGGTCCCAGTCGCCCGTGCGGGGCAGGTCCTGCAGCGTCCGCCCGTCGATGTTGACCGCGGTGACCGCGGCCAGGCGCCTGCGCGTGTCGAGGATGAGCGAGAAGCGCAGGTAGGCGAGCTCGATGAGCCCCGCGGTGCTGGTCGGCCGCGGCATACCGAGCGGGGTGCCGAGGAAATCCGGATCGTAGCCCGACATGTGCTCCCTCACCCGCGCCAGCGGTACTCGGTCTCGGGGCGTCCCGGGGTGCCGTAGCGCGGCGAGCGATCGACCCGGCCCGAATCGGCCAGGTGCTCGAGGTAGCGACGAGCCGCGACGCGGGACATCCCCAGTCGTGATGCCGTCTCGGCGGCGGAGAGCGGACCGTCCGTGCGCACGGCGGCGGTGACGCGCTCGAGGGTCTCGGCTGCGAGCCCCTTGGGCAGCGCGAGGGGGGAGGAGGGCCGCAGAGCGCTCAGCATCGCATCGATCTCGGATTGGGTCGCGGGGCCGGAGGTGTCGCGCGCGCGCTCGCGGTACGCCCGGTACTGCTCGAGGCGCTCGCGGAAGACCGCGAAGGCGAACGGCTTGACGAGATACTGTGCGACTCCCAGCCCCACCATCTGGCGCACCACCTCGGCATCGCGCACGCCGCTGACGGCGATCACGTCGACATCGGCTGCGCGTGCACGCACATGACGCAGCACGTCCAGGCCCGTGCCGTCGGGCATGGTGACATCCAGAAGCACGAGATCGATCCCTTCCGCCGGCGGCCGTTCGAGGATCGCCGTCACCGCCGCGCGGGCCCCCGTGCACTCGGCGACCACCCGGAAGCCCCCGAGGCGCTCGAGGTAGGTGCGATGCAGTTCGAGAGTCAGGGCGTCGTCGTCGACCAGCAGGACCTGGATCATTGCCGCCTTCCGGGAAGGATGACCTGGAAGGTCGTCGGGTTCTCCGCGAGATCGACGCCCCCGCCGGAGGCCTCGACGATCGAGCGCACGAGGGCGAGGCCCACGCCGCGGCCCTCGGCCCCCGCGGGCTTGGTCGAGAAGCCGTGCGCGAAGATGCGCTCGCGCAATTCGGGCGGCACCCCCGTGCCCGAGTCGCTCACCGAGATCTCGAGCGCGCCTCCCGGTGCGGGGGCGAAGACCACCCGCACCCCTCGCGGCGCCGGGCCGGCCGCGGCGGCATCCAGCGCGTTGTCGATGAGGTTGCCGACCACGGACACCGCGTCGACGGGAGTGAGCGCGCTGCGCGGGGCCGCCGGGTCGATCTCGGCCGTCCACTCCACGCCGCGCTCTCGCGCCTGAGCCGCCTTCCCGAGCAGCAGCGCACCCACGGTTGGGTCTCCCTGTCGGCGCGCGGCCACCTGATCGACGAGCTCCTGGCTCTGCCGCGACGTCTCGGTGAGGATGCCGATCGCCTCGTCCGTGCGTCCGAGCTCGAGCAGCGCCACGGCCGTATGCATGCGATTGCCGTGCTCGTGGGTCTGAGCGCGCAGGGCCTCGCCGAGGGTGCGCACCGATTCGTACGAGGACACCGCGTCGCGCACCGCGCTCGCCGGCAGGTCTCCGGCGATCCGCCGCGTGAAGCGCCCGGCGAGCCACGCCGCCGCGAGCCCGACGGCAGCCAGGGCCACCGCGATCGCGACGACGAACGGAAGCTGGCGCACGACACCGCTGCCGACGCTGCCGAGGGTGATTCCCGCCGAGACCATGGCCACCACCTCGCCGTCCGACACCACCGGCACCACCGAGCGCAGCGACGGCCCCAGCGTGCCGACCGCCTCCTCCGTCAACGTCCTGCCTTCCAGGGCGGGACCGATGGTGCCGAGGTAAGGTCGGCCGATCTCCGCCGGATCACGGTGCGTGAGGCGGATCCCCTCCGTGGTCATGATCGTGACGAAGTCGATGGGGGTGTCGTCCATGATCCGCACGGCGATCGGCTGCAGGCGTGCGGTGGCGGACGCCGCGGAGCCGCTCTGGACCGCCGCGGCGACCTCGGGCATCTCGGCGATGGTCCGGGCGACGGCGAGCGTCACGGCTTCGGCTTCGGCGCGCTGGGTGTTCTGAGCCTGGATGGACAGCAGCACCGCCAGCAGCACCGTGATGACCGCCACCGCTCCGAGGAACGCCAGGAACACCCGCGATGCCGCGCTCGCTGCGCTGCCGGCCGCCATACGCCTCCTCGCGTTCGATCCGTCGAGACCAATACGACCACAACCAGGGCCGGCCGGCATCCGTCGCCCAGAGTACCGACAGGACGGATGCCGGACAGGTGCTCCGTGGACAACGAGGTTTCAATCCCTATCGGAGGCGAAGATGGCTCTTCAGATTCCCAAGACGCAGTCCTTCACACTGCCCGGCTACAACTGGCGGCGCGGCAAGACGGCCTGGGACAAGCACACCTGGCTCTACATCGCCGTGATCATCGCCGTCGTGCTGGGCGCGACGATCGGCCTGATCTGGCCGGAGGTCGGCATCGCGCTGGAACCGATCGGCAAGGGATTCGTCGCACTGATCAAGATGATGATCGCGCCGATCATCTTCTGCACGATCGTCGTGGGCGTCGGCTCGATCGCCAAGGCGGCGACCGTCGGCAAGATCGGCGGACTCGCGCTGCTGTACTTCATGATCATGACGACCTTCGCTCTGGCGATCGGCCTCGTCGTCGGCAACCTCATCCACCCGGGTGAGGGCCTGAACATGACGAACTCCACGTACGACGCCACGACGACCGAGGCGAAGACGACGCAGGAGTTCCTCCTGGGGATCATCCCCACGACCTTCTTCTCCGCATTCACCGGCGAGAGCGTGCTGCAGGTGCTGTTCATCGCGCTGCTGGTCGGCTTCGCGCTGCAGAAGATGGGCGCCAAGGGCGAGCCGATCATGTTCGCGGTCAAGAACCTCCAGGCGCTGGTGTTCCGCATCCTCGGCATGATCCTGTGGCTCGCCCCGCTCGGCGCGTTCGGTGCGATCGCCGCCGTCGTCGGCAAGACCGGATTCGCGGCGATCATCAGCCTCGGTGTGCTCATGGTCGCGTTCTACATCACCTGCCTGGTCTTCGTCTTCGGCATCCTGGGCACACTGCTCTACGCCGTGACGCGCGTGAACATCTTCAGCCTGATCAAGTACCTGGCCCGTGAGTACCTGCTGATCGTCGGCACGTCCTCCTCGGAATCCGCGCTGCCCCGGCTCATCGCGAAGATGGAGCACCTCGGCGTCGCCAAGCCCGTCGTGGGCATCACGGTTCCGACCGGCTACTCGTTCAACCTCGACGGCACCGCGATCTACCTGACGATGGCATCGCTGTTCATCGCGTCGGGCATGGGGATGCCGATGGCGATCCCCGAGCAGATCGGCCTTCTGCTGTTCATGATCATCGCCTCCAAGGGTGCGGCCGGAGTCACCGGTGCCGGGCTCGCGACACTCGCCGGCGGTCTGCAGGCGTACCGCCCCGACCTGGTGGACGGGGTCGGCGTCATCGTCGGCATCGACCGGTTCATGTCCGAGGGCCGTGCGCTCACGAACTTCACCGGCAATGCCGTGGCGACCGTGCTGATCGGCACGTGGGTGAAGGAGTTCGACGCGACTCGGGCCCGTCGGGTGCTGCGGGGGGAGATCCCGTTCGACGAGACGACCCTCTCCGGTGATGACCATGACGGAATGTCGGATGCGAAGGATGCGGTCGGCACCCAGGACCTTGAAGAGGCCGCCGTGGCAGAAGCCGAGGCGAAGGGGGAGGGCGCTGGGGAGCGCGAGGTCGCACTGCGCTCCTGATCCGCCGCGCGTCCCCGGACAGCGAACGGCCCGCCTGCATACCGCAGGCGGGCCGTCCTGTCATCGGCTACCGGTCGCCGGTCGGGGGGAGGTCGTCCGCCTCGACATCGGTGCCCAGGGGTGGCGCATCGTCATCCGAGCCGTCCAGATCGGGAAGCTCGTCGGCCTCCTCGGAGATCTCGTGGAATGTGGGATCGAAAACCATCTCTGCTCCTCTCAGCCGCTCTTGCGGCGGAACTCGCGCTTCTGGGACGCCGGCCCGTGGGCGTCGTGGACGACCGATTCGCCGTCCAGGTGCGCCTCGCCGGACCGCTGCTGGGCGTTCTTCTTGTCCAGCGCTTCTTTGAACTTGCGCTTCATGTCGTCGGATGCCGCGCCGGCAGGCTTGTCTTCGGTACTCATGTCCTCAGCCTAAGCGGGAGCCATTCGTGCAGGCCAGCGATCGGCCGCATGCCGCCCTGATAGGCTTGTGCGGGTTGCCTTCGGGCAGCCGCTCAAATTGAACATGAGCACTACGCCTGTCATGGGCACTGGAGCAGGCCGGCAGCAAGCTGGTCCCCTGTGGTGGACTCCCCGTCGCGTGCGCGCCGGGTGCTCTTCTACTGGTGACCAGCGCAGGTACAGCGCGACGGAGAGTCGCGCGCCGATAATCTGCCTGTTCCTGCTCCTTCGAGTGAACGCGCGCGCCACACGGGCGTGCGCGTCAAAGAAGGGCACGGCGCCGCCGCATCGCTTGCGCAGCGCTCGCCAGAACAGAAAGTGAGAGACCTCTTGGAAGGTCCTGAAATCACCGCCGCAGAAGCCGTTCTCGACAACGGCCGCTTCGGCACCCGCACCGTCCGCTTCGAAACCGGACGCCTCGCGCAGCAGGCGCAGGGCGCCGTCGCCGCCTACCTCGACGAGGAGACGATGCTCCTGTCGGCCACCAGCGCCGGCAAGCACCCTCGCGAAGGCTTCGACTTCTTCCCCCTGACGGTCGACGTCGAAGAGCGCGCGTACGCCGCGGGCAAGATCCCCGGCTCGTTCTTCCGTCGTGAGGGACGCCCCTCCACCGAGGCGATCCTCGTCTGCCGCCTGATCGACCGGCCCCTGCGCCCGTCGTTCGTCGACGGCCTGCGCAACGAGGTCCAGATCGTCGTCACCGTCCTCTCGATCGCTCCGGGCGAGTTCTACGACGCCCTCGCGATCAACGCCGCATCGCTGTCCACCCAGATCTCGGGTCTGCCGTTCTCGGGTCCGATCGCGGGCGTGCGTCTCGCGCTGATCCCCGGACACGGCGACCACGCCGACCAGTGGATCGCGTTCCCGACCGTCACCCAGCTCGAGGAGGCCGTGTTCGACCTCATCGTCGCGGGTCGCGTGGTCACCGATGCCGAGGGCAACGAGGACGTCGCGATCATGATGGTCGAGGCCGAAGCCACCGAAGGCTCCTGGAACCTCATCAAGGGCGGCGCGGTCAAGCCGAACGAGCAGGTCGTGGCCGAGGGCCTCGAGGCCTCGAAGCCCTTCCTCAAGGAGCTCGTGGCCGCGCAGAACGTGGTCGCCAACACGGCCGCCAAGCCGATCAAGGAGTTCCCGGTCTTCCTGCCCTACAGCCAGGAGACCTACGACTTCGTCGCCGGCCGTGCCTACGACAAGCTCGTCCCGATCTACCAGATCGCCGAGAAGGTCGAACGCCAGAACGCCGACGACGCGCTGAAGGACTCCGTCAAGGCGGAGCTGCTGGCCGCCGTCGAAGCCGGCGAGCTGCCGGCCGTCGCCACGCTGGAATTCTCCGCGGCGTACAAGTCGGTCACCAAGGTCATCGTCCGCGGTCGCATCCTCTCCGAGGGCGTGCGCATGGACGGTCGCGGTCTGGCCGACATCCGCCCGCTGGATGCCGAGGTCCAGGTCATCCCGCGCGTTCACGGTTCGGCGATCTTCCAGCGCGGAGAGACCCAGATCCTGGGTGTCACCACGCTGAACATGCTGAAGATGGAACAGCAGATCGACTCGCTGTCGCCGATCACGCACAAGCGCTACATGCACCACTACAACTTCCCGCCGTACTCGACCGGTGAGACCGGTCGCGTCGGCAGCCCGAAGCGTCGCGAGATCGGGCACGGCTTCCTGGCCGAGCGCGCCCTTGTGCCGGTGCTGCCGAGCCGCGAGGAGTTCCCGTACGCGATCCGCCAGGTGTCCGAGGCTCTCGGCTCGAACGGCTCGACGTCGATGGGCTCGGTGTGCGCCTCGACCCTCTCGCTCCTGAACGCCGGTGTGCCCCTGCGCGCCGCCGTCGCGGGCATCGCGATGGGCCTGGTCTCCGACGAGGTCGACGGACAGACGCGCTACGCCGCGCTGACCGACATCCTCGGCGCCGAAGACGCCCTCGGCGACATGGACTTCAAGGTGGCCGGCACGAGCGAATTCGTCACGGCGATCCAGCTGGACACGAAGCTCGACGGCATCCCGTCGTCCGTGCTGACCGCCGCTCTGCAGCAGGCTCACGAGGCGCGTCTGACGATCCTCGGCGTGCTCAACGCCGCGATCGACGGACCCGACGAGATGGCGCCCACGGCGCCGCGCGTCATCAGCGTGCAGATCCCGGTCGACAAGATCGGCGAGCTCATCGGGCCCAAGGGCAAGACGATCAACGCGATCCAGGACGAGACCGGAGCCCAGATCTCCATCGAGGAGGACGGCACCGTCTACATCGGCGCCACCGACGGTCCTGCGGCCGAGGCCGCGCGTGCGCAGGTGAACGCGATCGCCAACCCCACCAACCCGGAGGTCGGCGAGCAGTTCCTCGGCACCGTGGTCAAGCTGGCGACCTTCGGCGCGTTCGTCTCGCTGCTCCCGGGCAAGGACGGACTGCTGCACGTCAGCGAGGTCCGCAAGCTCGCGGGCGGCAAGCGGGTCGAGAACGTCGAAGACGTGCTGAGCGTCGGTCAGAAGATCCTCGTGAAGATCACGAAGATCGACGACCGCGGCAAGCTGTCGCTCGAGCCGGTCCTCGAAGAGGCCGCCGACCAGGAGGGTCGCGGCGCTGCCAGCCCCGGGCCCGAGGGTCCCGCCGAGGGCTGATCCCGGTTCCGCCGGCCGCACTGCACGGATGCCCGCTCCCTCTTCGAGGGGAGCGGGCATCCGCCGTTCGGGGCGGTGTCCCCCGAACGGTGGACACGCGGCGGGCATCATAGCGCCTCGTGACCTAAGCGTTACCCAATATTTACCGACCGGATGCCGGAAAGACCGGCTTCGGCGAAGTGACGGCTTACCCTCGAAGTACGCGCCGGGGGGCGTGAAGGAACTTCGCAGTCACGGCAACTCCTCGGGAGTCGACGTGAGGGGGTGGGACATGGCTACATCCGGCGTTGGCTCAGCCGTCTCCTCGGAGAGCCTGCCGACGGTCGCCGCCGCCGACGTGCACCCTTCGTCGCCGATCCCGGTGCAGGGACCGCCGCTGGGCCAGGCAGTTCGGGTCGCCCTCGGCGAGAGCGGTGCCGAGATCTTCCCGCTCATTCTCGGCGGGGCGGAGTTCGGCTGGAACGTCGACCTCGAATCCAGTCACGACATCATGGACGCGTACGTCGAGCGCGGCGGAAATGCGCTGCACACCGCCGACAGCTTCTCGGGCGGTCGCAGCGAGCACATCATCGGGCAATGGCTGCACTCCCGGGGACTCCGGGACGACATCACCCTCGCGGTCCGCATCGGCGGACACCCCGACAACCCGGGGCTCGGACCGGTCAATCTCGTGCGTGCCGTGGAGGCATCGCTCACCCGGCTGCGCACCGATCGCATCGACGTGCTGTACCTCGACGCCGCGACCGGTCCCACCGAGCTCGAAGAGACGCTCGCCACGGCGGAGTGGCTGGTGGAATCGGGCAAAGCGCGAGCGCTGGGAGCTGCCGGGTTCACCGCGGCACAGCTGGTGGAAGCCCGCATCTACGTCTCGGCGGGCTACCCCCGCATCAGCGTCCTGGACGTCCCCTTCAACGTCCTGCGCCGTCACGAGTTCGACGCCGATCTGCGCCTCGTCGCCGGTGCACAGGGGATGGCGGTCACCCCGTCGCACGCGCTCGAACACGGCTTCCTGGCCGGGCGTCACCGCACCCGGCTGCGCGGGGGGCTCTCCGTGCGCGGGGCGCAGATCGCCGCGAACATCAATCGGCGTGGCAGCCGCACGCTCCGCGCGCTCGACGCTGTCGGCACCGAGCTCGGCGTGCCGGATGCGGCCGTCGCCGTCGCATGGCTGCTGGCCCAGAAGCTCGTCACCGCTCCGATCGTGAACGCGTACGCGCCGCAGCACGTCGAGGAACTCGTGCAGGGCATCGGCGTCCGCCTGAGCCGCAGTCAGCTCGCCGACATCGCCCGCGCCTCGGAGTAGGGCCCGACGGGCTCGATCCCGGCTCGCCCGGCCGTCGTGACATAGGCTGGAACCGTGCCCGGAAGGCACGCTCTTCCCCGACGAAGCGAGCTGGCGTGACGCACTACATCTATCTCGTGCGGCACGGCGAACATCAGGACGCCGAGCACGGAATGATCGACGGACCGCTCTCACCGCGAGGACGCCGCCAGGCGGCGCTCCTGGCCGATCGTCTGTCGGGCGTGCCCTTCGACGCCGTATGGCACTCGCCTCTGGAACGCGCGAGCCAGACGGCGCGTGCGGTCGGCGAGCGGATGCCGTCGGTGTCTCCCGAGCCGTCCGCGCTGCTGTTCGACTGCGTTCCGACCGGCATGACGCCGGAGACGCCCTCCGTCTTCGAGCCGTTCTTCGGCGGCGTCACCGAGGCCGAGATCGAAGCCGGCCGCGCACAGATGGCCGACGCCACAAGCGAGCACCTGGCGCGCAAGAGCGGTGAAGTGCACGAGCTGCTGATCACGCATAACTTCGTGATCGCCTGGTTCGTGCGCGAAGTCCTGCAGGCTCCGGAGTGGCGCTGGATGACGCTGAATCAGGCGCACTGCGGTCTCACCGTGATCGCGCAGAAGCAGGGGCGGCCGTGGACGCTGCTCTCGCACAACGACCTCGCGCATCTGCCGGTCGAGCTGCGCACCGGCCTTCCGGAGGTCTACCCGGTCTGACCCCCGGGCGTCAGCGGCTTCGCGTACCACCGTGTCGCGTTCGGGTTGTCGTTGTACGGGTCGATCGCCTCGAAGCCGGCAGCCTCGTACAGCCGCCCGGCCGCCTCGAGTGTGTGGTGCGTGTCGAGCACCAGCTCACGCGCGCCCAGCGCGATCGCGCGTCGCTCGAGATCCCCCATCAGCAATCGCGCCCACCCCCGACCGCGTGCCTCCGGGCGCAGATAGAGGTGCTTCACCTCGTAGCGCGCACCGTGAGGGCCGTCGTCGATGCGTCGGATGCCGCCGCATCCGACGCTCGTTCCTTCGTCGTCGCGCACGACGAGGAACACGCCTGCGGGCGGCTCGAAGACCGACGGGTCAGGGTAGACCGTCGTATACGTGTGGCCGGGGAAGGTCGAAACCCGCATCGCGAAGTACTCGAACAGCAGCTCGTGCGCGTCGGGGGCGTCGACGGGTTCTTCGCGCAGCGTCACCATCCTCCGAGCGTAGCGGGGGCGAGGTCAGGGGCTGGCCTAGGCTCACCCTGTGCCTCCCACCGAACAGCCGCGCGTCATGTTGCTCGGTCCTGTGCGCATCCAGACGTGGGACGGTGCGGTCTACGAGCCGCCGGGCGTGGCGTCGCGTGCGCTGGTCGCCGCGCTGGCAGCGGGTGGCCGTCGGGGCGAAGCGCGTTCCGTTGGAGCGCTCGCCGATGACGTGTGGGGAGATTCCCCGCCGCAGAACCCTCGGGCGGCACTGCAGTCGCTCGTGTCGAGGCTGCGCGGCGCGGCCGGTGCCGACCTCATCCGCAGTACGCCCGCGGGCTACGCGCTGGGCACCGAGGACATCGATCTCGTTCGCGTCGCACGCATGACACGGACGATCGAGGCGATGGATCCGGCCGACGCGCGGCGACTCGACATGATCGAGGAGGCACTCGCTCGCTGGCACGGTGAGCCGGGAGCCGATCTCGGCGATGCGCCGATCGCGGAATCAGTCCGGCAGAGTTCCGAGCGTCTGGGGGAGGCTCTCCGGCGCGCTCGCGCAGCGAGTCTCGTCGCTCTCGGCGACCCCAACCGGGCGGCCGAGGAGCTGCGGTGGCTGGCCACCGCCCACCCGATCGACGAGACGATCCAAGCCGACCTCCTGCGCGCCTTGGCCGCAGCCGGCCGAACCCAGGAGGCGGTGGCGGCTTTCGCACAGCTGCATGCCCGCCTGCGCGACGAGCTGGGGACCTCGCCCGGAGCCGAGCTCACGGCACTTCATGCGCAGTTGCTGCGGGAGCAGGGGGCGCCTGGCGTCGCTCCGGTGCGCATCGGACTCCGCTCCGCTCCCAACGAGCTGATCGGTCGGGATGCCGACCTCGAGGAGGTCACGGCGCTGCTCGCCCGTTCGCGCCTGGTCACCATCCTGGGCGCCGGGGGGTTGGGCAAGACCCGCCTGGCTCAGGCGGCGGCGGCGGCCTCGGACGCGCCGGCGGTGATCGTCGTCGAACTGGCCGGCGTGCGAGCCGACGGCGACGTCCCGCTTGCGATCGCGTCCGAACTGGGCATCAGCGAGGCGACTCCGGGCGGTCGATTCGCCGATGCCCGGTCGCGCCCCGATCTGCGCGCACGCGTGAGTGCACTGCTCGGCGAAAGGCCGACGCTGCTGGTACTGGACAACTGCGAGCAGATCATCGACGGTGTCGCCGCGTGGGCGGCGGACACCCTCGGATCGGTGCCGACCCTTCGGGTGCTGGCCACCAGTCGCACGCCGCTCGCCATCGCGTCGGAGGCGGTCTACCCGCTTCAGCCTCTCGAGACCGCGGCGGGCGAGCCGGGCCACGCCGGCGCTGCGGTGCGGCTGTTCATCGAACGCGCCCGCGCGGCGCGGCCGGACGCCGTGCTGCCGCTTCAGGTCGTCGCGCGCGTGTGCGCCCACCTGGACGGGCTGCCGCTCGCGATCGAGCTGGCGGCGGCACGGGTTCGCACGATGACGCCCGACCAGATCGAAACCCGCCTGCGCGACAGGTTCGCGCTGCTCACGGCGGGGGATCGCTCGGCACCGGAGCGGCATCGCACGCTCGAGGCGGTGATCGCGTGGAGCTGGGATCTCCTCGACGCCGAGGCGCGCACCGCCATGGCTCGACTCGCTGTGCTGCCGGCCGGTTTCTCGGCGTCCACGGCCGCTGCCGTCCTGGGCGAGGACACGGTCGACGATGTGCTCGACCGGCTGGCCTCGCAGTCGCTGCTCACCGTCGTCGACGAGCCGCACACCGGCCGCGTGCGCTTCCGCATGCTCGAGACGGTGCGCGAGTTCGGCCTCGCCCGACTCGCGGAGGCGGGTGCAGTGGAGGGCGCGTGGGAAGGTGCGTTCCGGTGGGCACAGGTGTTCGCGGCCGAACGCGTCACGAACGTGTTCGACGTCACGGTCTTCCGGGAGATCCGCGCGGAGCACGACAACCTCATCGCCCTCCTGCGTCGCGCGATCGACGTGGACGATCCTGCGGCCGCCGTCTCGCTGTTCTCGATCCTCAGCCAGACCTGGTTCATGAGGGGTGCCTTCTCGGAGTTCCAGGCCTTCGGGCCCGTCGTGCTGGGTCTGGTGGATCGGGTCACGGCCGCAGACGTCTCGGTCGACGTGCTCGCCCTCGTCCTGCTCATGGCCGTGATCGTGATGCAGATCGGCGACGGATCAGCGCGGCCGCGCGTGGTGGCGAGGCTGCGCATCCTGCGTCGGGCTCATCCCGAGATCGCCACGATGATCGCCGCCCTCGTGGACGTCGCAACCGCCGGGTCGTTGCGTGCCGGGCTCGCGCAGGTCGATCGGCTGCGAGCGTCGGGCGATCCGGAAGAGGCTCTGGTCGGCGAGCTGGTGATGGCTCAGATCAGCGAGAACGACGGTGAGCCCGCGGTGGCGATGGCGGCCGCCGAACGCGCGTGGGCGCTCGCCGACCGCACCGGCCGGCTCTGGCTCGCCTCGACGGCCGCCAATGCCGCCGGCCAGGTGGCCAGCCAGTCGGCGCATCCGGCGGGGGCGCTGGACTGGCTGGGCCGTGCCGCGCGGGGGCTGTCCGAATTCGGCGCCGAGGAGGAGCTGCAGCAGCAGCGGTGGTACATCGGCGGCAGCCTCGTCAGCCTCGGCAGGTTCGAGGAGGCCCGGGTGCTGTTCACACAGCTCACGACGACCCGCGAGCTGACCAATGACGGCCTCGAGCTGGCCTCGATCGGGTGGATCGGCCTGGCGGAGATCGACAGGGCGGAAGGCGACATCCACACGGCTGCGGGGCGCTACGAGCACGCCGTGGACACCTTCGCCTCGATCGACCAGCGCAATTCCCCCTGGTTCCTGATGGCGATGGCCGGCCTTGTCTCGGCAACGTCCTTCGATCGATCCCTGCCGCCGCACCGCATCGCGTGGTGGGCGCGTCGCCTGCGTGCGCGCGCGCTGGCGGCCCACCGCATCCGCTCCGACTTCATCGACAAGCCCGTGCTGGGCACGGTGCTCGCGGGATGGTCGGCCTGGGCTCTGACCGACTCGGCGGCGCGCGAGCGCGGGATCGCCGCGCTCGCCCTCGCCGATCGCCTGGGAGCGAGGCAGGACCTGCTGAGCCTGCATCTGGACACCCATTGGATCGAGGCGGAGCGGATCGTCGGCGCGGAGGCCGTCGCGGGGGCGCGAGCCGCGGCATCCCTCCTGCCCCGGGATGCGCTCGCGGACCGCGCTTTCGCGACTCTCGGCGACGGGGGCGGTCGATAGCGCGGAGAGGGAGCAGCCCCGGCGGGCGACTCCCTCTCGACGAGCGGGGGCTCAGGCCTTGCGCATGTACGCGCGGACCGTCAGCGGTGCGAAGATCGCGACGATCACGAGCGCGCCGAGCAGGGTCGACAGGATGTCGCCGGTGGCATCGACCCCCGAAGTCAGGGACCGCGCCGCCGTCACCAGGTGCGAGATCGGGTTGATCTCGACGAACCATTCCAGCAGCGGCGGCAGCGTGTCGGCCGGCACGAACGCGTTGGAGAGGAACGTCAGCGGGAACAGGATCAGGAACGAGATGCCCTGCACCGACGCCGCCGAGCGCGCGATCACTCCGAAGAACGCGAAGATCCAGCTGACCGCCCAGGAGGCGGCGATCACGAGCAGACCGGCGGCGACGACTCCCGCCAGGCCGCCTTCCGGCCGGTAGCCCATGATGTAGCCGGTCGCGAAGGTGATCGTCGTGGCGATCCCGTAGCGGACGGTGTCGCCCAGCAGCGCTCCGGCGAGGGGGGCGACACGGGCGATCGGCAGGGAGCGGAATCGGTCGAACACGCCCTTGTCCATGTCTTCGCGCAGTTGAACGCCGGTCACGACCGAGGTCGTGATGACCGTCTGCACGAGGATGCCGGGCAGAAGGAACGGCAGGTAGTCGGCCACGCTCCCGGCGATCGCACCACCGAAGATGTACGTGAACATCACGGTGAACACGATGGGCTGGATCGTCACGTCGATGAGCTGCTCGGGCGTGCGTCGCATCTTGATGAGACCGCGCGCGGCCATGCTGACCGAGTTGCGCAGCGTCTGGCCCAGGCTCACGGAGTTCTTCAGCGGACGCGCGGACGCCGCGGCGATGATCATGGCGCTCATGCCAGGCTCCCTTCGAGCTCGTCCTGTACTGCCGGTTGAGGCTCTGTGACACCGTGGCCCGTGAGCGTGAGGAAGACCTCGTCGAGCGTCGGCTTCTGCACGCTGAGCTCTCGCAGGTGGATCCCCTCCTCACGCAATGCCAGGAGCAGGTCGGCGATCAGGTCGGGGTCGCGCATCGGAGCGGTCAGCCGGGTGGCCTCGGGTGAGACGACCGACGCGACACCGAGGACGCGCGCGATCAGGCTCCGGGCCGCGGTGATGTCAGCCGCATCGGCCAATCGCAGCTGCAGGCTGGACTCGCCGATCGAGCCCTTGAGCTCGTCGGCCGTGCCTTCGGCCACGACCCTGCCGGTGTCGATGACCGCGATGCGGTCGGCGAGCTGATCCGCCTCGTCGAGGTACTGCGTCGTCAGCAGCACCGTCGAGCCCGTCGCGACCAGGCGACGGATCGTGTCCCACATCTGCGAGCGGGTGCGGGGGTCCAGCCCCGTGGTGGGCTCATCGAGGAAGATCAGCGGGGGCTGCGCGATCAGGGATGCCGCGAGATCGAGCCTTCGGCGCATGCCGCCGGAGAAGTTCTTCAGAGGCCGCTTGGCGGCCGCCGTCAGGCCGAACTCCTCGAGCAGCTCGGTCGCCTTGCGGCGGGAGTCCGCGCGGCTGAGCCCGTGGAGCCGGGAGAAGAGCATCAGGTTCTCGGTGGCGGAGAGCGTCTCGTCGACCGAGGCGTACTGACCGGTCACGCCGATCAACTGGCGGACGATCTGCGGCTTGCGGGCGATGTCGTGACCGAAGATGCGGCCGGTACCGCCGTCGGGGCGGAGAAGGGTCGCGAGCATGCGGATCACGGTGGTCTTGCCGGCGCCGTTGGGTCCGAGCACTCCGTAGACGGTGCCGGTCTTCACGAGCAGGTCGACGCCGTCGACCGCTCGATTGCTGCCGAACACCTTCACGAGCCCCTCGGCCTCGACGGCCCAGTCGCTGTGGGAATTTGTCATGTCGCAACCCTGCGCGGGCCCGCTGTCATGGCGGTGCTGTCGCGCTGTCGGCCGCTGTCGTCCCCTGTCACGCGTGTCGGTGAACGGCAGAGGGGACGAGGCCCCGCGCATACGATGGAGGCATGATGACGCGCGTGGCCCTCGTCGGCGGCACCGGCAAGCTCGGGGGGATCATCCGCGAGGTCATCGAGAGCGACGACGACTTCGAGGTCATCGCCGTGCTCACCTCGCGCTCCGAGCTGTCCGAGCTCCCCGACGCCGACCTCGTCGTGGACGCGTCGACGCCCGCCGTGTCGATCGACGTCGTCCGGGCGGCCATCGCCCGCGGCATGAACGTCCTGGTCGGCACATCGGGGTGGTCCGCTGAACGCATCGCGCTCGTCCGGCCGCTCGTGGATGCCGCCGGCACCGGTGCCGTGTTCATCCCGAACTTCTCGCTCGGATCGGTCATCGGCTCCGCGCTCGCCGCGGCGGCGGCGCCGTTCTTCCCCTCGATCGAGATCGTCGAGGCGCACCGGGAGACCAAGGTGGATTCGCCCAGCGGAACCGCAGTGCGCACCGCCGAGCTCATCGCCGCCGCGCGTGCCGAGGTCGGCCCGGTCGAATCCCCGCACGTCGACCAGCGTGCCCGCGGACAGCAGGTCGCCAGCGTCCCCATCCACTCGCTGCGCAGGCCCGGTGTGCTCGCGCGCCAGGAGGTCGTGCTCTCCGGACCGGGGGAGTCGCTGACGCTCCTGCACGACACCGTCGACCCGGCACTGGCCTACGCCCCCGGCATCCGGGTGGCGCTCGCCGCCGCGCGCGATGCCCGCGGCGTGATCGTCGGCCTGGACAGCTTCCTGGACATCGGCATCCGCGTGCCGCGCCCGCGGCCCGACCAGCGGGTCGAGGAAGGCGGGGTGCCCGGGCAGGTCGCCCGCGCGACCGGCGCATGAGCGCACGCATCGGCGTCGCCGTCATGGCGGTGCTCTTGGCGCTCTACATCGTCCTTGTCGCCCAGCGCGCCTGGCTGCTGCTCGTCAGCGGCGAGCCGGTCGCGATCGCGATGGGCATCGCGCTGATCGTGCTGCCCCTGATCGCCGTGTGGGCGCTCGGCCGGGAGCTGTGGTTCGGAGTGCGCGCCGAGCAGCTCGCGCGCCGCCTGGAGTCCGAGGGCGGCCTTCCCGACGAGCCGGTATCGGTCCGCCCCAGCGGTCGCGTGGTCGCGCAGGACGCGGATGCCGTCTTCCCGGTGTACCGGGCGGATGTGGAGCAGCATCCCGGTGACTGGCGAGCCTGGTACCGCCTGGCCCTGGCCTACGACGCGGCGAGGGACCGCCGGCGTGCTCGCGCAGCCGTCCGGAACGCGATCCGGCTTGAGAGCGCCGAGCGGCGCGGCTGATCAGACCGGGGCCGGCAGCGCGGCGTTCACGGCTTCTTCGACCGTCCGCCGGCGGAACTCGAACCCGGACGCCTCGAGCACGCCGGGCAGCACTGCCGCGTCGGTCGTCAGCAGAGCCTCGGTCGCGTCCGCGCCGAGCACCAGCTTGATCGCCCAGACGGGGGCGCGCAGCACGAACGGCCGGTTCATCCGTCGGGCCAGCGCGAAGCCCAGGTCGTTCGCGGTGGCAGGTGTGGGCCCGGTGAAGTTCACCGGACCTGCGATCTGGGAGTCGATCACGCGACGGATGCCGCGCACCTCGTCCTCGAGCGAGATCCACGGCCACTTCTGCGTGCCGCGCCCGATCGGACCGCTGACCCCGAACCGGGTGAGCAGCATGAGCGGCTTCAGGACGCCCTGGGGGTGGACGATCGGTGCCGTGCGCAGCAGCGCGACCCGTGCGCGCTCGCCGGCGCCCATCGCAGCACTCTCCCACTCGCCGCACAGATCGGCGAGGAACGTCTCACCGCGCGCGGACGCTTCGGTCAGCAGCGCGCCGGGCGCCGAGCCGTAGTAGCCGACGGCAGAAGCGGAGATGAAGGCCGGAGCCCCATCGCCCAGCTCGCGGACCGCCCGCGCGATCGCCCGCGTGGGCGTGATCCGCGACCACAGCAGGGTGCTCTTGTACGCGCGCGTCCAGGGGAAGCGGCCGATCGTGGCGCCATTCAGGCCGACGACCGCATCCGCGCCCTCGAGGACCGCGGGGTTCAGCGGCTTGTCGTCGCTGAGCCACTGGACTTCGTCGGCGGACTGCGGCGGCCGGCGCACGAGCGTCGTGACGGCGAAGCCGTCGGCGCGCAGGCTGTCCCGGAGGGCGGAGCCGATGAGCCCCGACGCGCCCGCGACGACGACGCGCCGCCGGTCATCAGGCAAGCGTGGCCTCGAGGGTGATCTCGATGCCGGCGAGGGCCTGCGAGACCGGGCAGTTCGCCTTGGCGTCGGCGGCGATCCGGTCGAAGTCCTCGGGATCGAGCCCGGGGACGACGGCATTCACGTTCAAGTGGCTGCCGGTGATCCCGGTGCCCGGAGTGAAGGTGACGGAGGCGGTGGTGTCGATGGACTCCGGCGGGGTGCCGTTCTGGGCCAGGGCGAGCGAGAAGGCCATGCTGAAGCACGACGAGTGCGCGGCCGCGATGAGCTCCTCCGGGGTGGTCACCGACGTGGAGCCTTCGCTGCGCGCCTTCCAGTTGACCTCGAAGGTGCCGATGCCCGAGGACTGGAACGCGACCTGTCCGGATCCGTCGGTCAGGCCGCCCTTCCAGACGGTCGTGGCTTCGCTCGTGACGGTCATCGGAACCTCCTGGTCGACATGCCCCCGCGCTCCGGGCGCCTCGCCGTCAGCCTAACGCGCGGTGCCGGCTCAGTGACCGATCGGCGATGCATCGCCGATCGACGCGGGTCATGCGGCGGCGGTGCGCTCCCGGCCGACGATCCCGGCGCGCTGGAGCACCAGGTAGAGCTGGCAGCCCAGGCACAGCCCGAACACGGCGTTCAGGAACGCAGCCACGAAAGCGGCCGCGGCCGCGATCGGCAGCGCCCAGGGCACGCCGGCGACGTGCAGGATCAGGCCGATCGCCACGACGAAGAGGCCGACGCCCTGCGCGAAGCGCGGCGGGCGCGGGTCCTCGAGCTCGCTCGGCGGCCTCAGCCGGGGCTGGATGAGGCTGCGGTACAGCGCCCCCCAGGGCGCCGTGCGCGGGGAGAGGAGACCCCACGCGAACAGCACGGCGATCACCACCAGCAGCACGAACGCAGGCTCCGTGACGCGCTCGGCCGCCGTCGCACCGATCGGGGTGGTCAGCGCGAGGAAGACGTCCACGAGCAGCAGCAGTGCCGTGATGCCGGCGGCGAAGCGCGGGCCGCGCGGGTCGATTCCGCGACGCGTACGGGCGGCATCCGTTCGATCAGACATTCGCGGTCTCCCCGGTGAGGCGGTTCAGTTCGAGCTCCAGGACTTCCCGGTTGGGGACGCCGCCGAAGCGGGTCTGCACCGCTCCGTCCGCGTCGAGGATGAGCGTGGTCGGAGTCTGCAGGATGTGGAAGTGCTTGGCGATGTCGGGACGGTAAGTCACGTCGATGTCGAGGTGGCGGACACCATCGCGCGCGTCGGCCACGGCGGCGAGCGTGCGATGCACGCCCGGGCACCGGGAGCACAGCTCGGTGCTGAACTGCAGGAG
This sequence comes from uncultured Microbacterium sp., assembly GCF_963524805.1. Classification (GTDB taxonomy): domain Bacteria; phylum Actinomycetota; class Actinomycetes; order Actinomycetales; family Microbacteriaceae; genus Microbacterium. Next base: position 830,286 of record NZ_CAURGG010000001.1, on the reverse strand, counting down.
CGTCGCGGTCTGCCCGAGCGATTCGGCGCCCAGGCGGGCCGGCTCCACCACTTCGTGGGCGATATGACGGCGCGGGCGGCCCTGCTGCCACTGGACGAAGACGCCGAGCGCCACCGTGGCTGCCAAGAGGACAGCGAGGCCGATGAGCGCGTTGACGAGGGTCACAGCATCCCAGGCTAACTGCTTGCGGATGAATACGTGCCGGATGCCGCATCTGTGACGCGCCGCGTCGCAACACCGGCCTGCGGCTTCCGTCCCGCCTCGGGGCCGGAGGGCTACCATCGACACGATGTCCGAGACGATTCCGAGCCCCTACGAAGACCTGCTGCGCGACGTGCTGGCGCACGGCGCCGTCAAGACCGATCGCACCGGCACCGGCACCCGCAGCGTGTTCGGCCGCCAGTTGAGGTTCGACCTCTCGCAGGGCTTCCCACTCGTGACGACCAAGCGCGTGCACCTGAAATCGATCGTGTACGAACTGCTCTGGTTCCTGCGCGGCGAGTCCAACGTGGCCTGGCTGCAGCAGAACGGTGTGACGATCTGGGACGAATGGGCCGACGCCGAGGGTGAACTGGGGCCGGTCTACGGCGTGCAGTGGCGGTCGTGGCCGACCCCGTCCGGGCAGACGATCGACCAGATCGCCGGCGTGATCGACGAGATCCGCCGCAATCCCGATTCCCGGCGGTTGATCGTGTCCGCCTGGAATCCCGCGGACATCCCGGATATGGCCCTGGCTCCCTGCCACGCGCTGTTCCAGTTCTATGTCGCCGAGGGACGGCTCTCGTGCCAGCTGTACCAGCGCAGCGCTGATCTGTTCCTGGGCGTGCCGTTCAACATCGCCTCGTATGCGCTGCTCACGCACATGGTGGCGCAGCAGACCGGCCTCGAGGTGGGCGACTTCGTCTGGACCGGCGGCGACTGCCACATCTACGACAACCATCTCGAGCAGGTGCGGACGCAGCTCGAGCGCGAGCCCTTCCCGCCCCCCACCCTGCGGTTCACGCGCGTGCCGGACTCGATCTTCGACTACCGGTACGAGGATTTCGTGATCGAGGACTATCAGCACCATCCCGCGATCCGCGGGGCCGTAGCGGTATGACGGATGCCTCGCGCCTCGGCCTGATCTGGGCCGAAGCCGAAGACGGCGTGATCGGACGCGACGGCGGGATGCCCTGGTACGTGCCCGAGGACCTCGCGCACTTCAAGGCCATCACCACGGGTTCGCCCGTCGTGATGGGGCGGGGCACGTGGGACTCCCTCGATCCCCGTTGGCGCCCGCTCCCCGGGCGGCGCAACATCGTCATCACGCGTCAGGCCGACTGGGCGGCGGAGGGCGCGGAGCGCGCCGGATCGGTCGAGCAGGCGCTCGCGCTCGCCGGCGCGGACGAGCCGGAATGGATCTGGGTCATCGGGGGCGGAGAGATCTTCGCCGCCACGATCGGGGCGGCCGACCGGCTCGAGGTCACCGAGCTGCGGCATCCCGAGGGCTTCGATCCCCGGCAGGACGACGTCCGGGCGCCGGCGATCGATACCGGTGCGTTCGCTCTGAGCTCGGGGGAGGCGGGGTCCGGCTTGTCGAGGACCGGCATCCGTTTCCGCTTCCTCCGCTACGACCGCCTCGCGTCGTAGGCTCGGCCGCATGCCCAGAACCGCACTGATCACCGGCGCCAGTTCCGGCCTCGGCGCCGAGTACGCGCGGCAGCTCGCCGCCCGCGGCGTCGAGCTCGTCCTCGTCGCCCGTGACCGAGCCGCTCTGGAGGCCGTTTCGCAGGAGGTCGGGCGATACGGCGTGGACGCCGAGGTGCTCGCGGCCGACCTGCTCGATCCGCGGCAGCTCGAGAAGGTGGTCGGGCGTCTGGAGGACCCGGACCGGCCGATCGACATGCTCGTCAACAACGCCGGTTTCGGGCTGCCGCTGAGCTTCTCGCGCAACTCGATCGACGACGAGGCGCGCCACCTGGCGCTGCTGGTGGAGGTGCCGATGCGGCTCACCCATACGGCGCTGGCTCCGATGCTGCAGCGGGGGAGCGGCCGCATCGTGAACATCGCCTCGGTGGCGGGGTTCATCCCGCGCTCGACGTACGGTGCGTGCAAGGGGTGGCTGATCAGCTTCAGCCGGTGGGCCAACGGGCGCTACCGCGGGCGCGGCGTGACGGTGACGGCGGTATGTCCGGGCTTCACGCACACGAGCTTCCACGAGCGGATGGGTCTTGCGCCCGGGCAGGAGGGCCTTCCGGACTGGCTCTGGCTCGACGCCCGCGATGTCGTCGCCGAATCGCTGCGTGACGTGGCACGCGGCAGGTCGGTGTCGGTGCCCTCCCTGCGGTACAAGCTGATCGTCGGGCTGACCAAGGTCCTGCCCGCCGGGCTGCTGGCCTCGGTGGGCGAGCGCGGGCGCTGAGCTCGCCTGCGGGGTACCGGTCGTCGGGAGCGGCGAGGCGCGAGTGAACGGTGGGGCGGCGTCGGCCCCGGCCAACTCGTACCTTCCTGCGACCGGCCCTTCCTCCTCAGGAGGACGACCGACCGGACTGTCCCCAGAACTTTCCGCGCAGTGACGTGCTCTCCGCGCACAGGGTCAGGGTCGAGTCGTGCGGACGTCCGAGGTGATCGACCTCACCGAGCAGCTGGGCGGGGTGATCCGTCGGAGTGCGCTCGTGCGCCGTGGGGCCTCCAAGCGCGACATCGCCGTCGCTGTCGCGGGCGGAGGTATCATGCGGCTGCGCGAGGGTGTCTATGCGGTGCCCACGGCGGACCCGAACGTCCTGGACGCAGCGCGGCACGGCGGCGAAGTGGCCTGCATCTCCGCCCTCCGCGCGCTTGGAATCTGGGTGCTCGACAAGCCCGACCGGCTTCATGTGTGGCTCGGAGGCAAGGGACGCAGGCACCAGCACTCGAAGTGCACGTGCATCGATCACCACGACGCCGGCGGGGCTGCGTTCGGGATCGCCCGTGCGGCCCTGGCCCTGGTGCAGGCGGCCGCGTGCTGTGATGACGAAGTCTTCTTCGCCGCATACGAATCGGCGTGGAAGAGGGGGATGCTGTCGCGCACGGATCGCGAGTGGATCCGTCGCGCCGTCCCCGCACGAATCCGCTGGCTCGTCGATCTCGCGCGTGCCGACGCGGACAGCGGACTGGAGTCGCTTCTGCGGCTTCGGCTGATCAGGCTGGGTGTCTCACTCGAGTGTCAGGTGCTCGTCGTCGGTGTCGGGCGCGTCGACTTCGTGGCTGCCGGCGTGCTCATCATCGAGGTCGACGGCCGTGAGAACCACGACGGACAGTCGCTCAGGCACAAGGACCTGGTGCGCGACGCCGCTGCGGCGGCCCTCGGGTACGAGACGCTGCGGTTCGACTACGCGCTCGTCGTGCACGAGTGGCGCACGGTGGAAAGGGCGATCGTCGCGCGATTGCGCCGACACGGTGTTCCGGTCGTCGGATCGACCGTGACGGAAGTGAACTGAGAGGCCTGTCGGGCCAACCGTCCCCGCCACCTCCCTGCAACCGGCACCGCCAAAGGCATCCCCTAGGCACCCGCATGACCGGCACCGGCCGAGCCGATAGCCTGAGAGCATGACGCACACCGGCAATCCCTTCGGTCAGGTGCTCGTCGCGCTCGTCACCCCGATGACAGCCGACGGCGAGGTCGACTGGCCCGCCGTGGAGAAGCACATGGACGATGTCATCGCGGCGGGAGCGGACGGCATCGTCGTCACCGGAACGACCGGCGAGACCAGCACGCTCACGGATGCCGAGAAGATCCGGCTCGTCGAGGTCGGCAAGGACGTCGCCGCGGGCCGGGCGAAGATCATCACCGGCGGCGGCTCGAACGAGACCGCTCACGCGATCGAGCTCTACAAGGAGAGCGAGAAGGCCGGCGCGGACGGCATCATGATCGTCACGCCGTACTACAACAAGCCCACCCAGGCCGGGGTGCTCACCCACTTCCGGCTCGTGGCCGACGCCACCGATCTGCCGGTGATCCTGTACGACATCCCCGGGCGCACGGGCGTGCCGATCCAGTACGAGACGATCTTGCGGATCGCCAAGCACCCCAACGTGCTCGCGATCAAAGACGCCAAGGGCGACTTCAGCGAGGTCAGCCGCGTGCTCAATCAGACCGATCTGATGTACTTCTCGGGCGACGACGCGAACGTGCTGCCGCACCTGGCCATCGGCGCGAGCGGCCTGATCGGAGTCACGGCGAACATCGCCGCGCAGCCCTACCGGGCGATCGTGGATGCCGTGAACCGCGGTGACCTGCGGGCGGCCACGGCCGCGCATCAGCAGGTCGAGCCGCTCGTGCGCGCCGTCATGACGCACGTGCCCGGCACGGTCTCGGCGAAGTACATCCTGCACGGGCTCGGGCGCATCTCCAGCCCCCGCGTCCGTCTGCCGCTCGTCGGCCCGGAGGAGTGGGAGGCGGCCAAGATCGAGGACGAGCTCGCGCTGGTCCGCGACGTGCCGGGCGCCGACTTCTCCAACTTCCGCCCCGATCGCAATGCCGCCGCGGGCGGCGCCCTGCCGAAGGTCTCAGGAACCACAAGATGATGCGACGCGCGAGCCGCTGAGCGGTCGCGCGCGCGAAAGCGGATGCCACGGCATCCCGAGGAAGGTGTCTGATGCCCAGCACCCTTTACGACCCGCCCGCCCTGGAAGCCGGAACCCTGCGTGTCACGCCCCTAGGCGGACTCGGCGAGGTCGGCCGCAACATGACAGTGTTCGAGTACGACGGCAAGCTGCTGATCGTGGACTGCGGCGTGCTGTTCCCGGAGGAGCACCAGCCCGGCGTGGACCTGATCCTGCCGGACTTCGAGCCGATCCGTCATCGTCTGGATGACGTCGTGGGCGTGGTGCTCACGCACGGGCACGAAGACCACATCGGCGCGGTGCCGTACCTGTTCAAGCTCAAGTCAGACATCCCTCTCATCGGGTCGGGGCTCACGCTCGCGCTCATCGAGGCCAAGCTCAAAGAGCACCGGATCAAGCCCTACACGCTGACGGTGACCGAGGGTCAGCGTGAGCGCATCGGCCCGTTCGATCTCGAGTTCATCGCGGTCAACCACTCGATCCCGGACGCGCTCGCCGTGGCGATCCGCACGCCGGCGGGCCTCGTGCTCGCGACCGGCGACTTCAAGATGGACCAGCTGCCCCTCGACGGACGGCTCACCGACCTTCGCGCCTTCGCGCGCCTGGGCGAGGAGGGCGTCGACCTCTTCCTCGTCGACTCCACGAACGCGGATGTGCCGGGCTTCACCCCGCTCGAGCGCAGCATCGGTCCCGTGCTCGATCAGGTGATCGGCAAGGCTCCGCGCCGGGTCATCGTCGCCAGCTTCTCCAGCCACGTGCATCGCGTGCAGCAGGTGCTGGATGCCGCCGCCGCGCACGGCCGCAGGGTGGCGCTGCTCGGCCGCAGCATGGTGCGCAACATGGGGATCGCCGAGGAGCTCGGTTACCTGCACGTGCCCGAGGGCGTGTTCATCGACTACAAGAAGGCGCGCGACCTTCCGGACGACAAGATCGTCTACATGTCGACGGGCTCGCAGGGCGAGCCCATGGCGGTGCTCAGCCGGATGGCCAACAACGACCACGAGATCGAGCCCGGTCCGGGCGACACGGTCATCCTCGCATCGAGCCTGATCCCCGGCAACGAGACCGCGATCTACCGCGTCATCGACGGGCTGACCAAGCTCGGCGCGAACGTCGTGCACAAGGGCAACGCCAAGGTGCACGTCTCGGGCCATGCGGCGGCGGGAGAGCTGCTGTACTGCTACAACATCCTCGGACCCCGCAACGTCCTGCCGATCCACGGCGAGTACCGCCACCTCATGGCGAACGCGAAGCTCGCACAGGACTCCGGCGTCCCGGTCGAGCGCACGATCCTCGGCGAGAACGGCACGGTGATCGACCTGAAGGACGGCGTGGCCAGCGTCGTCGGCCAGCTGGACATCGGTTTCGTCTACGTCGACGGCTCGACCGTCGGCGAGATCACCGAAGCCGACCTCAAGGACCGCCGGATCCTCGGCGAGGAGGGTTTCATCTCGGTGATCGTTGTGGTGGATGCCGCCACCGGGCGCATCATCACGGGGCCCGAGATCCACGCCCGCGGGTTCGCCGAAGACGACACCGTATTCGACAGCGTCAAGCCGAAGATCGCCGCGGCCCTTGCCGAGGCGGCCCAGTCCGGCGTCCGCGACACGCACGCGCTCTCGCAGGTCGTCCGCCGCGTGATCGGCCGGTGGGTCAACCAGCAGCTGCGCCGCCGCCCCATGATCGTGCCGCTCGTCATCGAGGCGTAGCACCGCACGAAGGCCGGTAAAATCGGGCGATGGCATCCTTCAGCGTCCGGCCGGCGGGCCAAGCCGACGGCGCGTTCCTCGGCGACATGGTCGTTGAGGCCGCCAATTGGCGGCCCGGTGCCGCGCGGCCCAAGCACCAGGTGCTGACGGCTCCGGAGCACAGCCGGTACGTCTCCGGCTGGAAGCGCCCCAGCGACGCGGGCGCCGTGGCGCTGGACCCGTCGGGTGAGCCGATCGGCGCGGCCTGGTACCGGCTGCTGCCGCGCAGCGATCCGGGATTCGGCTACGTCGGCACGGGCGTGCCGGAGCTCATCATCGGCGTTCGCCCGATCTGGCGGGCGCACGGGGTGGGCCGGACGCTCCTGCAGGCGCTGGCGGCGCAGGCGCGCGCGGACGGCTACGCGCGCCTGAGCCTCAGCGTCGAACGCGGCAACTTCGCGGTCGCGCTCTACCGCAGCGAGGGCTTCGCGGTGACCCAGGGCGGCATCGGCCGCGACACCATGGTCAAGCGCCTCAACTGAACGGGCCGTCACGGACGGCTGCGACGGATGCCGGGGCCGCGTCGCTGCGCTCATTTGTCGCTCCGCCGCCGTAGCGTGGGGGCATGGCCAGGAGCACAAGCCCGACCAAGTCTGGTCGCGCGCCCGCGAACGCGTCGTCGTCGCGCGCATCGTCCGGTGCCCGTAAGCCCGCCCCGGCGCCGAAGCGCTACGTCGGCGAGAGCGAGAAGCCGCCGTTGATCGTCCGGGCCTGGATGGGCCTCGCGCACGGCACCGGCGGGCTGTTCCGCGCCTTCGGGCCTGAGACGCTCGAGAAGGATCAGCGGCGAGACGGTCTGCCGTTCCTGCTCGTGCTGCTGGCGATCGCCGGAGCCGTAAACGAGTGGTTCTTCATCGGCAACGAGGTCGCGGCGGGCATCAGCGCCTACACCGCCGGCGCGCTCGTCGGACGCGTCGCGTTCGTACTGCCTGTCCTCCTGCTCATCCTCGCCGGCTGGCTCTTCCGGCATCCGGCATCCGTCCATGACAACGGCCGCATCGGCATCGGCTTCACGCTGTTCGTCCTCTCGATCGCGGGTTTCTGTCACATCGGAGGCGGTCGCCCGCAGCCGCGCCAGGGTCTTCCCGCGCTGAGCGAGGCAGGCGGGGTGTTCGGGTGGATGCTGGCCGAGCCGCTGGCGCTGCTGATCACCGACATCGGGGCCGGCGTCGTGCTCGGCGTGCTCACCGCGCTCAGCATCCTGATCCTCACCAAGACCCCGCCGAACCGCATCGGCCGGCGACTCGGCGACCTGTACGCCTGGATGTTCGACGCCGAGCGCCCGCAGCCGCGCGCGAACGCAGGTGACAGCGCCGAGGACGAGCCCGACGACGGCGACCCCTCGCTGCCCTGGTGGCGCCGCAACAAGTCCGGTCGCGAGAAGGATCCCGACGGCGGCATCGGCTCGCAGGACCTCACCGAGCTGCTCACGCCCGGGGCCGTGCAGGGCGGCTTCGATCAGGCCGCCGTGACGATCCCGCCCCCGCCGCCCTCCGAGGCCCTCACCGAGGTGATCGATGCCGGCGTGCTGGCGGGCGGCGCGCGCGCCGCCAAGAAGGCCGGGACCGGCATCCGCGACGACGAGACGGCCAGCCCGCACGACGACGGCATGCTGCCCGGACTCTCGGGTCTCGGCGGCGACGGCCCGCGTCACGCTCCGTCTTCGCCGTATCGCCTGCCATCCGTGAACGCGCTCGCGGCCGGCACCCCGCACAAGGCGCGCTCGGCCGCCAACGACGCGGTCGTCGCCGCGATCACGAGCGTGCTGCAGCAGTTCCAGGTCGACGCGCGCGTCACGGGCTTCTCCCGCGGCCCGACGGTGACCCAGTACGAGATCGAGGTCGGCCACGGGGTCAAGGTCGAGCGCATCACCGCGCTGCAGAACAACATCGCGTACGCGGTCGCCTCCAACGAGGTGCGGATCCTCGCGCCGATCCCCGGGAAGTCCGCGATCGGCGTGGAGATCCCCAACGTCGACCGCGAGATCGTGACCCTGGGCGATGTCCTGCGCTCGCCGGCCGCCCAGCAGGCGACGCATCCCATGACGATCGGCGTGGGCAAGGATGTCGGCGGCGGCTATGTCCTGGCCAACCTCGCCAAGATGCCGCACCTGCTGGTGGCCGGTTCCACCGGCTCGGGCAAGTCCAGTTTCGTCAACTCCATGATCACGAGCCTGCTGATGCAGGCCAAGCCCTCCGACGTGCGCATGGTGCTGATCGACCCGAAGCGGGTCGAGCTGACCTCGTACGCGGGTGTGCCGCACCTGATCACGCCCATCATCACGAACCCCAAGAAGGCCGCCGAGGCGCTGCAGTGGGTCGTGAAGGAGATGGACATGCGGTACGACGACCTCGCGTCGTTCGGGTTCCGTCACATCGACGACTTCAACCGCGCGGTCGTGGCCGGGGAGGTCGTGGTGCCGCCGGGAAGCGAGCGGGTGCTCAAGCCCTATCCGTACCTCCTCGTGGTCGTCGACGAGCTCGCCGACCTCATGATGGTGGCTCCGCGCGACGTGGAGGATTCGATCGTCCGCATCACGCAGCTGGCCCGTGCCTCCGGCATCCATCTCGTCCTTGCGACGCAGCGTCCGTCCGTCGACGTCGTGACCGGCCTGATCAAGGCCAACGTTCCCTCGCGCCTGGCTTTCGCCGTCACGAGCGTGACGGACTCGCGCGTGATCCTCGACCAGCCCGGCGCCGATCGGCTCATCGGGCAGGGCGACGCGCTCTTCCTGCCGATGGGGGCCTCGAAGGCCATCCGCGTGCAGGGCGCGTGGGTCAGCGAAGACGAGATCGAGAAGGTCGTCAAGCACGTCACGGCTCAGGCGCGGCCCGAGTACCGGGAAGTCGCCGTGGCAGCCGAGAAGAAGGAGATCGACGCCGACATCGGCGACGACCTCGAACTGCTGCTGGCCGCCACCGAGCTCATCGTCTCGACCCAGTTCGGATCGACCTCCATGCTGCAGCGGAAGCTGCGCGTCGGCTTCGCCAAGGCCGGCCGGCTCATGGATCTCCTCGAGTCCCGCGAGATCGTGGGTCCTTCCGAGGGCTCCAAAGCCCGCGACGTGCTCGTCAGCGTCGAGCAGCTCCCCGAGGTGCTGGCGCGACTGCGGGGCGATGACGCTCCGGGTGCGGCTGCTGCCGATCCCGTCGACGCCCAGTTCGATGGCTATCCGGTGGTGGAGGCGGACGGCGACGAGGACGCCTGGGGCCTGACGGGTCGCGACTGATGTCCGTCCCCCGGCAGTTGCCCAACGCGATCACGATCGCGCGCATCCTGCTCGCGCCCGTCTTCCTCTGGATGCTCCTGATCGATGCGGGAGCCGATGGGCCGCTGCGCTGGTGGGCGGCCATCCTGTTCATCGTCGCGATCGCCACCGACGGTGTCGACGGCTGGATCGCCCGCAGGTACGAGATCGTGACCGACCTCGGCAAGCTGCTCGACCCGATCGCCGACAAGGTGCTCACCGGCTTCGCCTTCGTCGGGCTGTCGATCCTCGGCGAGCTGCCCTGGTGGATCACGATCGTCGTGCTCATCCGCGAGATCGGCATCACCGTGCACCGACTGGTGGTCGCCAGCGACCACGTGGTGGCCGCCGCGTGGATGGGCAAGCTCAAGACGCTGGCACAGGCGGTCGCGCTCTCGCTGGCTCTCCTGCCGCTGTGGACGCTGGTGGGGGACTTGATCTTCTGGGTCAACGGCGTCACCATGGCGATCGCGGTGGCCCTCACGATCGCGAGCGGCATCGACTACGTCATCAGCGAGGTACGAGGGGCACGGCGCGACCGGAGAGCCGCGTGACGGATGCCGCGGCACCCGTGCCCGAGCGTTCCGCGTCCGCAGAGCTCGTCGGTAGGCTGATCGCCCGGGGCTGGACGGTCGCGGTGGCCGAGTCGCTCACCGGCGGTCTCGTGGTGTCCTCCCTGGTGTCCGTGCCGGGCGCATCCGCCACCGTGCGCGGCGGCGTCGTGGCCTACGCCACACCCCTCAAGCACACACTGCTGGGGGTGGATGCCGCACTCTTGGCCGCTGAGGGTGCCGTGCACCCCGAGGTCGCCCGGCAGATGGCCGAGGGTGTGCGGGCCACGGCCGGGATCGATGGTGTCGCGGCCGATGTCGGCATCGCGACGACCGGCGTCGCCGGTCCGGCAGAGCAGGACGGGCAGCCGGTCGGCACCGTCTACCTCGCGATCGCCACCCCCGAGGACACCCGCGTCGCGACGCTCGCGCTCGCCGGTGACCGGGCGCAGATCCGCTCCCAGGCTGCCGCAGCGGTGCTGGAGTTCGCCCTTCGCTGCATCCGGCCGAACTCGCCGTGACGGGCGGGAACAGACCGTGTTTCGGCTCGGTTACATTCGGCGATTCCCACCCATTCCCCAGCCCGCGGGATTAGATTGGCAACATCCGGTGTTGTACTGTTATCCACCCGGATACGGCGGAATCAGAAGTGAGGAGGGGGCCCATCATGATCCTGGTACGACAAGAAATCGGCGAAGTCCTTCGTGACTTCCGGCAGCAGAAGGGCCGCACCCTCCGTCAGGTCGCCAGCCGGGCGAGTGTCGCTCTGGGCTACCTGAGTGAAGTCGAGCGCGGTCAGAAGGAGGCGTCGAGCGAGATCCTCGCTTCGGTCGCCGAGGCGTTGGACGTTCCCATCTCGATCATCATGCGCGAGGTCGGCGACCGCATCTCGGTCCTGGAGGGCATCCAGACCTTCCCCGACGTCGTTCCCGACGATCTGGTCGCCTCCGTCGACGCCGAGCTCTCCCTGCGCTGAGGTGCGCCGCAGCGAGTTCGATCGGGCGGTGACGGACGAGTTCGGCAATCGCGGGAACGCGGTGGTCACGGATCTCGTTCTGGGGCGGTTCGGTGACCGTACTCCGGCGCAGGCTCTGGCCGCCGGCATCCCGCCCCGCGAGGTGTGGCTGGCGCTCTGCGTCGAGATGGACGTGCCGCCGGAGCGCCGTTACGGCGCCGGTCGGCTGGAGCCGAAGCCGCGCTGACATCAGGCGTGCTCGCGGACCTCGAGACCCACTCCGGTCGGCGTGTCGTATCGAAGGTGTGTTCGATACCTGAATAGGCTTCTGCACAGCAGGTGTCGCCAGAGTGTTTGTCCACAGGGCGGCGGGGAAGCGAAGACCGATGTCGGAGCCCCTGCCTAACGTGAGCAGAGTCGAACGACACCACACGCCTTGTCGCAGCATCCCTTCCGACCCTCGGAGCGGAGCGCGACAGCCTACAGGCGACGGAACGCGAGCATAAGGAGCACGCCATGCCCTCACCCGAAAACCGCGAGAAGGCCCTCGAATCGGCACTCGCCCAGATCGACCGGCAGTTCGGAAAGGGCTCCGTCATGCGACTGGGCAGCGACGAGCGCGCCCCGGTCGAAGTGATCCCGACGGGCTCCATCGCCCTCGATGTGGCGCTCGGCGTCGGCGGACTGCCGCGCGGGCGCATCGTCGAGATCTACGGCCCGGAGTCCTCGGGCAAGACGACGCTGACGTTGCACGCGATCGCCAACGTGCAGAAGCAGGGCGGGATCGCCGCGTTCATCGATGCGGAGCACGCGCTCGACCCCGAGTACGCGCAGAAGCTCGGTGTCGACATCGACCAGCTGCTCGTCTCGCAGCCCGACACCGGCGAGCAGGCGCTCGAGATCGCCGACATGCTGATCCGCTCCGGGTCGATCGACCTGATCGTCATCGACTCCGTCGCCGCGCTCGTGCCCAAAGCCGAGATCGAGGGCGAGATGGGGGACTCGCACGTGGGTCTGCAGGCGCGACTGATGTCGCAGGCGCTGCGCAAGCTCACCGGTGGCCTGAACACGACCAACACCACCATGATCTTCATCAACCAGCTGCGCGAGAAGATCGGCGTCTTCTTCGGAAGCCCCGAGACGACCGCCGGCGGCAAGGCGCTCAAGTTCTACGCGTCGGTCCGCCTCGATATCCGACGGATCGAGACCCTCAAGGACGGCACCGACGCGGTCGGAAACCGGACGCGAGTCAAGGTCGTCAAGAACAAGATGGCGCCGCCGTTCAAGCAGGCCGAGTTCGACATCCTGTACGGCACCGGCATCTCCCGCGAGGGCAGTTTGATCGACTTCGGTGTGGAGCACGAGATCGTCAAGAAGTCGGGCTCCTGGTACACCTACGACGGTGAGCAGCTCGGGCAGGGCAAGGAGAACGCCCGGAACCTTCTGATCAAGAACCCGGACATCGCCGCCGAGATCGAGTCGAAGATCAAGGCGAAGCTGGGCATCGGGCAGCCGAAGGTCGTGTCCGAGCCCGCCGGTGACGAGCTGGCGGCGCGACGCCCCGCCTGATGAGTGCACCTGAAGGTGACGGGGGCACGTCGGAGCGTCTTGCCCCCGTCACCTACCTCCCCGGCGCCGCCCCTGCCGAAGAACCGGTCCGCTGGGCGGTTCCTCTCCAGTCCTCCTTCGATGCCGAGGGCAGTCCTGACGGCGCATCACAGGTCGACGACGAGGATGACTCGTCGATCGACGACGCCGAATCGGCACTCGCGCGGCGTCTGCGTCGCAGCGCGCTCTCCGAGCGGGAAGCGAGGACATTCCTGGCTCAGCACGGCGTCGAGGCCTCGGTCGTCGAGGCGGTCGTCGACCGGTTCCTGAGTCTGGGCTGGCTCGATGACGCTGTCCTGGCCGAGCAGCTGCTCCACGCCGGAACGAGCCGCAAAGGCCAGGGTCGCCGCGCCATCGCGCAGACGCTCAGCCAGCGCGGTATCGGACGGGACGCGGCGGACGCGGCTCTTGCGGCGCTGCCGGACGACGATGAGGACCGCGCCCTCGAGTACGCCCGTTCCAAGGCGCACGGCCTGCGCAGCTACGACATCGACACCGCGATGCGACGCCTGATGGGTCAGCTGGCTCGCCGAGGCTACGGCGGAGCCGTGGCTTCACAGGCAGCGCGCACCGCACTGAACGAGCAGCGCGGGGGTGGCGGAGTCCGATTCCGCTGACGCACCGCGCGCCCCGGCCCTCCACAGCCTCGGTAGGGTGTGCGAGGGAAGCGCGAGAGCGGGGGGAGCGGCGTGGCGATCGAGGTCGAAGGACTGACGAAGCGTTATCGCGGCGTCACCGCCGTGGATGATCTGAGTTTCAGCGTCCCCGACGGCGCGGCCTTCGCCTTCCTCGGCGCCAACGGTGCGGGCAAATCCACGACGATCAGCTGTCTGACGACGGTGCTCCCCTTCGACGCCGGCACTGTGCGCGTGGCGGGCGACGACGTCGTGCGCAACGGCGCACGCGTGCGGGAGCGCATCGGCGTCGTCTTTCAGGACTCCATCCTCGATCCCATGCTGACGGTGCGGGAGAACCTTCGACTGCGCGCGACGCTCGCTCGCATCGACCGAGGCCGGATCGACGCGCGCATCGCGGAACTTGCGGGGCTGATCTCTCTCGGGTCCTTCATCGACCGTCGCTACGGCAAGCTGTCCGGCGGCCAGCGGCGCCGCGTGGACATCGCGCGTGCCCTGCTCCACGCGCCCAGCATCCTCTTCCTGGACGAGCCCACGGCGGGCCTGGATCCCGCGAGTCGCGCGATCGTGTGGGACACCGTGCACGAACTGCGCCAGCAGACCGGACTGACGGTCTTCCTGACGACCCACTACATGGAAGAGACCGAGGAGGCCGACCGGGTCTGCGTCATCGATCGCGGCCGGATCGTCGCCGACGGCACACCGGCGAAGCTGCGCTCCGAGTACAGCACGTCGGTGCTGACCGTCACGTCCTCGGACACACCGGCCCTGGTGCTCCTCGCGGAGCGGATGGGCGGAGCGCCGGCCGTGGAGGCGGAGCGGGTCGTGATCGCCGTGCCGGATTCCCGGATCGCGCAGATGATCCTCGCGGCGCACGGCGAGGCCGTCCTCGACTTCGAGTTCCGCCACGGGCGGATGGATGACGTGTTCCTCGCACTGACGGGTGAAACGGCGGATGCCGCCGAGGAATCCGACGCCGAGAGCACCGCCGCGTGAGGGCCGTCGGTTCGATCGTCGGGCGGAATCTGCGGCTGTTCTTCCGCGATCGCATGAACGTGTTCTTCTCGCTGCTCGGGGCGATCATCCTGTTCGTCCTGTACACGCTTTTCCTCGCCCGCCTGCAGATCGACGGGCTCGGCGAGACGTTCCCCGACGCCTCGGAGCAGCAGATCCGTGCGTTCGTGGACAGCTGGATGTTCGCCGGCATCGTCATGCTGACCACGATCACAACCGGACTCGGCGCCCTGTCATCGCTCGTCCAGGACGGCGAGTCCGGGCGGTTCCGGGACTTCCTGGTCTCTCCCGTCCGGCCGTGGCAGCTCGTGCTGGGTTATCTGACCGCGGCTGTGCTGGTCTCGATCCTGATGTCGATGCTCGTGGTGGTGCTCAGCATCCTGTACCTGGGAATCGTCGACGACTTCTGGCTCAGCCCCGAGGCGGTCGCGCGCATCGTGGGGATCACCGTGCTGTGCAGCATCGGATTCACGGCGCTGTCGGCCTTCGTGGTCTCCTTCATCCGCACGTCGGCGGCGTTCTCGGGTCTGGCCACGGTCATCGGCACCGTCCTGGGCTTCGTCGCCGGAGCCTACATCCCGGTCGGGTCGCTGCCCGAGGCCGTCTCGAGCGGCATCAACGCGCTGCCTTTCGCGGAGAGCGCCATGCTGCTGCGGCGCCAGTTCACGGAGGGCACGCTGGCTCCGATGGTCGGCGAGAACACGGCCGCAGCCGAGGGAGTGCGCGAGTTCTACGGCATCGACGCGCTCATCGGCGACTACCTCGTCCCGGCCGCGCTGGCGTTCGGCGTGCTGGTGACCATGGCGCTGGTGTTCACCCTGCTCTCCGCGGCTCGGATCCGATCGCGCATCCGCTGAGCGACGCGTCGGGGCGCCCGGCGGGAGCATGGATCGAGCCTCGTAGAATGGCATCCATCATGACCACTCCGTCCTCCGCGCCGACGACGATCGCGCCCTCGCCCGCAGCGCAGGCACCCGACGGCCGCGTCCGCACCTACGAGGTGCGCACCTTCGGCTGCCAGATGAACGTCCACGACTCCGAGCGCCTGTCGGGATCCCTCGAGAGCGCCGGGTACACCCCCGCCGGTGTCGGCGAAGAAGCCGATGTCGTCATCATCAACACGTGCGCGGTGCGCGACAACGCCGCCGGCAAGCTCTACGGCACGCTCGGGCACCTCGCGTCGGTGAAGCGCCGCAAGGACGGCATGCAGATCGCCGTGGGCGGCTGCATGGCGCAGATGGACAAGCAGGCGGTCCTCGACAAGGCACCGTGGGTGGACGTCGTCTTCGGAACGCACAACATGGGGTCGCTGCCCGGTCTCCTCGAGCGGGCCCGCCACAACGGCGAGGCCGAGCTCGAGATCCTCGAGTCGCTCGAGATCTTCCCGTCCACGCTGCCGACCAAGCGCGACAGCGTCTACAGCGGGTGGGTGTCGATCTCGGTCGGCTGCAACAACACCTGCACGTTCTGCATCGTCCCGAGTCTGCGCGGCAAGGAGAAGGATCGCCGCCCCGGCGACATCCTGAACGAGATCCGGCTGCTGGTGGACGACGGCGCGATCGAGGTCACCCTGCTCGGCCAGAACGTCAACTCGTACGGCGTCGAGTTCGGCGACCGGCACGCGTTCGCGAAGCTGCTGCGCGCGGCCGGCGAGATCGAGGGCCTCGAGCGCATCCGCTTCACCAGTCCCCACCCTGCCGCGTTCACCGACGACGTGATCGACGCGATGGCAGAGACGCCGGCGGTCATGCCTCAGCTGCACATGCCGCTGCAGTCCGGCAGCGACCGCGTCCTCAGAGCCATGCGCCGCTCGTACCGCAGCGACAGGTTCCTCGGCATCCTCGAGCGGGTCCGGGAGCGGATGCCGCTCGCGGCGATCACGACGGACATCATCGTGGGGTTCCCCGGCGAGACCGAAGAGGACTTCCAGGAGACGATGCGGGTGGTGCAGCAGGCGCGCTTCTCGAGCGCGTTCACGTTCCAGTACTCGGTGCGCGAGGGAACTCCGGCAGCGACCATGCCCGACCAGGTGCCCAAGGCTGTGGTGCAGGAGCGGTACAACCGTCTCATCGCCTTGCAGGAGCGGATCTCCCTCGAGGAGAACCACGCGCAGCTCGGACGCCGGGTCGACGTGCTCGTGTCGATGGGCGAAGGCAAGAAGGATGCCGAAACCCACCGGCTGACCGGTCGCGCCGAAGACAACCGACTGGTGCACTTCGAAGTGGCATCGGGAAGCGACATCCCGCGCCCCGGAGACGTGGTCTCGGTCACGGTCACCCATGCGGCCCCGTTCCACCTGCTGGCCGACTCCGACGGCGCTCCGCTGCAGATCCGTCGCACCCGAGCCGGGGATGCGTGGGATCGCACGCAGTCCGAATCCTGCGCGGTTCCCGCATCGACGGATGCCGGCGGCGCCCGGGCGGTTTCGCTCGGGCTTCCCACACTGCGCGTCGGGGTGTGACGAGCCCGCAGGCGTCGGAGCCCGCACCTGAGGCGCCGGCGCCCGGAGCCGGGGCAGGCCCCCGGCTTCACGCCGTCGTCGGGGCCACCGGGACCGGAAAGAGCGGATTCTCGCTGAGACTGGCGGCCGAGCTGTCGGCCCGGGGCCGCTCCGCGGAGATCGTCAACGCCGATGCGATGCAGCTGTACCGGGGGATGGACATCGGTACGGCGAAGCTGCCGTTCGCAGAGCGCCGCGGCATCCCGCATCACATGCTCGACGTGCTGGCGATCACCGACGATGCCGCCGTCGCCTGGTACCAGAAGGCGGCACGCCGGTCGATCGAGGCCGTCTTCTCGCGCGGCGCCGACGCGATCCTGGTCGGAGGCTCGGGCCTGTACGTGTCCAGCGTGCTGTTCGATTTCTCCTTTCCTCCCCGCGACGAGGCGCTGCGGGCGGAGCTCGAGGCCGAACTGGACCGTCGGGGTCCGGGCGCGCTCTACGACCGTCTGCGCGGGGCGGATCCTCGCACCGCGGCACGCGTCGATCCTCGCAACGGACGGCGGATCGTCAGGGCGCTCGAGGTGCTCGCGCAGGGGGAGTCCACCCACGGGGCGGCCCTGCCGGACCAGCCGGTGCCCTGGCGGCCGTCGACGATCTTCGGTCTCACGACGCCCCGCGCAGAGCTCGTCGCCCGGCTCGACGCGCGCGTCGAGCAGATGTGGGCGGACGGCCTGCTCGATGAGGTCGAAGGGCTCCGCGCAGCGGGGCTCGAGAGCGGCATCACGGCCCGCCGGGCGATCGGCTACGCGCAGGCCCTCGGGCAGCTGAACGGCGAGCTGACCCGGGAGGAGGCGATCGCGCAGACGCAGGCGCTGACGCGTCGGTACGCGAGGCGGCAGGTGTCGTGGTTCCGGCGCTATCCGCACGTCCGGTGGCGTGAGACGAGCGGCGATGTCGCCGAGACACCGATACTGGGTTCATGACCACGATCCGCGCGTTCACCCTCCGAGACACCGAGTCCGTCATCGCACTCTGGCAAGCCACCGGGGTGACCCGCTCGTGGAACAATCCGCATCTGGACATCCAGCGCAAGCTGACCGTCCAGCCCGAGCTCTTCTTCGTGGCCGTCGACGGCCACGACATCGTGGGCACCGTCATGGCCGGGTACGACGGGCATCGAGGCTGGCTCTACTACCTCGCGGCCGACCCCATGCGCCGCGGCCAAGGCATCGGGCGAGCCCTCGTCACCGCGGCCGAGGACGCCCTGCTGGAGATGGGCTGCCCGAAGGTGCAGCTCATGGTGCGCCCCGACAATGCCGAGGTGCTGGGCTTCTACGACACACTCGGCTATGAGCGGTTCGACACCACGACGACGGGCAAGCGGCTCATCGCGGACTGAGCCGCCGGAGCGTCCCCCGCGCTCGCCTACACTGGCCACATGCCGCAGACCGTCGCCTTCACGAAAGGTCACGGCACCGGCAACGACTTCGTCGTGATCCCCGACCCCGACGGCGTGCTGGAGCTGAACGACGATCAGGTGGCGGTGCTGTGCGATCGGCGCTTCGGCATCGGCGCGGACGGCACCCTGCGGGTCATCCGATCCGCGGCGATGGAGCGGGGCGAGGATGCCGGCACCCGGGCGAGTGCGGGTGCGGCGGTCGCCGCCGGCGCGGAGTGGTTCATGGACTACCGCAACGCCGACGGTTCGAGGGCCGAGATGTGCGGGAACGGCATCCGCGTGTTCGCCCGCTATCTTGCCGACACCGGGCTGGCGGTGGTGGACGAGCAGCCGCTGCTGATCGGCACTCGGGCCGGCGTCAAGACGGTGACCCGCAGCGACCTCGGATTCGAAGCGGATCTGGGGACGTGGCGCGTCGAGCCCGACGACGTCCTCGTGCGCGCGCGGGGACTGGGTGTGCCGCGCCCGGGTCTTGCCATCGACGTGGGCAACCCGCACATCGTGGTCGCCCTCTCGAACGCCGACGAGCTCGAAGCCCTCGACCTGACCGCGCGCCCGCAGATGCAGCCGGAGCCGCCCCGCGGGGCCAACATCGAATTCGTCGTTCCGAGCGACCCACTGGTGCGGGAGGGAGTCGGCTCCATCCGGATGCGCGTCTTCGAGCGGGGTGTCGGCGAGACCCTGAGCTGCGGCACCGGCGTGGCGGCGGCGGCCCTTGCGGTGAGGCACTGGGCGGGGCAGGCGGCGCCCGACCGCTGGAGCGTCGAGGTGCCGGGAGGAACGCTCGGAGTCCGGATGCTGCGCGTGCGGGGTGACCTGCACGTTCTGCTGTCGGGCCCGGCGACGCTCGTCTACTCCGGCGAGGTGGCGCTGGCCTGAGGCGCCGGAGAGGCCGAACTCAGAGGACGGCGATCTCGCTCGTCTGCGGCGACCCGTGCCGGCGCACCTTCAGCACCCGGAATCCGCGACCCGTTGCCGTACGGTGCACGCTGAAGCCGGGGGAGAAGGATGCCGCCAGCCAGCGCTGCAGCGAATCCGATCCCAGGTTGCGCTGGACGACCAGCCACGCGTCGGATCGCTCATCGAGGCGCGGGATCCAGCGCTCGAGCAGCCCGTGCAACTCGTGCTTTCCAACGCGGATCGGCGGATTGGAGCGGATCGTGCGAAAGGTGACATCGTCGGGAACATCGTCGGGGCGAACGGCGTTGACATTGGTGAGCGAGAGCTCGTCAGCATTGCGTCGCACGAGGTCGAGGGCGCGGTCGTTGACATCGACGGCCCAGACGGTGGCGTGCGGAGCGTCGAGCGCGAGTGACAGGGCGATCGGCCCCCACCCGCACCCGAGGTCGAGCAGATGCCCGCCGGGAGGCGGGGGAGGCGTGTTGGCCAGCAGGACGGCTGTTCCCCAGTCGATGTGATCCGGGCTGAAGACCCCACCGGCGGTGGTCACCTCCACTTCGGAGCCGGCCAAGGCCACCCGGATGCGCCGAAGTTTCTCGGCGCTCGCCGGCGACGCGCTGAAGTAGTGGTCCCCCGACATGCTTGCGAGCGTAGCGGAGGAGCCCGCTGAGCGGGATATGGCCGCATGCGCAGCAGGAAAAGCTAGAGTTTACGGACCTACGGAAGGAACAGATGACGGATACGACGACGCCGACGAGTGCGGAGCAGACACCGGCCGACGTGCGCACCGAGAGCACGGAGAACGACGCGGTCGCCCGTGTGCTCGCGCGCGCGGACGCGCATTCGGGTGTTCGGGTGTTCGGCGCAGCCCAGGCGCTGCAGGACGAGGCGACGAATTCCCGGTCCGACACGGACGGCGAACAGTGGGATCGCGAGGAGCGCGCGGCACTGCGTCGCGTCCCGGGCCTGTCGACCGAGCTCGAAGACGTCACGGAGGTCGAGTATCGGCAGCTGCGGCTCGAGAACGTCATTCTCGTCGGTGTGCACCCGCAGGGTGAGCAGGAGGACGCGGAGAACTCGCTGCGGGAGCTGGCCGCGCTCGCCGAGACCGCCGGCGCCGTCGTGCTCGACGGTGTCATGCAGCGCCGACCGCATCCCGACCCGGCGACCTACCTCGGCCGCGGCAAGGCGCAGGAGCTGCGCGACCTCGTCGTCGCGCTCGGCGCCGACACCGTGATCGCCGACACGGAGCTCGCCCCCAGCCAGCGGCGTGCGCTCGAAGACGTGGTGAAGGTCAAGGTCATCGACCGCACCACGGTGATCCTCGACATCTTCAGCCAGCACGCGAAGAGCCGCGAGGGCAAGGCTCAGGTCGAGCTCGCCCAGCTCGAGTACCTGCTGCCGCGCCTGCGCGGCTGGGGCGACTCGATGAGCCGGCAGGCCGGTGGTCAGGTCGGCGCGGGCGGCGCGGGCATGGGATCGCGTGGTCCCGGTGAGACGAAGATCGAGCTCGATCGACGTCGTATCCGCACCAAGATGGCGCTGCTTCGCCGCCAGATCCGCGACTTCGCGCCGGCTCGCGACGCCAAGCGCGCCGAGCGCAAGCGCAACACGATCCCGTCCGTCGCGATCGCGGGCTACACGAACGCGGGCAAGTCGAGCCTGCTGAACCGGCTCACCAGCGCCGGCGTTCTCGTGGAGAACGCTCTGTTCGCCACCCTGGATGCGACGGTGCGCCGTGCCGAGGCATCCGATGGTCGCGTCTACACGCTCACCGACACCGTCGGCTTCGTCCGCAACCTTCCGCACCAGCTGGTCGAGGCGTTCCGGTCCACGCTGGAGGAGGTCGGCGACGCCGACGTCATCGTGCACGTCGTGGATGCGGCGCATCCGGACCCCGCCGCGCAGCTGCAGACCGTGCGGGATGTGATCGGCGATGTCGGTGCCCGGGACATCACGGAGATCGTGGTGTTCAACAAGGCCGACCTCGTCGACGACGACACCCGCATGGTCCTGCGCGGCCTGGAGCCGCGGGCGCTGTTCGCCTCCTCGCGCAGCGGCGAGGGCATCGCACAGCTGCGCGAGGCGATCGAGGGCGCGCTGCCGCTGCCGGCGGTCGAAGTCCACGCGCTCGTCCCGTACGACCGTGGCGACCTCGTCTCCGCCGCGCACGAGTCCGGACTCATCGTCTCGCAGACGCACGAGGAGGGCGGCACCGCCCTGCACGCTCATGTGTCCGAACGGCTCGCCGCGGAGCTCGCGCCCTTCGCGGTCTGACCGCGACATCGCCGCGCCTCACTCGAGTGCGAGCGGTGCCACCCCCGGCGTGTCGAACCCGTAGACCGCGCCGAGGAAGGCCAGTTCGCTCTCGAGGGCGTGGATGACGTTCTCGGCCCGCCGGAATCCGTGCCCCTCGCCGTCGTACACGACATACGCATGCGGGATGCCGCGCGCGGCGAGTGCGTCGCGGATGGCCTCGGACTGGGCCGGCGGAACCACACGGTCTTCCGAGCCCTGCAGCAGCAGGATCGGCACGCGGAATCGCTCGGCGTGCGTGAGGGGCGACCGATCCAGATAGAGCCCCTCGGCCTCGGGGAGGGGACCGATCAGCCCGTCGAGGTAGCGCGCCTCGAAGTCGTGGGTGTCCGTCGCGAGCGCGCGCGCGTCGCCCACGCCGTACCGTGAGATGCCGGCCGCGAAGGCGTCGGTCGCCACGAGCGCGGCCAGGACGGTCCATCCGCCGGCCGAGCCGCCGGCGATCGTGAGCCGGGCGGGGTCGGCGGCGCCCGTGGCGGCCAGCCCGGCGGCGGCAGCGGCGACATCTTGCACGTCCACGATGCCCCACTGCCCCCGCAGGCGCTCGCGGTAGGCGCGGCCGTACCCGCTCGAGCCTCCGTAGTTGACATCCAGCACGCCGACGCCGCGGCTGGTGAAATACGCGACGCGTCCGGATGCGGCGCCACCGCGATGCGAGGTCGGCCCGCCGTGCACGAGCACGACATACGGCGGACGCTCGTCCTCGGCGGCACGGACGTGCGGGTTCGCGGGCGGATAGTCGAAGGCGTGCACCGGGCCGGTCGGGCCGTCGAACGTCACTGCACGAGGGCGCGGCATCCATTCGCCACCCCAGTCCGGCGCGCCGCCATGGACGAGCTCGGCCTCGGCCGGCCGGTCCACATCGATGGCCCAGAGCGCACTCGGCGCGTCGGCCGACGCACCCGACACCAGCACGCGCGTGCCGCGGACGTCCTCGATCGACACCTCCGACGTGAGCGGCGCGGGCAGCGGCGTCACCGTACCGTCCGTCCCGATCAGGACGAGTTCGTCATCGCCGTTCGTGCGCACCGCCACGATGCGACCGTCCGCGAGTGCGCCGAACCAGCGAGTGCCGAGGACCCACAGCGGGCCGCCGGTGTCCGCATCCGCGGGGGCGACAGGGTGGCGGGCGAGATCTGCGGACAGGTGCTCGCGCCACACGTTCCAGCGCCCCGTCGGATCATCCGCGAACAGCAGAGTGTCATCGTCCGCCCACACCGGCTGCAGCGGAGCGCTGGTCTCGCCGGCGACCGTCGACCATTCGCTCACCCGGCCCGCCTCGACGCGCCCCACGCGCAGCTGAGCCCGGTCCCAGGGCATGTCGGGATGATCCCACGCGATCCACGCGAGGTGCCGGCCGCTGGGTGAGAGCGCGGGGTGGGCGAGGAAGTCGCTGCCGGCGACCATCTCGGTGACCCCCGAGCCGTCGAGGGCGATGTGCACGATGGCGCGGGACGGCACCGCAGTCCCGTCGTGCGTCTCGCTGACCGCCAGCAGTCCGCCGCCCTGCCAGGTGAGGCCGCCGAACCGCATTCCGCGATCGGCGGGCGTCAGCGCGACCGGTTCCGCGCCCGCCTCCATCGCCCATACGCGCTGATCGGTCTTCTCGACGAAGAGCAGGACACCGCGGTCCGTCGTGGTCCACGCTCCTCCGCCGTACTCGTGCACGCGCGAACGGGCGCTCCACGGCTCCGGAAGCACGTCGATCACCGCGCCGTCGGCATCCTTGCGCCGCACGGTGCTGCGCCCACCCTGGTCGGGGACGCTCTCACCCCACCAGATGTCGTCCGCAACGAACCGGGCGCCGTCGATGCGCGGCGTCGCAGCCGTCACCTGCGCCGCCGTGAGCGGTGAGGGCCAGGACCCGTACGGGCGTGTCTGCGTCATGTCCTCCACCGTATTGCGCCGGTCGCGGCTACCCCGAGACCGTTGCGGCGCTGCAGAGTCTCTTCAAAGCCGCCCGCCGCATCCGGGAGAGGAGCGGCATCACCGTTTCGGCGTCTTCTTGACGGTGGATGCCGGGCGTGGGGCCACGGTCGCAGGTTGGACATCCAGACCGGCGGGGTCGACCAGCACGGCCGTCTCCGTCGCGTCCGGGCCCGCCTCGGGGCCGGCGTCGTCCATGAGGACCACCGTGTCGGCGTCGTCTGCCGGTATGACCGGAACGGGTGCGTCGTCACGGCGCTGGAGAAGCTCCAGGATCCAGCCCACCAGCAGCGCGGTGATCAGCACGAGGACGATGTCGCCGAGCGACAGCGGCCGCATGGCGAACAGCCACAGCACGGCCAGCACGGCGATGCCGGTGCGCACCAGCACGCGGTTGCGGCCGAGCCAGGCCCCGAAGGCACCGGTGTCCAGCCCGCGCTCAGCGAGCTGCGCCCGCGCGGAATCGTTCACGCCCTCGGTGGCGGCTCGCACCGAGCGTGCGGGCCGCGATCCGCCGATCAGCCAGCCGATGACGGCGACGAGGATGCCCAGCAGCATGACCACGAGCGCGGTCTGACGCGTGGCGCCGACGATCTGCTGATAGATCGCCTCGAGCGCCGCGGGGGAGAGGTCGAGGTCCCCGGCGACGATCCCGATCGCGGCCAGGCCGATCGACAGGCCCGCCGCGAGTGTCCCGGCGCCGACCGCCAGACCGACACCCGTGCCGAGGATCGCCGTGCTGCGGCGGCGTGCGATGAGGATGCCGAGCCCGAACAGCGCCAGGGTGATGACCGGCAGCCACAGGCCCATCGCCGAGACGACGGCGTACCCCGTGCGGATGGCGGCGAGGTTGTCGCCCTTGCCGATGATGACCACCTTGTCGATGGTGGGGATGAGCTGTGCGACTCCGACGCCGCGATCGACGAGGTTCTGCTTGACGCGTTCGACGACAGCGCCGAGCTGGATGCCGACGCCCTCGTCCGTCTTGACCACGAGTCCGCCGCCGTCAGCGGTGGCGGCAGTGGTCAGCGCCCGGTGCGCCGCTCGCGTCGCCGTGGCCCACACCTCGACGAAGGCCTCGGACTGCACGACCCGGGTGACCGTCTGCGACACCAGGCTTTCGAGCCCGTCGGCGGCGGGTGCCTGCAGCAGGCCCAGTGCCTGTGCGGCGCGCGGCGGAAGACCGAGGCCGGCGATGCCGTCGAAGACGTTCGCGGTGATCTGATCGAAGTCGACCTGCGCGTTGATCCCGCTCATCGTCTCGTCGATGATCATGCCCTGGACCGCGGTGTTGCCGGCGAGGGGTGCGAGGGTGCTGACGAAGGCGTCCTCGTCGATCAGTTCGACCCGCGCCCACGCGCTCACGATCGAGACGGGCACGAGGATCGCGGCGACGACGATGAAGATCGCGGAGACGACGGCTCGCCAGCGGCCGCTCGAGCGACGCGGTGGCGCGGTCGACGGATCGGCGGTTCCGCCGGCCCGGAGCTTCTCGTTCTCGGCGCGCAGCGCCGCCAGTTCAGCGTGCAGGTCGTCGTCGGCGATGGCGGACATGAGGCCTCCTTGGAGCGGATGCCCTCATCATGGCGCAGATGACCTGTCGGCATCCCACCCGTATCGGGTGATTCTCGCCCGAGTGCCGGCCCGTGCGAGCGGGTGCGTCAGACGGCGCGCAGCACGGCGACGATCTTGCCGAGCACCACGGCGTCATCGCCGAGGATCGGCTCGAACGCCGAGTTGCGGGGCAGCAGCCACGTGTGGCCATCCCGCTGGCGGAACGTCTTCACCGTCGCCTCTTCGTTCAGCATCGCCGCGACGATGTCGCCGTTCTCGGCGGTCTGCTGCTGGCGCACGACCACCCAGTCGCCGTCGCAGATCGCGGCGTCGATCATGGAGTCGCCCGACACCTTGAGCATGAACAGGTCGCCTTTGCCGACGAGCTGACGGGGCAGCGGGAAGATCTCCTCGACCTGCTGCTCGGCCGTGATCGGCACACCGGCGGCGATCCGGCCCACGAGCGGCACCATCGCCGCGTCGCCGACGCTCGGCGCGGTGTCGGCCGGGTTCTCGGTCGACATGCCGGGCAGATCGATCAGCACCTCCATGGCGCGCGTCTTGCCGGCATCCCGCCGCAGGTATCCGCTCAGCTCCAGCTGGTTCAGCTGGTGCGTCACGCTCGAAAGCGACTTGAGGTCGACCGCGTCGCCGATCTCGCGCATGCTCGGCGGGTAGCCGTGCCGGGCGATCGAGCGCTGGATGACCTCGAGGATCGCGAGCTGCTTGTCGCTCAGGCTCTTGCGCCGGCGCGTCTGCGGCTTCTCGCGTCCGTTCGCATCGCTCATGATTCCCGCTCCTGTCTCGCCCGATCGGGGCATCGGTCTTCGAATGTCGGAGGCCCGTGATGGGGTGTTCTCATCGAAACCGTATCCGGTTCCGGTCCCGCTTCTCCGCATCGCCTCCGCGTGTCGCGTTCGAAGGACGGGGCGGATCAGCGGCATTTGACATCTTAGAACGTCGAAGATACATTCGGAAGACAGATTCGCATCCCCGGCTCCCGGCCGAGCTGCGGATGCGAATCTCTTCCCTTTTCAGGAGGACGACATGACAGCGATCAGCATCTCCGCACCGCGAGCGACGCGTCTGCGGCTCACCGTGCGCGGCCGCCGCCTGCTCGCGTCGATCGCCGCCCTCCCGGCCGTCGTCGCACTCAGCCTCGCCGTGATCAGCGGCGGAAGCGCCCTCGCGTCCCGCGACCTCGGCGCTTCGAGCGGATCCTTCGCCACGCTCACCGTGTCGGCGGGGGAGTCGCTGTGGTCGATCGCCGAGCGCGTTGCTCCCGGCGCCGACCCGCGCGACGTCGTCGATGCGATCGTCCGCCTCAACGCGCTGGATGGCGTGACGGTCTCCGCCGGGCAGCAGCTGTCGATCCCGGGCGAGTACGCACCCGCGCCCTGAGCGCACATCTGCTCGCCGTACCATGGGAGGGGTGAGCACCCGCCTCGACGACCTCCCGATACGTGACCACCTGCGCGGCATGACGCCGTACGGCGCACCGCAGGCCGCCCTGCCGGTCGCGCTCAACGTGAACGAGAACACCCATCCGGTTCCGCAGGAGATCGCCGACGACATCCTGGATGCCGTCGCCCTGGCGCTGCGCGACGTGAACAGGTACCCGGACCGGGAGTTCACCCAGCTGCGGGAGGGCTTCGCCGATTACCTCGGGTACGGTCTCACCGCCGACCAGATCTGGGCCGCCAACGGGTCCAATGAGGTGCTGCAGCACGTGCTGCAGGCGTTCGCCGGTCCGGGACGCACGGCATTCGGCTTCGCGCCCACGTACTCGATGTACCCGCTGCTCACACGCGCGACCGGAGCCGGCTGGATCGCCGGCACGCGCGGCGCCGACTTCTCCGTCGACGCTCAGGATGCCGCCCGGCAGGTCGCCGAGGCCGCGCCCGACGTCGTCTTCCTCTGCGCGCCGAACAACCCCACCGGCACGCCGATGACCCTCGACGTCATCGAAGCCGTCTACGACGCGACCGGCGGGATCGTCGTCGTCGACGAGGCGTACCAGGAGTTCGCCCCGCGGGATTCCGGGTCGGCGCTGACGCTGCTGCCCGGGCGCGCGCGCCTCGTGGTCTCGCGCACGATGAGCAAGGCGTTCGCCTTCGCCGGGGCGCGCGTGGGCTACCTTGCGGCGGATGCGGCGCTCATCGACGCGCTGCGCCTGGTGCGCCTGCCGTACCACCTGAGCTCCCTCACCCAGGCTGCGGCCTCCGCCGCACTGCGTCACGCCCCGACCATGCTCGCGATGGTCGACGAGATCGTCGGCCAGCGCGACCGGATCTCCGCCACCCTCGAGGCCATCGGGTACCACCCGTACGAGTCCTGGACCAACTTCGTGCTGTTCGGGGGGGTGCACGAATCGGCGGCGACGTGGCAGGCGCTGTACGACAAGGGCGTCCTGATCCGGGATGTCGGCATCCCCCAGCATCTGCGCGTGACGGCCGGCACCGAGGCCGAGACGACCGCGTTCCTCGATGCCCTCGCCTCGCTAGACTCGGCGTCATGAGCCGCCCCGGACCCACTCGTACGGCTGCGCTGCGCCGCTCCACGAGCGAATCGACCGTCGAGCTCGAACTCGACCTCGACGGATCCGGCCGCAGCCACATCGATACGACCGTGCCGTTCTTCGACCACCTGCTGACCGCCTTCGCGAAGCACTCGCTGACCGACCTGACCGTCCGCGCGTCCGGCGACACCGACATCGACGCGCACCACACGGTCGAAGACGTCGCGATCGTCCTCGGGCAGGCGATCCGCGAGGCGCTCGGCGACAAGACCGGCATCTCGCGCTACGGCGACGCGCTCGTGCCGCTCGACGAGGCGCTGGCGCAGGCTGTCGTCGACATCAGCGGCCGCCCCTACCTGGTGCACACCGGCGAGCCCGCCGGCTTCGAGCTGCACCTGATCGGCGGGCACTTCACCGGTTCGCTCGTGCGGCACACGTTCGAGGCGATCGCGTTCCACGCCGGGCTCACCGTGCACGTCACTGTCCTGGCCGGTCGTGATCCGCACCACATCGCCGAAGCCGAGTACAAGGCGTTCGCCCGTGCCTTCCGCCAGGCGAAGGCGTTCGACCCCCTCGTGGAGGGCGTCCCCAGCACGAAGGGGGCGCTGTGAGCGAACGGCCCCTCGTCGCGGTCCTGGACTACGGCTCGGGCAACGTCCACTCCGCGGTCAAGGCGCTGGCTGCCGCGGGCGCCGACGCCCGGCTCACCGCCGATCGGGGTCTGATCGACGACGCCCGGGGCCTCGTCGTCCCCGGCGTCGGTGCGTTCCGTGCGGTCATGGAGGCCCTCCGCGCCAGCCGCGGCGACGAGATCATCGACCGGCGCCTGGCCGGCGGACGGCCCGTGCTCGGCATCTGCGTCGGCATGCAGGTGCTGTTCGACCGGGGAGTCGAGCGCGGTGTGGACACCGAGGGCATGGGGGAGTGGCCCGGAGTCGTGACCGAGCTGGACGCGCCCGTCCTTCCCCACATGGGCTGGAACACCGTCGAGGCCGGCGAGGGGTCGCGACTCTTCCGCGGCATCGAGGACGAGCGCTTCTACTTCGTGCACTCCTTCGCCGCCCAGCAGTGGCTCCTGGACGTCCAGCCGCCGTTCCCGCCGCCCGCGCTGACGTGGTGCTCGTACGGCCGGCCGTTCCTGGCAGCAGTGGAGAACGGACCACTGTCGGCGACGCAGTTCCACCCGGAGAAATCGGGGGATGCCGGCATCCGGCTTCTCGCCAATTGGATCGACGGCCTCGGCGGGGCTACCCTCTGAACTCGTGCCGTCTGCCGGAGCGCCTCGCCTCCGCATCGTCCCGCACGAGGAGCCATGAACGATTTCGCCTCAACGCCTGAGTTGATCCTGCTGCCCGCCGTCGACGTCGCCGACGGCAAGGCCGTCCGCCTCACGCAGGGCGAGGCCGGCACCGAGACCAACTACGGCGATCCCGTGGATGCCGCGATGGAGTGGACCAAGCAGGGTGCCGACTGGATCCACCTCGTCGACCTCGACGCCGCCTTCGGCCGCGGCAGCAACGCCGCGATCATCCGCAAGGTGATCAGGCAGGTCAAGGGCGTGCAGGTGGAGGTGTCCGGCGGCATCCGGGACGATCGCAGCCTGGAGGCGGCGCTGGAAAGCGGCGCGGCGCGCATCAACCTCGGCACGGCGGCACTGGAGAACCCGGAGTGGGCTGCGGACGTCATCGGGCGCTACGGCGACGTGATCGCCGTCGGGCTCGACGTGCGGGGCACGACGCTCGCGGCGCGCGGCTGGACCCAGGAGGGCGGCGACCTCTGGACGGTGCTGGACCGACTGGAAGCGGCCGGATGCTCCCGCTACGTCGTGACCGACGTCACGAAGGACGGCACGCTGAAGGGTCCGAACCTCGACCTCCTGCGCCAGATCACCTCACGCACGACCAAGCCCGTGATCGCCTCGGGCGGCGTATCGAGCCTGGACGACATCTCCGCCCTGCGCGACCTCGTACCGATCGGTGTCGAGGGCGCGATCGTCGGCAAGGCCCTGTACGCCCGGGCGTTCACCCTGGCCGAGGCGCTGGATGTCGCCGGACACTGATCCGCACGAGCACAGCGCCGACTCGGCCGGGGTGCCGTGGGAGGGCCGCCGCTTCGAATCGAACCGGCACACCGATGACGACGGGTCGGCCGACCCCGCCCTGCTGTCCGCGCTCGACGCGTTCCGCGACAGGTCGGGTGACGAGGTGGCGGTCGTCGAGGCGTACCGCGCCGCCCGCCTGCTGATCCCGCTCGTCGCCGCGAAGGGCGATCACGGCGTGGGGGCGCACGGGCTGGTCGTCGACAAGACGCAGGAGCTGTCCATCGTCACGGTCGCCGCCCCGGACGGACGTACCGTGCTGCCGGTGTTCACCTCGGTCGGCGCGATGAGCCGCTGGGATGCCGCCGCGCGTCCCGTGCCGGCCGACGGCGTGCGCACCGCCGTCGCCGCCTCCGCCGACGACACCGACCTGATCGTGATCGACCCGGGCTCGCAGACCGAGTTCGTCCTGCGTCGCCCTGCCGTCTGGGCAATCGCGCAGGGCGTGCCGTGGGAGCCCAGCTTCGCCTCGCCCGAGGTGTTCGCCGGCCTGCAGGAGAGCATCGGCGGCGAGCTGGCGGTGATCGACCTCGCGGTCGAGCCCGGCGACCCGACCGGACGCCTGCGGGGTCCCGAGCTGATCGTGCGCCTGGAGCTGATGCACGGCCTCGAGCAGTCCGAGCTGGATGCGGTGCTGGGGCGTCTCGCGACGCGATGGGCGGCCGATCACCGGATCGCGGTGCTGGTCGATTCGCTCACGGTCAAGCTCGTCCGCGCCTGACCCTCACCCGAGGTGGTGCATGCGCCGCCGAGGGGGTGTGCGCCGCACCGAGAAGGTGCACCTTCTCGGCGAGCGAGGCACCTTTTCGGCGACGCAGGAACCGTCTCGCGGGGGGAGGACGCTCTTGCGGCGCCGCCGCGAGCGGCGCATGATCGGCAGGGCGGAGGTGACCGATGATCGGCGGAGCGGCGCATACGGCGGATCCGGGCGAGTACGGACGGGCGCTGGATGCCGCGCACCGGCACGCGCAGGAGTGGCTCGACTCGGTCCAGGAGCGTCCGATCCGACCCGAGCTGGACGCGGAGGCGATCCTCGCCCGGCTGGTGCCGAACCTCCCCGACGAGGGCTTGGACCCCGCGGGCGTCATCGACGAGCTCGCCGAGGCCGCCGGGCCCGGGCTGATGGCGATGGGCTCCTCCCGCTTCTACGGCTTCGTGATCGGCGGCGCGTATCCCGCGGCGCTCGCCGCGGACTGGCTCGTCTCCGCGTGGGACCAGAACACCGGTTCGCGCCAGCCCACCCCGGCGACCGCCGCCGTGGAGGAGGTCGCCGCGCACTGGCTGCTGAAGCTGTTCGGCCTTCCCGGCGACAGCGGCGTCGGGTTCGTGACGGGTGCGACCAGCGCCAACCTCTCGGCGCTGCTCGTCGCCCGCGACACCGTGCTGCGCGACCACGGGCACGACGCGGCAGACGGGATCCAGGGCGGGCCGCCGATCCTGTTCCTCGCCGGGGGAGCCGTGCACACCTCCGTCGTGCTCGGCGGGCGGATCTCCGGACTCGGTTCGCCGCGCACGGTCGGTGCGGACGAGCAGGGTCGCATCGACGTCGACGCTCTGGCCGCCGCGCTCGACGGGCACCAGGGGCCGGCGATCGTCGCGCTGCAGGCGGGCGACGTGCACTCCGGCGCGTTCGACGACTTCGGCGCCGCCATCGACGTCGCGCACCTGCACGGAGCGTGGGTGCACGTCGACGGCGCGTTCGGGCTGTGGGCCGCGGCATCCCCTCGCCTTCGACACCTGTTCCAGGGCGCCGAACGCGCCGACTCGTGGGCGACCGACGCCCACAAGACCCTCAACGTGCCCTACGACTGCGGAGTCGTGATCGTGCGGGACGAAGCGGCGATGTCGGCCTCGCTCGGGGCGCACGCCGAGTACCTGCCCGCGGTCGCCACCATCGCGGACCCCTACGACCACGTGCCGGAGCTCTCGCGTCGCGCCCGCGGCGTGCCGGTGTGGGCCGCGCTGCGCTCGCTCGGCCACCGCGGTGTCGTCGCGCTCGTCGATGGGCTCGTCGATTCCGCAGTGGCTCTGGCCGAAGGATTCCGCGGCATCCCGGGTGTGGAGGTGCTCAACGACGTGGTCTTCACGCAGGTGTGTCTCGCCTCGGCGAGGGATGCCGACACGATCGCCCTCGGGGAGTGGCTTCGGGCGGAGGGCACGGTCTGGGCCTCGTCGTCGACCTGGCGCGGGCGGGCCGTGGTGCGCTTCGCGGTCAGCAACCGGGGCACGGACGCCGAGGCGGTGCGCCGGACGATCGACGCCGTCGCTCGCGGCGCCGCGGCCGTCGGAATCCGGGACTAGTTGACCGGTCCGGTCCACTTCTCGCCGGGCCCCTTGCCGATGGGGTCGGGGATGACGGATGCCTCTCGGAAGGCCAGCTGGAGCGAGCGCAGTCCGTCGCGGAGCGACCGGGCGTGCATGTCGCTGATCTCGGGAGCGCCGGCGGTGATCAGTCCGGCCAGCGCGTTGATGAGCTTGCGCGCCTCGTCGAGGTCGGTCTGCGCGGACGGGTTGTCGGCGAGGCCGACCTTGACCGCCGCCGCGCTCATCAGGTGCACCGAGGCGGTCGTGATGACCTCGACGGCGGGCACGTCCGCGATGTCGCGCGTGGCCGCCGTGGCCGCGCGCTCCTGAGCCTCCCAGCGAGCCTGACGCTCGGCATCCTGCACGAGGCGACCGGCGGCCAGATCATCGTCGGGGTTCGGAATCGTGTCCACGTGTCACTCTCTGCTAGACTTGCGCGGGCTCCGGAGCGTTGTGCTCCGGAACGAAAGAGGATTCACATCCCACCCGCGCTTGCCGCTCCAGGCTACCGGGTCATGCACTCCGCCTCGTCCGATCCCGGGCGAGGTCGTGCCGCCGCAGCAGACCACGGTCGTGCGGATGGTTCCGGGTGCGGAAGCCGACGCTCACGCGTCGTGCGGGTGGAATCGAGTCTCTCTTCCGCCCGCGATGCACTCGCCTCGCGGTGGCCGTAACCCGCACGAAGAGGAGTTCCGCATCAGCGATCCCCGCACCAATGACCGCATCCGCGTGCCCGAGGTCCGCCTCGTGGGCCCGAACGGAGAGCAGGTCGGCGTCGTACGCATCGAGGTTGCCCTGCGTCTGGCGCAGGATGCCGATCTCGACCTTGTCGAGGTGGCTCCCAACTCGAAGCCGCCCGTCGTCAAGATCATGGACTACGGGAAGTTCAAGTACGAAGCAGCGCAGAAGGCCAAGGAGGCCCGGCGCAACCAGGCGAACACGATCCTCAAAGAGGTCCGTTTCCGTCTCAAGATCGAGGCTCACGACTACACGACCAAGCTCAAGCGCGCCGAGGGCTTCCTCAAGGCGGGCGACAAGGTCAAGGCCATGATCCTGTTCCGCGGCCGCGAGCAGTCGCGTCCCGAGCAGGGTGTGCGCCTGCTCCGCAAGTTCGCGGAGGATGTGGCCGAGTTCGGAACCGTGGAGTCCAACCCCACGATCGACGGACGCAACATGGTCATGGTCGTGGCGCCCCACAAGAACAAGTCCGAGGTGAAGACCGAGCAGAACGCCCAGCGTGCTGCGAACAAGGAGGCGGCGCGTTCCGCCGCTCACGGCGGTCCGGTCACCGAGGATTCGGCTCCGGCTCCCGCCGAGTAGCCCCCCAGACTCCCGCCACGCGGGAAACACCACGAAGCCCGTCCCGGGCGACAGACGAAGGAACAAGAGATGCCGAAGCAGAAGACCCACTCGGGTGCCAAGAAGCGGTTCAAAATCACCGGCAGCGGAAAGCTGATGAAGCAGCAGGCCGGCATGCGCCACAACCTCGAGGGCAAGGCCAGCAAGCGCACGCGTCGCCTGAACCAGGACCAGGTGCTGTCCCCGGCCGACGTCAAGCAGGCCAAGAAGCTTCTCGGCCGCTGAGCGCGCGTCGAATCACGTTAGGAAAACTGAGAAATGGCTAGAGTCAAGCGGGCAGTAAACGCCCACAAGAAGCGTCGCGTCATCCTCGAGCGCGCCTCCGGTTACCGGGGTCAGCGTTCGCGCCTGTACCGCAAGGCGAAGGAGCAGGTCACCCACTCGCTCGTCTACGCGTACCGCGACCGTCGCAAGCGCAAGGGCGATTTCCGTCGCCTGTGGATCCAGCGCATCAACGCTGCGAGCCGCCAGAACGGCCTCACGTACAACCGTCTGATCCAGGGCCTGGGTCTTGCCGGCGTCCAGGTCGACCGTCGCATGCTCGCCGAGCTCGCGGTCAACGAGCCGGCGACGTTCGCCTCGCTCGTCGCGACGGCCAAGGCCGCGCTGCCCGAGAACGTGAACGCGCCCAAGAACGCGTAGTCACCTCGCACCACCGAAGGGCGCCCTCCGCACGGAGGGCGCCCTTTCGCGTGCGCACCGGAGTCGAGCCGTATGCTGAAGGCGTGCTCGAGAACCCGCGCTCGCCCCGCGTTCGCGCTGTCGCGAAGCTGACCAAGCGCAGCGCCCGACAGGAGACCGGACTGTTCCTGCTCGAGGGACCGCAAGCGGCTCGCGAGGCTCTCGCGTACCGTCCCGACACGGTTCTGGAGGTGTTCGCCACCCCCTCCGCGCTCGAACGGCACCCGGACCTGCGCGACGCGGCGAGGGATGCCGGCATCGAGGTGGTCTTCACGACCGAGGGCGTGCTCGATGCGATGGCCGACACCGTGACCCCGCAGGGGATCGTCGCGGTCGCGCGGCAGACGCCGACATCGGTGCGGGATGTGTTCGCGGCATCCCCCCGCCTCGTAGCGATCTGCGAGGAGGTGCGCGATCCCGGAAATCTCGGCACCATCATCCGCGCCGCCGATGCCGCCGGCGCCGACGCGGTGATCCTCACCGGGCGCACGGTCGATCCGTACAACCCGAAGGTGGTCCGCGCGACGACCGGATCGCTCTTCCACCTTCCGATCGCGGTCGGAGTCGAGTTGGCCACGGCTGTCGAGCGAGCCCACGCCGCGGGCGTCCGGGTGGTCGCCGCCGATGTCGGGGGAGACGACTTCCTCGCCGCACGGGCGCTGCTGGCGGAGCCCACCGCATGGCTCTTCGGCAATGAGGCACGCGGCCTCGAGGACGAAGCGCTCGCGTTGGCGGACCTGTCGCTGCGCCTGCCGATCTACGGGAGCGCCGAGTCGTTGAATCTCGCGACGGCCGCCAGCGTGTGCCTGTACGAAACGGCGTTCGCGCAGCGCTCCGGCTCCGCGTCGTAGGGGAACCCGGCCGGTTACAGTCCGGTAAAGCTCGGCGTCAACACCTCGTCTCGGGCATAGCGCCCGCATAGGGTGACGTCATGAGCACCCCCTCCTCGCCGGCGCCGAAGACGTCCAACATCGATGTGCGCCGCGGCCAGCCGCTCGTGGTGATCACCGACGTGCAGAAGCACTACGGCGACTTCCAGGCGCTGAAGGACATCGATCTGACGGTCCACCGCGGGGAGGTCGTCGTGGTCATCGGGCCGTCCGGCTCGGGCAAGTCGACCCTGTGCCGCACGATCAACCGCCTCGAGACGATCACGTCCGGCACGATCGCGATCGACGGCAAGGAGCTTCCGAAGGAGGGGAAGGGCCTGGCCGCCCTGCGCGCCGATGTCGGCATGGTCTTCCAGTCCTTCAACCTCTTCGCCCACCTGACGATCCTCGAGAACGTCACGCTCGGCCCCCTCAAGGTCCGCAAGATGAAGAAGGCGGATGCCGAGCGCGAAGCGAAGGTGCTGCTCGACCGCGTCGGAGTCGGGCACCAGGCGTCCAAGCTGCCCGCGCAGCTCAGCGGCGGGCAGCAGCAGCGCGTGGCGATCGCCCGGGCCCTGGCGATGAACCCGAAGGTGATGCTCTTCGACGAGCCCACGTCGGCGCTCGACCCCGAGATGATCAACGAGGTCCTCGACGTGATGGTCGGTCTGGCCCAGGACGGGATGACGATGATCGTCGTGACCCACGAGATGGGCTTCGCCCGCAAGGCCGCCGACCGGGTGGTCTTCATGTCCGACGGCCAGATCCTCGAAGACCAGAAGCCCGAGGACTTCTTCGAGCACCCGAAGACCGACCGGGCGAAGGACTTCCTCTCCAAGCTCATCACGCACTGAGCACCACGAACCAGCACAGCAATAACGCAGTACCGCACGACCCGAACGTCGGATACGAAACGTACGAACGAATACGAAACACAAGGAGGATGCAATGCGCAAACCACGAATCCTGGCCGGCATCGGCCTCGCCGCGGCCGCCCTGCTGGCCCTGACCGGATGCAACAGCGGCACGCCGGGCGCCGCCGATCCCACCGAAGCGACCACCGAGGAGGACGGCGCCTGGTTCGAAGTGGCTACGGACGTCTCGCTCGAAGGAAGCCCGACGTTCGACACGATCACGGAGAACGGCAAAGTCCGCGTCGGCGTGAAAGAGGATCAGCCCGGACTGGGCTACCTCGATCAGGCCACCGGTGAGCGCACCGGCTTCGACGTCGACATCGCCCGGTGGATCGCCGCGTCGCTCGGCTACGACGAGGAGGACATCGAGTTCACCGCGATCCCGTCGGCCAACCGCGAGCAGGCGCTGGTGAACGGCGACATCGACTACTACGTCGGCACCTACTCCATCACCGACAAGCGCAAGGAGCAGATCGACTTCGCCGGCCCGTACTTCATCACCGGTCAGGGTCTGCTGGTCGCTGCCGACAACGAGGACATCACCGGCGTCGACACGCTCGAGGGCACCACCGTGTGCTCCGCGACCGGGTCGACCTCGATCCAGCGCATCAAGGACGAGCACCCCGAAGCGGCCACCGTCGAATTCGACACGTACTCGCAGTGCGTCGAGCAGCTCAAGTCCGGCCAGGTGGACGCGATCACCACCGACCAGGCGATCCTCATCGGCTATGCCGCTCAGGACCCCGACAACCTCAAGGTCGTCGGAGACACCTTCAGCGAAGAGCGCTACGGCGTCGGCATCCAGAAGGGCGACACCGCGTTCGTCGACTTCGTGAACGAGATGTTCACCGATGGCGGCGACATCTGGACGGCCATCTTCGAGAAGAACCTCGGCGCCTCGGGCATCGAGGTCGAGCAGCCGACCGTCGACTGATCCGAGGGTGGCGGCATCCCCTCGCGGATGCCGCCACCCCGCAGTCCCTCCCCGACGACGAACAAGGAGCACCCGCGCGTGAACGTGATCACCGATTACCCGGATCTGTGGGTGGAGGCGCTCGTGGGCACGCTCGTGCTGTTCGTCGGCGGCGGCGTGATCGCGATCGTGCTCGGGCTGATCATCGGCGCCATGCGCGTCTCACCCATCCCCATCGCACGCACCGTGGGCACCGTGTACGTCAACACGATCCGCAACACCCCGCTCACGCTGATCTTCTTCTTCTTCGCCTTCGGCATCCCGCTGCTGGTCGATTTCCGGGTGAACTTCCTGGTGCTCGCGGTGTGGGCCCTGGGCATCTACACCGCCACCTACGTCGCCGAGACGATCCGCTCGGGCATCAACACGGTTCCCGTAGGGCAGGCTGAGGCCGCTCGAGCGCTCGGACTGACGTTCGGTCAGGTGATGGGAACCGTCGTGCTGCCCCAGGCCGCCCGCTCGGTGATCCCGCCCATGATGAGCGTCTTCATCGCCCTGCTCAAGAACACGACGGTCGCCGCCGGCTTCTCGGTGGTCAACCTCGGCAACATCCGCGCCGAGATGAGCGAGAACGGTGAGAACCAGCTCGTCGTCCTGCTGTGGGTGATGGTGGTCTTCGTGGTGCTGGTCCTGCTGCTGGCCGCCCTGCAACGTGCCCTGGAGAAGAAGTGGAGGGTCGCGCGATGACTTCCGTGCTCTACGACGTCCCCGGTCCCCGCGCGATCGCGCGCAACCGCGTCCTCGGCGCCGTGACCGTGCTGGTGGTCCTCGCGATCCTCGGCTTCGTCATCTGGCGGTTCGCCGTCACGGGGCAGTTCTCGGCTTCGAAGTGGTCCGCGTTCACCTACACGCGCGTGTGGGAGCAGTTCGGCCTCGCCACGCTGCGCACCCTCGCGGCGTTCGCCTCTGCCGCCGTCGGCGCGCTCGTGCTCGGATTCATCCTGGCGATCGGCCGCCTGTCCGACCACCGGTGGGTGCGCATCCCCGTGACCGCGGTCATCGAGGTCTTCCGCGCGGTTCCGGTGCTGGTGCTGATGCTCCTGCTGTACTACGGGCTCCCCGTGATCGGCATCAAGATGGGCGCCTACTTCGCGGTGGTCATCGCTCTGATCGTCTACAACGGGTCCGTCCTGGCAGAGGTCATCCGTGCCGGCGTCGAGTCGCTTCCGCGCGGTCAGGGTGAGGCCGGATACGCGATCGGCTTGAGCAAGAGCGGCGTCATGCGCCTGGTTCTGCTTCCGCAGGCGATCCGTGCCATGCTCCCGGTGATCATCGCCCAGCTGGTCGTGACGCTGAAGGACACCGCGCTCGGGTTCATCATCACCTACCCGGAGCTGCTCAAGTACGCCAAGGACCTCGGCTCTTCCGCGACTCTGGACTCCCCGCTGATCCAGGCCGCGATCGTGGCCGGTGCCATCTACATCTCGCTGTGCCTGCTGCTGTCGTGGGTGGCGAGCATCGTGGAGAAGCGCCTGCGCAGCTCGCCGCGGACCACGGTGGTCGTCGGTGCGACCGAAGCGCCGGCGACGGACACCGAGCTCATCGTCGCGCAGCGCGACGAGGGCTGACCCGTTCCGCAGCGGGAAGCGGCAGCATCCGCCGTCGGTAGACTCGTCTCTCGTGTCTGACTCACCCGAGAACGCCCCGTCTGCGATCACGCCGGAGGCGGTGGATGCCGCCGTCCAGGCAGCGCTCGACGCCATCGATGCCGCCGCCGACACCGCCGGCCTCAAGGCCGCGCGCGCCGCGCACACCGCAGAGGGATCGCCGCTGGCGAAGCTGAACGCTCGGCTGCGGGATGTCGCGCCGGAGCGCAAAGCCGAGTTCGGCAAGCTCGTCGGTCAGGCCCGGGCCCGGGTCAACCAGGCGCTCGCCGCCCGCGAGGAGCAGGTCGCGCTCGCCGAGACCGCCGCGCGGCTCGAGGCCGAGCGCATCGACGTCACGGCGCTCGCCTCCCGCGCACGCGTGGGGGCGCGGCATCCCATCTCGCTCCTGCAGGAGCAGGTCGCCGACATCTTCGTGGGCATGGGGTGGGAGATCGCCGAGGGGCCGGAGCTCGAGCACGAGTGGTACAACTTCGACGCGCTCAACTTCGACGTCGATCACCCCGCGCGCCAGATGCAGGACACGTTCTTCGTCGATCCGGTGGACCGCCACCTCGTGATGCGCACCCACACGAGCCCGGTGCAGGTGCGCTCCCTGCTCGAGCGCGATCTCCCGGTCTACGTGCTGTGCCCCGGTCGCGTCTACCGCACCGACGAATTCGATGCGACGCACCTGCCGGTGTTCACGCAGTTCGAAGGCCTCGTCGTGGACAAGGACATCACGATGGCGCACCTGAAGGGCACGCTCGACCACGCCGCCCGCGTGCTGTTCGGGCCCGAGGCCAAGACGCGATTCCGAGCGAATTACTTCCCCTTCACCGAGCCGTCCGCAGAGCTGGACCTGTGGCACCCCACCTTCGCGGGCGGCGCCCGCTGGATCGAGTGGGGCGGCTGCGGCATGATCAACGCGAACGTCCTGCGCGCGGCGGGCATCGACCCGGAGGAGTACTCCGGATTCGCGTTCGGCATGGGGATCGAGCGGACGCTGATGTTCCGCAGCGACGTGCAGGACATGCGCGACATGGCCGAGGGCGATGTGCGCTTCAGCGAGCAGTTCGGGATGGTGGTCTGATGCGCGTCCCGCTGTCGTGGTTGCGTGAGTACGTCGATGTGCCGGCGGATGCCGCTCCCGAGGACGTCCTGGCCGCGCTCGTGCGGGTCGGGTTCGAAGAGGAGGACGTGCACCGCTTCGAGCTGCAGGGCCCCATCGTCGTTGGCGAGGTGCTGGAGTTCGTCGAGGAGCCCCAGTCCAACGGCAAGACGATCCGGTGGTGCCAGGTGCAGGTCGCGCCGGAGGGCGAGACCGCGGCCGACGGCGGGCCGGCGGTGCACGGCATCGTGTGCGGCGCACGCAACTTCTTCGTCGGCGACAAGGTCGCCGTCACCCTGCCCGGCTCCGTGCTGCCCGGACCCTTCCCGATCGCCGCCCGCAAGACCTACGGGCATGTCTCGGACGGCATGATCGCCTCGGCCAAGGAGCTCGGCCTCGGCGAAGAGCACAGCGGCATCCTGCGGCTGGTGGAGCTGGGCATCGACGCGCCGGTCGGCACCGATGCGATCGCGCTGCTGGGCCTGAACGACGTCGCCGTCGAGATCAACGTCACCCCCGACCGCGGGTATGCGCTGTCGATCCGCGGAGTGGCGCGCGAGTACTCGCACGCCACCGGTGCGCACTTCCGCGATCCGGGCGTGCGGGAATGGGGTGAGGTCCAGCACACGAAGGACGCCTTCACCTCGGTCGTCGAGGACGCCGCCCCGATCCGCGGACGAATCGGTGCGTCCGAGTTCGTGACCCGGATCGTGCGGGACGTCGATCCGACGCGGCCAACGCCGTCGTGGATGGTCGCACGGCTCACGCTGGCCGGAATCCGCTCGCTCGGCATCCTGATCGACATCACGAACTACGTGATGCTCGAGCTCGGTCAGCCGCTGCACGGCTACGACCTCGACACGCTCACCGGCGGCATCACCGTGCGGCGCGCCGTCGCGGGTGAGAAGCTGCAGACCCTCGACGGCAGGCTGCGCGACCTCGACGTCGAAGACCTGCTGATCACCGACGAGTCCGGGCCGATCGGCCTGGCGGGCGTCATGGGCGGCGGCACGACCGAGATGACCGACACGACGCGCAACGTCCTGCTCGAGGCCGCGACGTTCGACCCGGTCACGATCGCCCGCACCGCGCGCCGGCACAAGCTCCCGTCCGAGGCATCCCGTCGGTTCGAGCGCGGCGTGGACCCGAACATCCCGTTCGTGGCCGCCCAGCGCGCGGTCGAGCTGATGGTCGCGTACGCGGGCGGCACCGACGACCGCGAAGGCGGTGCGCTGCTGACGCGGTATGAGTTCCCGGGCATCGAGCTGCCGTTCGGCTTCGTCGAGGGCCTGATCGGCGTGGACTACACCCGCGACGAGATCGTCGGCGCGCTGAAGATGATCGGCGGCGCCGGGCATGAGCGCGAGGGCGACTTCGTGGTCTTCCCGCCGTCCTGGCGGCCCGACCTGACGGACAAATGGACGCTCGCCGAAGAGGTCGCCCGCATCGAAGGGTACGACCGCATCCCGTCGGTGCTGCCCACCCCGCCGTCCGGCCGCGGGCTGACCCCTGCCCAGCAGGGCCGGCGCCGCGTCGCGAACGCGCTCGCCGCCGCGGGCTATGTCGAGACGCCGTCGTTCCCGTTCACCACGGACGAGCAGAACGATCTGCACGGCTCTGCGTCGGGCGGGCACCTGCCGAGCGTCAAGCTCGCGAATCCGCTCGACGGACAGTCTCCGTTCCTGCGCCGCAGCCTGATTCCGAACCTGATCCGGGTGGCGCATCGCAATGTGGCGCGGGGCTTCACCGATCTCGCGCTGTTCGAGTCCGGCACGGTCTTCCTGCCGCGGCCGGGTGTGACATACGGCACCGATGTCGTGCCGCCCTTGGCCGTGCGCCCGGATGCCGCGACGCTCGCCGCACTGGACGCCTCCATCCCTCCGCAGCGGCGCTTCGTCGCGGTGCTGCTCGCCGGCTCGATCGCGCCGAAGCAGCCTGGTTCCTCGGCTTCTCCGGCCGGGCTCTCGGATGCCCTCGACGCCGTGCGCACGATCGCCTCGGCGGCCGGCGTGACGGTCGAGGTCGCCCAGGGTGAGCGCGCTGCGCTGCATCCGGGCCGCACCGGGGTGCTCTCGGTCGGCTCGACCGAAGTCGGCTACGTGGGCGAGCTGCTGCCGGCCGTCGCCGAGGCGGCCGATCTTCCCGGGCGCGTGATCGTCGCCGAGCTCGACCTGGACCTCGTGCTCTCCTTGGCCGCGCCCAAGGTCGTCGCCGCGTCGCTGTCGGGCTATCCGGCCGCCACGCAGGACCTCTCGCTCGTGGTCGGTGCTGATGTGCCCGCCGCTGACGTGCGTGCGGCGCTCGTCGACGGAGCAGGCGCCCTGCTGGAGTCGGTCCGCCTCGTGGACGACTACCGGGGCGCGGGCGTGCCCGAGGGGGCGAAGAGCCTGACCTTCGCACTGCGCTTCCGCGCGCCCGACCGCACGCTGACGGCGGCGGAGGCCACCGACGCCAAGCTCGCGGGCGTCGTCGCGGCGGCGGAGCGGTACGGCGCGACCCTGCGCGAGTAGCGTTCGCGCCCCGCCGGATTCTGCCGGGGGCGGTGCGGGGTTCCCTCCGCTGTACCGGTCTGGTGGGATGGCGGAATGACGAACGTACTGATCCTCGGAGGAACGGGCTGGCTGAGCGCGCGGGTCGCCCGCGCGTGGATGGATGCCGGTGCCTCGGTCACCTGCCTGGCCCGGGGCGCTCGCCCGGCCCCGCAGGGAGCCGAACTGGTCGTCGCCGACCGCGCAGAGACGGGCGCCTACGACGCGGTCGCCGAGCGGGACTGGGACGAG
Source organism: uncultured Microbacterium sp. (assembly GCF_963524805.1). Taxonomy (GTDB): domain Bacteria; phylum Actinomycetota; class Actinomycetes; order Actinomycetales; family Microbacteriaceae; genus Microbacterium. Next base: position 788,156 of record NZ_CAURGG010000001.1, on the reverse strand, counting down.
ATCGTTGAGATCTCGTCGATCCCCGAGCACGTCGCCGCCGCCGTCGGCGCGCTCGCCGGGCACACCCGCCACTGGACCTACGTCTCCTCGGTATCGGTGTACTCGAGGAGCGACGTGCCGGATGCCGACGAGAGCGCTCCGACCAGCGACCCCGCAGAGCCGGGAGACGAGTACGACTACTCCCGCGCCAAGGCGGCGGCCGAGGCATCCGTCCGCGCCGGGCTCGGCGATCGCGCCGCGATCGTGCGGCCGGGGCTGATCGTCGGCCCGGGCGACCCGACCGATCGCTTCGGATACTGGGTGGCGCGGTTCGCGCTGGCCGGCGGCGACGACGTGCTCGTGCCGGCCCGCGAGGGCCGCACGAGCCAGGTGATCGACGTCGATGACCTGACCGCGTTTCTCGTTCGTATCGGCGCCGAGGGCTGGACCGGCACGGCGAACGCCGTCGGCGACTCGATGCCTCTCGGAGAGGTCCTCTCCCTCGCGGCGGCGGCTGCGGGCCACACGGGAACCGTGGTGGAGGCCGATGACGACTGGCTGACCGGGCACGAGGTGCAGTACTGGATGGGCCCGCGCTCGCTGCCGCTGTGGCTGCCGCGTGACATGCCCGGCCATTCGACGCGCTCGCATGCCGCCTACCGCGCCGCCGGCGGCGGCATCCGCCCGATCGGCGAGACGCTCGCGCGGACGCTCGCCGACGAACGCGAGCGAGGACTCGACCGCGAGCGGCGCTCGGGGCTCACGCGTGCGGAGGAGCTGGCACTCCTGTCCGACCTCGGGTCGTGACACCACCGGGTGACCCGCTGCCGTCACCCGCCTGATTTGCGGGAGCAACGGCACTGCGGCTATCGTCGCCCCATGCCTTCGGCTGCGCTCTTCTCCGCCTCGCTCGTTCCGAGCGTCGCTTCCGCGCGCCGACGTCTGGCCGGCCGCCGACTCTAGGCGACGCTGCGCACCTCGGATCCGGGGAGCTGTGGGCGTCGCCGCGTGAAGCCCACGACCCCAGACTCTAAGGTGGAATCCATGACATATTCGGTCGCCGTCTCCGGCGCATCCGGCTATGCGGGCGGTGAGATCCTGCGGATCCTCGCCGCACATCCCGACGTCGAGATCCGCACAGTGACCGCGCATTCCAACGCGGGACAGCCTCTCATCCAGCATCAGCCGCATCTTCGCTCGCTCGCGCATCTGACCCTGCAGGACACCACGCCTGAGGTGCTGGCCGGGCACGACATCGTGTTCCTCGCGCTCCCGCACGGCCAGTCCGGGCAGTACACCGAGGCGCTGGCCGACACTGCGCTCGTCATCGACGCGGGCGCCGATCATCGTCTGGAATCGATCGCCGACTGGGACCGCTTCTACGGGGGCGACTTCCACGACCCGTGGACGTACGGCGTGCCCGAGCTGCCCGTCGGCGGCGCCAAGCAGCGTCAGCGCCTCGTGGGCGCGACGCGCATCGCGGCGCCGGGCTGCAACGCCAGCACCGTCAGCCTCAGCCTCGCACCGGGGGTGGCGGCCGGAGTCATCGATCCGTCCGACATCGTCTCGGTCCTCGCGGTCGGCCCCTCGGGTGCCGGCAAGAGCCTCAAGACGAATCTGCTGGCGAGCGAGATCCTGGGCAGTGCGAACCCGTATGCCGTCGGCGGCACGCACCGGCACATCCCCGAGATCCGCCAGGCGCTCGCCGCGGCGCGCGGGTCGGAGAGCAGCGGGGAGGTCGGAGGATCCGGCGCGGATGCTCCGACGCAGGGCCGGTCCTCCGACCGGGAGCACGCCGATGAGGGCATCCGGATCTCCTTCACCCCCGTGCTGGTCCCCATGTCGCGGGGCATCCTGGCAACCAGCACGGCGCCCATCGTCGACGGTGCGACGGATGCCGAGATCCGGGGTGCCTGGGAGGCGGCCTACGGCGACGAGCGGTTCGTGCACCTGCTGCCGGCGGGGGAGTTCCCCCGGACGGCGGACGTGCTCGGCGCCAACACTGCGCTGATGGGGCTGGCGATCGACCGTGCTGCGGGCCGGGTGGTCGTCGTCGCGGCGGTCGACAACCTCGTCAAGGGAACGGCCGGCGCCGCGATCCAGTCGATGAACATCGCTCTGGGCCTGCCCGAAGAACGCGCCCTCTCGGTGAACGGAATCGCCCCATGAGCGTCACCGCGCCCCTGGGCTTCGAGGCCGCCGGCGTCGCCGTCGGGCTCAAGTCCAGCGGCAGCCCCGACGTCGCCGTCGTGGTCAACCGGGGGCCGCTCAAGGTCGGCGCCGCCGTCTTCACCTCCAACCGTGCCAAGGCGAACCCGATCATCTGGTCGCAGCAGGCCGTGCAGGACGGCGTCGTCGAGGCGATCGTGCTCAACTCCGGCGGGGCGAACTGCTTCACCGGGTCATTCGGGTTCCAGACCACGCATCAGACCGCCGAGAAGGCCGGGCAGCTCCTCGGGGTGAGCGCCGGCGACGTTCTGATCTGCTCGACGGGGCTGATCGGCACGGGCGACGAGGCGTTCCGGGGGAAGGTGCTCGAGGGCACCGAGAAGGGGATCGCCCAGCTCTCCGCGGACGGCGGGGAGGCGGCATCCCTGGCCATCATGACGACCGACTCGAGGCCGAAGCGCTCCGTCGTGACGCGGAACGGCTGGAGCATCGGCGGCATGGCGAAGGGCGCCGGGATGCTGGCCCCTGGGCTCGCGACGATGCTCGTGGTGATCACGACCGATGCCGTCATCGACGCAGGGCAGGCCGACGCCGCGCTGCGCGACGCGACCCGCGTGTCCTTCGACCGCCTCGACTCCGACGGCTGCATGTCGACCAACGATCAGGTCACGCTCATGGCGAGCGGTGCCTCCGGCATTACTCCCGACTTCGCCGCGTTCGCCGGCGCGCTCGCGGACGTGTGCGCCGACCTCGCCCGCCAGCTGCAGGGCGACGCCGAGGGCGCGAGCCATGACATCACGATCGAAGTGGTGCACGCCGCATCCGAGGAGGATGCGGTCGAGGTCGGCCGCTCGGTGGCCCGCAACAACCTGTTCAAGGCCGCGATCTTCGGCAACGACCCCAACTGGGGTCGGGTGCTCGCTGCCATCGGCACGACCGCCGCCGAGTTCGACCCGTACGACGTCGACGTCTGGATGAACGGCGTGCGCGTGTGCAGTCAGGGCGGTCCGGACGCCTCGCGCGACGACGTCGACCTCGCGCCGCGCGCGACCCACCTGTTGATCGACCTCCGGGTCGGTGCGGCGACGGCCACGATCCTCACCAACGACCTCACGCACGACTACGTGCACGAGAACAGCGCCTACGCAACATGAAACCGGCACCCGACATGAAGCGGCCACTCGCATGAGCGACATCGACCTGCAGCAGACCGACCCTGCCGAGGCGAGCGACAAGGCGGCGACCCTCATCGAGTCGCTGCCGTGGCTGCAGCGCTTCAACGACCAGGTGGTCGTGATCAAGTACGGCGGCAACGCGATGGTCAGCGAACAGCTGCAGGACGCCTTCGCCGCGGACATCGCCTACCTGCGCTATGTCGGTGTCAAGCCGGTCGTGGTGCACGGCGGCGGCCCCCAGATCTCCTCGATGCTCGACCGGCTCGCGATCCCCAGCGAGTTCAAGGGCGGCTACCGCGTCACCAGTACCGAGGCGATCGGCGTCGTGCGGATGGTGCTCACCGGGCAGATCAACCCGCAGCTGGTCGCCAAGATCAATGCGCACGGTCCGCACGCGACCGGCCTGTCGGGCGAGGATGCCGGCCTGTTCGGCGGGCGGCGGCGCGGCGTCGTCATCGACGGCGTCCACCACGACCTCGGCCGCGTGGGCGATGTCGTCGCGGTGGATCCGAGGCAGGTGCTGGATCAGCTCGCGGCCGGCCGCATCCCGGTCGTCTCCAGCATCGCGCCGGACCTCGACCACCCGGGCAACTCGCTCAACGTGAACGCGGATGCCGCCGCCGCGGCTCTCGCGATCGCCCTGGGCGCGGCCAAGCTCGTCGTGCTGACCGACGTGCCGGGCCTGTACGCCGACTGGCCCAACCGTGACTCCCTCGTCTCGCACCTCACCGCCGCGGAGCTGCGGGAGATGCTGCCGAGCCTGGAATCGGGCATGATCCCGAAGATGCAGGCGTGCCTGGACGCGGTCGAGGGCGGGGTCCAGACGGCGGCGATCATCGACGGCCGCGTGCCGCACTCGGTGCTCGTGGAGATCTTCACCAGCAAGGGAATCGGAACGGAAGTGGTGCTCGGATGAGCTGGCAGGATGACGCAGGGCGCGACCTGGTTCGCAGCTTCGGACCGCGGATGGCGATGTTCGTCCGCGGCGAGGGAGCCTACCTCTGGGACGCGGACGGCCGCCGCTATCTCGACTTCCTCGCAGGGATCGCCGTGAACTCGCTCGGGCACGCGCACCCGGTGTTCGTCGAAGCGATCGCCGCTCAGGCCGCGACGCTGGCGCACGTGTCGAATTACTTCGCGACCCCGCCGCAGCTCGAGCTCGCCGCGCGACTCAAGCGCCTCGCGGGCACGGGGGAGAACGGCCGGGTGTACTTCGGCAACTCGGGCGCCGAGGCCAATGAGGCCGCGTTCAAGCTCGCGCGTCTGAACGGCGGTGCCGAACGGCCGCGCATCCTCGCGCTGACCGATGCGTTCCACGGGCGCACGATGGGCACGCTCGCCCTGACCGGCAAGCCGTACATGCAGGAGCCGTTCCTGCCGATGACGCCGGGGGTGGAGTTCATCGAGTCCACGATCGAGGCGCTCGAAGCGGCGCTCGACGATCGAGTGGCCGCCCTGTTCGTCGAGCCGATCAAGGGCGAGGCCGGCGTGATCGACCTGCCGGAGGGCTACCTGCAGACGGCTCGCGCCCTGACCGAGAGGCACGGTGCGCTGCTGATCATCGACGAGATCCAGACCGGTGCGGGCCGCACGGGGGAGTGGTTCGCGTTCCAGCATGCCGGCATCACGCCCGACGCCATCACCGTCGCCAAGGGCATCGGGGGCGGGTTCCCCATCGGGGCGCTCATCACGTTCGGTGACGCCAGCGAGCTGTTCTACCCGGGGACGCACGGCTCGACGTTCGGCGGCAACGCGCTCGGGACCGCGGTCTCCTCGGCCGTCCTCACCGAGATCGAAGACGAGGCCCTCGTCGAGAACGCCGCGGAGCGCGGCCGGCAGCTGCGCGCGCTGATCGGCGGAATCGACAGCGGACTGATCGCGGGATGCCGGGGCCAGGGCCTGCTGATCGGCGTCGCCCTGAGTCGGCCGGTCGCCAAGGCGATCGTCGCGGCGGCGCAGGAGCACGGGCTCATCATCAACGCGCCGAACGACGAGACGATCCGGCTGGTGCCGGCGCTGAACATCGGCGACGTCGAGATCGACGAGTTCGAGCGGCTGTTCACCGCGTCGCTGCGCACCGTCGAAGACGCCCTGGTGCTCGAGGAGGTCAGCGCGTGACGCGGCACCTGCTGCGGGACGACGATCTGAGTGCCGCGGAGCAGTCCGAGATCCTCGACCTCGCCGTCGCGCTGAAGAAGGACCGCTGGAAGCTGAAGCCGCTCGCCGGCCCTCAGACTGTCGCGGTCATCTTCGACAAGTCCTCGACCCGCACCCGCGTGTCGTTCGCAGTGGGCATCGCCGACCTCGGCGGGACCCCGCTCATCATCTCGACGGCCAACAGTCAGCTGGGCGGCAAGGAGACCCCGTCCGACACGGCGCGCGTGCTCGAGCGGCAGGTCGCCGCCATCGTCTGGCGCACCTACGCACAGGCCGGTCTCGAGGAGATGGCGAAGGGCACGACGGTGCCGGTCGTCAATGCGCTCAGCGATGACTTCCACCCATGCCAGCTGCTGGCCGACCTGCTCACGATCCAGGAGCACAAGGGCCGGCTGAGCGGACTGACACTCGCGTTCTTCGGGGACGGCCGGTCGAACATGGCGCACTCGTACATGCTCGCCGGCGTCACGGCGGGCATGCATGTGCGCGTGGCCTCACCGGAGTCCTACGCGCCGCGTGAGGATGTCGTGGCGGATGCCGACCGCCGGGCCACCGAGACCGGGGGCTCTCTCACCCTGTACACCGACGCGAACGAAGCGGCCGCGGGAGCCGATGTCATCGTCACCGACACGTGGGTCTCGATGGGCAAGGAGGAGGAGAAGCTCGCCCGACTGCGCGACCTGGGCGAGTACAAGGTCACGCGCGAGCTGATGAGTCTCGCCAAGCCCGACGCCATCTTCATCCACTGCCTGCCGGCCGACCGGGGCTACGAGGTCGAGGCAGAGGTCATCGACGGCCCGCAGAGCGTCGTGTGGGACGAGGCCGAGAACCGCCTGCACGCGCAGAAGGCGCTTCTGGTGTGGCTCCTCCGGCAGGAGTGAGCCCGGCTGCCGCGAACGGCAGGCTCGCCGACCGCTGGCGGCGGCTGAACGGCCCGCAGCGTATCGCCGGGGTCGACCTGGCACGCGGACTCGCCGTGATCGGGATGCTGGCGGCCCACCTGCTGTGGATCGAGGAGTTCGACTTCGCGGATGCCGCAACCTGGGTCGCCGTCGTCGAGGGACGCTCGTCCATCCTGTTCGCGACGCTCGCGGGGGTCTCGATCGGGCTCGTCACCGGCGGTCGGGCACCGCTGCCCGCGCCCGCGCTGCGGATCGCCCGGGGAAGACTCGCTGTGCGTGCCGGCGCTCTCTGGCTCATCGGAGTGTGGCTGATCGCGACCGGCGTGCCGGTGTACGTCATCCTGCCGGCCTACGCCGTCCTGTTCCTCCTCGCGCTGCCGTTCCTCAGGCTCGGCGCCCGCTCCCTGTTCCTGATCGCCGCCGCCGCGGCACTCGTCATGCCCTTCGTCCAGGTGCTCCTGGACGAACTTCCCGTGTGGGACACGACCGGCGGGCAGCTGCTGTCGGTCGCGACCGGGTGGCACTATCCCTTCCCCGTCTGGATCGCCTTCGTCCTCGGCGGGCTCGGCGTGGCCAGGGCGGGCATCACCCGCCTGCGGGTGCAGCTGGGTATCCTCAGCGCCGGCACGGCGCTCGCGCTGCTGGGCTACGGCCTGGACGGCGTGAGCGGCGGAGACGCGGCATCCGGGGTCGTGTCGTACGCGGCGGCCGTGTGGACGGCCGATCCGCACTCGAGCGGCGTGCTGGAGGTGATCGGCTCGGGCGGGTTCGCGCTCGCCGTGATCGGCGCGTGCCTGCTCGCCTGTCGCACCGTCGCGACCTGGGTGGTGCTGCCGCTGCGCGCCGTGGGGGCGATGCCGTTGACCGCGTACACCGCTCAGCTGCTGGTGTGGGCGATCGCGGCGGCCGCGGTGCTCGGCGACACCGGGAACCTGAGCGGATTCCGCGACCTGCAGCCGTTCTGGCCGATGACCGTGACGATCGTCCTCGCGTGCACGGCCTGGGCGCTGCTGGTCGGCCGCGGGCCGCTGGAGTGGGCGGTGGACCGCATCGCGCGGCTCATGGTGCGCCCGTCGATAGGCTGAACGGATGAGCGATGCGAAGGGCGACGGCACGAACGAGGGCGCACTGTGGGGTGCCCGTTTCGCGACGGGCCCCTCACCCGAACTGGCCGCGCTGAGCCGCTCGACGCACTTCGACTGGAGCCTCGCCCTCTACGACATCGCCGGTTCGCACGCGCATGCGAAGGCGCTGACCGCAGCGGGCTACCTGAACGAAGACCAGGAGCGCCGGATGCATGCCGGTCTCGACGTGCTCGCCGCCGGCATCGTCGACGGGACCCTGCTGCCCGGCCCCGAGGACGAGGACGTGCACGGCGCGCTGGAGGCTGCGCTGATCGAAGTCGTCGGCGCCGAGCTCGGGGGGCGCCTGCGGGCGGGCCGCAGTCGCAACGACCAGATCGCGACCCTCGTGCGCATGTACCTGCTCGATCACTCGCGCACGATCGGACGAGACATGCTGCGGCTCATCGATGCGATCGTGTCGCAGGCCGAGGCCCACCCGACGGCCATCATGCCCGGTCGCACGCACCTGCAGCACGCGCAGCCGATTCTGCTCGCCCATCACCTGCAGGCTCACGCCTGGCCGCTCGTGCGCGACCTCGAGCGCCTGCGGGACTGGTCGGTGCGCGCCGCCGTGTCGCCCTACGGGGGCGGAGCGCTCGCCGGTTCGTCCTTGGGCCTGGACCCGGCGCTCGTCGCCCGCGAACTCGGACTGGACCGCCCGGCCGAGAACTCGCTCGATGCGACATCGTCCCGCGACGTCGTCGCCGAATTCGCCTACATCGCCGCGCAGATCGGCATCGACCTGTCGCGCTTCGCGGAAGACGTCATCCTGTGGAACACGCGCGAGTTCGGATTCGTCACACTCGACGACGGCTACTCGACCGGCTCCAGCATCATGCCGCAGAAGAAGAACCCCGACATCGCGGAACTGGCCCGGGGCAAGGCGGGGCGCCTCGTGGGCAACCTCGCCGGTCTGCTGACGACCCTCAAGGGCCTGCCGCTCGCGTACAACCGCGACCTGCAGGAGGACAAGGAGCCGGTCTTCGATTCCATCGCGACCCTGGAGGTGCTCCTGCCGGCCTTCGCCGGGATGATCGCGACGCTGCGTTTCGACACCGCCCGGATGGCGGCCCTCGCCCCGCAGGGCTTCTCTCTGGCCACCGATGTGGCGGATTGGCTCGTGCGCCGTGGAGTGCCGTTCCGGGATGCGCACGAGGCGTCCGGTGCGCTCGTGCGCCTGTGCGAGGAACGCGGCATCGATCTGCAGGAAGCGACCGACGACATGCTGGCCTCGGTGTCGGCCGAGCTGACCCCCGAGGTGCGGCAGGTGCTGACGATCGAGGGATCTGTCGCGAGTCGCAGCGGCGTCGGAGGAACGGCAGCCGACCGCGTGGATGAACAGCGTTCGGAGCTCATCGTTCGCGCGCAGTCAGCGGGACACGCCCTCGGGCTGTGACGAGACGATCGTCGCATTAAATAAGCACCTGGCCTATATTTCCGCGAAATAAGCCTTATGCTTATCCCATGACCGTGGCTGTGATCGCCGATATCGTCGGCTCCCGCCGATTGGCGGACCGTCCCCGTGCGCAGAAGCTGCTCGACGAGGCGATCGAGCGGGTGGAGCACGATCTTCCTCTGGCGAGCAGCAGGTTGCAACCCACCGTGGGGGACGAGCAGCAGGCGACGTACGCCACGCTTCCCGCGGCCCTGATCTCGCTGCTGCTGCTGCAGCTCGCGCTGCCCGACGACGTGCAATGCCGCTTCGGCGTGGGCATCGGAGCGACCGCGCATGTCGCGTCAGCGTCCGGCGCCATCCCCGAGGGTCCGGGATGGTGGGCTGCGCGTGATGCGATCGAGCACGTGCACGCGAAGCAGCAGCGCGCCGTGCCGAGCGCCCGCACGTGGATCGTCGCCGCACCGGGGGAGGATGATTCCATGCTCTCGACCGTTCGCTTCGCCAACGCGTACCTGCTGGCCCGGGACCAGCTCGTCGGTGCGATGACCGAACGAGAGCGGCGGCTCACCTACGGTCGCTGCCGCGGCGTCACGCAGCGGGAGCTCGCCCTAGCGGAGGGCATCACGCAGCCCGCGGTGTCGCAGGCGCTCGCTTCGGCCGGATCCGCGGTGATCGTCGAGGGCATGCGCGCGCTTCAGGCGGAGGCGCGCCCGTGATCGTCACCGGCATGGTTCTGCTCGCGATCGGCGCGGCGGATGTCGCGCGCCAGTTCCTGCACGGTCGGGTGCTGCGCATCGTGCTGGGCGCCGGCGCCGTCGCGGTGCTCGTCCTCGCCGTCCTCACTGCCGCGCCGCTGGCCGGACTGCTCGCCGTCGCCCTCGCCGTGGTCTGGGTCTGGCTGTTCCCCGCACGGATCCCTGCGCGAGCCGGATTCTGGCCCGCCGTGGCGCTGGCGGTTCTCTGCATCGTGTTCGTCGCGGTCCTCGGGCCGCGCGAGGAGGCCGGCATCCTCGGCGGGGTGTGGGACGTGCCGACGCCGTGGGGTCCCCTGTCGGTCGATCACACGCTGCTGCTGGTGGGCGCCGTCTGCATCCTTCTGGAGTCGGGGAACGTGATCGTGCGCGCCGCGCTCGCGAGCGAGATGCCGGCGTCGATCCGAACCCTCGATGCGAGCGAGGCGTCGGGGCCGGGTGCCCCTTCGCTCGACCCGGAGGCCGCTTCGCCCGATGGGGAGCCTGTCGAGGAACGCGTCGCACCGGCGGCGCCGCCCGCAACTCCGACCCCGACCCTGAAGGGCGGTCGCCTGATCGGACCTCTCGAGAGGATCATCGTGTTCGCGCTCACCCTGACCGGCGTCTACTCGCTGCTGGCCGCCGTCCTGGCGGCGAAGGGGATCGTGCGCTTTCCGGAGATCTCCCGGGACGGCGAGACCGGAAGCCGCGCGGAGTACTTCCTCATCGGCAGTCTGGTGAGCTGGGTGGTCGCGCTCGCCGCCGCCTTCCTGGTCTGGTGGGCGTTGTCCGGCGTCATCTGACACCCGGCCATCGGCGCCGTCGGTCAGCCGCGCAGCCGTTCCGTCTCGCGCAGCACCGCTCCGGCATCCTCTGCGCCCGCCCGGGTGAAGCCGATCAGTTCCTGCAGAGCCAGTGCCGTCTGCCGACTCTGCGCGTCGAGGTCGATGCGCTGCAGAAAGGCCAAGGCGACGACGGCATCCTGATGCGCGCCGAGGGCATCCTGCAGCTCTCGCTGACGCTCGATCGTCTCGTCGGCATCGTCTCCCAGCACCGGCAGAGCGAGCTCGACGGCGTAGCGATGACGCTTGGCGGCCTTGCGGGCCTCATGCAGGAGCGTGCCGGTCTGCTCGGGCGAGGCATCCCACGACGCAGCCGCGCGAGCGAGTCGCTTCTTCAGCCGGGCATGCGCCTTCGCCACGCGCTTACGCGCGCGCCTGGCCGGGCGATCGGCCTTCTCACCGAACGGCGGGTCATCGCCCCAGCGCGCGATCGTCGTGAACAGCGCCGCCCCGCGCTCTGCGCCGAGTCCCTCGGCCACCGCATCCCAGGCCTGCGCGCGCTGCCGGTCGATCTCCGCGGCGAGCACGGTCCGGGCACCGGCCGCTGCCGAGGAGTCGTCCTCGGAGAAGCGCTCCGCGAGCACCAGGAGATCGCGGACCTCGCCCAGCAGCTTGCCCGCCCACCGCAGCTCGTCCGCGAACACCGCGGCGTCCTCGCGGTCGTAGACCCCCTCGAACGTCCGCAGCGTCGCCCTCATCCTGCGGATCGCGACCCGCGCCGGATGCACCACGCTCTCGTCGCGCGCGGCGAGAGGGTCGCGCGCGTCCTGCAGCACCTGGCACTGCGCTCCGACGTACTGCTGGACGAGCGCGCCGAGGCTCTCGGGCTGGTGGCTCACCGGACTGCGACCGGCGCTGCGGGGCCGCTCATGCCGCTCGCCTGCAACCGATCCCCGTCATCCCGCCAGTCTTCCACGCGATCGGCCCGTGCCGGTCTGGACGTGGTGCCCGGGATGTGGAAGCGTCGCAGACATGGCGAAAGTAGAGCACTTCGAGATCCCGGCGGATGACATCGCACGGGCCCAGGCCTTCTACAGCTCCGTCCTCGGCTTCCACTACGAGCCGTGGGGTGAGGACATGGGAATGCTGAAGCAGCCGCAGGATGCGGGCATCAACGGAGATCTCCACGTGCGCGGTGCGGCGCCGCACCCGACTGTCGTGTTCACCGTCGACCGGATCGAGGAGACCGTCGCTCTGGCCCTCGCGGCCGGCGGCGAGCAGGTCGGCCAGATCCAGCCGCTCAGCGAGAGCTCGCGCTGGGTGTACATCAAGGACTCCGAGGGCAACCTCATCGGTCTGTACGACGAGGTCAGCGCCGCCTGAGGTCAGGGGTTTCGAGCCCCGCTGATAGCCTCGAACGCGTGTCTGCCGCTCTGATCCCGAGCGCGCCCGCCATCGACCCGACGTTCGAGAACGTCTGGGACGAGCTGGTGTGGCGCGGGCTCGTGCACGTGTCGACCGATCAGGAGGCGCTGCGCGCCCTGCTCGCCGGGCCCCCGATCGTCTACTACTGCGGGTTCGACCCGACCGCGCCGAGCCTGCACCTGGGCAACCTGGTGCAGCTGCTCACGATGCGCCGCATCCAGCTCGCCGGTCACCGGCCGCTGGGTCTCGTCGGCGGGTCGACCGGCCTCGTGGGTGACCCGCGACCCTCCGCCGAGCGGACGCTGAACACCAAGGAGACGGTCGCCGAGTGGGTCGGGTACCTGCGCTCGCAGATCGAGCGCTTCCTGAGCTTCGAGGGCGAGAACGCCGCCCGCATCGTCAACAACCTGGACTGGACCGCGCCTCTGAGCGCGATCGACTTCCTCCGGGACATCGGCAAGCACTACCGCGTCGGGACGATGCTCAAGAAGGACGCCGTCAGCGCGCGCCTCAATTCCGACGAGGGCATCAGCTACACAGAGTTCAGCTACCAGATCCTGCAGGGACTCGATTACCGCGAGCTCTTCCTGCAGTACGGCTGCGTGCTCCAGACCGGTGGCAGCGACCAGTGGGGCAACCTCACGAGCGGGGTGGATCTGATCCACCGCGCCGAGGGGAAGAGCGTCCATGCGATCGGCACGCCGCTGATCACCAACAGCGATGGGCGCAAGTTCGGCAAGAGCGAGGGCAACGCCATCTGGCTGGACCCGAAGCTGACGAGCCCCTACGCGATGTACCAGTTCTGGCTCAACACCGACGATGCCGATGTGGCCGACAGGCTCAAGGTCTTCACGTTCCTCACCCGCGCCGAGATCGAGGAGGTCGTCGCCGCGCACGACGCGGAGCCGTTCCGCCGCATCGGCCAGAAGCGCATCGCCCTCGAGGTCACCACCCTCGTGCACGGGACGGATGCCGCGGCCGCGGCCATCGCCGCATCGGAGGCGCTCTTCGGGCAGGGCGACCTTTCGACGCTGGATGCCGCGACCCTGGCGAGCGCCCTGCGAGAGCTGCCGCACGCCGAGCTGGCCGCCGGCACACCGGTGGTGAGCGCCCTCGTCGAGACGGGCCTGGTCGCCAGCCTCGGTGAAGCCCGCCGGGCCATCGCGCAGGGCGGCGTCACCCTGGACGGCACGAAAGTCGAGGATGACACCGCCACCGTCGCAGGCACTCTGCCCGGAGGCGTGTCCGTGCTGCGCCGCGGCAAGAAGACACTCGCCGGCGTGTTCCTGCGCGGGTGATCCGGCCGCGCAGTGCCCTTCACTCCGAGCCACGCCGTCGTCGCGCTGCCCTTCCTGCGGACGCCGCTGATTCCCGCCGCGATCGCGATCGGTGCCATGACGCCCGATCTGCCGCTGTTCGTCCGGGCGCTGCCCCTGCACTACGGGTGGACCCACAGCCTCTCGTGGCTGCCGCTGACGATCGTGCTGGCTCTCGCGCTGCTGGTGGTCTGGAGAGCTCTCCTGCGGCCGGCCGTGCGCGAGCTCTCGCCGACCTGGCTGGCGCGCCGGCTGCTCGCGCAATGGGACGGGGGAGCGCGCGCCGCACTGCATGAGACCTTCGCCGGCGGTCGGGCTGGGACATCGTGGCCCGGCGTCCTGCTGCTCGTCGCCTCGCTGGCGATCGGCACCCTGAGCCACATCGCCTGGGACCTGTTCACCCATGAGGGGCGCTGGGGTGTCGAGCTGCTCCCGATGCTCGGCGAGGAGTGGGGAGCGCTCCCCGGCTACCGGTGGCTCCAGCACGTCTCGTCAGTGGCAGGGCTCGTGATCCTGGGCGTCTGGGCGGTGCGGCGGCTGCGCCGCCGCCCGAACGACCGCGCTCCCAGTCGGGTCCTGCCGGACGCGGTGCGCTGGGCGTGGTGGCTGTCTCTGCCGGTGCTGCTGCTGGCGGCCTGGCTGGTCGGCGGAGCGATCTTCGGGCCGTTGACCGCCGAGTGGACGATCGCGCACCTGGCCTACCGGGTGCTGCCTCCCGCCTGCGCAATCTGGGGACTGGTGACCGTGGCGCTCGCCGTCGCGGTCCAGCTTCTGCGGCGGCATCCCGCGCACCGCTCAGGTGACCCGCAGCTCCCGAGCGATGGCACGAGCCGTCGCACGCGCATCGAGTGAGATCTGCAGCAACTGACCCTTCAGGGGATTGGTCAGGCCGACGAACCGCAGACCGGGCGCATCCCGGTGCGCCGTGCGACCCGCGACGAGCGGCCTGCCGAGCGCGTCGAGCACTCCGAGATGCCCGACCAGGCGCACGAGTCCGGTGGCGTAGCCGGTCGCGGCGATGATCGCATCCGGCGTGATGCGCTGCCCGTCCGACAGCACGACGGTGTCGCCGTCGAAGCGCTCCACCGCCGGAACAGGAGTGACCTGCCCGGCGCGAAGTGCGGCGACGAGCCCCACATCGATCGTCGGTGTGGTGCGCGTGGCGCGGGCCTGGGCGACGACACCGGCGCGAGCGGTCGGCATGCCGTAGCGCGTCAGGTCTCCGAGGACGCCGCGCTGCAGCAGCCTGTTGACCGGGTCCACGAGGTGCGCCGGCGCGTACTCCATGCCGATCGCGAGCAGCGTCGTGGGCACCGGCCCGACTTGCCGGGGGACGATGTTCGGGGCTGTGCGGATCGCCAGGCGCACCTGTGTCGCGCCCCCCTCGGCCAGGTCGGCCGCGATCTCGGCGCCCGAGTTGCCGGCGCCCACCACCAGCACGCTTCGGCCGGCGAACGGCGCTGCGCTCCGGTACTGCCAGGCGTGCAGCACCGGACCGGAGAATCCTTCGAGGCCGGGCCAGCGCGGAATCACGGGGGAGTTGCTGTATCCGGTGGCGATGACGACCTGGCGAGCGCTCAGCTGTCCGGCATCGGTCTGCACCGTCCAGCCTGAGCCGTCCGGGTCGATCCTCTGCACCTGCGTTCCGAAGCGCGGCCGGATCCCGTTGCGCTCGGCATAGCGCCGGACGTAATCGCCCATGTCGTCCTTCGAGACCCAGCGGCCGTACGAGCGAGTCAGGCGCATGCCGGGCAGCGCGGACTGCACGCGCGGCGTGTGCAGGTGGAGCCGGTCGTAGCGGCCATGCCAGGACTCGCCCGCCGATCCGCCCCGATCGACCACCAGGGCGGAGATGCCCTGCGCGTGCAGACATGCCGCGACCGCGAGCCCTGCCGGTCCGGCCCCGACCACCAGCACATCCGGTTCGTCGCGGCCCATCGTCACTCGTCCAGCCACACGGCGGCGTCCTTGCCCCAGGGCCGCGGGGCCGCGAATTCCTCAGGGCCGCCCTCGTACGCGATGGCCGGTCGCGCAGTGATCAGCTCCCGGCCGTCCACCTCGAATCCCTGCACGTGAGCCGCGGCATCCGGCGGCGGTCCATTCGGCTGCGGGGAGCCGGTGCGCGGCATCCCGAGCAGTTCTGCCGCGACGCGGCGCAGCGAAACGTCCACCGCCCAGGAACCGCCCGCGTCCGACTGGCGCTGCAGCGTCCTCATCACGCCCGCAGCCAGGAGGTAGCCCGCGCTGTGATCCAGCGCCTGGGCGGGAAGCGCACCGGGCCGTGAGCCGTCGCCCGATTCGAGCCAAGCGATCCCGGTCGCCGCCTGCACCAGACTGTCGAACCCGCGGCGATCGGCCGCCCCACCGCGCGCACCCCAGGCGGTGAGACGCCCGACGACGATGCCGGGATGCCGCTCCGCGAGTGCCTCCGGGTTCAGCCCGATCCGCTCGAGTGCCGCCGCGCGGTAGCCGGTCACCACGACGTCGGCGGTGCCCAGCAGGCGCTCGAACGCGCGGCGGTCATCGGCCGAGGTGAGATCCAGCAGCGCGGATCGTTTGCCGTGACCGCTGTCGAGATGCTGCCACTCCGGCTCCGGGAGCGCCGGGGGATCGATGCGCAGCACCTGCGCGCCGAGGAGGGCGAGCGTGCGGGTGGCGACCGGACCGGCGATCACGCGGGTCAGATCGAGCACACGGATGCCGCGCAGCGGCGCATCCGGCACGCCCCACGAGCGCGCACGCGGCTCGGATGCCGCGATCCGGGTGACCTCGACCAGGGGAGTCGCGCGAAGCTCAGCGTCGACCACCGCGTTCTCGTGTGCGACGCCGACGCACAGTCCGCCCGCCGCAGTGATCGCCTGTGTCGCCACACCCGCGGGCATTCCCCTCAGGGCGGAAGCGACCGCCTCGGTCTCCGCGGCGGGGTCCAGTCCCAGACCGCGCCGCAACGCCGCCGCGTGGTGCGGATAGTTTCCGTGCGTGCGCACCCAGCCGTCCGAGGAGCGGAAGAAGCCCGAGAGCGGCGCCCAGGCCTGCATCGGAGCGCCGTCCCACCGGAAGTGCCGTTCGCTGGAGTAGGCGACCGCGATCCGGTCCGGGTCCAGGTCGACGCGAGCCGAGCCCGCCAAGTCCGCCGCAGCGAGGGAGGCCGCAGCGACGCTCGCCCATGACAGTGCGGCGACGCCGGTGCGGGCGGGAAGAGGAACGGGTTCACGAGTGGCCGGGGTCGGCGATGCGGAGGGGATTCCCCCGTCGATATCGGCCCAGATGCGACTGAGGACCATCGTGCGAGGATCGGACATCGGGGTCGGATCCGGCCCGCAGGACATGGTCAGACGATACGCCGATCGAGCCCGCGCCGCCATCCCCGGGACCGCTGCGCTGCACCCGCATAGCCTGCCGCCATGATCCGAGACCCGAACGCGGGCGCGGCCCCGTGGGTTCCCGTCGGCGGCGGGATCCCCGAGCTCGCCGGAGCGGTGCAGGCGTGCAGAGGCTGCGAGCTGTGGCGTCCCGCTACGCAGGCCGTCTTCGGCGCCGGCGCGTCCCCGGCCGCGCTGATGCTCGTGGGAGAGCAGCCCGGCGACCGGGAGGACCTCGCGGGAGAGCCTTTCGTGGGGCCGGCAGGCGGCGTCCTCGACCGTGCGCTGACTGCCGCCGGCATCGGCTCGGAGACGATCTACCTCACCAACGCCGTCAAGCACTTCCGTTTCGAGGAGCGCGGCAAGCGCCGCATCCACAAGACCCCGGCCGTGGGGCATGTCACGGCGTGTGCCCCGTGGTTCGACGCGGAGCTCGATGCGGTGGACCCCGCAGTTGTCGTCTGCCTCGGAGCAACGGCAGCGCGTGCCGTGTTCGGCCGCACAGCGGCAGTCGGACGAGAACGGGGGAGACTCCAGTCCGCCCGTGGCCGGCTCGCGATGATCACGGCGCATCCGTCGGCAGTCCTGCGCATCCGTGAGTCCGGCGAACGGGCGCAGGCGTTCGACGCACTCGTGGCCGACCTTCGCGCAGCGGCAGAGGCCGCCCGCTCGGCCCCGCGGGATCGATGACCTGCGAATTGCCCCCGGACCAGGCAGACACGCCCGGGATGCGGCCAGGATTTGCCCGACCCGGGCAAGCCACGTAACTTATTACTTGTTCGCCCCACAGGGACGCGGAGAGGCCCGAAAGCCTTACCCCCCTCAAGTGGAGAACCACCCCCCATCTGAAGCAGCACTCATTGAGTGTTCCGACCTCCGGGTCTAAGATGGAGGTTCCCACTCCTCGCAGCTGTCGAAGAGTGCTGTCGACCGACGCTTCGTGCGTCGCCGGCGGCCGATTTGACACGCTGACGGAATGGGATAAGATAGAGAAGTTGCCCAGCGGGCCGGCTGAATCGCCGAGACGCAGGGTGGCCGATCTAGCTTCGTGAGATGTCGTCACTGACAGCTGCTCTCGACTTCGCGTCGGGAAACGCCGATTTGACACGCGGATCACCAAGCGTAAGATAGAGAAGTTGCCCTGCCGGGCCGGCCGAGAGGCTGGAAGCAGGAGCATCCGATCCTTGAGAACTCAACAGCGTGCACTTGTCAAATGCCAAAAAACCTCGCGGTCAGCTTGTCTGACCGATGAGATTCTTTTGAGATTGAACGAGATGTCAGCAATGACATCCGATCGTCAGATCAAACTCGCTCGGTAAGACCCATTCCGGTCTTGTCGCAGCAAAATTCTTTTACGGAGAGTTTGATCCTGGCTCAGGATGAACGCTGGCGGCGTGCTTAACACATGCAAGTCGAACGGTGAAGGAGAGCTTGCTCTCCGGATCAGTGGCGAACGGGTGAGTAACACGTGAGCAATCTGCCCCTGACTCTGGGATAAGCGTTGGAAACGACGTCTAATACCGGATACGAGCTGCGAAGGCATCTTCAGCAGCTGGAAAGAACTTCGGTCAGGGATGAGCTCGCGGCCTATCAGCTAGTTGGTGAGGTAAAGGCTCACCAAGGCGTCGACGGGTAGCCGGCCTGAGAGGGTGACCGGCCACACTGGGACTGAGACACGGCCCAGACTCCTACGGGAGGCAGCAGTGGGGAATATTGCACAATGGGCGCAAGCCTGATGCAGCGACGCCGCGTGAGGGATGACGGCCTTCGGGTTGTAAACCTCTGTTAGCAGGGAAGAAGAGAAATTGACGGTACCTGCAGAGAAAGCGCCGGCTAACTACGTGCCAGCAGCCGCGGTAATACGTAGGGCGCGAGCGTTGTCCGGAATTATTGGGCGTAAAGAGCTTGTAGGCGGTTTGTCGCGTCTGCTGTGAAAGGCCGGGGCTTAACTCCGTGTATTGCAGTGGGTACGGGCAGACTAGAGTGCAGTAGGGGAGACTGGAACTCCTGGTGTAGCGGTGGAATGCGCAGATATCAGGAAGAACACCGATGGCGAAGGCAGGTCTCTGGGCTGTAACTGACGCTGAGAAGCGAAAGCATGGGGAGCGAACAGGATTAGATACCCTGGTAGTCCATGCCGTAAACGTTGGGCACTAGGTGTGGGGGACATTCCACGTTTTCCGCGCCGTAGCTAACGCATTAAGTGCCCCGCCTGGGGAGTACGGCCGCAAGGCTAAAACTCAAAGAAATTGACGGGGGCCCGCACAAGCGGCGGAGCATGCGGATTAATTCGATGCAACGCGAAGAACCTTACCAAGGCTTGACATATACTGGACCGCATCAGAGATGGTGTTTCCCTTCGGGGCTGGTATACAGGTGGTGCATGGTTGTCGTCAGCTCGTGTCGTGAGATGTTGGGTTAAGTCCCGCAACGAGCGCAACCCTCGTTCTATGTTGCCAGCACGTTATGGTGGGGACTCATAGGAGACTGCCGGGGTCAACTCGGAGGAAGGTGGGGATGACGTCAAATCATCATGCCCCTTATGTCTTGGGCTTCACGCATGCTACAATGGCCGGTACAGAGGGTTGCGATACTGTGAGGTGGAGCTAATCCCTAAAAGCCGGTCTCAGTTCGGATTGGGGTCTGCAACTCGACCCCATGAAGTCGGAGTCGCTAGTAATCGCAGATCAGCAACGCTGCGGTGAATACGTTCCCGGGCCTTGTACACACCGCCCGTCAAGTCACGAAAGTTGGTAACACCCAAAGCCGGTGGCCTAACCTTTTGGAGGGAGCCGTCTAAGGTGGGATTGGCGATTGGGACTAAGTCGTAACAAGGTAGCCGTACCGGAAGGTGCGGCTGGATCACCTCCTTTCTAAGGAGCACTTGGAGGCCTTCGGGCCTTCCAGAGCCAGATTCGAGACACACGTTCTCGACTGGTAGCTCATGGGTGGAACATTAGACAAGGTGCGAAGGAAGAAGTTCCTCACTCAGTACGCTGCTTGCAGCCGGAACGGTGATGTTCTTCGGAGATCGCACATGCACGCTGTTGGGTCCTGAGGGACCGGATGCGCCTTCGGGCGTGACCAACCTCAGGACCTTTTCCTATGCCGGCGACGCCGGCTCCGGTGAAGGTACCGCCCGTACTTTGAGAACTACACAGTGGACGCGAGCATCTTTGAGCTGATCTTTGATCAGCTCATATTGATGATCTTAAAGATCATTAGTCAATTTCGAGTCGGATCTCAGATCCGAACCGATTCTTGATAAAACTCATGTGATTTCAAGTCTTTAAGAGCAAACGGTGAATGCCTTGGCATCTGGAGCCGAAGAAGGACGTAGCAATCTGCGATAAGCCTCGGGGAGTGGATAAGCACACTTTGATCCGAGGGTGTCCGAATGGGGAAACCCCGCTGGGCGGCGTGCCGACCCAGTGACTCCCGCCTGAATATATAGGGCGGGTAGAGGGAACGTGGGGAAGTGAAACATCTCAGTACCCACAGGAAGAGAAAGCAACCGCGATTCCGTTAGTAGTGGCGAGCGAAACCGGAACAGGCTAAACCGAGTACGTGTGATATCCGGCAGGAGTTGCGTATTCGGGGTTGTGGGACTTTTCAGGCTGCTCTGCCGAGCAGCCGGCGTTACAAGAAGGTATAGACGAATGGCATTGAAAGGCCAGTCATAGAGGGTGTGAACCCCGTAGTCGAAATGCCTCCCTTGGCGCGAAGAGTATCCCAAGTAGCACGGGGCCCGAGAAATCCCGTGTGAATCTGTCAGGACCACCTGATAAGCCTAAATACTCCCAGATGACCGATAGCGGACAAGTACCGTGAGGGAAAGGTGAAAAGTACCCCGGGAGGGGAGTGAAATAGTACCTGAAACCGTTTGCTTACAAACCGTTGGAGCCTCCTTAGTAGGGGTGACAGCGTGCCTTTTGAAGAATGAGCCTGCGAGTTAGCGATATGTGGCGAGGTTAACCCGAGTGGGGTAGCCGTAGCGAAAGCGAGTCTGAATAGGGCGATTCAGTCGCATGTCCTAGACCCGAAGCGAAGTGATCTATCCATGGCCAGGTTGAAGCGACGGTAAGACGTCGTGGAGGACCGAACCCACTTCAGTTGAAAATGGAGGGGATGAGCTGTGGATAGGGGTGAAAGGCCAATCAAACTCTGTGATAGCTGGTTCTCCCCGAAATGCATTTAGGTGCAGCGTTACGTGTTTCTTGCCGGAGGTAGAGCTACTGGATGGCCGATGGGCCTTCACGGGTTACTGACGTCAGCTAAACTCCGAATGCCGGTAAGTGAGAGCGTAGCAGTGAGACAGTGGGGGATAAGCTTCATTGTCGAGAGGGAAACAGCCCAGACCACCAACTAAGGCCCCTAAGCGTGTGCTAAGTGGGAAAGGATGTGGAGTTGCTTAGACAACCAGGAGGTTGGCTTAGAAGCAGCCACCCTTGAAAGAGTGCGTAACAGCTCACTGGTCAAGTGATTCTGCGCCGATAATGTAGCGGGGCTCAAGTACACCGCCGAAGTTGTGGCAATGATCTTTTTGGATTGTTGGGTAGGGGAGCGTCGTGTGGCCGTTGAAGCTGCGGTGTAAACCAGTGGTGGAGGCTATGCGAGTGAGAATGCAGGCATGAGTAGCGAAAGATGAGTGAGAAACTCATCCGCCGGATGATCAAGGGTTCCAGGGTCAAGTTAATCTGCCCTGGGTTAGTCGGGGCCTAAGGCGAGGCCGACAGGCGTAGTCGATGGATAACGGGTTGATATTCCCGTACCGGTGAAGAACCGCCCATACTGATATTGTGATGCTAACCATGCGAAGCATGATGTGCAGGCTTTTGTTTGTGTGTTGTGTGGGTTGTGGGGCCCGATCTTTGGAGGTAAACGTGTTAACAGGTGTGACGCAGGAAGGTAGCCAAGCCACGCGATGGTTGTCGTGGTCTAAGCGTGTAGGGTTGTCGGTTGTTAAATGCGCCGGCTGTGTGCCTGAGACGTGATGGGACCCTGTTTTTGGGGGATTTGGTGATCCTATGCTGCCGAGAAAAGCATCGGCGTGAGGTTTTAGCCGCCCGTACCCTAAACCGACACAGGTGATCAGGTAGAGAATACTAAGGCGATCGAGAGAATCATGGTTAAGGAACTCGGCAAAATGCCCCCGTAACTTCGGGAGAAGGGGGACCTTGAGCGTGATGGGCACTTGCTGCCTGGAGCGTGTATGGGTCGCAGAGACCAGGGGGAAGCGACTGTTTATCAAAAACACAGGTCCGTGCGAAGTCGTAAGACGATGTATACGGACTGACTCCTGCCCGGTGCTGGAAGGTTAAGAGGATTGGTTAGCCTTTGTGGCGAAGCTGAGAATTTAAGCCCCAGTAAACGGCGGTGGTAACTATAACCATCCTAAGGTAGCGAAATTCCTTGTCGGGTAAGTTCCGACCTGCACGAATGGCGTAACGACTTCCCAACTGTCTCAACCGCGAACTCGGCGAAATTGCATTACGAGTAAAGATGCTCGTTACGCGCAGCAGGACGGAAAGACCCCGTGACCTTTACTATAGTTTGGTATTGGTGTTTGGTTTGGCTTGTGTAGGATAGGTGGGAGACTGTGATGCATGGACGCTAGTTTGTGTTGAGTCGTTGTTGAAATACCACTCTGGTCAATCTGGATGTCTAACTTCGGGCCATGATCTGGTTCAGGGACAGTGCCTGATGGGTAGTTTAACTGGGGCGGTTGCCTCCTAAAGTGTAACGGAGGCGCCCAAAGGTTCCCTCAGCCTGGTTGGCAATCAGGTGTTGAGTGTAAGTGCACAAGGGAGCTTGACTGTGAGACTGGCAGGTCGAGCAGGGACGAAAGTCGGGACTAGTGATCCGGCGGTACGTTGTGGAACGGCCGTCGCTCAACGGATAAAAGGTACCTCGGGGATAACAGGCTGATCTTGCCCAAGAGTCCATATCGACGGCATGGTTTGGCACCTCGATGTCGGCTCGTCGCATCCTGGGGCTGGAGTAGGTCCCAAGGGTTGGGCTGTTCGCCCATTAAAGCGGTACGCGAGCTGGGTTTAGAACGTCGTGAGACAGTTCGGTCCCTATCCGCTGCGCGCGCAGGAAATTTGAGAGGATCTGACCCTAGTACGAGAGGACCGGGTTGGACGAACCTCTGGTGTGTCAGTTGTTCCGCCAGGAGCACCGCTGATTAGCTACGTTCGGGATGGATAACCGCTGAAAGCATCTAAGCGGGAAGCCGGCCTCAAGATGAGATTTCCATGCCTTCGGGCGAGAGGCTCCCAGCCAGATTACTGGGTTGATAGGCGAGATGTGTAAGCGTGGCAACACGTGCAGCTGACTCGTACTAATAAGCCGATGACTTGATAACACACCGTTTTTTGGTGCTTGCGTCCACTGAGTGGTTCTCGATGTACGGTCGAGAACCGCATGACAATGACTTTGTTATGCAGACTTGAAACATCAATAGTGTTTCGGCGGCCATAGCGTGAGGGAAACGCCCGGTTACATTCCGAACCCGGAAGCTAAGCCTCACAGCGCCGATGGTACTGCAGGGGGGACCCTGTGGGAGAGTAGGACACCGCCGGACTTCTTTCGTGAAATGGCCACCCATTGATGGGTGGCCATTTCTCGTTAACGCGTCGACCAGGGAGGATCAGGACATGGCAGATGAGGATCCGACCCGACCGCGTAAGCCGTACGTGAAGCGGGACGGCGAGAAGAAGTCGTACCCGCCGCGCAGCGAGGGGGCGAAGAAGCCCTACCCGGCCCGCGACGCAGCCAAGAAGCCGTACGCCTCGCGCGACGGTGAGAAGAAGTCGTACCCGCCGCGCAGCGAGGGGGCGAAGAAGTCCTACCCGCCGCGCGACGGCGAGCGGAAGTCGTACCCGCCCCGTGAGGGCGAGAAGAAGTCGTACCCGCCCCGCGGCGATGGGGCGAAGAAGTCGTACGCCCCCCGCGACGGTGAGAAGAAGTCCTATCCGCCGCGCGATGGCGAACGGAAGTCGTACCCGCCCCGCAGCGATGGGGCGAAGAAGGCCTACACGCCCCGTGAGGGCAGCAGTCGTCCGCCGCGTGCCGGAGCGGGTCGCGAGGAGCGCCGCGATGACCGGCAGTCCCGGCCCGAAGAGCTGCGTGCCGTCCGGCCGGCGTTCGACGAGCCGATCGTGCCCGACGAAGTCGCCGCCACGGATCTGAATGCCGCCGCGCGCAACCAGTTGAAGACTCTGAGCAAGGAGAACGCCGAGGAGGTCGCTCGCCACCTCGCGATGGCAGCCGAGGTGATCGACGCCGACCCGCAGCTCGCGCACCGGCACGCGATCGCGGCGACGCGGCGTGCGGGCCGCATCGGAGTCGTCCGCGAGACGGCGGCGATCACCGCGTACGCGATCGGCGATTACGCCTTGGCACTTCGTGAACTTCGGACCTACCGACGGATCTCCGGCAGCGACGACCAGATCGCTCTCATGGTCGACAGCGAACGCGGCGTCGGTCGCCCCGACCGCGCGCTCGAGGTCGGGCGCGCCGTAGACCGCAGCAGCCTGTCGCCGGCTGTTCGGGTCGAGCTTGCGATCGCCATGTCGGGAGCGCGCCTCGACCTGGGCGAGACCGAGCGGGCGCTGCAGGAGCTCGACATCCCGGAATTCGACCCGGACCGGGCCTTCGAGTGGTCTCCGTCGCTGTTCGCGGCCCGTGCGACCGTGCTCGAGGAACTCGGTCGCGATGCCGAGGCGCAGGACTGGTTCCACCGGGCCGAGGTCGCCGAGGATGCGCTGAACGCCGCGAACGGGTCGAACGACCTGGAGGTCGTGCTCGTCGAGGAGATCTTCGAAGAGGTGACCGCGCCGGAGTCGAAGCCCGACGCGCCCGAGGAACAGGCCTGATGGCCCTTTTCGCCCGGCGTGCTTCCGAGACGACGCCGCTGGACGGCGTGGACGTGGTCCTGGCAGACCTGGACGGTGTCGTCTACGCCGGCGGGGTCGCCCTGCCGTACGCGCTCGAGAGCCTGAACCGTGCACGCAGTGGCCGCCGCCTCGGGTACATCACGAACAACGCGTCCCGCACCGACGCCTCGGTCGCCGGCCATCTGACCCAGCTCGGCCTGCAGACCGAGCCGGCGGACATCGTCACGAGCCCGCAGGCGGCGATGCGACTGCTCGCAGAGCGCGTCCAGCCGGGGGCGACGGTTCTCGTCGTCGGCGGGGAGGGCCTGGTCAGCGAGCTGGAGAAGTCCGGGTTCGTTGTGACGCGCAGCTCGAAGGACTCGCCCGCCGCTGTCGTGCAGGGCTTCGCCCCCGAGGTGGGCTGGACGCACCTCGCCGAGGCGGCGTATGCCCTGGCGCTGCCGGAGGAAGAGGGCGGCATCCCCTGGATCGCGACCAACACGGACTGGACCATTCCCCAGGAGCGCGGCATCGCACCGGGAAACGGCACTCTGGTCTCTGCGGTGCACACGGCTGTCGGCCGACTCGCCACGGTCGCCGGAAAGCCGGAAGTGCCGATCTTCCACGAGGCGGTTGCCCGCTTCGGCGCGGAGAACCCGCTGTTCCTCGGCGATCGACTCGACACCGACATCCTGGGAGCGAACCGCGCCGGCATCCCGTCTGCCCTGGTGCTGACCGGCATCGACCGACCGAAGCACGTGCTGGCCGCTCCGGCCGGATCGCAGCCGACCTTCATCCTGGGCGATCTGCGCGAACTCCACGAGCCGTATCCGTCCGCTCACGTGCGGGACGGCGTCGTGACGGTCGGGGCCGCGAAGGTCCGGATCGAGGGCCCGGACGTACGGATCCTCGCCGAAGGCGAACGTCCGGTGGATCTCCTGCGGGCCGGGGCGAAAGCGATCTGGGACACGGAACGGGCGATCTACGGCTTCCGCGTGCCCGAGCGGCTCTACGCCGATCCCTTCCACCGCCCGTGAGCTTCCGCGCTCGGTCGGCCGCCGCGCCTATCCTGGGGACATGGACCAGACGGCGCCCGACAACGACGAGCAGGCCGACCTGCTCTCCCGGCTCGAGGTGATCGAGGCGCAGCCGCTGCTCACCCGCGCCGTCGCCTACGAGGGGTTGCACGAAGCGCTCGCCCGCCGGCTCGAATCCGCGCCGACGGGCACGAGCTCCCCGTCATGACCTTCTCGTGAGCATGCGGCTGGATGCGGCACTCCCGGCCCGCGGACTCGCCCGCTCGCGCACCCATGCCGCGGGTCTGATCGCGGATGGCCTCGTGACCGTCGATGGCAGGCCGGTGGTCAAATCCTCCGCGCAGGTCTCCGACGACGCGCGCATCGAAGTCGCGGCGACCGATCACTACGTCAGCCGTGCCGCGCACAAGCTCATCGCGGGACTCGACGCGTTCGGAATCGACCCGGCGGGTCGGATCGCGCTGGACATGGGCGCCTCGACCGGCGGCTTCACCCAGGTGCTGCGCGAGCGCGGCGCCGAACCGGTGATCGCGGTCGATGTCGGACACGGGCAGCTCGCGGCATCCATCGCAGGCGACTCCGGCGTCATCGCTATCGAGGGATTCAACGTCCGCTACATGACGCCCGTGATCCTCGCCGCCGAGAGCGGCGTCAGCGCACCGCCGCAGGTGATCACGGGTGACCTCTCGTTCATCTCCCTCTCGCTCGTGCTGCCCGCGGCACGGGCGGTGGCCGCTCCCGACGCCGATCTGGTCCTCCTGGTCAAGCCGCAGTTCGAAGTCGGCCGGACCGCCGTCAAGGGCGGACTGGTGACCGATCCCGCGTCTCGCTCGGATGCGGTCGCAGGCGTGCTGTGGTCGGCGTGGGATGCCGGCCTGGGAACCCACGGAGTGATCGCTTCGCCGATCGCGGGAACCCACGGCAACGCCGAGTTCATCGCGCACTTCCGACTCCGGGCCGACGGCGCCGTGGCCGAAGGCAATCCGACAGAATGGTTGAGCACCGTGAACCGACTGACGGGAAGTAGATGACCGACGCCGAACGCAACATCCTGGTCGTCGTGCACGCACGGCGCGACGATACGGTCGCTGCCGCGCAGCGCGTCGTCTCGGCACTGCGGGACGCCGGCGCGCGACCGGTGCTCTCCCGCGACGACCGGGACGAACTCGGCGATGCGCTCGCGCTGCTCGGCGAGGTCGCCACGCTGGGAGTGGATGTGGCTGTCGATGATGTCGAGCTGGCGATCGTCCTCGGCGGCGACGGCAGCATCCTGCGCGCTGCCGAGCTGGTGCGCGACGGCACCGCGCCGGTGCTGGGCATCAACATGGGACACGTCGGGTTCCTGGCCGAGATCGAGCGTGACGACATGGATGACGCGGTGCGACGTGCCATCGCCCGCGACTATGCCGTCGAAGAGCGTCTGGCGCTTCAGGTGCGGGTCAAAGATTCCGCCGACGCTGTGCTGTACGAGACCTGGGCGCTGAACGAGGCGACCGTCGAGAAGGCCAGCCGCGAGCGCATGCTCGAGGTCGTGATCGAGATCGACGGGCGTCCGCTGTCCTCGTTCGGCTGCGACGGGGTCGTGGTCTCGACTCCGACCGGCTCCACCGCCTACAACTTCTCGGCCGGCGGTCCCGTGATCTGGCCCACCGTGCAGGCGATCGCCGTCGTGCCGCTGTCGGCGCACGCGCTGTTCGCCAAGCCTCTGGTGGTCGGCCCCGATCACGCGGTCGCCATCGAAGTGCTCGAGCGCACGAACGGCACCGGCGTGCTGTGGTGCGACGGGCGGCGCTCCCACGATCTGCCCCCCGGCGCACGTGTGGTCGTGCGGCGCTCGGAGCGCCCGGTGCGGCTGGCTCGCCTGCATCAGGCCGCGTTCACCGACCGGCTCGTCCGCAAGTTCCGACTCCCCGTGGAAGGATGGCGTGGTCCCACCCCGCTGACGACGGGCGTGATCGGCCAGGCTCCGTGATCGAGGAGATGCGCCTGCGCGATCTCGGCGTCATCGCGGAGGCCACGCTGCCCATCGGGTCCGGCTTCACGGCGATCACCGGTGAGACCGGCGCCGGCAAGACCATGGTCGTCACGGGGCTGGGCCTGCTGCTCGGTCAGCGCGCCGATTCCGGCGCCGTCCGTGCCGGCGCCGGCCAGGCCGCCGTCGACGGCGTGTGGATCGTCCCCGAGCACGGTCCGGTCGCCGATCGCGTGCGCGAGGCAGGCGGTGAACTCGAACCCCTGGGCGGCGGACTCGCTGAGCTGCTGGTCGGCAGATCGCTCACCAGCGAGGGCCGCAGCCGGGCGAGCGTGGGCGGGCGGGCAGCGCCCGCCGGCGTCCTCGCCGACCTGGCCGATGACCTGGTCGTCGTGCACGGGCAGTCCGACCAGCTGCGCCTGCGCACCGCCGGTGCCCAGCGCGATGCGCTCGATCGATTCGGCGGCGCATCCCTGGCAGCCGCTCTCGCGACCTACCGATCGACGTACGAGCGGTCTCGCGCACTGACACACGAACTCCGACGACTGACCGAGGATCGCGATGCCCGCGCGCGGGAAGCCGAACAGCTGCGGGTGGCGATCGCCGAGATCGAGGAAGTCGCTCCGCAGCCCGGCGAAGACACGGAGCTCGCGGTGCGCGCGGAGCGACTCGCGAACGCGGAGGAGCTGCGGGCGGCGGCCGCGACCGCACACGATCTGCTCTCCGGCGACGGCGATGCCCCCGATGCCGGCCTGCTCCTGGCCGAGGCGCGTCGTGCGCTCGAGCGCGGCCACGATCCGGTCCTCGACGGCCTGGCCGGCCAGGTCGCCGACCTGGGCTACCGCGTCGCCGACGTCGCCCAGTCGCTCGCCGGATATCTCGCCGATCTCGATGAAACGGGGCCGCGCGAGCTCGCCGTCGTCGAAGAGCGTCGCGCGGTGCTGGGCGGTCTGATCCGCACCCACGGGTCGGTGGATGCCGCCCTCAATCTTCTCGAGACCGGTTCGGCGCGGCTGCTCGAACTCGACGACGACGGCGCGCGGATCGAGCGGCTCACGGCCGAGCGCGAGGCCGCGGCATCCGCCCTCGACCTCGACGCTGCCGCCCTCACGGGCGCCCGCGCGGCGGCGGCGGAGCAACTCGGCGCAGCCGTCACCGAAGAGCTGCATGCGCTGGCGATGCCCGATGCCCGCGTGGTCGTCTCCGTCAGTCCCGGTGCGGAGTCGGCGAGCGGGCGCGACGACATCGCGATCCTGCTCGCGCCGCACCCGGGCTCGGAGGCACGGCCGGTCGCCCGGAGCGCCTCCGGCGGTGAGCTGAGCCGCGTCATGCTCGCGATCGAGGTTGTGATCGCCGCCGTGGATCCCGTGCCGACGTTCGTGTTCGATGAAGTGGATGCCGGCATCGGGGGTGCCGCCGCGATCGAGGTCGGCCGGCGCCTCGAGCGCCTCTCGCGATCCTCGCAGGTGATCGCGGTCACCCACCTGGCTCAAGTCGCCGCGTTCGCCAACAACCACCTGTCGGTCGTCAAGGCCAGCGATGGGTCGGTCACGGCCTCCGACGTGCGGCGGCTCGAGGGTGCCGATCGCGAGGCGGAGATGGCGCGCCTGCTGTCCGGGATGCCGGATTCGGATGCCGCTCTCACCCACGCGCGCGAGCTGCTGGGCCTTCGGACGCAGTCGGACTGATAGGATAAAAGCCCGTGGCGGAAACTCATACGGCGGACACTCAGAACGGCACTACGCGGCACATCTTCGTGACCGGTGGTGTCGTTTCTTCATTGGGCAAGGGACTCACGGCGGCGAGCCTGGGCAATCTGCTCACGGCGCGCGGGCTGCGCGTCGTCATGCAGAAGCTCGATCCCTATCTCAACGTCGACCCGGGGACGATGAACCCGTTCCAGCACGGCGAGGTCTTCGTGACCGACGATGGCGCCGAGACCGACCTCGACATCGGGCATTACGAGCGCTTCCTGGACATCGAGCTGAGCCAGGCGGCCAACGTCACTACGGGGCAGATCTATTCGCAGGTCATCGCCCGCGAGCGCCGCGGCGAATACCTCGGCGACACGGTCCAGGTGATTCCGCACATCACGGACGAGATCAAGCGGCGCATGCGCCTCCAGGCCGATGAGTCCCCGAAGCCCGACGTCATCATCACCGAGATCGGCGGCACGGTGGGCGATATCGAGTCGCAGCCGTTCATCGAGTCCGCTCGCCAGATCCGTCACGAGCTGGGCCGCCAGAACGTCTTCTTCGTGCACGTGTCGCTCGTGCCCTTCATGGGTGCGTCGGGCGAGCAGAAGACCAAGCCCACGCAGCACTCGGTCGCCGCACTGCGCTCGATCGGCATCCAGCCCGACGCCCTCGTGCTGCGCAGCGACCGCCCCGTCACCGAGTCGAACAAGCGCAAGATCGCGCTCATGTGCGACGTGGATGAGGACGCCGTCGTGAACGCCATCGACGTGTCCAGCATCTACGAGATCCCGACGATGCTCCACGAGCAGGGGCTCGACGAGTACATCGTCCGATCGCTTGGCCTCGGCAAAGCGGCCCAGGTGGACTGGTCGCGCTGGGATCGCGTGCTGAAGGCTGTGCACAACCCCAAGCACGAAGTGACGATCGGTCTGGTCGGCAAGTACATCGACCTGCCGGATGCGTACCTCTCGGTCACCGAGGCGCTCAAGGCCGGCGGCTTCGCGCATGAGACGCACGTCACGATCACCTGGATCCCCTCCGACCTGTGCGAGACGCCGGAGGGCGCCGCCAAGGCGCTCGGCGGCGTGGACGGCATCGTCGTGCCGGGCGGTTTCGGCATCCGTGGGATCGAGGGAAAGCTCGGTGCGCTGCGATTCGCGCGCGAGCAGGGCATCCCGACCCTGGGACTGTGCCTGGGCCTGCAGTGCATGGTGATCGAGTACGCGCGCCACGTTGCCGGCATCGAGGACGCCTCCAGCACCGAATTCGATCCCGACACCACGAATCCCGTGATCGCCACAATGGCCGAGCAGGTCGCGATCATCGCCGGGGGAGACCTGGGCGGCACGATGCGGCTGGGCATGTATCCGGCGGAGTTGGCGGAAGGCTCGCTCGCCCGGGAGCTGTACGGCGCCTCCCGCGTCGACGAGCGGCACCGTCACCGGTACGAGGTCAACAACGGCTACCGCGATGCGCTCTCCAGCGCCGGCCTGTTCTTCTCGGGCCTCTCGCCCGACCGCAACCTGGTCGAGTACGTCGAGTTGCCGCGCGAGGTGCACCCGTACTACATCGCCACGCAGGCTCACCCCGAGCTGCGCTCGCGTCCGACCGATCCGCATCCCCTCTTCCGCGGGCTCGTCGGCGCCGCCCTCGAGCGTCACCGCGCGAGCGAGCTGTTCGACGTCGAAAATGGCTGAGGTCGGTTCCGGCGGCGAAGAGCTGCGGGATGAGCCGCTCGATGCCGAGGTGCTGCAGAGCGAGCTCGTGTACTCCGGAGCGGTGTGGGATGTCCGCAGCGACACCGTGCGCTACGGCGACGGCGAGATGGTCCGGCAGTACGTCGACCACCCCGGCGCGGCGGCGATCGTCGCCCTGGACGACCAGCAGCGTGTCCTGCTGATCCAGCAGTACCGGCATCCGATCCGCCATCGCGACTGGGAGATCCCGGCCGGCCTTCTGGACATCGCGGGGGAGTCGCCGCTTCAGACCGCCCAGCGCGAGCTCGTCGAGGAGGCCGACCTGCGCGCCGCCGGCTGGGAGCCCCTGCTCAGCATCTTCACCACGCCGGGCGGCAACGACGAAGTCGTGCACCTCTTCCTCGCCCGCGACCTGTCGCCGGTGGGTTCCGCCCATGCCCGGGAGGCCGAGGAGGCCGACATCCGCGTGCAGTGGGTGCCCCTCGACGAAGCGGTCGCGGGAGTGCTGGAAGGACGGCTGCGCAACGGCATCCTGGCGGTCGGTCTGCTCGCCGCCGCGGAACGACTGCGGCGCTCGGGGCACTGACGTGCAGCTCGACCGGGCGGTGGACGCGTATCTGCGTCACGTCTCGATCGAGCGAGGACTGTCCGAGCACACGGTCGCCGCGTATCGGCGGGACCTCGCCGGCTACGTGGACTGGCTCGCCGAGCACGGCATCCGTGATTCGAACGAGGTGACCCCGGCTCTCGTCGCCGAATTCGCCGCAGAGCGCGCATCGAGCGAGCCGCCGCCGGCGGCTTCGAGCCTCGCCCGGCTGCAGTCGTCGGTGCGGGGACTGCATCGCTACCTGGCGCGCGAGGGCATAGAGCCGGCCGACCCGACTGGCCGGCTGCGTCCACCGAAGGCCGCGCGTCGGCTGCCGAAGGCGCTCACGATCGATCAGGTGGAGCAGCTGCTGGATGCCGCGGGGCCGGCCTCCGGCACCGCCGATGCCGGCGACCTGATCGGACTGCGGGATCGTGCGCTCCTCGAGCTGCTGTACGCCACCGGCGCCCGGGTCTCGGAGGTGGTCCAGCTCGACGTCGACGACCTGGCCCCCGGGGAGGTCGTGCGGGTGCGCGGCAAGGGCTCCAAGGAGCGGATCATCCCGGTCGGCTCATACGCCCGGACAGCACTGCAGGCCTACCTCACCCGTTCCCGTCCCGAGCTCTCGCGTCGCGGACGCGCCACACCCCGCCTCTTCCTCGGTGCGCGAGGCGCGCCCCTGTCGCGGCAGAGCGCCTGGCTCGTGATCCAGAACGCGGCCGAGCGCGCGCAGCTGACCGCGCACGTCTCACCCCACACCCTGCGCCACTCGTTCGCGACCCACCTGCTCCAGGGCGGTGCGGACGTCCGTGTCGTCCAGGAGCTCCTCGGGCACGCCTCGGTCGCGACGACCCAGATCTACACCCATGTGTCGGTGGATGCGCTCCGCGACGTCTACGCGACCTCGCACCCGCGGGCGCGCTGAGCCGCGGCATCCACTTCTCATCCGCGGCGATCGGCCGCTCCGGCGCTCCTCGGAACGGCGGGATGCCGCAACTCGAGCTCGTCGGCGCGGAGAACGCCCGCTCACGCCGCGAGGCGACGGGGCCAGCGCGGGGGCCGTGGCTAGAATCGACGGAGCACGACGTGAAGGTGGGAGACCGGGTGGCTGGCAGCGCGACGAAGGGGACGGTCCCGAAGAAGCGGGCACCCTCGCCGAAGGCGGATGAGGATGCCGTGACGATGGGTCCGACGGGCCGTCCGTATCACGGGTTTCCGACGCCTCCCAAGCTCAACGGCCACGGCCCTGCGCGCATCATCGCCCTGTGCAACCAGAAGGGCGGCGTGGGCAAGACCACCACGACGATCAACCTCGCGGCTGCTCTGGCCCAGTACGGACGCAAGGTGCTGGCGGTCGACTTCGACCCGCAGGGTGCGCTGTCGGCCGGGCTCGGCATCCAGACGCACGACGTGCCCACGATCTACGACCTGCTGCTGGACACCAAGCGCGACCCGCGCGAGGTCATCGTGCACAGCGCAGTCGAGGGCCTGGACATCCTGCCGGCCAACATCGACCTGTCCGCCGCCGAGGTGCACCTGGTCAACGAGGTCGCCCGCGAGACGATCCTCGCCCGCGTGCTGCGCAAGGTGACGGCGGACTACGACGTGATCCTCATCGATTGCCAGCCCTCGCTAGGGCTGCTGACAGTCAACGCCCTCACGGCCAGCCACGGTGTCGTGATCCCGCTGGAGTGCGAGTTCTTCGCGCTGCGCGGTGTCGCGCTGCTGATCGAGACGATCGACAAGGTGCGCGACCGCCTCAACCCGACGATCGAACTCGACGGGGTGCTCGCGACCATGTACGACCCGCGCACGCTGCACTCCCGCGAAGTGCTCGAGCGCGTGGTCGAGGCGTTCGGCGACGATGTGCTCGAGACCGTGATCGGCCGCACCGTGAAATTCCCCGATGCATCGGTGTCGGGCATGCCCATCACCGAATTCGCGCCCGAGCACGCGGCCGCCCAGGCGTACCTGCGGCTGGCGCGGGAGCTGGTCGCGCGTGGTGCCGTCGCCTGACGAGCCGACCTTCGGCGTCGTCGAAGAATCAGCCGTCGCCGCGGGCGCTGAGGAACCGGTCGAGGACCAGCCCGGCTTCCGCGTCTCGCTCGGCGTCTTCGACGGACCGTTCGACCTGCTGCTGACCCTGCTCTCCAAGCACGAGCTCGACATCACCGAGGTGTCCCTCAGCAGGGTCACGCACGAGTTCATCGCCTACCTGCACGAACTGGACGCCGACGAGGAGATGGACCAGGCCTCCGAGTTCCTGGTCATCGCCGCGACGCTCCTGGACATGAAGGTGGCGGGACTCCTGCCGCAGGGCGAGCTCGTCGACGCCGAGTCCGTGGCGCTGCTCGAGGCCCGGGACCTGCTGTTCGCCCGCCTGCTGCAGTACCGCGCCTTCAAGGAGGTCTCGGGGTGGTTCGCCACTCGATTGCGCGCCGAAGACCTTCGGCACACCCGGGCGGTGCGGCTCGACGAGAAGTACCGGCAGGCCGTGCCCGAGCTGGTCTGGACCCTGAGCCTCGACGACTTTGCGGCCCTGGCGATCCTCGCGATGACCCCGAAGGAGATCCCGCACGTCGGGCTGGATCACCTGCACGCGCCGCTGGTCAGCATCCGAGAGCAGGCGGCGATCGTTGTGACGCTGCTGCGGGATGCCGGATCCCTGAGCTTCCGGGAGCTCGTCGCGGGTGCGACCCAGCCGGGCGTGGTCGTGGCTCGCTTCCTGTCGGTGCTCGAGCTGTACCGGCACGCCGCGCTGTCGTTCGAACAGCTCGAGCCGCTCGGAGAACTGACCCTGCGCTGGACCGCCGATCGGTGGTCCGATGAGAACCTTGCGAGTCTGGGAGCAGATTATGACCGATGACCCGGGAACTGCGAGCTCAGGAACCCCCCCTGACGTCGCGAGACGTCTGGAGGCGATCCTGCTGATCGTCGAAGAACCCCAGAGCCTCGTGAGCCTGGCCACCGCGGTGGGCGCTCCGGTGCCGGCGGTGCGGCAGGCGATCGAGGGACTCGTCGAGGACTACGACGGGCGCGCGGGCGGACCGCGGCGCGGCTTCGAGCTGCGCGAGGTGGGCGGCGGATGGCGGCTGTACGTGCGCGAGGAGCACGACGACCTCGTCACCGAATTCGTGAACACCCAGGCTCCGTCGCGCCTGTCGCAGGCGGCGCTGGAGACGCTCGCGGTGATCGCGTACAAGCAGCCGGTGACGCGCGGGCAGGTCGCCTCGATCCGCGCGGTCAACGTGGACTCCGTCGTTCGGACGCTGCTAGCCCGGGGCCTGATCACCGAGCAGTTCACCGACGCCGAGACCGGCGCGATCCACTACGGCACGACGGATGCGCTGCTGGTGAACCTCGGCATCAACTCGCTCGACGAGCTGCCGCACATCTCCCCGCTGCTGGATGACGGCGCCGACGGCTTCGACGAGATGCTGCGCGCATGACCGACGACTTCTCGCCGGTCCCCGAGCCCGTCGAAGGGCCTGCCGCCGCCCGCTCCACCGACGGTGTGCGGCTGCAGAAGGTGCTCGCCAACGCCGGCGTCGCCTCGCGTCGAGTGGCCGAGAACCTCATCGTAGAGGGGCGCGTCCGCGTGAACGGCGTCGTCGTGACCGAGCTCGGTTCGCGCATCGACCCCGAGGTCGATCTCGTCGATGTCGACGGCACCGCGATCCAGCTCGATGAGACCAAGCGGTACGTCATCCTCAACAAGCCCCGGGGGGTGGTCAGCTCGATGCGCGACGAGCGCGGCAGGCCCGACCTGCGGGAGTTCACGGCCGAGTGGGACGAGCGGCTCTACAACGTCGGTCGCTTGGATGCCGACACCAGCGGCCTGCTCGTGCTCACGAACGACGGCGAGCTCGCCCACGTGCTCGCTCACCCCTCGTTCGGTGTGACGAAGGTGTACGTCGCGAAGGTCGAGGGCAAGGTGACCGCTCAGACGGTCGCCACGCTGACGCGGGGGATCGAGCTCGAGGACGGACCCATCGCGGCCGACAAGGCACGGCTGCTCTCCAGTTCGGACCAGGGCGGCGGATCGCTCCTGGAGCTGACCCTGCACTCCGGACGCAACCGCATCGTTCGGCGCATGATGGCGGCCGTCGGTCACCCCGTGATCGAGCTCGTCAGACGGCAGTTCGGCCCGCTGCACCTGGGAACCCTCCCAGTGGGGCGGGCGCGCGAGTTGACTAAGGTGGAACGCGGCGCTCTGCTGACGCTCGCGCGCGGCGCGGCCCACGAGCCGCCGCCCGCGGTCCACGACCCGAGCGAGAGCTAGCGCCGCCGGCGCGCGAGAGCTGCGCGGACGACAGCACCGCCGCAGGACACCACCAGGAGACCGAGTGAGCGAATCGACGGGCACGCACACGCGTGCCGCGAGTCCGCTCGCCGCGCGCGTGCGGGGCACCGTCCGCATCGTCGGTGCGGGGCTGCTGGGTTCCAGCATCGGGCACGCGCTGACGGCCCGAGGCGTCGATGTCGTCCTCGACGACACCTCGCCCTCGCAGCTGCGCCTCGCCGTCGACTACGGCGCCGGCCGTCGCCCGGCCGACCGGGACGACCCTGCCCTGATCGTCGTGGCCGTGCCTCCGGACGTGACCGCCGACGTGATCGAACGCGAACTCGCCCGGCATCCGAACGCCGTCGTCACCGACGTCGCGAGCGTCAAGCTCGAGCCGCTGCGCGAGCTGCGGGAACGCGGCGTCGACCTGACGCGGTACATCGGCTCCCACCCCCTCGCGGGCCGCGAGCGCGGCGGTGCCATCTCGGCACGCGCCGACATCTTCGTCGGCCGGCCCTGGGTCGTCTGCCGCGACGCGGAGACTTCCGCCGCCGATCTGGCGCTCGTGGAAGGCCTCGCTCTCGAGCTCGGCGCGACACCGCTCGAGATGACGCCCGAAGACCACGACCGCGCGGTCGCCCTCGTCTCGCATGTTCCGCAGCTGGTCGCGAGCCTGCTCGCCGGACGGTTCGTCGACGCGCCGGACGGCTCATTGCAGCTCGCGGGACAGGGCGTGCGCGACACGACCCGCATCGCAGCATCCGCCCCCGAACTGTGGGTGCAGATCCTCGGCGCGAACTCCGAGCCCGTCGTCGATGTGCTGGATGCCCTTGCCGCCGACCTCACCGTGGTCGCCGCAGCGCTGCGCGACCCGGATGCGGCCGGTTCCCGCCGTGCCGTCGCCGACACGATCCGGCGCGGAAACGACGGCGTCGAGCGGCTCCCCGGCAAGCACGGCCAGAACCGGCGCTTCGAGCAGGTCGTCGTCATGGTCGATGACACTCCGGGACAGCTCGGGCGCCTGTTCGGCGAGCTCGGCGAGCTCGAGGTCAACGTCGAGGACCTGCGCCTGGAGCATTCACCCGGCGCGCAGTTCGGCCTCGCCGAGATCAGCGTCATCCCGAGTGCGGTGCGCCGGGCCGTGGACGGCCTCTCCTCGCGCGGCTGGAAGATTGCGAGCACCACGAATGACTAGCCCGACCCTCACCCCGATCGAGGACACCACGGTGATCGCGATCGACGGACCGGCCGGCAGCGGCAAATCCAGCGTCTCCAAGCAGGTCGCCCGCCGCCTCGGCTTCGGCTACCTCGACACCGGCGCCGCGTACCGAGCGCTCGCGTGGCATGCACTCGCGCACGGCGCGGACACGTCGGATTCCACGGCGGTCCTCGACGTCGCCGGCGACTTCGACTACGCGATCTCGCTGGATCCCGACCACTACTGGGTGCGCGTGGGCGCCACGGACGTCACCGAGGCGATCCGCGAACCGCGCGTCACCGACGCCGTGAGCGGCGTCGCCCGGGTTCCCGCGGTGCGGCGGTCGGTGAACGCGCTGTTCCGCACACTCGTGGCGGAGTCCGATCGTCCCGGTGTGGTCGTCGAAGGACGCGACATCACCACAGTCGTCACCCCGGACGCGCCGGTGCGCATCCTCCTCACCGCCGATCCGGCCGTCCGGGCCGCCCGTCGCAGCGCGGAACTGACCGGACACGACGCGGGCGCCGTCGCCGACGCTCTGCACCGCCGTGACGCGCAGGACTCCACCGTGGTCGACTTCCTCACCGCCGCACCCGGCGTGCAGGTCGTCGATTCCTCGGACCTCGACTTCGACCAGACCGTGGATGCCGTCCTCGACGTCGTCCGCACGGTCGTACCCCCACAGACAGGAGCCCCGCATGGGCGCTGACGAAGAATACGAAGGCGGCGACGACAAGATCGCCGAGGCCATGGCCGACCTCGATGAGGATCTCGCCGAAGCGCGGGCGGACACGCTGCGCGCGAGCCTCTCGGACTACGAGCTCGACGACGAAGATGCCGAGCTGCTCTCGGGCATCACGCTCGGCGAGCACGGCGTCGAGTACTCGCCGGCCCTTCCGGTGGTCGCAATCGTGGGGCGTCCGAACGTCGGCAAGTCCGCGCTCGTGAACCGCATCCTCGGCCGGCGCGAAGCGGTCGTCGAGGACACGCCCGGGGTCACCCGGGACCGCGTCACCTATAAGGCCGAGTGGATGGACCGCCGCTTCACGGTGGTCGACACCGGCGGGTGGGAGCCCGACGCACGGGGCATCGACGCCTCGGTCGCCGCTCAGGCCGAGATCGCGATCGAGCTGTGCGATGTCGTGCTGTTCGTCGTCGATGCGATGGTGGGGGCGACCTCCACCGACGAGCACGTCGTCAAGCTGCTGCGCAAGAGCGGCAAGCCGGTCTTCCTCGTCGCGAACAAGGTCGACGACGCACGCCACGAGCCCGAAGCCGCCGTCCTGTGGGGGCTCGGGCTCGGTGAGCCGTACCCCGTCTCGGCGATCCACGGGCGCGGTGTGGCCGACCTGCTCGACGAGATCATGAAGGTGCTTCCCTCGGTCTCGGCGGTCGCCAAGCAGGAGATCGGCGGGCCCCGACGCGTCGCGATCCTCGGACGACCCAACGTGGGAAAGTCGTCGCTGCTGAACAAGGCGGCCGGTGAAGAGCGGGTCGTCGTGAACGACCTCGCCGGCACGACCCGCGACCCCGTCGACGAGATCGTCGACCTCGGAGGGCGCCTCTGGCGGTTCGTCGACACCGCCGGCATCCGCCGTCGTGTGCACCTGCAGCAGGGTGCGGACTTCTACGCCTCGCTGCGCACCTCCGCCGCCCTCGAGAAGGCCGAGGTCGCCGTCGTCGTGATCGATGTGAGCGAGCAGATCAGCGAGCAGGACGTGCGGATCATCGACCTCGTGCTCGAGTCGGGGCGCGCTCTGGTGCTCGCCTTCAACAAGTGGGACCGCCTGAACGACGACGACCTCGAGAACGCCGATCGCCGCCGGTACCTCGAGCGCGAGATCGAGCAGGACCTCGCACACGTGGCCTGGGCGCCGCGCGTGAACATCTCGGCGCGCACGGGCCGGCACCTCGAGCGTCTGGTCCCGGCACTGGAGACCGCGCTGGATTCGTGGGACACCCGCATCCCGACCGGCAAGTTCAACGCGTTCCTGTCGGAACTGGTCGCCGAGCACCCGCACCCGTTGCGCGGTGGCAAGCAGCCGCGCATCCTGTTCGGCACGCAGGCCTCCACGCGTCCGCCGACGTTCGTGCTGTTCACGACCGGCTTCCTCGACCCGGGTTACCGTCGGTTCATCCAGCGGCGCCTGCGCGAGATCTGGGGCTTCGAGGGCACGCCGATCGTCGTGAACATGCGCGTGCGGGAGAAGCGCACCCGCTAGTCACCCGTCTGCCCGCCCGGGTTTCCAGCCTGCGGAAAGCCCGGCCCGTCACGGCGGCGCGCCGCACGCCGCCGCCGTGTCCCGGCGTGTCCGGTGACCGGCCGGGCTTTCGGCAATCGGGACGGCCGAGTGTTGGATCGCGACCCGCGGGCATGGGCGTGTGACAGGGTGGGATGGTGAGCATCCAGCCCCCCGTCCCCGGCGGACCGCCGCGCCCGCTCGGGCCGCGGGATCCCGGCGATGCCTGGGTCGAGGGTCCCGACGGCGACCGGCACTGGGGCGTGTTCGGCGCGGCCGGGCTGCTCGCGGTCGACGCCGACCGCGGCGTGCTCCTGCAGCATCGCGTCTCGTGGTCGCACCACGGCGACACCTGGGCTCTGCCCGGCGGAGCGCGGCACGAGGGGGAATCGGCGTGCGACGGCGCGTTGCGCGAGTCGGCCGAGGAGGCCGGGGTGCCGGAAGGATCGGTGCGGCCTCGGCTGCTGAGCGTGCTCGACCTGGGCTACTGGACCTATACGACGCTCGTCGCCGACGTCACGCATCCGTTCACGCCGACCATCAGCGACCCTGAGAGCCGCGAACTCGCCTGGATCCCGCCGGGCGAAGTCGAGGACAAGCCGCTGCACCCGGGGTTCGCGTCATCGTGGATGAAGCTGCAGCCCCTGCTCGGCATCCGGCCCGCCGTGGTCGTGGATGCGGCGAACGTCGTCGGCTCCGTCCCCGACGGATGGTGGCACGATCGCCCCGCCGCGGCCCGACGCCTCATCGCCCGCATCGGGCGGCTCACCGCGGACGGCGTCCCGGCCGAGGCGCTCAGCCTTCCCGAACACAGCTGGTTCCCCGAGTGGAGTGTGGTCGTCGAGGGGCAGGCGCGCGATGCGGGCGACGGCGTGGACGGCATCGAGATCGTTCGGGCTCCGGCATCCGGTGACGATGCGATCGTCGCCGAAACCGTGCGGCTCGTGGATGCCGGCCGCACCGTCTCGGTCGTCACGAGTGACCGCGAGCTGGGTCGACGGGTGACGGATGCCGGAGCCACGGCGCGCGGGACCCGCTGGCTGCTGGATCAGCTCGACTGAGTCATTGGGCGCCGGTCGCAGGACCGAGTGTGACGGCAGTGACCAGTGTGACCGCCGGGGCGGCAGTTTCCCGCTCCGCCCTGCGACCGGCCGCTAGAGACCGATGTCCGAGCCGTCCGCGTCGCGTCCGCGGAGGCGGTCGATGTCGCGCCGCTCGCGTTTGGTCGGGCGTCCGGCGCCCCGGTCGCGCATCGGGACGAACGCCCGCTCTTCGCGCGGAAGCGGCGGCGGCGTCTTGTCCTCCACCGCGGCCGCAGCCGGCACCGCGCCCACGCGCTTGGAGATCGGCTCCTTGACGATCAAGATGCGGTCGAATCCGGCGATCCGCACACGCAGCTCGTCACCCGGGCGCACGGGTTGGGCCGCCTTCGCGCGCTCGCCGTTGACCCGCACATGCCCCGCGCGGCATGCCGTCGTCGCCGCCGACCGGGTCTTGTACACGCGCACCGCCCAGAGCCAGGCATCCACCCGAGCAGTGCCGGTCATGCGGCCACCCGCACCGCGGCAGAGCGTGCCTCTTGCAGCCGGTCGGACACGATGACTCCCGCGGCGATGAGACCCTGGCCCAGGCAGTAGGTGAGCATGACGAGCGGGCTCGTCCAGTCCGGCATGGCGTCGGGCGTGAAGAGGCGGAACGCCAGGATGGTGTCGGACGCGAGGAAGAAAGCCCCACCCGCGGCGACGAGGGGATGGCAGCGGGATGCCGCGACCGCCGTGCCGCCGAGCACCAGTCCGTACACCGCGACGGCGAGAAGCAGCGAACCGAGGCTCGGCCACAGGATCGCCAGCAGCGCGACCCACCACACGCCGTAGACGACGGCCCACATCGGCACGCGGCGAACCGGGATGCGGCGCCAGAAGATCCAGATGTAGCAGAGGTGGGCGAGCCCGAAGAAGAGCAGCATCATGGGCACGGTCGGAGCGGCCGGGAAGAACGTGCCGGCGCTGTCGCCGAGCCACGAGAAGGCGATCGCGACGAACAGCAGCATGTAAGTGCCGCCCCAGCGCGACCCGCGTCCGCCCCACAGGACGGCCACCACGAGCAGCGGCATGAGCCACAGCTTCGTCGGCGCCGCGACCGCCTCGGCACCGGCCGCGAGGGCGATGACGTGGATGACGGAGACCACCGCGTAGGGCGCGAAGCCGAGCAGGATCCGGCGCATGATTCTCCTCTTCGAGCGGGCGGGCACCATAATCGTCGCATGACCGACGTGCTCGCCCGGATCGGCCTTCGCCGCATGACCGCCCGCGACACGACCGAGCCCCATCGCGTGGCGACGCCTCTGGAGTTGCTGTTCGATCTGGTCTTCGTCGTCGCGGTGTCGCAGGCATCGCAGAACCTGCATCACCTGATCAGCGACGACCACGTCGGCCAGGGCGTCCTCTCCTACCTG
Organism: uncultured Microbacterium sp.; assembly: GCF_963524805.1. Taxonomy (GTDB): domain Bacteria; phylum Actinomycetota; class Actinomycetes; order Actinomycetales; family Microbacteriaceae; genus Microbacterium. The sequence continues at coordinate 746,591 of NZ_CAURGG010000001.1, read as the reverse complement.
ATGGTCTTCTTCGCCATCTGGTGGGCGTGGATGAACTTCACCTGGTTCGCCTCGGCGTTCGACACGGATGACTGGCTGTACCGGGTGATGACCATCGTGCAGATGGCGGGCGTGCTCGTGCTCGCCGCCGGTGTGCACGCCGCGATGGTCGATTTCGACTACCTCATCGTCACGTGGGGATACGTCATCATGCGGCTTGCGATGGTGGCGCAGTGGCTGAGGGCGGCGGCATCCGACCCCGAGGCGAGACCCACCGCGGTGCGCTTCGCCATCGGCATCACCATCGTGCAGGCGCTCTGGCTCGCGCGCGTCTATCTGCTCGATGACCAATGGCAGCTGTGGACCTTCTTCGCACTCGTCGCGGCCGAACTCGCCGTGCCGGTGTGGGCGGAGGCCCGCCGGCGCACGAGCTGGCACCCGCATCACATCGCGGAGCGGTTCGGACTGTTCACCCTGCTGCTGTTGGGCGAGAGCCTGCTCGCGTCGGCGAACGCCATGATCGATGCCCTCGGCGAGGGCGAGCACATTCCGGAGCTGATCGGCCTCGCCGCGTGCGGACTGGTGGTGACCGCCGGCATGTGGTGGCTGTACTTCGCACGCGAACAGCACGGGCGGCTGGGCAGCCTCCGGTCGGGCTTCACCTTCGGCTACCTGCACTACGTGATCTTCGCGTCGGCCGGTGCCGTCTCGGCCGGGGTCGAGGTCGAGATCGACGCCATCACCGGGCACACCGAGGTCTCGCATGACGTCGCCGGGCTCGCCCTGACCCTGCCGATCGCGCTGTTCGTCCTGAGCGCGTGGGCGATTCTGCTGCGGCCGACCCTGTCGCATGCGGTGTCGGCATCCGTCGTCGTCGGAGCCGTCGCGATCGCCGCGAGTGGGCTGCTGCCGATCGGCGAGTATGTCGTCTCGGCGCTGCTGCTGGTCGCGATCGTGGCGGTGCTGGAGAGGGATGCCGCGCGGCGAGGACTCAGCGCGGAGCCGGCCAGAACGATCTGATCACGACGCGAGCTCGAGCGCCACGATCACCCGCCCGGGCTCAGGGCGGGCGATCTCCGCGAAGCCGGCGGCTTCGAACACCGAGAGCACACCGTGGTACAGCTCGTTCGCGGAAGTCTTCGCGACCGCGGTGTCGATGGGATAGGCCTCGACGATGCGGGCGCCGCTCTCACGTGCGTGCGCGACGGCTGCCTGCAGCAACCGCGTGGTGAGCCCTATGCCGCGATGCTCGCGACGCACGACGAAGCACGACACCGCCCAGACCGATGGATCGTCCAGGCTCGTCGGGGTGTGGGCGGCGATGTCCCTGGTGCGTCCGATCCGCACCTGTTTCCCGCGGGGACCGACGCGCACCCAGCCTGCCGCTTCGCCGTCGACGTAGGCGATGAGCGCGGGCGAGACGGTGTCGCTGCGAAGCTCGTCATGCAGCCGCTCGCGTCGCTCTTCGACCGGCATCTTCTGGAACTGCACGTTCGGCACCATCCACCACTGGCACTGGCACGAGCGGCCGTCACCGCCGCCGGTGAGGGCGTGCTCGGCGTCGTCGAACCGGTCGGCGGTCGCGGGGGCGATCACGATCTCTGCCATTCTGTGACGCTACCGCCGGGTCTGGACACGGGGAAGGGACGACGGGATGCTGCTCTGCAGCGTCGTTCGCGGGGCTCGCGGCGACCCGGTAGGATAGGGGAGTTGTCCGCGTGCGGGCATCGGGATGTGGCGCAGCTTGGTAGCGCACTTGACTGGGGGTCAAGGGGTCGCAGGTTCAAATCCTGTCATCCCGACCACATACGAAGAAGGACCGGCCGCGAGGCCGGTCCTTCTTCGTATTGGATCGAGATGGCCGTTGCAGTGAGCAGGTTTCAGGCGGTCCCGCGCCGCCGGGGGCGGCAGACTCGACTCATGGGATTCACCCGCGCCGAGTTGGAGAAGTACCGCGACGTCACGGTGCCTGATCTCATGCCGCCGCATCCGGTGCTCGTCTTCATCGGGATCAACCCCGGGCTGTGGACGGCAGCCACCGGCGTGCACTTCGCGCATCCCGGCAACCGCTTCTATCCTGCGCTGGTGCGGGCGGGTGTCATTCCCCGGAGCCCCGTGATCACCGATTCGGGGATCTCGGATGCCGACCGGCAGATGTTCCTGGATGCCAGGATCGGCATCTCCAGCCTCGTGCCTCGCGCCACCGCCCGCGCTGACGAGTTGTCTCGCGCAGAGCTGCGGGAGGGTGCTCAGCGGCAGGAAGACCGCATGGCGGAACTCGCGCCGCGCGTCGCCGCGGTCGTCGGATTGACCGCGTATCGGCAGGGTTTCGACCGACCCCGGGCTGGAAGCGGCCGGCAGGACGAGACGCTCGGCGGAGCGGAGCTCTGGGTCGTGCCCAACCCGAGCGGGTTGAATGCGCATGACACCGTGGCGACGCTCGCGGAGGCGTACGCAGGCCCGGCCCGAGCGGCGGGACTGATCGCGTAAGGGTATCGAGCACTCCCAGCCGTCGAGCCAGCCGGGCGCAGCAGCGCTCGACTTGCGGCATCCGGTTCGTGCCCCGACCATGGGGACATGGAGAACGGTCAGAGCTCCACCTCGAAGCCGCCCACCGCGCGGCGGATGATCCTGTGGATCGTGGCCGGGATCGCGTCGCTCGCAGCGATCGCGATCATCGTCTGGATGCTGCAACCTGTCGAGCCGCCGGCATCCGCCTCCCGTCCTACCGCCACACCGACCGCGAGTGCCACGCCGTCAGCCGCGCCTTCGGCCACGCCGACCCCGACGCCGGAGCCGATTGCGGCCAATACCGCGAACTACGACCCGTCCACCCTGCCGCAGGTGGACGTCTTCTCGGTCATCGCCGGCCTCCCGGTCGACGACGACCCCTACGGCGCGCTGACGGGTGAGGCCGCTCGGCCGCTGGCGGCAGGCGCCCCGGTGTTCGCCGATCCTTCGGGCGAACCTGTTGCGTTCCTGCCGCGCGACCTGCAGTTCGACGGCTCCACGGCCCCGATCATCGTGCGCGAGCAGAGCTGGGTGCGGGTGCTGCTCGTCGGCCGGCAGGCCTATCCATCGCAGGGGAGCCCGGCGCAGGTCACGGGGTGGCTGCGCGCTCAGGACGTCGAGATCACGGGACTCGACGCGACAGTCGAAGTCAGCATCTCCGGCCGCACGATCGACATCGTGCGCGGGGGAGTGGCCGAGCGCATCGCCACGGACTTCGGCTCGGGTGCCGCCGAGACCCCGACGCCCGTGGGGCGCACCTACATCATGACCACCCGGGTCGAGCCGTCATTCGGATACACGCGCGGCTACCCCCTGGTCTACCTGGCAGTGCAGTCGCCGACGCTGGACGGCTTCGCCGGGGCGAATGTTGCCGTGACGGCTTTTCACTATCATGACGAGCGATCCGGGCCGATCTCCAACGGTTGCCTGCGCGTCGATCCGGCGGCGATCGAACGACTCGCCCAGCTTCCGCTGGGCACACCCGTCATCGTCCGCCCATGAGGTTCAGGCGCGGTCCTCCGTGCGGCGCCGTGCGACCCACGAGGCGACTGCGGCCCGATTCGGAAGCTCGAGGCGGCGCAGGATGCTGCTCACATGGTTCTCCACGGTCCGTTCGGACAGGAACAGCCGATGAGCCACTTCACGATTGGTCTTGCCGGTCGCGACCAGTTCGGCCACTTCGGCCTCACGCGCCGACAGCGGGAACAGCGGATGCCGCGCTTCGCCGAGCCGGGCGATCGCTGCACGGGCGCGCTGTGAGCTCGCCGGCGCGTGCATGTCCTCACTGCGCAGAAGCGCATCGCCGAGATGCGTGCGGGCGCTCGTCGTGCGGCCCAGGAATTCGGCCAGCTCGCCGAGGTACAGCGCGACGGGTCCGTTGTACGGCGTGATGATGCTCGGCATGACGTGAAGGTGCTGATGGGGCAGCAGCATGTCGTAGAGATGTGCCGCTGCGGGCCGGTCGTCGTTCACGATGCTCAGCTCGGCGTGCCCGGTGGTGGCGACCAGCCATTCGAGAGCCGTCGGCGGTACGGCGTCCAGGTGAGGCGAGAGGGCGCGCCAGATCTCACGCGCCTCTGGAAGCCTGCCCTGCTCGACCAGGATCCGCGCCCGCCAGCCCTGGGCCAGGAACGGCGCGTCGGCGAGCGCCCGACGCACGTCCACTTCGATTGCGTCCAGATCCTCGCCGGTACGCAGCGCGAAGTTCGCGCGCAGGATCAAGTCGATGAACCGCGCCTCCTCGACTCCGGCCGCCGCGCCGAGCCGCAGGGCGTCCTGCCCGAGCGACGGCACGTCGTCGAGGTGATCGTCCATGAGCGCCGTTGTCGCGCGGATCATGGCCGTGCGCCATCGCCAGTGCGGGCTGTCCAGCCGACGGACGACCTCGCCGAGCTCGATGATGTCGCTGGTCATCTCGGCGCGACGACCGAGCTGGGCGAGCGCGTCGAGGCGCCAGAGCACGGCCCACGCGGTGTCGTCGTCGCGTCGGGCTGCGCGGGCGGTGTCGCGCATCGCCGTGGCGATCTCGAACCGTCGCTCCGTGTCGGATGGTGCGAGGGCGCCAGTGTGCGCGGCCCGCAGCTCGAGCAGGCGATCTTCGGCTTCCTCTTCGGTCATCGGTGATCCGCCCATCGATGGCGACGGCGTCCAGCCGCTGGACAGGCCCGCGAGGAAGATCTCGAGGCGTCGTCGCAGTGCCGGATCCTCGGTGCCCAGCATCCCGAGGGCGTCGATGCAGAGTGACTGGCGCGCCGTGGTCAGGTGATGCGAACCCACTTGCGGACCGGGGATCAGCATCGCGGCCTCAGCCACGATCGCCGCGTCGCCGATGTCGCGGCCGCCGGCCGCGGCAGCCAGGCACTCGCGCCACGCCCGCTCGACCGATCCGCCTGCGAGCTCACTGCGCGCCCTCGCCAGAGCGGCGAGGGCGGCCGATCGCGCCTGCTCCCCGCCGTCGCTGTGCGCGCTACCCATGCTGACCTCGACAAGAACTGCGTGTTTCCACGGATGCCGCCCCGGTGGTGGCGAGCCTATCGTCAGAGTCCTCGACAGGGAGGTGGCTCACATGAGCGATCGACAGCTGGTGGTGACGGGCGGCTGGGCTGCGGTCATCGCGGGCCTGGTGGGAGCGGGTGCGGCCGCGTTCCTGCTTCTCGTGCCGCACATGGTGGCACCGGACCGCTTCAGCTTTCCGCTGACAGCGACGGGCTTCGTGGTCATCCAGACCCTGTTCTTCCTCCACCACCTTCTCGTGGCGTGGGCGCTGTGGGCGTTCTGGCGGGGCGGTCTCGCCGGCCGCGGCACCCTGGCAGCGATCGGGGGGATCGCGTCGGTGGTCGCCCTGCTGGCGCTGTCGGTCCAGGAGCTGGTCGCGATCACCGCGGCGGAATCGGGGTACCCATCGCCGCTGACCGACGTCATCGAGTCCACCTACGGCGTCATCACCCTCGCCGCCGGCGCCGTGCTCATCGTCTTCGGCATCGCCGCTGCGCGCGCCCGAGTACTGAGCGGGCCCGGGCGTTGGCTGATCCTGGTGATCGGCATCTGGGTGATCGTTCCGCTGACGCCCGCGATCTTCGCCGGCTTCGAGCTCGGACGCATCGCGATCGGCCTGTGGTTCCTGCTGTTCACCTGGATGGGTGCGGAGATGATCCGCTGGGCGCGCTCGACGCCGTCGGAGGATGCCGCCCCCGCGGCACCCGCCGCGGAGAGAGTCGGGCGCGCATGAGGCCGGTGCGCGCAGGATCAGCCGTCGCCGTCGGAGCCCTGTGCGGGCTCGCGTGGGCGGCGGCCTTCCGCGCCGTCATGAGCGAATTCGCCGGCTACTCGTCGCAGGTGTCGTGGATCGACACCTTCGCGGCGATCCTGCTGCCCGGGGTGCTCGTCGGGGCGCTGCTCGGCTGGGCGTACGCGATCCGGCTGAGCGGAGGTCGTCGCGGCTGGCGGTGGCTGGGCCTGGCCCCGGCGGCCTTCGCGATCGCCCCCATGCTGCTGCCGGGCGCTCTGGCCCAGCTGCTCACGACCGGTCTCGGCGGGGGAGCAGTCGCGGTGGCGATGCTGGCGATCGGCGGAGGCTTCGCCCTCTCGGGCCGCGGACCGATCTGGGCGCGGATCCTCTGCGGCACGGTCAGCGCACTCCTGATCGTGGGGATCACCGTCGCGACGTTCTTCATCGCCGGCCGGCGGCTCGCGGTGTCCGAACCGCGGGGAGTCTGGGTGGCGCTGCTTGCGTTCTCGCTCCTGACCCTCCTGGCGGTCGCCTCATCCATCCCGTTGCGCCCGGTGGTGGGGCGATCAGCCCAGGACATCGCCCACACCCCCGAGGCCACGATGCCCAGGTCGTGACATGCTGGATCTCTCCGCGCCGCCGCGGATGAAGGAGGATCCCCCATGCAGCAACGCCCCCTCGGCCGCACCGGCCGTTCCGTATCCGCCATCGGCCTCGGTACCTGGCAGCTGGGCGCCGACTGGGGCGCTGTCAGCGAGGAGGACGCGCTCGCCGTGCTGGCGGCATCCGTCGAGCACGGCGTGACACTGTTCGACACGGCCGACGTCTACGGCGACGGCCGCAGCGAATCGCTGATCGGGCGCTTCCTGGCCGGGCGGCCGGGTCATGGCATCACCGTTGCCACCAAGATGGGTCGCCGCCTGCCGCAGGAGCCGGAGAACTACACGCCCGAGAATTTCCGAGCCTGGACGGAGCGTTCGCGCGCGAACCTGGGTGTCGAGACGCTCGACCTGGTGCAGCTGCACTGTCCGCCCTCGGCCGTGATCGACGATGCCGCGACCTACGACGCGCTCGACGCCCTCGTCGCGGACGGGGCGATCGCCGCCTACGGAGTGTCGGTCGAGACCTGCGCTCAGGCGCTCGCCGCCATCGCCCGGCCGCATGTGACCAACGTGCAGATCATCTTCAACCCGTTCCGGCTCAAGCCGCTCGATGAGGTGCTGCCCGCCGCTGAGGCTGCCGGCGTCGCGATCTTCGCGCGCGTGCCGCTCGCCTCGGGCCTGCTGTCGGGCAAGTACACCAGCACGACGTCGTTCGCCGAGAACGATCACCGCTCCTACAACCGTCAGGGCGAGGCGTTCGACCGTGGCGAGACCTTCTCGGGAGTCGACTACGAGGTGGGACTCGCCGCGGCAGCCGAACTGGCCGCAGCGGTCCCCGAGGGCGTCTCGCTTCCGGCGGCTACGCTCGCCTGGATCGCCTCGCGACCCGGAGTGACCAGCGCGATCCCGGGCGCACGCAATGTGGGGCAGGCGGAGTCGAACGCGGATGCCGCAGCCGCACTGTGGGGGGGCTTCGACGTCGATGCTTTCGACGCGGTCGTCAACGACGTCTACGACCGGCGCCTGCGGGAGGCGATCCACCCGCTCTGGTGACGATCGAAGTCGCCGACGAAAATGCCCCGGCAGCGCTCGCGCTGACCGGGGCATTTCGCGCTGCCTGCCCTACGGCGTCGGGTAGTCCACGATGTACGAGGGCACGCCGATGTCGTTCGTATCCGCCGGCTCGCCCACGCCGTTCACGACGTGCTCGATCGTGCCGGCCGCGAGGTTCACGGTCATGATGTGATGCAGCCGGACCCCTGGTGTCTCAGGAACCTCGAACCCGTTCGCCGTGACGATCGACGGGTTGTTCTGATTGAACACGTAGACCCCGGCGCCGTCGAGGCGATGAGTCTTCACGTTCTCGCCGACCTTGTAGCCGGGGTATCCCAGCGTGCCGTTCGGCTGCGTCCAGTCCGCCTGGGTCGGCGGGTCGTAGGGGAGCTCGTTCTGGTACAGGATCACGCGGCCGTTCTCGCCGTTCCAGACCGTGTTGAACGTCTGGAAGTGCTCGACGAACAGGCCGGTGGCGGTCACGTTCGCACCGTTGACGATCACACCGGTGGTGCCTATGTTCGTGTTCCATCGGTCGGTGTCGCCGTTCACGCCGTTCGTGAAGCCCTCGATGCCGTGGTCGGCGCGCCACACCCAGGTGTGGTCGATCAGCACGTTGTCCGAGTTGACCTCGAGCGCGGTGGTGGTCTTGCCGATGTGCGGCCCGCCGACGCGGAAGTACACGTCGCTCAGCGTGATTGGGTTGCTCGCGTCGAGCTTCTTGCCGCCGTTCGCGTTGCCGATCTTCATGAGCTGCGGCGACAGGGTCGTGCCCGCGTCGACCGTGATCCCGGCGATGACGATGCCGGCGGCATCCTTCACCTCGAGGGGTACGGCACCGCCGACCGACGTGAGCGTCGCGTGTCCCATCCCGAGGACCACAGTGTCGGCCCGCTTGATCTCGATCGTTCGGTCGATGTCGTAGACGCCCGGCGTGAAGATCAGGTGCTGACCGCGCGCGAGGGCATTGTTGATGTCCTTGACCGAGTCCGACGGGGTCGCGATGAAGAAGTCCGTGATCGGGATGCTGCGCCCTACGGTCTCGCCGGCACCCCACGAGGTTCCGACGGTGTTGGTCTGAGCCGACGGCACCCGCACGTTGTAGCGACCGTCCGCGTCGACGTAGAGGTAGGGCTTCTCGCGGCTGACGGGCGTCTTCTCGACCGTCGTGTACGGCGGGTCGGGGAAGCCGGCCTCAGTCGGACCGCCCACCACGCCCGAGAACACTTGGTTCCAGACGCCGTTGCTCCAGCCCGAGACGACGCTGTTGCGCGTGAGCCACTGCTGCTGCGAGCCGTTGATCGTGAACGACAGGTTTGAGTCGGCGATGAAGCCGCCGCTGGCGTACCGGGGTTTTGCTGAGCAGTAGTCCATCAGAGAGAGGTTCGCGCCCGAGGTCTGCACGCGTCGCATGGACACGGCCTGCGAGACCGCCCAGAAGTTCGCGCTCCGGCGGCAATCGTCCTGGCCGGCCTTGTTGACGTCGATCGAGAGGTTCGAGAGGGTGCGCCAGAAGTTGTTCAGCGCGATGCAGCTCAGCGTCGCGCCCTCACCGAAGCAGCGGTTGTAGACCTCGATGGCGCCGTTGACCGTCACATCGCCGGGGGCCGCCCCGAGGCCGGCGACCTCGGTGTAGTAGCCGACTTCGAACTGCAGGGGCGCTTCGGCGGTGCCGTACTCGCCCGGAAGGAAGTACACGCCGTGACGGCTGCTGCCCATCTCGTTGTCGCGCTGCTGGCCGGCCAGTTCGTCCATCGCAGCCTGGATGTCGCCGACCGGGGTCTCGGGGCTGAAGATCTGGACGTTGGGGCCGAAGTCCGGGTTGAACGGATCGACCGTGCGTGGGGGAGCCGCGTCGGCCGGCGCGGCGATGAGTGCGCCCGCGATGAGGGCTGCTCCGGTCGTTGCGGCGGCCAGGCGTCTTCTCGTCCGGTGCCGGGGATGGGGTGATTCGAGTGCGGACATGCGACGGTCCTCTCCATCGAGGGGGCTGACGCGGTGGGGGTACCGCGTTACTTACAGGACTGTAACCAGTCGCGGCGCCGCTTTCAATGCTGCAAGTCCAAGAGTCAGTGGCCCTCGGTACCGTGGCCGCATGCAGGAATTGACAGAGGAGACGCTGGTGGCGGCATCCCGCGATCGCGTGTGGCGGGACTTCACTGATTCGACCGCCGTCGCGGAATGGATCTGGCCGACGAGGTTCGCGACGACCGCTGTGACCGAGCCGGTGCCGATGGGAGCGTGGGAAGTTCGGTCGGACGTGGTGGGGATTGCGGTGATCGGGCGCGTTCTCGCTATCGACGCGCCGCGCCAGCTTCGCCTCGCGTGGCGATGGGACGGCGACGAACATACGAGCGACGTCGAGATCACGCTGAAACCGGCTGCAGACGGCGCAACCCGGGTCTCGGTGCGCCATACCGGATTCCAAACAGCCCAAGAGCGAGAAGAGCACGTCGAGGGCTGGTCCGACTGCCTGCAGCGGCTCGTCGAGCGTTATTCGTCGCCGCCCCGTTGACAGGAGGCTCGGGCCGCCCACACCACCACACGCGGCGCAGAGTGTTCTTGCCCCCATCTCGTACCGCGGTCGGCGAATTTGCGCGGTGGGCTCGCAGCGATAAGGTTCAACTTGGGGATGAACCTTGCTCGAGCCGAAAGAGATCCTGAGTGACGTACCTCCCTGCGCGCCCTCGCGTCGACGACGGCGTGCCGGTGCACGCGAATGTGGCCCGGCCCGATCCTTGGTGGGTGATCCTCGGGGCTGCAGGCGCGACGAGCTCCGTCTCGTCGTCTGACGCCTTCGCCGACTCCACCACAAGCTCTTCTGCACCTGTGCGCGATGATCATCCCGAGGCGATCCATGCTCGGCCCAGCGCAGCATCCCGAGTCTTCGGTTGGGTCGCGATCGCTGCGACGATCATCGCGTGGAGTTTCTTCTGTGTGGGAACTGCGCTCCGCGTCGCCGCTCAGGCCGCTCAAGGCACGCTCGGTGCGGTCGACGTTCTGCTCGTCGTCGTTTTCTCGCTGGTCACGGCGAGCATGACCTTCTCGGCCCTGATGTACCTGATGGCCCGCGGCGGCGCTCTGCGGCGGCTCAGTCGTCACGAGAGGGCTTCGCGGTCGCAGCTCGACGTGCACTTCGCCGATGGCCGGCAGTCCATGACCGTGCTCGTCCCTTCCTACGCGGAGGAGTCCCGCGTCATCCGCGCCACTCTCTGGTCGGCGGCGCTGCAGGAGTTCCCCTCCCTCCGCGTCGTCCTTCTTGTCGACGACGACCCGTTTCCGACCTCCCCCACCGTCCTCGCCAAGCTGGAGAAAACCCGCCACCTCCCCGACGACATCGCATCCGCACTCCGCGAACCCGCGCGGGAGTTCGCCGCTGCCCTCGCCGCCGCGAGCGCCGAACGCGTCCACCCCACTCCCGCGATCTCCCGCATCAAAGCCGAGGAGGTCGTCTTCCTCTACGCCCGCGCAAGCCAGTGGCTCTCGGTCATGGCGGATGCCGAAGAGGTTGTCGACCACGCGGACCAGTTCTTCGTCGACCAGGTGCTGCGTGGCCTGGCGCGCGAACTGACCGCTGTCGCCGACGACTTGAAGCACCGCATCGCGGCGGAGCACGTCGTCCTCCTGCCCGACCTGCACGAGCGCCGAGCACTCCTCGGGCGACTGGTGCGCATCTTCGACGCGCACCTCACCGTGTTCGACCGCAAACGATACGCTTCGCTCTCGCACGAGGCGAACAAAGCGATGAATCTCAATTCCTACATCGGCCTGATGGGCGCGTCGTGGGTTATCGACGAGCAACCATCCGGCGAGGGCACCGTTCGCACCCTGCAGCGGACGAGACATGCGCTGAATGCGGACTTCGACATCCCGGCATCCGACTACCTGCTCACTCTGGATGCCGACTCCCTGCTGGTCGCCGGGTACTGCGAGCGGCTCGTCCACGTCCTGGAGCAGCCGGGAAACGAGCGGATGGCCGTCATCCAGACGCCGTACTCGTCGTACCGGGGCGCGTCCTCGCTGATCGAGCGCATTGCGGGCGCCACGACGGACCTGCAGCACCTGCAGCATCAGGGCAAGTCCGCGTTCGACGCGACGTTCTGGGTCGGCGCGAACGCCATCATCCGAACCACCGCCCTGGATGACATCGTCGAGTTGCGCACCGAGGACGGGCCCGCGGGAACGCGCGAAGTGCGCACCTACATCCAAGACCGGACGGTCATCGAAGACACCGAGTCCAGCATGGACCTCGCCGCCAAGGGATGGAGCCTGTACAACTATCCCGAACGGCTCAGCTTCAGCGCGACGCCGCCCGACTTCGGGTCACTCGTCGTGCAGCGCAGGCGGTGGGCCAACGGTGGGCTGATCATCCTCCCCAAGATCACAGAGCTCGTGAGGGGGCGACGCTCTCGCGGCGAACGCATGCGCCTGGGTGAACTGCTCCTGCGCGTGGATTACCTCGGCTCCATCGCGTGGACGACGGTCGGGGTGATCCTCATGCTGATCCTGCCCGAGGCGGGGCGGCTGATGAGTCCGGTGCTGTTCCTGATCGCCCTGCCGTATTTCGCCGCCATGACCCTGGACCTGCGGGCAGGCGGGCACCGCGCCATCGATGTGGTGTGGGTCTTCTGCCTCAACCTGGTGCTCATCCCGGTCAACATGGCCGGAGTCCTCAAGTCGATGGAACAGGGACTCACGAGACGCAAGATCCCGTTTGCGCGAACACCGAAGATCGTGGACCGTGTGGCGGCTCCCGCGCTGTTCGTGGTGCTGCCCTACGCGACCGTGGTCGCCCTCGGGCTGCTGGCGTGGCGGGCCGCCGCGGAAGGACACTGGGCGGGCTTCGTGTTCGCGTGCGTGACCGGCCTCGCCTCGCTCGTCGGTGCGATCGCGTTCGTCGGGACCCGCACGGCTTTGGCCGACATCGGAGCGGGCCTGACCTTCCGGCGGAAGCCGAGAACTCCGCGGCCTGTCCGGGCGGCACGACATGGAGCACCGCGCGTACCCGCCGTCACACCGCAAGCGGTGACCGAGCGGTACTCCTACGTCTGGACGACAAGACAGGGTCGATCGGTTCGCGGTCGGTATGAATCGGTTCTGCCCACGGGCGCGGCCCACTCCGTGAAGGCGAAGGTCGGGGCCTGACCGGATTCGCAGCCCGACTGCTCAGCTCGTGCCGGAGGTCGGGCATTCGTCGCGATCGCGCGGGAGCACCATTGACAGCGCGCTGATGGCGGGCCATGATGTGCGCCATCGGCGACATTGACGTCGCATGGTGGGTTGGCGGGGGCCGACCGAAGGCCACCGGCTGGGGGAACATCGATGTCGAACTCACGGCGGATCGCGTCAGGAGCACTCGCTGGCGTGCTGATCATCGCCGGCCTCACCGCCGGCCCGGCCTTCGCCGAAGATTCCCCCGACTGGCAGACGATGCCCGGATTCCCTGTGGTCACGGGGGAAGTGTCGGTCGAGTTCCAGAGCGCGTCGTCGACCACGTCGCCCTTCAACCGCGAGGAACTGCTCGATCCGATGATCGCGTACCGCCCGGTGATCCGGAACGACTCAGATGAGATACGGCTGTTCGGCTTTGGCACGGACTTCACCATCCAGGGGCAGGTCGACCATCTGTGGACTGCTGAAGCCTGGGGTGCATTCGACGAGCTCGCCGACGAAAGCGGCATCCTGGGGAACTTCGTGCTCGAGCTTGGTCCGCACCAGTCATCCGCGGGCCTCGGCACGTGGGATGCAGGGATGCCGTCGTGGTCAGGTCACACGATTACGGTCTTCCAGCTCACTCCCGACCCCCAAGATGCCGAGGCCGACCCCACCGCGACGTCCCTCGCATCGGTGACCACGCCGGGTCGTTTCGTGGCCGCGAACCTCGACGATGGGAACCTCGATATCGCGAACCTGTCAGCCGCGATGGGGACCCGCCTGAGCGTTGCCGGAGTCGAGACCCCGGACCTCTATTCCGGTCTTGCCGGCACAGTGACAGCGTCCGGGCTTCCCCCGAACGAGCAACTGGAGCTGTGGGTCATCGAGGACTACAACTACGCGTTATTCCAGGTCATGGGCGGAGCGCTCCCGGCGGGTGCAATCAAGGTGGGTACCCGGACCGTCGATTCGAACGGGTTGCTGAGCGGGGTGTTCGTCCTCCCGTTGGGGCTCCGCGAGGATACGTCGTACCAGATGGTCGCCGGGGTGCGCGGTGAGCGCTACTGGCCGGCCGGTACGTGGGACGACTTCGTCATCAAGCCGACGCCTCCTGAAGCGCTGTGGCAGACGCCTGCGGCGACGAGCGGGGCGGTGGCCGCATCCTTCGATCTGCTCGACCTCGACGGTTTCGGGCTCAACGCGCTGCTCACCTTCGCCCAGGGTTCGTCAGCAGGTCAGACGACAGTGGTGTCCAGCGCGGTGGGTCCGCTGCCGACCGGGTTCAAGCTCGCGCTGGATTCGCCGCTCTACGTCCACATCAATTCAACGGTGACGCTTCAGGGTGAAGCAAAGGTCTGTCTCACGTACGACTCGGCGGTGTACGACGAGCCTCGGTTGTTTCACTACGATGTGGCGCTCGACGCGTGGGACGACATCACCTCCACCTACGGAGACGACGTTGTCTGCGGCTTTACGACGAGCTTCTCGCCTTTCGCTCTCGGTTACCTCGACGAGTTCGACTTCACGGGCTTCTTCAGCCCGGTCTCCATGAATGCCGAGAACCTCGCCAAGCCAGGTCAGGCCATTCCGGTCAAGTTCTCGCTGAACGGCGATCAGGGCCTCGATGTGGTGACCTCTGCTCGCTTCATCGTCGAGGGCACAGACCTGACGCCGGAGGGCGAGCTGATTCCGGCGACGACGGCCGGCGGCAGCGGTCTGAGCTATGACGCCTCCACCAGCGTCTACACCTACGTCTGGAAGACCGCGAAGACCCTGTCGCTCAAGACAGGCCGATTCGAACTGACGTTGTCCGACGACACGGTGCATACCTTCGATGTGAGTTTCAAGAAGTAGACGCGTTTCGCCGAGTGAGCCCGACTCCTGCGGGTCGTCGTGTGACGGCGGAATATCGCATCCAGTCGCCACGGCGCTATGGTTGGCGAACCGCAGGACGTCTCGTGGGGGCGACACGACTGCCGGCAGTGTCTCTTTGGGGGAGATGATGGCTGACAGCACGCCGCCGGTGGCGCCGCCGCCAGGATGGTATGCCGACTCGCCGACCCGCGCGCGCCTGCGCTGGTGGAACGGCGCCGCCTGGACCGATCACTATCAAGGCCAGACCGACGCAGTACCGGTGATCGAGCCGAGCGCGCCAGAGACGGCCGCACCACCCTCGACGCGCGCCCAGCGCAGGGCGGCCGCAGAAAGCACCGAGCGACGAACGGATGCCGCATCCCCACCGCCGGTGGCGGTGGCGTCCGCGACCGTGGAGCCGCAACCGGCGACACCGCCCGCCATCGCCCCAGGAGCGCCGCCCGAGCGCCCCGCCGCAAGCCGCCTTGCCGAGGCTTTTCCCGACCAGATCATGGACCGCACACCGCGGATGGGGGAGTACCGTCCACCGCTGGCGCCGGTCACCTATCGGCCACCGCCCGGAACGCATGTCGCGTCGACGCGGGCGACTTATCTGGCGATCCCGCAGAAGAACGGTCCGGCGAGGGCGTCGCTGATTCTGATTCTCATCAGCCTGCTCGGCGGGGTGGCCGTTTTCTGGTTCGTCACGGGCGCCGACCCCGCGCTCGTCGGCATCGTCAACCTCGTCAATGGCGCCATACTGCTTGTCGCGTTCATCCTGGCCGTGATCGCCGTCGTCGCATCGGTGCAGCGCCCGACCAAGATGCGCGAGCCCGTCTTCGCCCTGGTCGTGTCATCGCTGCTCATCGTCGGCACGATCGTGGTGTTCACGGCGCGAGTCGTCGGGGCTGGCATGGTCGCCGGCGGGGGCTAGGCTCGCCGGCATGAACAAGTGGCGCCTCTTGGTTGCTCCGCTCCTACTAGCCGCGACGCTGAGCGGATGTGCGATGCCGGCGCCAGCTCCAATCCCGAACCCGGTGAGCGACCTCATCGATCTGATTCCGTGGGCCAAGTCGGTGGCGGGCGATGCGACAGTTCAAGAGCTCACGTCGCGGATCGCTGAGGTGACGGCCGGCCTGTCGTCGTTGGACATCCCCGAAGCCGACCGCGCTGCTTTGCAGGCAAGACTGACGGCGCTCGGTGCGGCTATCGCTGCCGATCCCAGCGAAGTCGCGAAGCATGCTGACGAGCTGAACGAGATCCTCGACGACATCCGGGCGGCCTCGTGATCGTCGCGTTCGACGGCGAGATCTTTCGGTGGGAGGCCCGCGAGGACGCCGCTTGGTTCTTCACCGCCGTTCCGCCCGAGTTGAGCGCGGATATCCGTGAGATCCCCCGGCCCCAGCGCGGGTTCGGATCGGTTCGCGTGCGGGCTCGAGTGGGTGGGTCCGACTGGACGACGTCGATCTTCCCCGGCTCCGACGGTGTCTATGTGCTGCCGCTGAAGAAGAAGGTTCGGGATGCCGAGTCCCTCGTCGACGGCGGGCCGGTGTACGTGCGACTTGAAGTGCTGGACGGGTGATTCAGCTGTTTGACCCCTGCGGCCTTGGGCCCAAACTGTGCGAAGCCTGAGCTAAACTCCGTTGACAGAGGATGAGAGAAATCTCATGCTTGGTGATTGGGAGAAGATTCACGCCTGCGTGGATCCCGTAGCGGCTTTTGGGGAGTTCGCCAGGGATCCATGGTGAAGCGACTCGTTCCATTTCTGGGGATGGCGGAACGAGGTACGTGCGCGCGTGCGTCATCGACCCGCTCTGGGGGAT
The DNA here is from genome assembly GCF_963524805.1 of uncultured Microbacterium sp. Taxonomy (GTDB): domain Bacteria; phylum Actinomycetota; class Actinomycetes; order Actinomycetales; family Microbacteriaceae; genus Microbacterium. The sequence continues at coordinate 730,386 of NZ_CAURGG010000001.1, read as the reverse complement.
CTGGGAACGCGCTGCTGGGTGTTGCCGCAACTGGCCCATGGCTGGTCACTGCAGAGCTGACCATCAACAACACATCCAATTGGAGTTGCACGCACATGCACACTTTCGTGAAGAACTACATCGACGCCAAGAAGCGTCAGAAGCTCGAAGAGACAGGCGAAGAGGGCTTCTCGCTCATCGAGCTCATCATCGTCGTCGTGATCCTGGGCATCCTGGTAGCAATCGCGATCCCGCTATTCGCGAACATTCAGCTACAGGCTCAGACGAACGCGCTGAAGGCAGCAGCCGCAAGCGGCGCAACTGCCGCTGCCGCCGCGCTTGCGCAGGAGGGTGGAACTGCGGATGATGCGGTTACAGCCGCCGCTACGGCAGGTCAGGACGGCATCGAAGTTTCCCTCGTGGACGAGACTGTCACAACCATTGACGCCATCTGCGCGAGCGCGGAGAACGCCGCTTGGGACATCGACCCGCAGACGTCTGGGCCCGCCTGCTCGGCAGTACCAGCAGGATAAATAGAAGACATGGCCCGGGACCCTGCCAAGCGGGTCCCGGGCCATTCTCCGCTGGAGATTGTGACGGTAGGTTCGGTCATGGATGAAAATCAGGGGTTCAGCCTCGTTGAGGTTGTTATCGCCATGCTCATTCTCGGGATCATTGCGATCGCGCTCATTCCTCCACTTTGGCAGGGTGTCGAGCTCTCCTCGAAGCAGTCCGTCGTTGCAACAGCCACCCGCCAGCTAAATGCGTTAGTTGAGCAGATGCGTGAAGACCCTTCGTGTGCGACATTGGGCGGTGTTGCAACGTCCAAGAAGTTTCGTGATGGCGGCGTAGTAGCTGGGAACCCATACGACTTCGAGATCACGACAGCACCTTTCACCTGCGCTTCCAAGACTTTGGTTCCGATACAGATGACGGCAACCGATATGTCGGGCGCTGCGGTGGCGACCATCACAGCGAAAGTGTTTGCGAGCGGATGATCGCTACGGTCATGGAAGTGAAAGTGGAGGATGATTCCGGGGGAACTCGGGATGATTCCGGGGTGACTCTGATTGAACTGATCGTCGGAATCCTCGTCTCCACCGTCGTATTGATGGGCGTGAGTTCCATTCTCATTGGAGCGTGGCTCACGCAGAGCGACGTGATTTCGACGAGCGAGGCGACAAACCGCGGCCAACTAGTGAGTTCCGCAGTAGAGAAGGCTATGCGCAACGGCCTCTATTTCGATGTTTCTGCGGGAGGAACTGTCCTCATGATCGAGACGACTCTCAACGGACAGCTCAAGTGTCAGGCGTTTCGGCTCGACGAGGAAGTCGCTCAACTAAAGACTGCTGAGAGCGGATTGCCTTCCGCGCCATGGGGGACTTGGCTTGCGGAGGATGCAGATCGCGGATGGCAAGCTCTCGTCGGACAGTCCGGCTCAACCAGCTTCTTCGTTGCCACTGGCGAGACATTGACGTACACATTCGACATCGAGACAGAGTCTGCTCCCGTGCAGTTCCGCGGCGAAGCCTCCCTCCGATGGGTAGAGAGCGGGAGTCCATCATGCTGGTGACCCACCGGTTGCTGCGCAGGAGGGACGACGACGGTGCCGTTCTCGTCACCGTCGTCGTGGTCATGCTTGTCGGCTTCGTTGTCTCGACAGTGATTGCTGCATCGGTGCTGTTCACCATCAGATCGAATGTCGGAAACACGGATCGCACTCAGGCCTTCATCTCCGCAGAGTCTGGGAGGGATGCTGCTCTCGCTTCGCTCTCAGGCGCGATTAACGCGTCAGGCGATCTCGTCTGCAATTCGGGTCTGCTCAGCGGAACCGGCACCGACCCCATGTACACGTATCAAATTCGTTCCACCGTCAATACGACGCGACCTCTCACCTGGGAGACTGCTGGCCTTTCGGATACATGTCCGACAGTCGCATCCAAGTTCGTAGTCGTACAGTCGACAGGCACTGCCCCCAATGGTTCTACGGCGAGAATTGACTCCGTGTACCCCTGGCGTGTCACGCACATTGAGCAGCCTGCGGGAACCATGGCCTACTTCGATGGAGAGTTCAAGGCGACGAAGTCGACCTATGAGGGCGATCTGGTGATCCGTGGTACAGCGCCTTATACGTGCAACAACTCCAGCGTGATCGACGGTGATCTCTGGGTTGTGAAGGCAAGCGTCATCCTCAGCACGGACTGCACCATCACGGGGAGTGTCTATGTATTCGGCACGGTCGACGGATCGAGCAGTGGCATCAAAATCGGCGGGGACCTCATCGCGGGCGGCGACGTCAATATGACCTCCAATGGTGTCACCGTTGGAGGCAAGATTCAGTCGGGCGCGAAGGTGACTCTCAGCAACACAGGTAGCACCAAGGGCACCGTCGTCGGTGACGTGATAGCGCGGACGACCGCTACCGTCGGTGACAAATGGGTTCACCCCGGTCCACCAGAAACGGCCATCGTGCCGATTCAAGGTGCGCCCGCTCCCGTATTCGCCCCCACGCTGACTGCGGTCTTCGATGTCACCAAGTGGTTGGAGATCACGTCACCCGGAGTTTGGGGTTCCCCTTCATCCACGCCGAGCACCACCACGTATACGACCTGCGACCCCGCGGTCATTCGCACCCAGCTCGCAAACGCCAGTGCGGGTCGGGCACTGTTCGACATGTCCGCATGCCTCACGCCCAGCAAGAAGACCGTGAACGTTCATCTGGAGGGTGCGGCCATATCGGTGGCTCGTGACGCCGTCTTCTACGTCCCTGCCAACAAGCAGATGGACCTGCAGATAACCACTCCGATCTCGAAAGCCTCGGGCGATCCTGAGCTGCTGTTCGTGCACGCGGACAGCAACAGCGGCGACGGTGCTCCCACTGCCTGCGCCGAGGGTCAGGACGGTCTAAAAATATCTGCGTCCGTCGGCCCGCGGTCCATGATCTACAGCCCCTGCGGGCTGAACGGCAATCTTTCGGTGGCGTTCAGCGGACAGCTCTACACCGCCAACTCCGGCAACCACTTGGTGCTTTCTTCATTCACTTGCACACCGATGGGTTGGCTGCCCGCTTTTGGAAACCTCAGTTGTGGTGTCAAGGGTGAAGGCGGAGCTCTTGACACGTCGAAGGACGTTGTGTCGTTGGACCTTCTGGTCTATCAGACCGAGCGGTAGCGGATGGAGTACCTGGTCGCCTTAGTTGTAGCAGTTTCCGCCGTCTTGGGCTTGGTAATCGGCTCGTTCTTGAACGTCGTCGCTTACCGCGTGCCCGCGCACATCTCGCTCCTGCGGGAGAGTCGGTGCCCACACTGCGATGCCACGGTGAAACCCTGGCAGAACGTGCCGGTCGTGTCCTGGGTGGCGCTTCGCGGCAGATGCGCGTCATGCTCGTCGCCGATCTCAGGGCGTTATCCGGTCGTCGAGGCGCTAACCGGCGCGGGGTTCGGAGTGGTGACGTGGTGGCTCCTGGCGACATCCGACATCTCTCGCGCAACGTCGGCCGACGCCTGGTCGCTCGGCCTAATAATCGTCGCGTTCCTATACTTCGCGTCCATCAGCATTGTGCTGACCCTCATCGACCTAGATACTCACCGCCTGCCGAACAACATCGTGCTGCCCAGCTACCTCGTCGCTGGCGCCCTACTTACGGCGGCTGCCATTCTCGGTGACGAATGGACTGCGCTTCTTCGTGCTGCCATCGGAATGGCGGCGATGTACGGCTTCTACTTGGCACTGCGCTTGGTGCGTCCCGGCGGCATGGGAGGTGGCGACGTGAAATTGGCGGGTGTCGTCGGCCTGTACTTGGGCTGGGTCGGATGGGGCGCCTTGGCAGTCGGCGCGTTCGCTGCGTTCTTCTACGGCGGCGTGTTCGGCATCGCACTGTTGATTGGACGTCGAGCCGGACGCAAGACTGCCATCCCCTTCGGACCATGGATGATCCTGGGCGCATGGACGGGTGTTTTCGCGGGCGACGCCGTCGGCCGTTGGTACGTGAATCTGATCACAGCGGGTTGAGGAAGAGGACAGCGAATGGCAAAGACGATCGTGGGGCTCGAGGTGACCGAAGAGAGCGTGCGCGCAGCGGAGGTCTCACTCGGTCGCAAGCCGCAGCTGGTCGCCTACGGCGAGGTGCCGTTGCCGCCCGAGTCGGCGAAAGACTCCGAGGTGATCGACCAGGGGGCGGTGGCGGTGGCGCTGCGCCAGTTGTGGACTGGAGCGCGCTTCAAGAGCAAGGATGTCGTGCTCGGTCTCGCAAGCCGCCGCATCCTCGTGCGCGAATACACGACCCAGGTCATGCGTGCTGACTTGCTTCGCGACGCGCTGCCGTATCAGGTGCAGGATCTCTTGCCGGTACCGGCCAGTCAAGCTGTGCTGGACTTCTATCCGCTGGCCGAGCACGATGGCCAGGTCTCGGGTCTGCTGGTCGCCGCGGTCGCCGAGAATGTCGAACAGATCATCGCTACGTTGTCGCGGGTCAAGCTCAGGGCACGCGCTGTCGACCTCGCGGCTTTCGGCTTAGGGCGGGTCACGGCGCCGCTCGCGAACGCGGACGAAACGGTAGCGAGCGTCAACATCGGCGACCACACGACACAGGTGGTGGTCTCCCGTGGTGGCATCCCTCAGTTCGTCCGGCTGCTTCCGGTCGATGTGCCCACCACGGCAACCCAGCGGCACGCCGTCGCAGACGAATTCGCCCAGGCTCCGTCGCTGGAGTACGCCTCAGCGGCCAGCACTCGACCCCGCGGTGCAATGCGATCTTCGGCGTCGCCGGGAGTGTCGGACCTCGCCGCGCGGCTACGTAGCACGCTGGCGTTCTTCGCCAGCCGACCTAACGCGACGGCCTTGTCGCAGGTGTTCGTCACGGGTGCCGGCATCGCGATCGAGGGAATGTTGCCTGCCCTTGCGGCTGCTGTCGACACCCCGTTGCGCGTGGTGAACGTAGAAGATGTCATCGGGATGAGCGCAGCCTCGCCCGGAGGAGAGTTCGGGCTGAACCTGGTTGGCACGGTAGGAATCGCTACGGGAGGAGGTCGCTGATGGCCGCAGTCGCGGTGTCGGCGCTGGGGGGTTTCCCTCGCGTCAACCTCATGCCCCGATCGGAAGTCGCGCGCCGCGAGCGGGACAAGCTGACGCGGGCGTGGGTGTGGGGCGTTCTCGGAGCGATCATCGTCGCCGTCCTCATCATTGCCGCAGCGTTCTACCTCAAGTGGAGTGCCGACCAGAGGCTTGCGGCGGAGCAGGCGCAGAGCAATCAACTCCTGCTCGAGATCGCCTCGCTTTCGGAGGTCAGCGAGGCGCTGGCTGCCCAGGCGGAGCTCACCGCCTTCCGCAGCGAGTCCATGGCCGCTGATCTCGTCTGGGCTCCCGTGATCGCGAAGGTGACGGGCGTCCTCCCCGGTCAAACGCGACTGACAGGTTACGACTTCGCGGTGGGCGGCGCTCCCCAATCCGATGACCCGACGGCAGAGCAGGGTCTCGTGGGCACCGTCAGCTTCGACAGTCCGACGCCGCTCGATATTGTGGGTCTCATCCGGTCGTTGCGCGGAGTCGAGGGTGTCCTGTTCGCAGACGGACAATCCGTGACCTCGAGCCAGGTCGACTCTGGTCGCTATGCCTACCTTCTGAACGTCGTCTTCGACCAATCCATTTACTCGGGCGCGTTTGCGGCTGCCGCGGAAGGTGAGAACTGATGTCCAAGGGACTGATCACACTCATCGGGGTCGTCGTCTCGATCGGCGTCATAGCGCTGGGCTTTTTCCTGGTCGCTCTGCCGATCTGGCTCCAGTCCGTCGCGGTCGATGCGCAAACGCAGACTGTCCAGTCGACCAATGCTCTCTACCAGTCGCAAGTGGACACCTTGGGCGATCAGGAAGAGAATCTCGACGCGATCAACGGCGAAGTCGCTGGTCTGCGTGCACAGATCCCCGCTTCCGGTCAGCTCGATGACGTTTTCGAAGTCATCGGTCGGGCGGCGGAAGCTTCCGGTGCGTCGATCCTCAGTATCACCGCAGGCGAAACCACCGCATTCGTCGTGCGCACTGGCGTGGAGGAGGATGGCGTCGAAGCACCGCCGGCAGTGGCGACACCGGCACCTGACGCCTCAGAGGCTCCGGAGGCCGGCGTGCCGGACGACGCAATCCCGCCTGTCGCCCCCGCCGCAGGCCGTCAGCAGGTCGACTTCGCGATCACCGTCACTGCGCCGACCATGGACCAAGCCACCGCCTTTCTCGATGCACTGCGAGCAGGCCCGCGACTGCTGAGCAGCATCACGGCCACCGCTTCCGATAACGGCGAGGGCGGCGTCGCCCTGCAGGTCTCCGCGCTCACCTTCGTCGACGAGTGAGGATGACGACAGTGACTGGAATCGATTTTCACGCGCTTCTCCTTCAAGGGGCACGAAGCCGCGCTTCCGATATCCACCTCACGTCGGGGTTCCCGGCGTTGCAGCGGGTGGACGGTGACCTCGTGCCGATCGACGGTTATCCCGAAGCGCTCTCTGAGCAATGGGTGGAGCACGCCGCATTCGGGCTCATGACGGAGTCACAGATCCAGGAGTTCCAGGAGCGTGGAGAGGTCGACCTCGCTCACGCCGCGGACGACATCGGTCGCTTTCGAGTCAACGTGTTCCGCCAGCTGGGGTCCATTGCTGTCGCACTTCGCTTCATCCCCGACCGCGTGTACTCCCTCGAGGAATTAGGGGCGCCGCCGATCGCGCGCGACCTGGCGCTGCTCCCACGCGGGCTCGTGCTGCTCACCGGCCCCACCGGTTCGGGTAAATCGACGACGCTGACCGCGATGGTCGACATCATCAACGAGTTGCTTCCCGTTCACGTCATCACTATTGAAGATCCAATCGAATTCCATCACGAGAGCAAGCGAGCCCTGGTCCACCAGCGCGAGGTCGGCACCGACACCGGATCCTTTGCCGAGGCCCTTCGCCGCGTGCTCCGACAGGACCCGGACGTGATCCTCATCGGCGAGCTGCGTGACCCGGAGTCCATCCACGCTGCTCTTTCGGCAGCCGAGACAGGCCACCTGGTGCTGTCGACCCTTCACACGCAGGGGGCATCGAAGAGCATCAACCGCATCGTCGACGTTTTTCCCGCCGACCAGCAGCAGCAAATTCGAACGCAGCTGGGTGACACCCTTCAAGGTGTCATCAGCCAGACGCTTATGCCCCTTGCCCAGACCAACGGCCGGACGATCGCCACCGAGGTGCTGGTGAACACTCCTGCCGTCGCGAACATGATCCGCGAAGGTCAGATCGCGCAGCTCTACTCCGCGATGCAGGCGGGCTCTTCGGTCGGAATGCACACACTCGATCAGGATCTGCGCCGGCTGGTCGAGGAGGGAACAATCGCGCCGAACGTTGCGCGGTCGTTCGCTGTGGATCCACGCAACCTCGACGATGTTCGTGTGCGCGCGCAGGACTTCGACGCCGAGGCGTGGTCGCATCACGCCGGTGAGTGGCATCAACCGGTGCCGGGCAACCGAGCGGTAGCAGACACGAAAGTCGGGACCGGGCTGGGTATGGGATCGCGCTTCGGGACGCCCGTGGGCACGGGATCGGAAGGCTAGTCATGGCAGTTCTGCAGGAATTCCAGTACCGGGCCGTAGACCCGCGGGGCGGCGGAGTGCTCAAGGGTGTCATCGAGGCGCCCACGGAGTCGGCCGTCACCAGCAAGCTCAAGGCGCAGGGCTTGACGCCTCTCGAAGTGCACCTCAAGTCCAAGACGGGACTCAACCGCGACATCAAACTGCCAGGTGGCACCAAGCACGTGAAGGCGCGTTCTCTGGCCGTCTTCTCGCGACAGATGGCAGGTCTCATCAATGCCGGTCTACCTCTGATGCGGACTCTTGCCATCCTCATCGAGCAAACCGACGACAAGAAGCTGCAGCCCGCGCTCGTGCAGGTGCAAGCCGATGTCGAAAGCGGCTCGTCGCTTTCCGGCGCGATGGCTCGACACCCGCAGACGTTCCCGCCTCTGATGCTGAGCATCATTCGCGTTGGCGAGACCGGTGGATTCCTCGGCGCCGCGCTCTCTTCGATAGCCGAGAACTACCAGCGCGAGGCGGAGCTTCAGAACAAAATTCGCGCCGCGGTGACGTATCCGATCATCGTGCTCATCATCGCCGTTATCGGCGTGCTGGTCATGGTCACCTTCGTCGTGCCGGTCTTCGAGAACATGTTCACGAGTCTGGGATCCTCGTTGCCCCTGCCCACCCAGATCCTCGTCACCCTCTCGAAGAACATGTGGTGGGTCCTGCCGATCATCGCCGTTGTGGTGATCGTTGCCGTCATCTGGTGGCGCGCCAACAAGCACACCGAGCAGGTGCGGCGAGTCGTCGATCCGCTCAAGCTGAAGCTTCCGATCTTCGGCAAGCTCGCGACGAAGATCGCGGTTGCCCGGTTCAGCCGCAACCTGTCGATGATGCTCGCCGCGGGCGTGCCGATCATCCAGGCGCTCTCGATCGTCGGCCAAGCATCGAACAACTGGAAGATCGAGGGCGCTGTGCGCGACATCCAGGAATCGATCCGTCAGGGACGTTCCTTCTCGGGACCCCTCGCCAAGTCCGCAGTGTTTCCGGCGATGGTGGCGCAGATGGTTTCGGTCGGCGAGGAATCCGGCACGCTCGTCGACATGCTCAAGAGCATCGCCGAGTTCTACGAGGACGAGGTCGAGACGGCCACAGAGCAGCTCTCGGCCACGATCGAGCCGGTGCTCATCGTCGGCCTGGGCATCATCATCGGGGGCATGGTGATTTCGCTCTACCTGCCGATCTTCACCCTGTACGGAGAGATCGCCAACCAGTAGGGGTGGTCGACGTCACGCCGAGACCCGAAGAACTTCCTCGATCGTCGTCAGACCCTGCGAGACCTTGGACCATCCGTCGTCGCGCAGCGACACCATGCCCTGTGCGAGCGCCGTCGCGCGGATCTCGTTTCCGGTCGACCGCGTGACAACAAGCGTCTCCAACTCGTCGCTCATCGTCATGATCTCGTGCAAGGCGACTCGGCCGCGATATCCCGTGTTCGAGCAGGCGGCGCAGCCCACGGCCTTGAAGATCTGCGGCAGATCGAACGGGTCGTGGGCGAACCCGAGTGCTGTCAGTACCTCCGTAGGTTCGACGGCCTCCTCTCGGCACTTCATGCAGAGCCGACGGGCCAGGCGTTGAGCTATAACCGCCGTGAGACCGGTAGCGACGAGGAACGGCTCGCAGCCGAGCTCGGTGAGGCGGGTGAGAGCACTCGGCGCATCGTTTGTGTGCAGGGTGGAGAGCACGAGGTGGCCTGTCAGAGACGCCTCGATGGAGATGTTCGCCGTCTCGAAGTCTCGGATCTCACCGACCAGCACGACGTCAGGGTCGGAGCGAAGAATCGAGCGCAGCGCGGTCGCGAAGGTGAGGCCGGCGCGATTATTCACCTGCACCTGATTGATACCGCCGATACGGTATTCGACCGGATCCTCAACGGTGATGACGTTGATCTTCGGATTGGCGATAGCCCGCAACGCCGTGTAGAGGCTCGTCGATTTGCCCGAACCCGTGGGTCCCGTGGCGAGAATCATTCCATGCGGCTTGCTGATCGCATCACGGAAACGCTGTTCGTTCGTCGGAGAGAACAGCAGGTCGCGCATGGTCATGACCTGACCTGTGTTGTCGAGAATTCGCATGACGATCTTCTCGCCCCACACCGTGGGCAGTGTGGCCACACGAAGGTCGACAGGTCGACCCTCGTGAGTGACCGACAGGCGGCCGTCCTGGGGCTTGCGCTTCTCGGCGATGTCGATCGATGACATGATTTTCAGGCGCGAGATGATGCCGTCCTGAATGGCACGGTCCGCCTTCTGCATCTCGTGCAGCACGCCGTCGATTCTGAACCGGACAGTCAACTGCCGCTCTCCGGGCTCGACGTGGATGTCGCTCGCGCGGTCGTTGATCGCCTGGGCGATGAGCAGGTTCACGAAACGCACGATGGGCGCGTCGTTGTCCTGCTCCTCGAGGTTCTCCGTCATCGAGGCTGAGCTCGACTCGGCCGACTCCTCGATCGTCGACGACAGCTCGCTGAGTTCCTCATCGGAGCGCAGGAAGCGCTCGAACATCTGAGCCAGCGCGTCCTGGGCGACGACAACGGGTTCGACGAAAAGGTCAGTGACGCTCGCGACGTCGTCAAGCGCGACGATATCCGTCGGGTCAACAATGCCGACAGTCAGGCGTTCTCCGCGCCGATCGATCGGAATCAGCTGAAACCGGCGGCACAGGTTGCTGGGCACGAGAGCAACCACGCTCGGGTCGAGCGGCAGCGTCGAGAGATCCACATAACGGTGCCCGGTGTGGAGCGCAATCGCCTGCGCGACCTGAATCTCTGACACCATCTTCGAGCGAACGAGCAGCTGCTCGAGTTCCGGCCCTTCGCCCACTTCGGCGATCGCGGCCGACATCTCCGCCGCGCGAACCGCCCCGGTGAGTACAAGCGTCTGTGCGAGTCCACGCATGTGAATTCCCCAATCCCCAGGCTCATCCTACGAGCACGGGGCAGCGTTGTGGTCAAGACCCCGAGCCCGGTGCACCTGCCGGATAGCCTCGAAACCATGGCTGACCTCATTGCGCGCATCATCGCCTGGGCCCTCGAACGCAAACCGGTGCGCGCGTTCCTGCTCTACAGCGAGCGCCGCGGGCCGATGCTGGCCGACAGCGTCACCTACCGCGCCCTGTTCAGCGTCTTCGCGGGCGTTCTGCTGGGCTTCTCGATCGCCGGCCTCGTACTGGCGGGGAACCCCGAGCTGCTGCAGTCGCTGATCGCGGCGGTCAACTCCGCCATCCCCGGTCTGCTGGGCGAGGAAGGCCTCATCGACCCGTCCGCGATCGCCATCCCGCTCGGGCTCTCGATCACCACCGTCCTGTCGATCGTCGGTCTGGTGGGCGCGGCGATCGGCGCGATCGGATCCCTTCGCGCTGCATTCCGGATGCTGGCCGACAAAGTCACCGACGACGTCTTCTGGATCTGGGTGCTCGTGCGCAACCTCATCATCGCGATCGGCATCGGCGCGGCGTTCGCGGCCTCGGCGGCCATCACCTTCTTCGCCAACGCCGGCATCGGCGCGCTCAGCGACTTCCTCGGCCTCTCCGAAGGCAACCCGCTCTCGGTGATCGGCACGCGCGGGGTCTCCCTCCTGCTCGTCTTCGTCCTGGATGCCGCCGCCATTGCGGTGCTGTTCCGCACGCTCTCCGGGGTCAAGGCGTCGTGGCGCGCGCTGGTGCCTGGCGCCCTGTACGGAGCGGTCGGCCTCACCGTGCTGCAGCAGCTGTCGAGCCTGTTCGTCGGGGGAGCGGCATCCAACCCGCTTCTGGCCTCTTTCGCCTCCCTCATCGCCCTGCTGCTGTGGTTCAACCTGTCTGCGCAGGTGATCCTGATCGCAGGCGCCTACATCATCACGAGCGTCGACGAGGAGCAGGATCGCGTGCGGGCCCGCTTCGGCGCGTCGACCTTCGCGCAGCGGCGGGTCAAGCGCGCTGAGGAGGGTGTGCGGCTCGCAACCGACGAGTTGCGCACGGCCCGCGCCGAGGAGGAGAAGGAGCGCGTCGGCGCATGAGCGAGTGGGTTCCGGTGTTCACGTCCGCGCAGGTCCGCGCGGCCGAGAAGCCGTTGCTCGAGGAGGGGAAGCCGCTCATGCTGTGGGCGGCGCGGGCACTGGCGATGGTGACGGCCGACGAACTGGTCGAGCCGGGCGCCTCTGAGGCTGAGGGCTATCCGCAGTTCCCCGGGCAGGGCGGGGCCCCGCTCATCGGGCGCGTCCTCGTGCTGGCAGGCAAGGGCGACAACGGGGGAGACGCCCTGTTCGCCGCGGCCGCCCTGCTGCAGTGGATGCCGCAGCGCGCGGCTTCCGCCGAGCCACCGGCCGACGACCTCCATATCGACGTCTTCTGCACCGCGGGCGAGGCGCACGCCCAAGCCCTCGCGACCGCGCTCGCTGCGGGCGCCGAGCGAATCGAACTCGCGGACGTCATCGCGAGGGCGGCCCGGTACGACATCATCCTCGACGGCATCCTCGGCATCGGCGCCACGATGAACGCGGCCCTCCGCGGCGATGCGCGGAACGTCGTGACGGCTCTGCTGCCGCACGTGCGGTTCGGACGACCGCGGGTGATCGCGGTTGACCTGCCCAGCGGGCTTCATCCCGACGAAGGCACGACCGCCGACGACGTGGTGCTGCCGGCCTCGGTCACGGTCACGTTCGGCGCCATGAAGCCGGGACTCGACACCGATCGCGGTCGGGAGCTGGCCGGAGCGACCGTCTTCGTCGACTTCGATCTGCCGTTCACCGAACCGCCGCTGACGAGCGCACCCGTGGCCTACGCCCTCGTCGGGCGACCTCAGTAGCCCCAGCCCCCTCGTTCGTCCGTCGCCTATGTACGGTGAACGCCGCCGTGATCGTACACAGGTGACGGATGAACGAAGAGGACCGACCGCGGGTCCCGCGACGTTGCCCAGCCACCCTGGTTCGTCCGTCACCTATGCACGGAGAACGCCGCCGCGACCGTACTTAGGTGACGAACGAACGAAGAGACCCGGCCGCTCACGCGACGCGCACACCCACCCTCGTTCCGTCCGTCACTTGTGCACGGTCAACGCCGCCGCGACCGTACTTAGGTGACGGATGGACGAAGAGGACTGGCCGCGCTCACACGACGCCGCCCAGCCACCCTCGTTCGTCCGTCACCTGTGTACGGAGAACGCCGCTGCGGCCGTACAGAGGTGACGGACCAACGCCAGCGCCCCTTGTTCGTCCGTCACCTGTGCACGGAAAACACCGCCGCGACCGTACAGAGGTGACGGACGAACGAAGGGGACCGGCCCGCGGTCCCGCGACGCGCTCGCCGGACGACCCTAGTCGTCGTCGGTGTGCGGGTCGCCGTGATCCTTGTCGTGCCCGCGCTTGTTGCCGTGCCCGTTCTTCCCGGCCGGGTCGCCCTTGTCCTGGTTCTTGTCGAGCCCCTTGCCCTTGCCCGGGAAGTCCGGCGAGTCCTTGTGGTGACCCCACGCGTTGCCGTGCCCGTTGCCCGGCCCCGAACGCTCACCCTGACCGGCATCCTGCACCGCGACAGCCCCGGGAAGCACCGCGGCGATCGGCTGACCGAACGCCAGGCTCGGCACGAGCAGCGCGCCGGCGGCGACCACGGCGACGATGCCGCCCGCGAAGACATACCCCTTGGACCCCATGACCCCACCCCGGTCCCGACGATCAGCGCCGTTGCGGTGAGCGTAGCACCGGCGCTCCGCGCGCGGCATCCCTGCACCGACCACCCAGGACACGTGAAGACCTTGTTAAACCTCGCGCACAAGCGCCCCCGAGAATCGACGTTATGGGCCGGTGGTAGGTAGTTTCGTAGGATGCCCCAGACCCCCCTCGCTTCGTCCGACGACGCCGCGTCCGCGCGCCCGCTCGCGACGCACCCCCTCGCGCTCGCCCCGGTCGCCCCTCCAGCCAGCACCGTCGACGGGTTCGTCCGCGAATTCCTGCAGAACCTCAACTTCAACCGCGGCGTCGCACTGTCGGCCTCGAGCCCGACCGACCGCTACTACGCCCTGGCCTACACGGTGCGCGACTACCTGATGGCGCGATGGCTCGAAGACGGCCGCCGCCAGCGCGAGGTGCAGGCCAAGGGCGTCTGCTACCTGTCGGCGGAGTACCTGCTCGGGCGTCAGCTCGACAACAACCTGCTCGCCAGCGGTCTGTCCACGATCGCCGCCGACGCGCTCGCCGCGTGCGGCATCAGTCTCGATGAGCTGCGCGAGCAGGAGGTCGAGCCCGGCCTGGGCAACGGCGGCCTCGGGCGCCTCGCGGCGTGCTTCATCGACTCGCTCGCGACACTGGGTGTGCCGAACACCGGGTACGGCATCCGATATGAGTACGGCATCTTCCGCCAGACCTTCGTCGACGGGCAGCAGGTCGAGCAGCCCGACGCGTGGCTCTCGTACGGCTCGCCGTGGGAGTTCCCGCACCCCGAGGCCGCGCAGACGATCTCGTTCGGCGGCCACACCGAGACCTACGACGACGGGGGAGTGACGCGCTCGCGCTGGATTCCCGCGTGGAGCGTGCAGGCCGTGCCCTACAACTACATGGTGCCCGGCTACCAGAACGGCCGCGTCAACACCCTGCGGCTCTGGAGCGCCAAGGCGACGAACTCGTTCGACTTGCGGGTGTTCAACTCAGGCGACTACGCCGAGGCCGTCCGCGCGCAGACCTACGCCGAGAACATCTCCAAGGTGCTCTACCCCGAGGACTCCACGCCGCAGGGCAAGGAGCTGCGCCTGCAGCAGCAGTACTTCTTCGTGGCGGCATCCATCAAGGACTTCCTCGATGTCACCCTGCCCAAGGACTTCGACCTGACCCAGCTGCCGCAGCGGGTCATCTTCCAGCTCAACGACACGCACCCGGTGATCGCGGTGCCCGAGCTCATGCGCGTGCTCGTGGACGAGAAGGGCATGGAGTGGGATGCCGCGTGGGCGATCACCCAGCAGTGCTTCGCCTACACGTGCCACACCCTCCTGCCCGAGGCGCTCGAGGTCTGGCCGGTCGACCTGCTGGGTCACCTGCTGCCGCGCCACCTCGAGATCATCTACCGGATCAACGACGACTTCCTGGATGCCGTCCGCGAGCGCTTCGGCGACGATGAGCTGCGGATCCGCGCGATGTCCATCATCGGCGAGCACCCGGTGCGCTCCGTCCGCATGGCATTCCTCGCCACGGTGGCAGGGTCCAAGGTCAACGGCGTCGCCGAGCTGCACTCGCAACTGCTGCGCGACAAGGTGCTGCCCGATTTCAACGAGTTCTTCCCCGGCAAGTTCACCAACGTCACGAACGGCGTGACGCCCCGGCGGTTCCTGCGCCTGGCGAACCCGTCGCTGTCGTCGCTGATCACCGATGCGCTCGGCTCGGGCTGGGTCACCGACCTCGATCGCCTGCGGGAGCTGGAGAACCACGCCGAAGACCCGGAGTTCCGGGCGCGCTTCGCCGAGGTCAAGGCGATCAACAAGCGCCGCCTCAGCGACGTGCTCCGCGAGCGCGACGGCTTCGAGGTCAGCGACGGGCACATGCTCGACGTGATGGTCAAGCGCCTGCACGAGTACAAGCGGCAGATGCTCAAGGTGCTGCACATCGTGACGCAGTACGAGAGCATCGTGTCGGGCCGGGTGGCGGCATCCGACGTGCAGCCCCGCACCGCGATCTTCGGCGCGAAGGCGGCGCCGGGCTACGCGATGGCCAAGCACATCATCCACCTGATCAACGCCGTGGGCTCGGTCGTCAACGCCGACCCGCGCGTCGAGGGGCGCCTGAAGGTGCTGTTCCCGCCGAACTACAACGTCACGCTCGCCGAGCGGGTCATCCCCGCCGCCGACCTGTCGGAGCAGATCTCGCTCGCCGGCAAGGAGGCCTCGGGCACCGGCAACATGAAGTTCGCCCTCAACGGCGCGCTCACGATCGGCACGGACGACGGCGCGAACGTCGAGATCCGCGAGCTCGTCGGCGACGAGAACTTCTTCCTGTTCGGCATGAGCGAGCCCGAAGTGGAGGAGCTCTGGGCGCGCGGCTACAAGCCGGCGGAGTTCTACCAGGCCGACGATAACCTGCGCCGCGCGCTCGACCTGATCGCCTCGGGGGTGTTCTCGCAGGGCGACCGGTCGACCTTCGAGCCGATCGTGTCGAACCTGCTCTACGACGACCGGTTCATGGTGCTCGCCGATTACTCCTCATACATCGCCGAGCAGGCGAAGGTGGATGCCGCGTACGCGGACTCCGACGCGTGGAACCGGGCCGCGATCCTGAACGTCGCCCGCACGGGCTTCTTCTCCTCGGACCGGTCGATGCGCGACTACATCGACCGCATCTGGCACACGCCGCCCTCGTTCTGATCGGGCTTCCGGGCCGAAACCGGAGGAGATGCGCAGAGCGGAGGACCGGATCGCGGGTTCGGACCTCCGGATTGCGCATCTCCTCCGCTCTGCGCACCGCGGCACCGGCGGGTCGACGGGTCAGCGCGCGTAGCGCTCGACGAACGCGCTCAGGATGCGGCTCGTGTGCGACACCGGAGCACGGCGCACCGCGCCCAGGGTGACCTCGAGCTCGTGCGCGGCGAAGTATCCGTGATCGGCGTAGGCGTGGATGCGCGTGGTGATGCCCTCGACGTCGAGCTCGGGGTGGAACTGCGTCGCGTAGACGTTCTGCCCGACCCGGAACATCTGCACCGGGCACCCGGGCGAGGACGCGAGGAGGACCGCGGATGCGGGCAGCTGCGTGATCGCCTCCTTGTGGCCGACGAACGCCTCGAACGTGGGCGGCAGATCCTTCAGGAGCGGGTCGGAGGCTCCGGCATCCGTCATCGTCACCGGCACGACGCTGATCGGCTCGGTGAAGGTGCGGTCGATCGTCGCGCCGAGGTAGGAGCCCACCGTGCCCACGCCGTAACAGGCGCCGAGGAACGGGAAGTCACGCGGCACCACTTCGCCCAGCAGCGCGGAGAACTCCGCTTCGACCCGGTTCTGGACGGCCGATTTCTTCGCGGCGGGGTCCGACGCGTTGAACGGGCCGCCGCCGACGAAGATGCCCGAGAGCGCGTCGAGGTCGAATCGCGGCATCGGCTCGGCCTCCAGGCGCACACGGATGAGCTGCTCTTCGCTCAGGCCGCTGTAGCGCAGGAACAGCGCGTATTCCTCGTCGGCGGGCAGGTCTTCGGCCCGGGTGGCGAGGAGGACGAACGGCTTCACCGCTCAAGCCTAGGGTCTCGGCTTCGAGTGCTCGCCCGGGGAGAGTGCGAGAGGATCGGAGCATGACCGACATCCGTTCCCGCACTTTCGACTGGTCCGACCCCGCCGAGGCGCTGACGCAGGCCCGCAGCGCCGGCACCGGCCTCGAGGCGCTGCAGGCGATGATCGACGGCGCGATCCCGCCGCCGCCGATCGCGAGTCTCATGGGCTTCGCCCTCGTCGAGGTGCGCGAGGGCGTGGCGGTGTTCGAGTGCGAGCCGGCCGAGTTCCACTACAACCCGATCGGCGCGGTGCACGGCGGGCTTGCCTGCACGCTGCTGGACTCCGCGCTGGGCTGCGCCGGGCACAGCACGCTTCCGGCGGATGTCGGCTACACCTCGATCGACCTCAACGTGCGCTACCTGCGGCCGATCACGCACGCCTCGGGTCTGCTTCGCGCCACCGGGCGGATCGTGAAGCCGGGGCGGCGGGTGATCTTCACCGAGGGTGAGCTGGTGGATGCCGCCGGCCGGGTCGTCGCCACGGCGACGAGTTCGCTGCTCGTGCTGGGGCCCACGGGGTAGCGCGTCAAGCCTCCGGTCTTTCGCCGAGGGTCGGACTAGGCTCGCCCTATGGCTATCGCACGTCTGCACGGCGGACCCCTTGACGGGCAGCTCCTGCCCCTGGAAGATCCCGAACTCGACAAACTCATCGTCCCCTACAGCGAGACCCAGGTGGTCTACGAGCGCAAGGGCGCTCCCGAGAACACGGGTGAGCACGACGGCCCGACCGAGGCGGAGTTCTGGTTCGTCGAGTCCGAGGGCGAGATCGACCCGTACAGCGACAACCCGCGTGACCGCCGCTGACGACAGCTCGACAGATCCGTCCGGCACTGCGTCGGACGGATCGACCCGCTCGGTCGAGATCGAGCTCAAGTTCGACGCGGACGACGACACTCCGCTCCCGGACTTCACCGCGCTGCCCGGAGTAGCGATGGTCGGCGTCGCCGAACGTCGCGACCTCGATGCCCGGTACTACGACACCGCCGAGTTCTCGCTCGCCTCGGCGGGCTACGCGCTCCGCCGCCGCAGCGGGGGTCCGGATGCCGGCTGGCACATCAAGGGCCCGCGCATCGGCGGGGGGCGCGTCGAGCAGCACTGGCCGCTCGGCCCCGACCCCGAAGAGCCCGTCCCGGACGCGTTGCGCGCCGCGGTCTCGCCGGTGACGGATGCTGACCTCCGGCCGATCGCCCGGATCCTGAACACCCGCACCGCCTACGCCCTGAGCGCAGAGGACGGGGGACTGGTCGCCGAGTTCGTCGATGACCGCGTCACGGCCACCGACATCCGTACGGGGGCGGTCCGCCGCTGGCGCGAGTGGGAGATCGAGCTCGGTCCCGCCGCCTCGGCCGACCCGCGCCCGTTCTTCGCCGAGGTGGAGGAAGCCGTTCGCGCCGCCGGCGGCAGGGCTGCGGCATCCGCGTCGAAACTCGCCCGCGCTCTCGGCTACTGAGCGGCGGTCACCCGACCCGGCACTCGCCCCCGTAGGGGACCCAGACCGTATCGTCGCACTCGGACATCGCGTCGCCGGAACGGACGGCATCGACGACCGTGCCGACCGCCTTCTCGACGAGTGCCTCCGAGTCCCAGTGGATCGCATGCCCGGCATCCACCGCGATCACGTGCAACGAGTCGTCCGAGAGCGCCGACAGGTCGTCGTGCAGCTGCGTGTACCACTCGAGCGTTGCCCCATCGATCCCTTCCGGAGGGATTCCCTCCGTCAGCACGATGACCGGCAGGCCCTCAAGGCTCAGTCCCTCGATCTCCTCTGCGGTCCCATCGAGGTCGACCGACCGCCCGCCTTCCACGAAGCTGGACGGGTCGAAGATCTCGTTTTCGAACTGGCCCATCATCGAGCTGTCCTCGAAGATCAGCCCGGCTACGGCGTCGGGGTGCCGGGCGGCGAAGGCCTGCGTCACAAGACCGCCGTACGACCAGCCGAGCACAACAAAGGGCCCGGACACCTCATTTGCTTCGAGTGTCGCGCGCAGCTGGTCGGCCGCCGTGCCCGCGCTAGGGTCGGGAAGGTCCTCGGGCCAGGGAGGGCTCGTCCCAATGCCGGCACGGGAGTAGCTGCAGACGTGCGTGTCGGTCGCGATCTGAGCCTGCAAGGATTCGAACGTGTCGGCGGGGGTGTCCAGACCCGGGATCAGGATTACGGTCGGCGTCCCTTCACCTTCGCAGACGATGTCCAGGTTGGCGGGGGCGATGCTCTGAGGCGGCGAGGTGCACGCAGACAAGAAGGCGGTCGCAACGAGGATCGCCCCGACGACGGTCCGACGTGCCAGCGGCGAGCTCGCCATGCGCGAATGCTATACCTGGGCGCGACTGCTGTCAGCTGTGCGCGGAACCGCCTCACTGGGCGCATTCCGTCGGATGCGCCGGCTGAGGCGACGGTTCGCGCCCAGTGAGCGCGCCGCGGCGAGCGCTACAGATTGATCATGTGGCCGGCGAGGCCGTGGAAGGCCTCCTGCACAGCCTCGGACAGCGTCGGGTGCGTGTGCACGTTGCGCGCGGCCTCGAGGGCGGTGAGGTCCCACTTCTGCGCCAGCGTCAGCTCGGGCAGGAGCTCCGAAACGTCCGGGCCGATGAGGTGTCCGCCGAGCAGCTCGAGGTGCTCGCCGTCGGCGATGAGCTTGACGAAGCCGACGGGCTCGCCCAGGCCGTTCGCCTTGCCGTTCGCCGAGAACGGGAACTTCGCGACCTTCACGTCGTACCCCGCGTCACGCGCCTGCTGTTCGGTGAGGCCGAACGAGGCGACCTGCGGCGAGCAGAACGTGGCCCGCGGCATCATGCGGTAATCGCCGAGGGTCATGGTCTCGGCCTTGCCGATGGTCTCAGCGGCGACGACGCCTTGCGCTTCGGCGACGTGCGCCAACTGCAGCTTCGCGGTCACATCGCCGATCGAGTACAGGTGCGGCACGTTCGTGCGCATGTAGTCGTCGATCTCGATCGCGCCGCGATCGGTGAGCTTGACACCGGTGTTCTCGAGCCCGAAACCCTCGACGTTCGCGGCGAACCCGATCGACATCAGCACCTTGTCGGTGTCGATCGACTGCGTCTGTCCGCCGCTGTTGGGCGTGTAGGTGACGGTGACATGGTCGCCGTGATCGGTGACCGACTCCACCTTCGTGGACGTCAGGATATCGACGCCGTACTTCTTGTACTGGCGGGCGATCTCCTTGGACACGTCGGCGTCCTCGTTCGGCAGCGCGCGGTCGAGGAACTCGATGATCGTGACCTTGACGCCGTAGTTGACCATCACGAAGGCGAACTCCATGCCGATGGCGCCGGCGCCCACGATGACGATGGACTTCGGCAGGTCGCGCGTGAGGATCTGCTCCTCGTAGGTGACGACGTTCTCGCTCAGCGTGACGCCTGGGAGGAGACGCACCTTCGAGCCGGTCGAGATGATCGCGTTGTCGAAGGTCACCTGCTCGTGCGAGCCGTCGGTCTTCACGACGTCGATGGTGTTCGCGTCGACGAACGACCCGCGACCCTCGTACTCGGTGACCTTGTTCTTCTTCATCAGGTAGTGGATGCCCTTGACGTGCGTGTCCGCCACCTTGCGGCTGCGGTCCCACGCGACGCCGAAGTCGAAGTGGACGTCGCCCGAGATGCCGAACTGCTCGGCCTGATGGTGGAATACGTGCGCGAGGTCGGCGTTGCGCAGGAGCGCCTTCGAGGGGATGCAGCCGACGTTCAGGCAGACACCACCCCAGTACTTCTCCTCGATGATCGCAACGGAAAGGCCGAGCTGAGCCGATCGGACGGCCGCGACGTAACCGCCGGGGCCGGCGCCGAGGATGGCGACGTCATAGTGAGGCATTGCTCAAGCCTATCGTTCGGCGGGAGGCTCGGAACGGGGTGCGGACCCGCCCGCGGCCGCCTCGGCGGCGCTGGCGCGGAGCGCCTCTTCGTCGCGGATCCGGCGCGCGCGCGAGGTGAGGAGATAGACCACGGCGCCGCCGATGAGCGCGAGCAGCAACAGGCCGCCGATGATCCAGGGGAGGGCGGCGTTGCCGCTGTCGGCCGGCACGGGATCGGCCGTCGGAGTCGGCGTCGGCTCGACCGTCGGCGTCTCGCTCGGCGAAGGACTGGCAGTCGCGGTCGGCGTGGCCGTCGGGGTGGGGGTCGCCGCGGTCGGCACGGAGAACGCGAACTCGCCCGAGATCGGGTGCCCGTCGCTGGAGACGACCTTCCACAGGACCGTGACGACTCCGGATGCCGCTCCCGCGAGCGCCTGCGTCACCTCAGTTCCCTCGACCAGCGGATCGCCGTCGGCGAGGTTCGCACCGGCGGCATCCGTCACCTGCAGCTCGGTCGCCCCCGGATCGGTCGCCAGTTCCCCGCTGAAGGTGAGGGTCAGCTGATCGGGAAGGGCATCGAGGGTGGCATCGGCGGCGGGATCGGTAGAGACCAGCTCGTCGTGCGCACTGGCGGGCGAGGCGACGAGCACGCCTCCCGCGGTGAGCAGCAGGGCGGCGGTCAGTGCGGCGAGCCGGCGGCGAAGGGGGTGGCGGGTCTGCGTGTTCGTAGGCATCGCCTCCAGGCTACGCCGCGGAGCTCCGTGACCCTCCCAGTCGGTCTCCTTGTGACGGGCATGTGAATTCGTGCTGAGCGTGCGCGCGACCCCGTGACGCGGAAGGGCTCGAGGAGTAGCGTGCGACTCGGGGCGACGGGGTGTCGCCCGGACCGCGAAGAAAGGATCATCACGTGGACGCGATGATGATGGACATGATGTCCAAGGACATGTCCAAGGCCGGCATGAGCACGATGGACATGCAGCTCATGCAGGCGTGTATGGATGCCTGCTCGGCCTGCGAGCAGGCGTGCACGGTGTGCTCGACTCAGATGATGGACTGCTCGCCGGCGTGCATGAACTGCGCCGACATGTGCAACACCATGATGCGGACGATGCTGCGGATGCAGGGCGCCACGCCCCCGGTCATGATGGCGATGCTGGACGCCTGCATCGCGATGTGCCAGCAGTGCATGGACGAATGCATGGCGCACGCCGACATGAGCGAGGTCTGCAAGATGTGCGCTCAGTCGTGCCAGGCCTGCATGGAAGCGTGCATGGCGCTCAAGGACAGCATGATGAAGATGGCCTGACGGCCACCGGCGTCCCCTCTCGAGGAGGCACCGACCTGCCGGCGTCAGCCGCGCAGGACGTTGAAGCGCGCTGCACCGAGGGCGAGGACGTCGTACCGGCTGTGCAGCGCGACCGGCGCACCCACGACCGCGTCGTGCGCCGCACCCGCGCCGCTCCACAGCTCGACCAGCTCGCCCGCCACGAGCGTGCGCACGACGACGACGCCGTGCGCGGCATCCGTCGCCTCGACGATCGCGTCGACCCACTCCGTCGGAGTGGCCGAGGACAGGCGCGCCTGGATGAGGTGCAGGGCGTGACCGGGTGCGAAGGACGAGCAGGATCCGCCGAGACTGCACATGCACGCCGCACGCTCACGCACCTGAAGGGGCGGAAGGTGGCGGTGCGGACTCGACACGACGGTCTCCTTGGAAGTAGGTTCGGTTACTCGTCAGGCTAGGCGTCGCGCCTCCGACGGTCATCTCAGGTGACACACGACGAAACAATGCGGGACGCCGCGTCCCCGGCTCGATCGGGCCCCTTCGAGTGGTGCCCGATCGGATACGCTGGAATCAAAGGAGGAACACCGTGGAGGACAACCGCCGCCCCGAACCGGACGAGATCCGCAGGGCTTCCGGAGCGGGCGCCAACGCGGGTGACTCGCACGGTGCCACCGATACGACGCAGACTTTCGGGCACGATTCCGACCTGTCGTTCGTGCCGTTCGGCAGCGATCTGAGCGATGCCGAACTCGACGCGATCGAGGCACTGCCCTCCCGCGCCGCACTGTTCCTCGTGCGGTCGGGACCGACCGCCGGCGCGCGGTACCTGCTCGACACGGATGTGACGACCGTCGGCCGACATCCTGAGGCCGACATCTTCTTCGACGATGTCACCGTCTCGCGCCGTCACGCCGAGATCACGCGCACGGGCTCCACCTTCGAACTGGTCGATCAGCGCTCGCTCAACGGCACCTACGTCAACGGCGAGCGTGTCGACCGCGCGGTGCTGACGAACGGATCCGAAGTGCGCGTCGGCAAATTCCGGCTGAACTTCTTCGTCTCGCCCGCCGATCTGCCGCAGGCGGCGGACGGCTGATGCCGGCGTCCTCAGCCCGCGAACGCTCGTCGTCCGCGGGGCTTCTCAGCATCGGTCAGGTGCTGGCTCGGCTCAATCCCGAGTTCCCGAATCTCACCTCCAGCAAGCTGCGCTTCCTCGAGGTGCAGGGCATCGTGACCCCCACCCGCACCGAGTCCGGGTACCGCAAGTTCTCTCAGGACGACCTCGAGCGGCTGCGCCTCGCACTGACGCTGCAGCGGGACCACTACATGCCCCTGGTCGTCATCCGCGAGTACCTCGCCGACGTCGACGCCGGCCGCGACCCCGCGCCGCCGACCGCCATGCCGCCGTCCATCGTGCCCGCCCCGCGCCGCTACCGGCGCGAGGAGCTGCTCGCCGCCGCCGGGGCGGCCCCGCAGCTGCTCAACGATGCGATCAGCACGGGCGTCCTCACCGCAGCCGACGGCTACAACGATCAGGCCGTCGCGATCCTGCGGGCGCTGGTGGCGCTGGACCGCCACGGCATCGAGCCGCGGCACGTGCGCACACTCCGCCAGAGCGCGGAGCGCGACGTCGCACTCGTCGAGCAGGCGCTCTCACCCCTCCTGCGGCGGACGGATGCGGCATCCCGCGCTCGCGCCAGCGAAGTGGCACCGGAGCTGGCCAAGCGGCTCGACGACGTGCGCGCGATCTTCGCCCGGGCGGCCCTGGACCGGATGCTGTCCTGACGCCCGCAGCCCTGCCCGGCCGCGACACGCCGGGACGGCGAACGCGGATGTCGTTGCCCGGCGGCCGGGCCGCATCTAACGTGGACATGTCCGATCACCAAGGAGGAAGCGTATGAACGCTCACGACGCGGACGAACCCAAGTTCGTCGCCGACCTCCTCTTCACCGACGGACTGCCCGAGATGGACGACGAAGTGGGCTATCGCGGTGCGGTCGCCGCCCGCGCAGCCGGCATCACCTACCGCCAGCTGGACTACTGGGCCCGTACCGAGCTCGTGGAGCCCACGGTGCGCGGGGCGAGCGGCTCGGGGTCGCAGCGGCTCTACGGCTTCCGCGACATCCTCGTGCTCAAGCTCGTCAAGCGCCTCCTGGACACCGGAATCTCGCTGCAGCAGATCCGCACGGCGGTCGATCAGCTGCGCGCGTCCGGCATCCGGGATCTGGCCGGCACCACGCTCATGAGCGACGGCGCCTCTGTCTACCTGTGCACCTCGAATGACGAGGTCATCGACCTCGTCAGCCGCGGCCAGGGCGTCTTCGGCATCGCGGTCGGCAAAGTGCTGCACGAGGTCGAGTCCACGCTCGTGGACTTCGAGGCCCAGGCGCCTGACGCGATGGACGAGCTCTCGGCCCGTCGCGCTGCCCGCACGGCGTAGTCCCCGGCGCGCTCGCGCACTCCCGCGCTCGCGCGCTCACGCACCCACGCGCTCGCCCGCTCCGGCGCTCCGACGCTCCGTGCCCACGCGCTCGGCGCCCACGCGTTCGGCGCCCGGGTGCCCGTCCCCACCCTCCTTCGTCCGTCACCTATGTACGCCGTCGGGGCCTTGCGGCGTACATAGGTGACGGACGAATGGGGCACGTGCCGCTGCCATCCCTTGATCCGTCACCGGTGTACGTCGTCGGGGCCTTGCGGCGTACATAGGTGACGGACGAATGGGGCACGTGCCGCTGCCATCCCTTGATCCGTCACCGGTGTACGTCGTCGGGGCCTTGCGGCGTACATAGGTGACGGACGAATGGGGGGAGCTGTGGAAAACCGCAGCAGCGCACTGGGCACGCCCGGCACAGTGAGGGTATGACGACGACTGACCCGGGGGGCGATCTTCAGGGTCGCGGATGCGCGACGCGCGGGGAGACCTCGTCGCTGGATCGACGGGGACGACTTCGACCGGCCCTACCGAGGACTGCGGGTGACGCGCGCCGAGGAGGCCGAGGACGCAGCCGGCCGGCCAGGGCCGCTTCAGCGGGCGGCCATCGCACGTGCCGCGGTTCACTTCTCGGCGCATATGCACGCCGGGGAGTACTTCAGCCACACCACGGCGGCCGTGCTCTGGGACCTGCCACTCCCCTGCTGCCTGATGCCCTGCCGCACGTGAGCGTCCGCGGCCGGGCTCCCCGCCTCGCGGGCATCCATGGACACCAGATCGCTGACTCGCTGGCGCGCGTGGTGACACATCCGGAGCACGGACTGCGGGTGGCCGATCCGGCGACCACCTGGGCGATGCTCGGCGGGATGCTGCGGCATCCCTACGACCTCGTCGCGGCCGGCGACGCGATCGTGCGCACTCCGCGCATCCCCGGTCCGACCCCGCGGATCGAGCGTGACGCGTGGGGCACGGTGGCAGAGCTCGATGTGGCGCTGCGAGCAGGTCGGCGACGCGGAGCGGCCGCTCTCAGGGACGCGCTGCGGCGCATCCGCGCAGGTTCGGCTTCGCGCATGGAGACGTGGGTTCGCCTCATCATCGTGGATGCCGGCCTCCCGGAGCCGGTGATCGACCACGACGTGTTCGACGGGCGCGGTCGGTTCGTCGGCTGCGTGGATCTGGCCTATCCACATCTGCGCATCGCGATCGAGTACGAGGGCGATCAGCATCGCACCGACCCGCGCCAGTGGCAGCGCGACATCGAGAAGCATGAAGCCCTGGCTGACCTCGGGTGGCGGGTCATCCGGGTCTCGCGGGATCATGTGTTCTCCGACCCGGAGTCGATCTCGCGGCGGGTTCGCGCCGCTATTGCCGCGCAGCGCTGACCGGCATCCGTCCGGGGCCAGTGGCGGTCGCGGAAGCAGCGACATCCCACCACCGTTCATCCGTCACGAACGTACGCGTTTCCGCGTCCCCGGCGTACACGGGTGACGGACGAACCCCTAAAAGGGGGGCCCCAGAAAAGCGTTACGCGCGCGCTTCGCCCGCGACCGGAATGCGGCCGGTGCGCATGACCCGGTCCAGCAGCGCGTCGAAGTCGGCCGCGAGCTCCTGGGCGGAGTCGCCGGGCCAGATGTGCAGCGGCTTGGCAGCGCCCTGCGCCTGCTGCAGCGACGTGCGCTCGGGCAGCTGCGGGGACAGAACGAGCGGGCCGAACATGTCGCGCAGCTCCTTGATGCGGAACTGGTGCTCGATCGACTGCGGACGCACGCGGTTCACGACGATGCCGAGGGGCTGCAGACGGGGGGAGAGGCCGCGGCGGATCTCCTCGATCGCGCGCAGCGCGCGGTCGGCCGCGGCGACGGAGAACAGTCCGGGCTCGGTCACGACGATGACCCGATCGGATGCCGCCCACGCGGTGCGCGTGAGGGCGTTCAGCGACGGGGCGCAGTCGATCAGCACGAGGTCGTAGTCGGCCTCGATGGTCGCGAGGGCCTCTTCCATCTTCCAGACGTCGCGCACCGAGGGGTGCGGGCCGTCGAAGTTGATCGCGGAGGGGCTGCCGATCATGACGTCGATCGTGCCGGGGTGCACCTTCGCCCAGCCGCTCGAGGTGATCGCCTGACGGACGACCTTCTCCTTGGGATTGGCGAGCACGTCGGCGACGTTCAGCCGCCCGGCGACCTGGATGTCCATGCCGGTGGAGACATCGGACTGCGGGTCGAGATCCACCACGAGAGTCCGAACTCCCCGCGCGAATGCCGCGGAGGCGAGTCCTAGAGTCACGGTTGTCTTGCCGACCCCGCCCTTGAGGGAGCTGACGGAGAGTACGTGCACAATCCTCAACGTTACCGTCCCCTAGGCTGAGAGCACACTCAGCCCGATCCCAGGCGCGCAGCGAGGTGCGAATGTTCCGAAAGATCTTGGTCGCCAACCGCGGAGAAATCGCCATTCGCGCGTTCCGCGCTGCGTATGAACTCGGTGCCCGGACCGTTGCGGTGTTCCCGTATGAGGACCGCGGATCACTGCACCGTCAGAAGGCCGACGAGTCGTATGCGATCGGCGAGCCGGGCCACCCCGTGCGGGCCTACCTCGATGTCGAGGAGATCATCCGGGTCGCGCTCGAATCGGGCGCGGACGCCATCTACCCCGGCTACGGCTTCCTCTCCGAGAACCCGGAGCTCGCCGCGCGCGCCGCCGAGAACGGCATCACCTTCATCGGCCCGCCCGCGCTCGCGCTCGAGATGGCGGGAAACAAGGTCACCGCGAAGGAGCACGCGATCGCTGCGGGCGTGCCCGTGCTGCGCTCCACACCGGCATCCGACGACGTCGACGAACTGGTCGGGCAGGCGGAGGCGATCGGCTTCCCGATCTTCGTCAAGGCCGTCGCCGGCGGCGGCGGCCGCGGCATGCGTCGCGTCGAGACTCCCGCCGAGCTGCCCCCCGCGATCGCCGAGGCGATGCGCGAAGCCGGTGCCGCGTTCGGCGACGCCCGCGTCTTCCTCGAGCAGGCGGTCCTGCGCCCCCGTCACATCGAGGTGCAGATCCTCGCCGACGCGACAGGCGAGACCGTCCACCTGTTCGAGCGGGACTGCTCGGTGCAGCGCCGGCATCAGAAGGTGATCGAGATCGCGCCCGCGCCGAACATCTCGGACGAGCTGCGCACCGCTTTGCATCGGGATGCCGTCGCCTTCGCGCGCTCGATCGGATACCTCAACGCCGGCACGGTGGAATTCCTCGTGGACACCGCCGGTGAACGTGCCGGCGAGCACGTGTTCATCGAGATGAACCCGCGCATCCAGGTCGAGCACACCGTAACCGAAGAGGTGACCGACGTCGACCTCGTGCAGTCGCAGATGCGTATCGCCGCCGGCCAGACGCTCGCGGAGATGCGCCTTCAGCAGGATGACATCGTCCTGCGGGGGGCCGCCCTGCAGTGCCGCATCACCACCGAGGACCCGTCGCAGGGGTTCCGGCCGGACACCGGCCGCATCACCACGTATCGCTCGCCCGGAGGCGCCGGCATCCGGCTCGACGGCGGCACGACTGCGGCGGGCTCGCAGATCAGCCCGCACTTCGACTCCATGCTCGCCAAGCTCACCTGCCGCGGCCGGGACTTCCCTTCGGCGGTGGCGCGCGCCAAGCGGGCGCTGGCCGAGTTCCGCATCCGGGGCGTCTCCACCAACATCCCGTTCCTGCGCGCGGTGCTCGACGATCCGTCGTTCGTCGCGGGCGACCTGAGCACCGCCTTCATCGAAGAGCGCCCGCAGCTGCTCACGAGCCACCCGTCGCGCGACCGGGCGACGAAGCTGATCAACTGGCTCGCCGACGTCACGGTCAACCGGCCCTACGGGGAGAAGCCAGTGTCGGTCTCCCCGGGCAGCAAGTTGCCCGTCATCGACCTGAGCGCACCGGCGCCGTCCGGCAACCTCGAGCGCCTGCGCGCTCTGGGCCCCGCGGGCTTCGCGCAGGCGCTGCGCGAGCAGACCCCGCTCGCGGTCACCGAGACCACCTACCGCGACGCGCACCAGTCGCTGCTCGCGACCCGCGTCCGCACCCGCGATCTGGTGCGGGTCGGTCCGCATGTGGCACGCATGACGCCGCAGCTGCTGTCGATCGAAGCGTGGGGCGGTGCCACGTACGACGTGGCGCTGCGCTTCCTCGCCGAGGATCCGTGGGAGCGCCTGGCGGCGGTGCGCGAAGCCGTGCCGAACATCCCGATCCAGATGCTGCTGCGGGGGCGCAACACCGTCGGCTACACGCCGCGGCCCGTCGAGGTCGCCCAGGCGTTCGTGCGCGAAGCGGCATCGACGGGTGTGGACATCTTCCGCATCTTCGACGCCCTGAACGACGTCAGCCAGATGCGTCCGGCGATCGACGCCGTGCTGGAGACGGGCACCGCCGTCGCCGAGGTCGCCGTCTGCTACACCGCCGACCTGCTGGACCCGAGCGAGAGGCTCTACACGCTGGATTACTACCTTCGCCTCGCCGAGCAGATCGTGGACTCCGGCGCCCACATCCTGGCGATCAAGGACATGGCGGGTCTGCTGCGTCCCGCCGCCGCGGCGAAGCTCGTGACGGCTCTGCGGGAGCGGTTCGACCTTCCGGTGCACCTGCACACGCACGACACCGCGGGCGGGCAGCTGGCCACGCTGCTCGCCGCGAGCGCCGCCGGCGTCGACGCGGTGGATGCCGCAGCTGCGCCCCTGTCGGGAACGACGAGCCAGCCCTCCCTGTCGGCGCTGGTCGCGGCGCTCGCGCACACCGAGCGCGACACGGGCATCGACCTCCACGCCGTGAGCGACCTCGAGCCGTACTGGGAGGGCGTCCGTCACCTCTACGCGCCGTTCGAGTCGGGCCTGCCCGGCCCGACCGGACGCGTGTACCACCACGAGATTCCCGGCGGGCAGCTCTCGAACCTGCGTCAGCAGGCGATCGCACTCGGGATGGCCGATGACTTCGAGCAGATCGAGGACATGTACGCCGCGGCCGACCGCATCCTCGGGCGCATCCCGAAGGTCACGCCGTCCTCCAAGGTCGTGGGCGATCTGGCGCTCGCGCTCGTCGCGGCCAAGGCCGATCCCGCCGACTTCGCCGAGAACCCGCAAAACTACGACATCCCCGATTCGGTCGTCGGCTTCATGGCGGGCGAGCTTGGAGATCTTCCGGGCGGATGGCCCGAGCCCTTCCGCACGAAGGTGCTCGCGGGACGGAACATCTCGATCGACGTGCCGCCTCTGACGGATGCCGAGCGCGAGGGTCTGTCCGGAGACGCGGCAGCGCGACGCCGGACGCTCAACCGGCTGCTGTTCCCGGCGCCTGCCAAGGAGTTCGAGGCGAACCGTGAGGCGTACGGCGACCTGTCCTCCCTCGGCACGCCCGACTACCTGTACGGGCTGAAGCCCGGCGAGGAGCACATCGCCGAGATCGACCCGGGTGTGCAGCTGTACGTCGGGCTCGAGGCGATCGGCGAGGCGGATGCCAAGGGCATGCGCACCGTGATGACGACCCTGAACGGCCAGCTGCGCCCGGTGTACGTGCGCGACCGCGGCATCGCCGTCGAGACGAAGGCCGTGGAGAAGGCCGACACCTCCCGGCCGGGCCAGGTCGCCGCCCCGTTTTCCGGTGTCGTCACCCTCAAAGCGACGGTCGGCGACACAGTCACCGCCGGCCAGCCTGTCGCCTCGATCGAGGCGATGAAGATGGAAGCGGCCATCACGGCGCCCATCGGCGGTGTGGTCGAGCGGGTCGCGATCAGCGAGACCCAGCAGGTGGAGGCGGGCGACCTTTTGGTCGTCATCCGTCCCGGACAGTAACCTGGAGGGTGCGGCATCCCCCCGCACAATCCTTTCCTGTCTTTGGAGATACCGCTGTGACGCCCGATCGCACCGACCAGACGCACGCCGATGATGCCGAGAACGAGCTGAACGGCGTGCTGTCCGACACCGGCAGCGTCGGGACGGCGGGCATCGGATTCCTCGGGGGACAGACCGAGCAGGTCAGCGTCGTGCTGCCCTCGAACGACGAGGACGACCTGGTCGACGACGACGTGATCGATGATGAGGTGGCGTTCATCGAGGCCGAGGATCGGGGCTCGGATGCCGAAGCTGCCGCGCCGGGGGAACAGGATGCCGAGCCGGAGCAGTGGACGGACGCGGAGAGCGTCTACGACAGCACGCCCGCGATCGAGGACGCCTCCGTCGTCGACGATGAGGAGGCTGCGGGCGAGCACGGTGAACCGTCGCTCGGATCGCTGCACGACGGGTCCGCGCAGCCGGAGCATGCCTCTCCCGCGTTCGCCGCAGATGCGGCGACCATCCCCGCGGCGCCACCGCTGCCTTCGCGCACGGGGTCGACGCCGACCACCGGCTCCGTCCCCGCCACGCGGTGGGAGGCGCAGCATCCCGATGTCGAAGAGCGTCCGGAGCCCGCCCGCGCCGTCGAGCGCGTCATCCCGCGTGCGGACGTGACCATGACCTCGAAGCGACTCGGTGAGTTCGAGGCCGGACGCGAGACGGCGGACCTGCTCACCGCCGACCGCCTGCTCGATCCCAGCCAGGTCGTTCGCCCCGAGCCCGAGGGCGCGTGGCAGCACTTGGTCTACTCGCTCTCGCGGCGACGGATCAACCTCGGCGACGGAAAGCGCGCCCGCGCCCGCAAGGAGCTCGACCGCCGGATCGCCGCGCCGCTCAGCGGCAGCGCCCGCTTCGTGCCCGTGCTCTCGCGCAAGGGCGGCGTGGGCAAGACGACCGTCACGACGCTTCTCGGCATGGCCCTGGCCGACGCACGTGACGACCGGATCATCGCCGTCGACGCCAACCCCGACCGCGGAACGCTCGCCGAGCGCATCTCGCGCTCGAGCGGCAAGACGGTGCGCGATCTGGTGAAGATCCGCTCAGAGGTCACCGGGTACAACGACATCTCCAACATCGTCGCCCGCGACGAGACCCGGCTGGACGTGCTGGCGTCGGATGCCGATCCCCGTGTGTCCGAAGCGCTCAACGACCGCGACTATCACGACGTCGCAAGCCTCGCCGCGCACTACTACTCGATCGTGCTGACCGACACGGGCACCGGCATCGTCCATTCGGTCATGGGTGCGACGCTCGATCTCGCGGACCAGCTCGTCGTGGTCACCGGCTTGAGCGTCGACGAGGCGCGCCTGGCCTCGGAGACCCTCACCTGGCTCGAGACGAACGGCTACTCCGAGCAGGTGCGCAACGCCATCGTGGTGCTGAACAACTCGCGCCCCGGCACGCCGCTCGTGCGCCAGGACGAGCTCGAGGGACACTTCCGCACCCGCGTGCGGACAGTCGTGCGGGTTCCCTACGATCCGCACATCGCCGCCGGCAGTGCCATCTCGTTCCGGGACCTGCAACCGGCGACCCGCCTGGCCGCGCGCGACCTGGCCGCCACCGTCGTCGAGGGCCTGCGCGCCCTCACGCCCGCGGCGTAGCGCATGGCCGTTCGACCCATCCGCGTCTTCGGCGACCCGGTGCTGCGCGCCGTCAGTGCGCCGATCGAGGAGATCGACGACGGCATCCGGGCGCTCGTGCGCGATCTGGTCGACACTGTCGAGCTGCCCGGTCGCGCCGGCGTGGCCGCTCCCCAGATCGGCGTGGGACTGCGTGCGTTCAGCTACAACATCGACGGCGACATCGGGTACGTCCTCAACCCCGTGCTCGCCGAGGTCTCGGGTGAGCCCGAACTCGTCGGGGAGGGCTGCCTGTCCGTTCCCGGGCTGTGGCACGAGGCGCTGCGGTACCCGCACGCCAGGGTCACCGGCGTCGATCTGGACGGCGAGGAAGTGGTGCTGGAGGGTGATGGCCTGCTCGCCCAGGCGCTGCAGCACGAGACCGACCACCTCGACGGAATGCTGTACCTCCAGCGGCTCCCCGCGGAGTCCCGCCGCATCGCGATGCGCGAGATCCGCGAGTCCGACTGGTTCTGAGTGCCGGCGCGGGGTTCTTGTGGAAACGCCCCTGCCTCCTCGAGGACGCCCTGCCTTCTCGGGCAGGGCGCAGAAGCGGCAGCATCCGTCCCTCTTCCTCCTCGGTTCGTCCGTCACCTGTGCACGCGAAAGCGGCCCCGCGGCGTACCTCGGTGACGGACGAACGAAGGCGGGTCGACCGGGCCGACCGAGACGACGCTGCGCCGGCACCTCTTTCCCCTCCGTTCGTCCGTCACCTGTGCACGCGAAAGCGGCCCCGGGGCGTACCTCGGTGACGGACGAACGGAGGGTGAACCGGGGCAACGGAAACGGCCCCGAAGCGTGAGCTGCGGGGCCGTCCTCGAACCTGCCGGTCAGCCGAGCGAGACGTTCGTCGTGTTCACCGGCACGTTGTAGAGCTCGTCGACGTCGTCGGCGAAGTCCTCCATGATGACGTTGCGCTTGATGCTCATCTTCGGGGTGAGGTGCCCGCTGGCCTCGCTCCATTCCGTCGAGAGGATCGTGAACTTGCGGATCGACTCGGCGCGCGACACGTTGGCGTTCGCGCCGTCGATCGCACGCTGCACCTCGGCGCGCACGGCCGGGTTCTTCGCCGCATCCGCCAGCGTCATGTCCGTCGGCAGGCTGTTGTTGCCGAGCCAGGTGGGCAGCATCTCGCTGTCGAGGGTCACCAGCGCCGAGATGAACGGCTTCTGGTCGCCGACCACGACGACCTGCGAGACGATCGGGTTCGCGCGAATCGGGTCCTCGAGCGCGGCGGGGGCGACGTTCTTGCCACCGGCCGTCACGATGATCTCCTTCTTGCGACCGGTGATCGTGAGGAACCCCTCCGAGTCGAACGCGCCGATGTCGCCCGTCTTGAACCAGTCGCCGTCGAAGGTCGCGGCCGTCGCCTCGGGATTGCGCCAGTACTCCTTGAAGACGTTGACGCCGCGCACCTGGATCTCGCCGTCATCGGCGATGCGGATGCCGACACCGGGGATGACCGGGCCGACGGTGCCGATCTTGGACTTGCTCGCCTGGTTGACCGTCGCGGGCGCGGTCGTCTCGGTGAGTCCGTAGCCTTCGAGGATCGTGATGCCGAGGCTGTGGAAGAAGTGCCCGAGACGCGGGCCCAGGGGAGCCGAGCCCGAGACCGCATACTCGACCCGGCCGCCCATCGCGGTGCGCAGCTTGCTGTAGACGAGCCGGTCGAAGAGGGCGAACTTGATCTTCATGCCGAACGGGATCTTCTTGCCCTCCTGCAGCAGGGAGGAATGCTCGATCGCGGTGTGGGCGGCGGCGCGGAAGATCTTGCCCTTGCCACCCGCCTCCGCCTTCTGCTCGGCGGAGTTGTAGACCTTCTCGAACACGCGCGGCACCGCCAGCAGGAACGTGGGCTTGAACGACCCGAGGGCCGGCAGCAACTGCTTGGTGTCGGGCTGGTGCCCCGTCTTGACGCCGGCATGGATGTCGAGGATGGAGATGAACCGCGCGAAGATGTGCGCGGTCGTGATGAACAGCAGCGTGGACGCACCGGGGGACTCGAAGACCTCCTGGTTGGAGCGCGTCGCGTTGCGGACCAGCTCCACGAAGTTGCTGTGCGTCAGCACGCACCCCTTCGGCCGGCCGGTCGAGCCGGAGGTGTAGATGAGTGTCGCGATGTCGGAGCCGCCGGCGATGTTGCGGCGGCGCTCGATCTCGGCATCCGTCACGTCTTTGCCCTGCGCGACCAGCTTGTCCAGATCGCCGCGGTGCATCTCCCACACCGACCTGACCAGCGGCACGTCGGCGCGGACCTCGTCGAGGCGGGCCGAGTGATCCGCGGACTCGGCGATGCAGGCGATCGCCCCCGAGTCGGTCAGGTTCCAGCCGATCTGGGCGGGGGAGCTGGTCTCGTAGATCGGCACCATCACGGCACCGGTGAAGAACAGGGCGAAATCGACCAGCGTCCAGTCGTATGTCGTGCGGGCGATGAACCCGACCTTGTCGCCGGGCTCGATGCCGGCCGCCACGAATCCCTTGGCCAGGGCGATG
Organism: uncultured Microbacterium sp.; assembly: GCF_963524805.1. Lineage (GTDB taxonomy): Bacteria > Actinomycetota > Actinomycetes > Actinomycetales > Microbacteriaceae > Microbacterium. Next base: position 696,115 of record NZ_CAURGG010000001.1, on the reverse strand, counting down.
ACCTGCGACTGGAACTCGGCGGCGGTGATGTCGCGCCAGCCGTCCCCGTCGGGGACGGCGAAAAGGGCCAGCTGCGGCGTCGCCTTCACGCGGTCGACCAGCAGGTCGGTGATGTTGGCCTGCGGATCAGCAGGCACGATGGCGGGGACTTCGAATTGAACCACGGCAACTCCTTCGGTACCGGTCGCGTTCTCGGGTAGGTCTGATCCGAGTGTATCCGAGGGGGTTGAGCCGCAGGCATGGGGCCGCCCGCAGGAGGCCACTAGACTGCAAGGCGCCGCCGCCGCCGCGCCGGTTCGCTCGCGGCAGCGCGGGTCGGAACAGAGGAGTGCAGTGCTCAAGGTCGGAATCGACATCGGTGGGACCAAGATCGCCGGCGGTGTCGTCGGCCACGATGGCCGGATCGTGGAGAAGCTGCGTGTGGACACACCCGTCGACACGCGCGCACTCGCGGATGCCGTCATCGACATGGCCCGTCACTTCAGCGCCGCGCACGAGATCGCGGCGGTGGGTGTCGCCGCAGCCGGATTCATCGACCGCGACCGCGCGAACGTGATCCACGCCCCCAACATCGCGTGGCGCGATGAGCCGCTCAAGGCGATCCTCGAAGCCCGCATCGACGTCCCCGTGACGATCGAGAACGACGCGAACGCCGCGGGCTGGGCCGAGTTCCGCTTCGGCGCCGGCCGCGACGTCGACGACATGGTCATGCTGACGATGGGCACCGGCGTCGGAGGCGCCGTCATCTCGAGCGGTGCGCTGTACCGCGGGGGCCACGGCATCGCCGGAGAGCTGGGGCACATCCGCTTCACCCGCGACGGCCTGCCGTGCGGCTGCGGCCAGAACGGATGCCTCGAGCAGTATGCGTCGGGTCGCGCCCTGCAGCGGCAGGCGAACGAGATCGCGGATGCCGGGGGCATCGGCGCAGCGCTGGCCGACGTCCGCGCGCAGAAGGGCGCCATCAGCGGACCGGCCGTCTCGCGGCTGGTCCTCGCCGGCGATCCGGGGGCGGTCGAAGCGCTGCGGCGCGTGGCGACCGCGCTGGGGGAGGCGTGCGGCGGGTTCCAGGCCGTGCTCGATCCTGAGCTGTTCGTGATCGGCGGCGGCGTCGCCCAACTGGGCGAGGACCTGCTCGGCCCCGTGCGGATCGCCTACGAGACCTCGCTCCCCGGGTACGGCGACCGGCCGATCGCCGCCTTCGCGATCGCTGAACTGGGCAACGACGCGGGCCTGATCGGTGCGGCGGACCTCGCGACCACCCACCCCCGGACCCAGACGGTGGGGAGCGCGTAGCCGATGTTCTACTGGCTGATGAAGTACATCGTGATCGGACCGCTGCTGAAGGCGATCTTCCGCCCCTGGATCGTCGGGCGGCGCAACGTCCCGGTGGAAGGCGCGGCCATCCTCGCGAGCAACCACCTGTCGTTCATCGACTCGGTGTTCCTGCCGCTGATGATCGACCGGCCGATGTCGTTCCTGGCCAAGAGCGACTACTTCACCGGCAGGGGGCTCAAGGGCTGGGCGACCCGCATGTTCATGAAGGGCACCGGTCAGATCCCGATCGACCGCACGGGCGGCAAGGCCTCCGAGGCCTCCCTCAACACCGGACTGCAGGTGCTCGGCCGCGGCGATCTGCTCGGCATCTATCCGGAGGGGACGCGCAGTCCCGATGGCCGGCTGTACCGCGGCCGGACGGGCCTTGCCCGGATGGCGCTCGAGGCCCACGTGCCGGTGATCCCGGTCGTGATGGTCGACACCGACACCGTCATGCCGATCGGCCGTCGCATCCCGCGCGTCGGACGCGTGGGGATGGTGATCGGCGAGCCGCTCGATTTCTCCCGCTTCGCCGGCATGGAGGGCGACCGGTACATCCTGCGCTCGGTCACCGACGAGATCATGGTGGCGCTGCAGCGTCTGGGCGAGCAGACGTACGACGACGTGTACGCCTCGACCGTGAAGAACCGGCTGCCGGCGAAGCCCGCTGCCTGAGCCGCCGGGCGGCCGTCACGCGGGCCGGGGGAGCACCGCGGCGCGGATAGACTGAGCGGATGCTCCAGCAGCTTGACGCACTCGACCACTGGCGGACTCTGCCGATCAAGCAGCAGCCCTCGTGGTATGACGCGGACGCTGTGGCGGCCGTTTCCGCCGAGATCGCGACGCTTCCGCCCCTGGTCTTCGCGGGCGAGGTCGACAACCTGCGCGAGCAGCTCGGGAATGCCGCATCCGGTCGCGCCTTCGTGCTGCAGGGCGGCGACTGCGCCGAGACCTTCGCCGGCGCCACCGCCGAACAGATCCGCAACCGCATCAAGACGGTCCTGCAGATGGCGGTCGTGCTGACCTACGGCGCCGCCATGCCGATCGTGAAGATGGGGCGCATGGCGGGGCAGTTCGCCAAGCCCCGCTCGAGCGACACCGAGACGCGCGGAGACGTCACGCTGCCCGCCTACCGCGGCGACATCGTCAACGGATTCGATTTCACCGAGGGCTCGCGCCGCGCCGACCCCGCCCGGCTGCTCAAGGGCTACCACACCGCCGCGTCGACGATCAATCTGATCCGCGCGTTCACCCAGGGTGGCTTCGCGGACCTCCGCGAGGTGCACAGCTGGAACAAGGGCTTCGCCGAGAACCCCGCCAACCAGGCGTACGAGCGCCTGGCGCACGACATCGACCGGGCGATCAAGTTCATGGAGGCTGCCGGCGCGGACTTCGACGAGCTTCGCCGGGTCGACTTCTACACCGGCCACGAGGGCCTGCTGATGGACTACGAGCGGCCGATGACGCGCATCGACTCGCGCACCGGCACGCCCTACAACACCTCCGCCCACTTCCTGTGGATCGGCGAGCGCACCCGCGAGCTCGACGGCGCGCACGTCGACTACTTCTCGAAGATCCGCAACCCGATCGGTGTGAAGCTCGGACCTTCCACGACGCCGGATGCCGCGCTCGCGCTCATCGACAAGCTGGACCCGCACCGCGAGCCCGGCCGGCTGACCTTCATCACGCGCATGGGCGCGGGCAAGATCCGCGATGCGCTGCCGCCGCTGCTGGAAGCGGTCCGCGCTTCGGGTGCGACGCCGCTGTGGGTCACCGACCCGATGCACGGCAACGGCATCACGACTCCGACCGGCTACAAGACGCGCCGATTCGACGACGTGGTGGACGAGGTCCGCGGCTTCTTCGATGCGCACCGCGCGGTCGGGACGCACCCGGGCGGCATCCACGTCGAACTCACCGGCGACGACGTCACCGAGTGCCTCGGCGGTTCGGAGATGATCGACGAGGCCACGCTCGCGACGCGCTACGAGAGCCTGTGCGACCCGCGCCTGAACCACATGCAGAGCCTCGAGCTCGCGTTCCTGGTGGCCGAGGAGCTCGACAAGAGGTAGCGCGGGTCAGAAGGCGCCGTTGATCCGGAAGCTGACGACCGTGCCCTTGGCGGCCTCCGTGCCGGCCGCCGGAAGCTGCGATTCCACTTCGGTGATCCCATCGAGGACCGCGTCCCACAGGGTCGCATACTCATAGTCGAAGCCGGCGTCGGTGAGCTTCGCCTTGGCTTGGTCGCGCGTGAGGCCCACGATGTCCGGCACCGGGAACAGCTCCGGACCGGCCGAGACCACCAGGGTGACCGACTCGCCGGGCCGCCAGTTGCCGCCGCCGTCGCGTTCGGCGATGTACACCACCAGGCCGGCGTCGAGGTCGTCGCGGAATTCGTCCGCCGTCCCTGCGACGGACAGACCCTTCTCGGCCAGCAGCGTGGTCGCCGAATCGACGCTCTGGCCGTAGACATCGGGCACCGGACCCACCGACACCGACAGGGTCGCGGTGTCGCCCTCCAGGGCGCTGCATCCCTGTGTGCAGTCGATCGGATCGCCTCCGGCACGGGGGGTCACCGAGACTCCGATGACGGTGCCCTCCGCCTCGTCCGTGAAGTACTGCTGATCGGGGTCGGCGACGGTCAGGTTGATCGCCTGCAGGATGCCGCGGGCATCGGTCGCGCTCGTGCCGGCGAGCGCCTGCACGGTCTGCGGCTGCGGACCCTGCGAGATCAGCACGGCCACTGTCGCGTTCTTGTCGAGCCGGGACCCGGCGGACGGGTCGGTGCCCACCACGACGCCCGGTGCGACGTCGACGTCATAGACGTTCTGCGGCACGGCCTGGAGCGAGTCCTCGGCGAGGCGCTGCTGCGCCTGTTCGAACGTCAGCGTCGCGACGTCGGCGACGACGACCTGCGAGCCGGGACCCGAACCGAACCACCACCCGGTCGCCGCGGCCAGTGCCGCCAGCAGGAGGACCAGGGTCAGCAGCCACCCGCCCCTGACCGAGCGGCGCTTGGTGGCCGCGCGCAACCGGGTCGCGTTGTCGACGTCGACCACCGCGTTCGTCGGGGCGGTCATCGCAGCGGGCAGCACCTGGGTGAGATCGCCCGAGTCGCCCGCGACCTCTTCGCGGATGATGCCCGCGGACAGGGTGCGTGCGACCTGTGGAGCGATCCCGAGCTCGCGCTCGATCTCTCGCAGCCGCTCGAGCATGACCTGTGCGTCGGTAGGGCGGTCGTCGGGGGACTTCTCGGTCGCCCAGAGCACCAGCTCGTCGAGCTGCTCGGGCACACCGGGATTCTTGACGCTCGGTCTGGGCACCGAATCCGTGGCGTGCTGGAAAGCGATCTGCATCGGCTGCTCGCCCTTGTAGGGCTGCTCGCCGACGAGCATCTCGTACAGCATGATGCCCAGCGAGTAGATGTCGCTGCGCGCGTCGGCCATGCCCCGCGTGACCAGCTCCGGCGCGAGGTAGGCGATCGTGCCGAGCAGCTGGGCGCCGGTGGCGGTGTTGGCGGTGGTCGCACGCGCGAGGCCGAAGTCGCCGATCTTGATGCGCCCGTCCTCGGCCAGCAGCACGTTCTCGGGCTTGACGTCGCGGTGCACGATGCCGGCGCGGTGCGCGGCGGACAGGCCCGACAGGATGGCGTCCATGATCGTGACCGTCTGCGGGATCGTCAGACGCCGCTGCTCGCGCAGCAGCTCGCGCAGCGTGATGCCGGGCAGGTACTCCATGACCAGGTACGCCATGTCGCCGTCCTGGCCCTGGTCGAACACGTTGACCACATGGGGGTCGGCCAGCCGGGCCGCCGATCTCGCCTCCTGGATGAAGCGGCTCTGGAACACGGTGTCATCGCTCAGGTGCCCGTGCATGACCTTGAGCGCGATCCGACGCTCCAGACGCAGGTCCGTCGCGACGTAGACGGTCGCCATGCCGCCGCGCGCGATGCGCGCGCGCACCCGGTATCGGCCGTCGACCAGACGTCCGATCAGCGGGTCGGCCTGCTGACTCGTGCTCACGGTCAGAGTCTACGGACGAGGACCTGCGAGCCCGCGGAGCGCCTCACCCCTGGCTCAGCCGTCCGCAAGGCCGCGATGCGGTGCTCGCGGGCGGTCACCCGTGGGCTGCGAGCCACGCGTAGGCGGGCTGCTCCCACTGCGCGTAGCGCTCCGGGAAGGCCGAGATCTGCACGGCCTGTGCGGCGTCGGCGAAGGACAGGTCGGTCCAGCCGTCGATGTCGAGCAGGCCGCGCGTGGTGTAGCCGTTGGGGTCGGCGGGACCGCCGTAGAAGGTCCGGGCAGCGCGCACCGGATCTCGGACCTGATCGGGCGAGCCCCATCCCGTGCTGGGGCGCTGCTGGAACAGGCCGAGCGAGTCGCGGTCGCCCCAGTCGAGGTTGCGCAGCCAGGATTCCTGCATCGCCGTGCCGAGCGCGATGGCGATGCCGCGATCGGAGACGCCGAGCTCCCGCCCGACGCTGATGATGATGTCCGCGTTGGCGGCCTGCTCGGCGTCCAGAGCGCTCGACGGGGTCGGTGCCTGTGCGGGTGCGGTGTCGGCGACCAGCGCGAGGGATGCGGCAGAGGGAATCGCGAGGATCTGCCCCGGGTGGATGATCGACGATCGATCCAGGGCGTTCGCGTCCAGAAGGATCTGCGTGCTCAGGCCGTGCAGCTGCGCGATCGCGCTGATGGTGTCGCCGGCGGCGACGGCGTAGGTGCCGGCGGCCGCCGGGGCCGGGGGAGCGACAGGGTCGGCCTGGGGGATCGGGACGGCGGGAGCGGATGCGGCGGCCGCCGCGCCGGGGACCGCGATGCTCTCTCCCGGGTAGATGATCGAGGACCAGCTCATGCCGTTGGCTGCCAGGACGGCATCCACTGACACGCCGTGCTGAGCGGCGATCGAGCTGATCGTGTCTCCGGCGGCCACGACATAGGAGCCCGGCGCCGCCGTCTCGGCGGGCGGTGCCGCCGCGGGCGGTGCGGGCTCGATGGATGCCGATCCGGCCAGGAGGAGGATCTGGCCGGGCTGGATGATGGAGGACCACGTCAGCCCGTTCACGGCCAGGACGTCAGCGGTGCGCAGACCGTGACGTGCCGCGATGGTCGAGACGCTGTCGCCCGCCTGCACCTCGTACGTGTCCGCGATCGCTGCGGCCGGAGCTCGCACTGTCGCACCGAGGGCGGTCAGGGCCCCGCCCGGCGAGGCCAGCAGCCTGAGCGGAGACGACGCCTCCGAGCCGCCGGATCCCGCTGCGTGAGCGGGTGCCGCGCTCATGAGCACCGCGAGCGATCCTGCCAGCGCTACGGGGATGCCGGTGCCGACCCCTCGTCGTGCGCGGTCGGGCAGGTGGGGGCTGTCGGATCGCAAGAGATCTCCCTCGATGGCTTGGCAAGAACCGTGTCACGGAAGTAAACGCCTGTCAACTCACGTTGCTAATGTGACTGGAGTGAAATGAGCCACGCGGGCCCAGGCGAGGTGGAGCAGTCCGGCGCGATGATGCGATCATTGATCCGTGACTTCTGACGCCACGCCCGTGCACACCGAATGGCTCACGCTCGCCGATCTGACCGAGATCCTCGGCGAACCGCTCGGCCGCATCCGTCGGCGGCTCGACGAGCGGCAGCTCGTCGGTTCGCGTCGCGAGGGCGCGTTCAAGGTGCCCGCCGTCTTCATCATGGACGGGGAGCCGATCGGCTCCCTGCGCGGCACACTCTTCGTGCTGCACGACGCGGGATTCACCGACGACGAGGCCATCGACTGGCTGCTGAACCCGGAGGAGTCGATCGGCATCGCGCCGGTCGACGCCCTGCGCGCCGGTCGCAAGAGCGAAGTGCGGCGGGTCGCGCAGGCCCTGGCCTGAACCCGGCCGCGACTCAGGTCGTCCGCACCGTCGCCGCGCGCGCAAGATCGCGCAGGTCGCCGACGGCGGAATTGCCCAGGCGGGCACCCGAGAGAGCACGCTCACCCTGGCGCGCGTACTCGGCGATGAGCTGCTCCACCCGGTCGAGGGCGCCGGTCTCGACGATCGTCCGCTGCAGGGATGCGATCTGGTCGGCATCCAGACCCGGGTCGCCCACGAGCTCGTCGATGATCCGGCGTGCCGAGGGAGCGAGCCGCTCCCGCGCGTAGGCGATGAGCACGGTGCGCTTGCCCTCGCGCAGGTCGTCGCCGGAAGGCTTGCCGGTGACGGCCTCGTCGCCGAAGACGCCGAGCACGTCATCGCGCAGCTGGAAGGCCATGCCGACCGGGTGCCCGAACGCGGCGAGGGCAGCCTGCTGGTCCTCGTCCGCTCCGGCGAGCGCCGCGCCGACGGCGAGCGGCTGCTGGATGCTGTACCGGGCCGACTTGAGCGACGCGACCCGCAGCGCGCGCTCGGCGTGCAGCTCGTCCGGCTCCCTCACGTAGGCCGACTCTTCTGCGATGTCGAGGAATTGGCCGATCGTCACTTCGCGCCGCATGATCGCGTACTCCCGGCGGGTGGCGGCCGCACGTGCACCGGATGCCGCGACCAGGCCCTCTTCGAGCAGATCGTCGCTCCACGCCACCAGCAGATCGCCCAGCAGGACGGCTCCCGACCGGCCGAAGGCGGCCGGGTCTCCCGCCCACTCCCGTGAACGGTGCGCGGTCTCGAGGGCTCGATGAGCGGCGGGGCGTCCGCGGCGGGTGTCGGAGTTGTCGATCACGTCATCGTGGACCAGAGCGGCGGCGTGGAAGATCTCCAGCGCGGCCGAGGCTGCGATGACATCGTCGGGCGGCGTCGAGACCGGTCGCGCGGCCTCCTCCACTGCCCTCCACCCGGCCAGGCAGAACCGACCGCGCAGTCGCTTTCCGCCGTCCAGCGCGGTGGCGCCGGCATCCACCAGGAGCTTCGCCTCGGGCCCGAGATCGGCCGTCGCGGCCCTCTGGCCCGAGAGGAATATGTTCAGACGCTGGGAAACAGCTTCAACGGCATCCGAGGAGGGTGACACGGGCCTAGCCTAGTGATCCACGGCACGCGTAGAATCGACGGGTCCGAGCAATCAGAGGGGGATGCATGCCACTCTCCGAACAGGAGCAGCGTCTGCTCGACGAGATGGAACGCCATCTCATGCGCAATGACGCCGACGTGGTCAGCGCGCCTACCGACGGCCGCACGCTGAGCTATCGCAACATCGTGTACGGCACGATCCTCGTGCTCGTCGGCCTCGGTGCGCTCATCGTGGGCGTGTCGACGCAGCTCATCGTGGTGGGCGTCATCGGCTTCGTCGTGATGCTGGGTGGAGTCATCCTCGCCGTCACCCCGACCCGCGGCATCCCGCGCGGCCCTGTCGAGGCCGCACCGGCTTCCCCGAAGGCGCGACCTGCCTCCTCGTTCATGGATCGCATGAACGATCGATGGGATCGCCGCCGCGAAGGGCAGTGAGCCGAATCCGACGCTGATCGTCACAGAAGCACCGACCTCCGGGTCGGTGCTTTTTTCTTTGCTCCGGAGCGCGCGAAGGGAGCCGGAGAGCTCCGTTGTGTCACGAATGGGTGACAAAGTGGAGTGAAGTGGAGTAAAGTGGCGATCATCCCACGGGGGCCGGACGAAGGGGGTGATGGCAATGCTTTTGGGCACGCACACTCCCAAGCTCGACGACAAAGGCAGGGTCATCCTGCCTTCGAAGTTCCGCGAAGACCTCGGCGGCGGAATCGTCGTCACGCGCGGCCAGGAGCGGTGCCTCTACGTCTTCAGCGCCGACGAGTTCGAGCGCATCCACGAGCGCATCCGCGAGACGCCGCTCTCGAACAAGCAGGCGCGCGACTTCCTGCGGATGTTCCTCTCGGGTGCGAGCGCCGAGAAGCCCGACAGCCAGAACCGCATCACGATCCCGCCGGCGCTGCGCTCCTACGCCGGGCTCGAGAAGGAGCTCGTGGTGACGGGAGTGGGCGCTCACGCCGAGATCTGGAACGCCGACGCATGGAACGCCTACGCCGAGGGCAACGAGGAAAGCTACGCCGAACTGGAGCAGGAGGTGATTCCGGGCCTGTTCTGAGCCCCCGACCCTGACTCCCAGCCGCTCACGCCCTGGCACACTTCCCCGGTGCCAGGTCAGAGCGGATGGGGATCAGGATCTGGGGAGCACGATCCCCGCACCTCATGAACCCGCGTGACATCCACACACCGGTCCTTCTGGACCGCTGCATCGAACTGCTCGCACCCGCCCTCGAGAAGGACGGCGCCGTGTTCGTCGACACCACCCTCGGAATGGGCGGTCACTCGGAGGCCTTCCTCGAGCGATTCCCCAGCATCCACCTGATCGGCCTGGACAGAGACCAGGATGCCCTGCGCATCGCGGGGGAGCGGCTCGCGCCGTTCGAGGACCGGATCACGCTGGTGCACACGGTGTACGACGGCATCGAGGCGGCCGTCAAGAACGCCGGCTTCGAGGCCGCCGACGGCATCCTGTTCGACCTCGGCGTCTCCTCGCTGCAGCTCGATGTCGCCGAGCGCGGGTTCGCCTACTCGCAGGATGCCCCGCTGGACATGCGCATGGACCAGACGACCGGGCCGATGGCGTCGTACGTGCTCGAGACCTACAGCGAGGGCGAGCTGCGCCGCATCTTCGAGCGCTACGGAGAAGAGAAGCTGTCGGGCCGCTACGCCCGCGCCATCATCAAGGCGCGCGAAACAGCGCCCATCGAGCGCTCCGGGCAGCTGGTGGAGATCCTCATCGCTGCGACACCGTACGCCGCCCAGCGGGCCGGGCACCCGGCCAAGCGCGTGTTCCAGGCGCTGCGCATCGAGGTCAACGGCGAGCTGGCCGTGCTCGAGCGCGCCGTTCCCGCGGCGCTGCAGATGCTCCCGGTCGGGGGACGCATCGTCGTCCTGGCCTATCAGTCCCTCGAGGACCGGCTCGTCAAGCGCGCGCTGGCAGAGGCGACATCCTCGACCTCGCCCGCCGGGCTCCCGGTGGAGCTGCCTGACCACGCGGCGCGGTTCCGGCTGCTGGTCAAGGGCGCCGAGCTCGCCTCCGACGCGGAGCGCGAGCGCAACCCCCGGGCCACGCCGGTGCGACTGCGTGCCGCCGAGCGCGTGAGGGAGGCCGCGTGAGCGCCGTCGACGCCCTGTCCGCCGACGTCCTCGGAGCGGGCGCTCTCTCTTCTGCGGGACGACGCACGTCCCCGGAGCGCCGGCTTCGGGTCGTCGCAGAGCCCTCGCGTCGCCGCCGGCCGAAGCTGATCTACGGCATCGTCGCTCTCGCCGGCGCGCTGACGATCGGCACCGCGCAGATGGCTCTGTCGATCCTGACCACCCAGAGTTCGTACGAACTGTCGGCCTTGGCCCAGGAGGCGCGGCAGCTCACCTTCCAGAAGCAGATCCTCTACGACGACGTCGCCGGGCTCAGCTCGCCGCAGTACCTGGCAGCCAACGCCTCGGCCCTCGGCATGGTGATCGAAGAGGCGCCCAGCTACCTGCGTCTGAGCGACGGCGCACTCCTCGGGGCCGGCCAGGCAGCGCTCGGCGCCTCGTCGGTCGACGCGATCGGCCGCGCCGCCGTCCCGAACGAGCTGATCACCGACACGCCCCTCGTGACCGCCCCGGACGCGACGATCGAGGGGGCGCCGGTCGAGGCGGATGTCGTGGTGACCGACGGCGGAGTGGCGAACACACCGCCTCCGATCACCGACGGACTGCCCACCCCGACCACACACTGAGTACATGACCACCAGAAGCACGCGGAGCCCGCGCCGCCGAACGGTGGTCGCGCTCGCCGTCGTCCTCGCTGTGCTCGCCGGCTTCATCGTGCGCCTCGTGGACATCCAGATCGTTAACGCGGATGACCACATCGCCGATTCGATGCAGGTCGCCCTCGGCGCGTCGCGGACGCTGTACGGCACGCGGGGGGAGATCGTCGACGAGTCCGGGCAGACGCTCGCCGGCAGCATCCTGCTCTACGACGGCGTGCTCGATCCGAAGAACGTCGGACCGCTCACTCGTGCCGACGAGGACGGAACGCGTGTGGTCACGCCGTGGAAGGACGTCGCGGCCGAGATCGGCGAGATCACCGGTCAGACTCCGGACGAGGTGCAGAAGATCGTCGCCGATGCCCTCGCCGAGAACGCCGACTCGCAGTTCGCCTATCTCAAGCGGGGGCTCACCACGGAGCAGTACCGCGCGCTGGTGGACATCGGAGCGCCGTACCTGACCTTCGATGCCCACCCCGCCCGCACGTACCCGGACGGTGCCGTCGCGGGAAACCTCGTGGGCTTCATGGGGGTGGACGGCGAGGCGCTCGCCGGCATCGAGAAGAGCCAAAACGACTGCCTGCTCGCGACGGACGGAACACTGTCGTTCCAGAAGGGCAAGGACGGCGTCGTCATCCCCGGAACCGAGATCCAGCAGCCCGCCGTCAACGGCGGCACCCTGCAGCTGACGATCAACCGCGACCTGCAGTGGTACCTGCAGCAGCTGATCGGCGAGCAGGTGCAGGACATGGCCGCCAAGCGCGGGACGATCACCGTCGTCGAGGTCAAGACCGGGAAGATCCGCGCCGCCGCCGAGTTCCCGAGCGTGGACCCGAACAACATCGATGCGTCGGAGCAGACCGACCGCAACAGCCACATCTTCCTGGACACGTTCGAGCCCGGGTCGACTTTCAAGGCCCTCACAGGCTCGATCGTGCTGGATGCCGGCGGCCAGGACCTGAACTCGACGGTTCAGGCCTCCAGCCGTGAGCAGTTCCCGAACGGGGCGACCGTCCGCGACGCGTTCCAGCACGACATGTACGACTACACCCTCGCCGGTGTGCTCATCGACTCGTCCAACGCGGGCATCTCGAAGTTCAGTGAGAAGGTGACCCCGCAGACGCGGTTCGATTACCTGCAGAAGTTCGGGATCGGCACCGGCAGCGCCGTCGGCTTCGAGGGCGAGTCGAAGGGCCTGCTGTATCCGCCCGATCAGTGGGACAACCAGCAGGTGTACAACACCTCCTTCGGTCAGGGATTGACGACGACCGTGCCCGAACTCATGGGCGCCTACGACGCCGTCGCCAACGGCGGCACCAAGATGCCGCTCTCGATCGTCGAGTCGTGCACGAAGGCGGACGGCACCGTCGTCACCCCCGACCTTCCGGCGCCGACCCAGGTCATCAGCGCCCAGACCTCCGCGCAGATGCGGGAGATCCTGGAGAACGTCGCCATGCAGGCCAGCTACGCCAAGCAGATCGAGGTTCCCGGCTACCGGCTGGCGACCAAGACCGGAACCGGTGAGAAATCCGACGGCAACGGGGGCTACAAGGCGGGCGTGTACTACACCACCATGATCGGCTTCGCCCCGGCCGACGACCCGCAGTACCTGGTCGCCGTGACGCTCGACGAACCCACTACGGTAACCTCGTCTTCGGCCAATGCGCCCGCGTTCCAGAAGGCCATGACCCAGGTCCTCAAGACCTACCGCGTCATGCCGGCGACGACGGCGCCGACGGTGCTTCCGAAGTTCGGCTGATCCCTGCCGACCCTCGAGCGGCGCCCGAACCGGCCGGAGACCCGATGATTTCCCTCACACTCGCTCAGCTCGCCCATGTGCTCGACGGTCAGCTGCATCTCGGCCCCGACGCCTCGACGGAGGACGTCGTCGGGGGCGCCGTGGACACCGACTCCCGGCTCATCGAGACCGGCGGCATCTTCGTGGCCAAGCCGGGCGATGTCACCGACGGGCACCTGTTCGTCGACGCGGCCGTCCGAAACGGCGCGGCCGTCGCGATCGTCGAGCACGTCGTCGCCGCCCCGGTCACGCAGATCGTCGTCGCCGATGCGGTCGACGCGCTGGCCGATCTCGCCCGGCACGTCGTGAGCGAGGTGCGGGATGCCGGAGGCCTGCGCATCGTCGGAATCACCGGCTCGAACGGCAAGACGACCACGAAGAACCTGCTGGCCCGCATCCTCGAGGACGACGGAGCGACGGTCGCCCCGCGCGCATCGTTCAACAACGAGGTGGGCGCCCCGCTGACCATGCTCCGCGTCGGCCCTGACACGCGATATCTCGTGAGTGAGTTCGGTGCGAGCGGCCCGGGAGCGATCGCACGCCTGGCCGGTCTGGTCGAGCCCGACATCGGGGTCGTCCTCATGGTCGGCCTCGCCCACGCGGGCGGCTTCGGGGGGATCGAGGGGACGTTCCGCGCGAAGTCCGAGCTCGTCCGTGCCGTGCGGCCCGGGGGTGTCGCGGTCCTCAATGCCGATGACCCACGGGTGGCCGCGATGGCGCCGATCGCGACGGAGCGCGAGGTGACGGTCCGCTGGTTCGGTCGCGGTCCCGGAGCCGACGTGCGCGCCGATGACGTCGAAGTCACGGCGGACGGAACGCGCTGCCTCGTCACGGCGTACGGTCGCACCGAGCCGCTGCACCTGCGCGTGCTGGGCGAGCATCACGTCATGAACGCGCTCGCGGCCATCGCGGCCGCGATCACCCTGGGCGTGTCGTTGGAGGCGTGCGTCGCGCGGCTGCAGACCGTCGAGCTCGCCGAGCGGTGGCGCATGCAGCCGCTCGGGTCGGACCGGGTGCGGATCATCAACGACGCCTACAACGCCAGCCCGGACTCGATGGCGGCGGCGCTGCGCACGCTCGCCCAGATCACGGGTCCGGGCGAGCGCACGGTGGCTGTCCTCGGTGCGATGAGCGAGCTCGGAGAGTATGCCGACGAGGAGCACGACCGGGTCGGCCTCCTGGCCGTCCGGCTCGGCATCCAGCGCATCGTCGTGATCGGCCCTGCCGCCCGGCGCATGTATCTCGAGGCTGTCGCACAAGGGTCCTGGGATGCCGAGGCGATCTTCTTCGCCACGGCCGACGAGGCGTACGACTACCTGATGGGGGAGCTGCGGGACGGCGACCGCGTCCTGGTCAAGTCCTCGAACTCGGCGGGTCTGCGGTTCCTCGGCGATCGTCTGGGAGAATCGTTCTCGTGAGATCACTTCTGACGGCAGCGGCGATCTCGCTGGCATTCACGCTCTTCCTCACACCCGTCTTCCTGCGCTTCTTCCGCAAATGGGGCTGGGGGCAGGTCATCCGCACGCCCGACGACGTGCACAATCCCAGCCACGGCGAGAAGCGCGGCACGCCGACCATGGGTGGCACGATCTTCATCGCCGGCACGATCGTCGGCTATCTCGCCGGCGCCTTCACCGGCAACAACCCCCCGACGATCTCCGGCTGGCTCGTGGTCTGGATGATGGTCGGCTTCGGTGCGGTCGGATTCATCGACGACTACATGAAGGTGCGCCGGCAGCGCAGCCTGGGCCTTTCCGGCTGGCGCAAGATCGTCGGGCAGATCCTCGTGGCGGTGCCCTTCGCGATCGTTGCGCTGAATTTTCCGAACGCCTGGAATCAGACTCCGGCGTCGGCGTACATCTCGTTCTTCCGTGACGTGCCCATGCTGTCCTTCATGGCGCTCGGCCCCATCATCGGGTGGCTGCTCTATCTCACGTGGATCTCGTTCGTGGGCGTCGCGTACTCGAACAGCGTCAACGTCTCGGACGGCCTCGACGGGCTCGCCGCCGGTGCGGGCGTCTTCGTCGTCGGGGCCTACAGCCTCATCGCCTTCTGGCAGTTCAACCAGTCCTGCAGCGGGGGAGCAGAGCTCTCGGACGGCGTCGCCTCGGCGTGCTACGCCACCCGCGACCCGTTCGATCTCGCGATCGTCTCCGCGGCGTTCATCGGAGCGCTCGTCGGTTTCCTCTGGTGGAATGCGCCCAAAGCCCAGGTCTTCATGGGCGACGTCGGATCCATGTCGATCGGCGGCGTGATCGCCGCGATGGCGATCCTGACGCGCACCGAGCTGCTGTCGGTGCTCATCGCCGGCGTCTTCGTCATCGGTCCCGGATCGGTGATCCTGCAGCGGCTGTACTTCAAGCTCACCCGCGGCAAACGCCTGTTCCTCATGAGCCCGTTCCACCACCACCTCGAGATGCGCGGGTGGTCGGAGATCACGATCGTCGTGCGCATGTGGATCATCGCCGGGCTGCTGGCCGTGTCGGGCATCGGCTTCTTCTACGTCGAGTGGCTCACGCAGACATGACCTCCACGAGGCTCGAAGACCTGACGAGCTGGCACGCCGACTGGACGGGTCTGCGCGTGGCGGTGCTCGGGCTTTCCGTGACCGGGTTCTCCGCGGCCGACACCCTGGCCGAACTCGGCGCCGACGTGCTGGTGCTGACCGAGCAGGCGGCCGAGGAGTACGTGGGCCTGCTGCCGGTGATCGGCGCGCAGCTGTGGACGGGAACGCTGACGACGGTGCCGCAGCAGCTCGTCGACTTCGCCCCCGACGTCGTCGTCGCCTCGCCGGGCTTCGCGCCGCAGCATCCGGTCATCGCATGGGCTCGCGAAACCGGCGTGGCCCTCTGGGGCGACATCGAGCTGGCCTGGCGGGTCCGCGACAAAGTGCTGCGCGCAGACGGATCGCCCGCGGACTGGGTGCTGATCACCGGGACGAACGGCAAGACCACCACGACGCGGCTCACCGCCGAGATGCTGGTCGAGGGCGGCCTGCGCGCGGCGCCCGTCGGCAACATCGGCACGCCGGTGCTCGACGCCGTGCGCGACCCCGCCGGGTTCGACGTTCTCGTGGTGGAGCTCTCGAGCCATCAGCTCTGGTACCTGAGTCTGCAGAGCGGGACCGACCCGGTCTCGCCGCACGCGAGCGTGTGCCTCAACCTCGCCGATGACCATCTCGAGTGGCACGGAACATTCGAGGCCTATCGCGACGCGAAGGCGCACGTGTACGACCACACCCGCGTCGCGTGCGTGTACAACAAGGCGGATGCCGCCACCCGCACGATGGTCGAGGACGCCGAAGTCATCGAGGGCGCCCGTGCGATCGGCTTCGACCTCGGGGTGCCGGGTCCGAGCGACCTCGGCGTGGTGGACGGCATCCTCGTCGACCGGGCCTTCCTCGAGGATCGACGCACGAGCGCGCTCGAGCTGACGACGGTCGCTGATCTCGCCGAGCACGGTCTGGCCGCCCCCCACATCGTGGCCAACGTTCTGGCGGCGGCCGCGCTCGCGCGCTCGCTCGAAGTCACGCCGGCCGCGATCCGGGACGCCCTGCGGGGATTCCGGCTGGACCCGCATCGCATCGAGGTGATCGAGGTCATCGAGGGCGTCACCTGGGTCGACGACTCCAAGGCGACCAACCCGCACGCAGCGGCATCGTCGCTCGCGGCCTACCCGGGCGCGGTATGGGTGGTGGGGGGCCTGCTCAAAGGCGTGGACATCTCCGAACTCGTGGCCGGCCGCGGCGCGAGCGCGAAGGCGGCGATCGTGATCGGCGCGGACCGCGATCCGGTCGTCTCGGCGTTCTCACGACACGCGCCCGCAGTCCCGGTGTTCGAGGTGGACGCCGCAGAGACTGAAGAGGTCATGGCACGGGTTGTCGAACTGGCGGCCGGGATCGCGCGTGACGGGGACGTGGTTCTGCTCGCCCCCGCCGCCGCATCCTTCGACCAGTTCTCCTCCTACGCCGACCGCGGGCGGCGCTTCGCCGAAGCGGTGCGAAACAGAACTGCGAGGGGGGCCGGTGGCGACGACGACGCAGAGCCCTCCGACGCAGCGCCCTTCTCGGATCCCAGCTGACCCTCCTTCGCGCAGCGGTCTGGCCGCGCGCGTGTCGCTGGGCCGGGTGTTCGCACCCGTGCCGAGCGAGTTCCTCCTGATCGCCTCGACGGCGCTGCTGCTGACCGGATTCGGCCTGGTCATGGTGCTCTCGGCCACGTCCGCGACGGCGACCGCCGCCGGTGAACCGCCCTATGAGGCGGTGATCAAGCAGGCGGTGTTCGCCGTGATCGGCATTCCGCTCATGTTCATCGCGAGCCGGCTTCCGCTCGGGTTCTGGAAGCGGGCGGCGTGGCCCGCCCTGATCGGCGCGGTGCTCTTCCAGCTGCTCGTCTTCGTTCCCGGCCTCGGAGTCGAGGCCAACGGCAACCGCAACTGGATCATGATCGCCGGCTTCCAGTTCCAGCCGGCCGAATTCCTCAAGCTCGGGCTCGCGCTGTGGATGGGTTACGTGCTGTTCCGCAAGCAGACGCTTCTGGGCCTGTGGCGTCACGTGTTCATCCCGGTGGTGCCCGTGGGCGCCCTCGTGATCGCCACGGTGCTCGGGGGCCACGACCTCGGCACGGCCATGATCCTCGTGCTGATCCTGCTGGGCGCCCTGTTCTTCTCGGGCGTCAAGCTGCGGATCTTCATCCTGCCGCTGCTCGTCTCGGTCGGCGTCGTGGCCGCACTCGCGGTGACCAGCCCCGACCGAATGCGGCGCATCATGAGCTTCCTCGATGCCGACTGCCTGGCCGACTACTACAACAGCTGCTACCAGCCCCTGCACGGCATCTGGGGACTCGCGGGCGGCGGAGTGTTCGGCCTGGGGCTGGGCAATTCGAAGGAGAAGTACGACTGGCTGCCGGCGGCGGCCAACGACTACATCTTCGCGATCGTGGGCGAGGAGCTCGGCCTGATCGGCTGCGCCGTTGTGCTCGCCCTGTTCGCCCTGTTCGCGGTCGGCGCGTTCCACGTGATCCGCAAGACCGACGACCCGTTCGTGCGCATCGTCTCGGGCGCCATCACGGTGTGGATCGTGGGCCAGGCGCTCATCAACATCGGCGTCGTCCTGCGTGTGTTCCCGGTGCTCGGCGTCCCGCTTCCCTTCATGTCGCAGGGCGGCACCTCTCTGCTCTCGGTGCTGGTCGCCTCGGGAGTGCTGCTGTCGTTCGCCCGCACGCTGCCGGCCGCAGAGGCCAAGCGCCGCGCGGCGATCCAGCAGGCTGCCGCGCGCCGGCAGCGGGCGGCCGCCGCCGCGGCACGCTGAGCGCGGCGGGTTAGGGTCGGAGGGTGACGACGTACCTGCTCGCCGGTGGTGGGACCGCCGGTCATGTGAACCCTCTGCTCGCCGTCGCGGACGAGCTGCGCGAGCGGGATCCGGATGCCGAGATCCTGGTGCTCGGCACGCGCGAGGGCCTCGAGGCTCGCCTCGTTCCCGAGCGCGGCTACGAGCTGCTCATCGTGGACAGAGTGCCGTTCCCGCGGCGTCCGGACAGGGCGGCGGCGGCTTTTCCGGTCCGGTTCCGCCGAGCGATCGCGCAGGTCCGCGCGCACATCCGCGACCGCGGAGTGGACGTGGTCGTGGGCTTCGGAGGATACGCAGCGGCGCCCGCCTACGTCGCCGCGCGCCGCGCGCGGGTTCCGGTGGTGGTGCATGAGGCCAACGCCAAGCCGGGGATGGCGAATGCGCTCGGCGCCCGGCGGGCCGCCGGAGTGGGCGTGGCCTTCGCCGGCACGCCGATCCGCAACGCCCGCGTGGTCGGCATGCCCCTGCGCCGCGAGATCGTCGAGCTGGACCGCACCGCCCTGCGTGAGGAGGCCGCGGCGTACTTCGGCCTCGATTCCGAGCGCCCCGTCCTTCTCGTCTTCGGCGGCTCGCTCGGAGCTCTCAGGCTCAACGAGGCGTTCGGTGCCGCGTGGCAGGACGTGCTCGAGGCCGGGTGGCAGCTGATCCACGTGACGGGGGAGCGCTCGGAACTGCGTGACCCCGGCGTGACCGGCTACGCGATGCGCCGCTACGTCGACCGCATGGATCTCGCGTTCGCCCTGGCCGATCTCATCGTCTCGCGCGCGGGCGCGGCGACGGTGAGCGAGATCAGCGCGCTCGGCATCCCCGCGGTCTACGTTCCGTACGCCGTCGGCAACGGCGAGCAGGCTCTGAACGCGCAGTCCGCCGTGCACGCGGGTGCGGCGATCGTGATTCCGGATGCCGAACTGACCGCTGACCGTGTGCGGTCGGAGGTCGTGCCGCTGCTGGCCGACGAGGCACGGCGTGCCGCGATGACGCAGGCAGCGGCATCCGTCGGCACGCGCACGGGCACTCAGAACGTGGTCGCCATGATCGACGAGGCGCTCCGAGGGCGGCCGTGAGACGCGGGCGGGTTGCCGGGATCATGCTCGCGCTGTGTGCGCCGGTGCTGGTCACCGCCGGCTGCGCCGCCGGACCGGTGGCCCCGGGCTCGGTCCCGACGCCGTCGCAGTTCACCGACCGCGCCGAACTGCCCTCGTGCGGGGAGATCACACTCGCGCAGGGCGATGAGATCCCCGATGCCGACCTGGACTGCCTCGATGAGGCCGGGGCCGAAGGGGCTGAACTCGCGGTGACCCGGCCCACGACGGAGGGCGACCCCGTCACCGAGTACTACCGCGTTATCCCCGGCGGCGGGTGGGAGGCCTACCTCGACGGCAGCATGGACCGCTACGGCGGGCAGTGGTGGTACACCGATTGCCCTGATGCCACGTCGATCGAAGACCTCGCCACCTGCCGGGGCGCGGCTCTCTGACCTCCGCGCGAGCGCGCGACGACCAGCGCGCCGGGGACTGCTCCCAGGTCGCCCAACCTAGGATTGACGGGTCATGATCAGACCCGACCTCAGCCTCCCCATCCCCGAGAGCATCGGCGCCGCGCACTTCATCGGCATCGGGGGCTCCGGTATGTCGGGCCTGGCCCGCATGTTCCTCGAGCGCGGCATCCGCGTCTCCGGGTCCGATCGCGCCGACAGCCAGGCGCTGCGAGACCTCGAGGCTCGCGGAGCGACGGTCTACGTCGGAC
The DNA here is from genome assembly GCF_963524805.1 of uncultured Microbacterium sp. Lineage (GTDB taxonomy): Bacteria > Actinomycetota > Actinomycetes > Actinomycetales > Microbacteriaceae > Microbacterium. The sequence continues at coordinate 676,196 of NZ_CAURGG010000001.1, read as the reverse complement.
ATGACGCCGCGAACCTCGGCGATGCCGATACCGTGATCCACACAGGTGCGATCTGGCCGGAGAACCCCGAGTTCGTTCTGGCGAAAGAGCGCGGGATGCCGGTGATCCACCGCTCGCAGGCGCTTCACTGGCTGATCGGCGGGCGGCGCCTGGTCGCCGTCGCCGGCGCCCACGGCAAGACGACGTCGACGGGGATGATCGTCACCGCGCTGCAGGAGATGGACGAGCGACCCACGTTCGTCAACGGCGGCGTGATCGCCCAGCTCGGCGTCTCGAGTGCGACCGGCTCCGACGACCTCTTCGTGATCGAGGCCGACGAGTCCGACGGCACGTTCCTGTTGTACGACACCTCGATCGCCCTGATCACCAACGTCGACCCCGACCATCTCGACCACTACGGCTCGGACGACGCCTTCATCGGCGCGTTCGCCGAGTTCGCCAACCGTGCGCGCGAGGCCGTCGTGATCTCGGCGGACGACGCCGGCGCCCGCACGGTGGCGGAACGGCTCTCGCACCCGCGCGTGGTCACGTTCGGCGAGTCCGCCGGCGCAGATCTCAAGGTCAGCGGCATCCGCACCGAGGGGCCGGTCTCGTTCACGCTCACTCACCGCGGCGCCTCCGTCGATGCCCGCCTGGCCGTGCCCGGCGCGCACAATGCGCTCAACGCGGCGGGCGCCGTGGCCGTCCTGCTCACGCTCGGCCACGAGCTCGAGCCGGCTGTGCGGGCGGTGGAGGGCTTCGAGGGCACGGTGCGCCGGTTCGAGCTGCACGGCACGACGCGCGGCGTCAGCGTGTTCGATGACTACGCGCACCACCCGACCGAGGTCGCCGCAGCGCTCGAGGCTGCGCGCACGGTCATCGGCGACGGTCGCATCATCGCGATCCAGCAGCCGCACACCTACTCGCGCACGCAGCAGATGTACCGCGAGTTCGCCGAGGTGCTCGAGCGCCATGCGGATCACACGGTGATGCTCGACGTGTACGGCGCGCGCGAGGACCCGGTGCCCGGCGTCACCGGGGGACTGGTCGCCGGTGCTTTCGCCGACCCTGATCACGTCCACTACGTGCCCGACTGGCAGCAGGCCGCCGACTACACGGCGACCGTCGCCCGCGAAGGCGACTACGTGATCACGCTCGGCTGCGGCAACGTGTACCAGATCATCCCGCAGGTGCTGGACGCGCTGGCGCGAACTCCGGCCGCGACGGCCGTGGCCGTCGCCCCGGACGAAGCGGCGGAGTAGCGCCGGATGCGCCGGCCGACGCCTCTTCCGCCTTCTGCGGGCACCGTCGCCTCTCCGCCCGCCGCGCGGGCGGCAGCACCGCGGACCGCTGAGCCGGCGCCGGCGACGGAGGACGAGACGCCGAGGGAGGCCGCGCACCTCGGTGAGCCGGCGCCGGTGATCCCGCTCGCCGTCGCCTCCCCGGTCGGCATGCAGCGACCCACTCGACTTCCCGACGCCACCACGGGTGCTGCGGAGGACGTCGTGCCCCCGCAAGGAGTCCCGGAGGCCGACGACGACCCCGTCCGCTTGCGTGAGGTCTGGGCTGCCGCCCGTGCCCGCCGCAGGGCACTCCGGGCCGAAGTCCGGCGCTTCACCGGACGGCAGCGTCGCCGCCGCCTCCTGTGGCTCGGGGGCGCGGCATCCGTCGTCCTGCTCATCCTCGCGACGCTCGGTGCGGCCTACAGCCCCCTCTTCGCGGTGGAGCAGATCCGCATCGTCGGCTCCGAGCAGCTGGACACGCTGGCCGTCGAGGCGGCGCTGAAGGACCAGATCGGCACGCCGCTGCCCCTCGTCGACGAGAGCGCGGTCAAGGCCGCACTCGTCGCCTTCCCCATCGTCGAGTCGTATTCGCTCGAAGCCCGCCCACCGCATGAACTCGTCGTGCGCATCGTCGAGCGCACGCCGATCGGCCTGATCCAGACGCGCGCCGGGTACACCCTCGTGGATGCCGCAGGCGTCGCCCTCTCGACGACCGAGACACCGGCGCCGGGCCGGCCGCTGGTCACCGTCCGAGGCGGCACGGGGTCTGCCGCGTTCGAGGCGATCGGCCAGGTGATGAGGTCGCTCCCGGATTCGATCGCCGATCAGGTGACGGCGGTGTCGGCCTCCACGCCCGACGACGTGACGCTCACGCTCGGCGGATCGAACGCGCAGGTCGTGTGGGGCAGCGCGGAGAATTCGGCCTTCAAGGCCCTCGTGCTCGAGAAGGCGATGGTCGCTCGTCCGCCCGCCTCGGTCAGCGTCTACGACGTGTCATCGCCGAGTGCCATCGTGGTCCGCTGAGACCGCTCGCGCGGGCTTTCGAACGTGTTCCGGGCAGGATGTCGCGACACGCCGCGGCGCTCCCGAGTGCGCGGCATCATCCGCATACTTTCGTGACCAGAGGAAATGCATACCGGGCAATTCTTTAAACTTCTAGAAGAGGTTGAAGGTTATACCGGTGCTTCAGACCAGGGTGCAGGAAAGACGGAGGCCGGCATGAGCCAGAACCAGAACTACCTCGCGGTGATCAAGGTCGTCGGCGTCGGCGGTGGCGGCGTGAACGCCGTCAACCGCATGATCGACCTCGGCCTCCGCGGAGTGGAGTTCATCGCGATCAACACCGATGCGCAGGCGCTGCTGATGAGCGACGCCGACGTCAAGCTCGACGTCGGACGCGAGCTCACGCGTGGCCTCGGTGCCGGCGCAGACCCCGAGGTGGGCCGCCGTGCCGCCGAGGATCACGCCGAAGAGATCGAAGAGGCCCTGCGCGGCGCGGACATGGTCTTCGTCACCGCGGGTGAGGGCGGTGGCACCGGCACGGGCGGCGCGCCCGTCGTCGCGAAGATCGCCAAGTCCATCGGCGCGCTCACGATCGGTGTCGTCACCAAGCCGTTCTCGTTCGAGGGGCGTCGTCGCCAGAGCCAGGCCGAGACGGGCGTCGCGAAGCTCAAGGAAGAGGTCGACACCCTCATCGTGGTGCCGAACGACCGGCTGCTGGAGATCAGCGACCGCGGCATCTCGATGATCGAGGCGTTCGCCACCGCCGACCAGGTGCTGCTTGCCGGTGTGCAGGGCATCACCGACCTCATCACGACCCCCGGACTCATCAACCTCGACTTCGCCGACGTCAAGTCGGTGATGCAGGGCGCCGGTTCGGCCCTCATGGGCATCGGCTCCGCGCGCGGCGCCGACCGCGCGATCAAGGCCGCCGAACTGGCGGTGGAATCGCCGCTGCTCGAGGCGAGCATCGAGGGGGCGCACGGCGTGCTGCTCTCGATCCAGGGCGGGTCGAATCTCGGCATCTTCGAGATCAACGACGCGGCCCAGCTCGTCAAGGAGGCCGCTCACCCCGAGGCCAACATCATCTTCGGAACTGTCATCGACGACACGCTCGGCGACGAAGTCCGCGTCACCGTGATCGCGGCCGGGTTCGACAACGGCGAGCCGACTCTGCGCGTGGAGCCGATCGGCGCCTCGCGCGTCGTCTCGGCGCCGGTGCTGCCGGCCACGCCGGCCGTCGACGCGGCCAAGGAGCCGATCCGCGAGAGCGAGACCGTCTCGGTCGGAGCGGCCGTGCCGGACTCGAGCTACGACTCCGCTTTCGGCGATGACGACCTCGACATCCCCGACTTCCTGAAGTAAGAGCGTCGACGGGATCAGGGTGAGCCTGGCCGCCCGACTCTCAGAGGTCGACGCCGGGATCGTGGCCGCCGCACAAGCGGCCGGCCGCGATCCCGGTGCGATCACGCGCATCGTCGTGACGAAGTTCCACCCTGCGGCCATGGTCCAGGAGCTCTACGGGCTCGGCGTGCGCGACGTGGGCGAGAACCGGCAGCAGGAGCTCACCGAGAAGGCGGCGGCCATGAGCGAGCTCGAGAGCATGCGCTGGCACTTCATCGGGCAGGCGCAGACCAATAAGGCGAAGGCGATCAGGGCCGCCGCATCCGTCGTGCATTCGGTCGACCGCATCAAGATCGCGGACGCCCTGGATGCCGCGGCCACCCCCGACATGCCGACGCTCGACGTGCTCATCCAGATCAATCTCACCGACGACCCGGGGCGCGGCGGTGTCGCTCCCGCCGATCTGGATGCTCTCGCCGACCACGTCGTGAGCGGATGCCGCACACTGCGCCTGCGCGGGGTCATGGCGGTCGCTCCCCTCGGAGAAGAGCCGGCGCCCGCTTTCGCACGTCTGGCGCAGTACGCCGCTCGGGTCCGCGCGATCGAGCCGTCCGCCACATGGATTTCCGCCGGAATGACGGCGGACTATGCCGAAGCCATCGCCGCAGGTGCGACACACCTGCGGATCGGGTCGGCAATCACGGGCCCCAGGCCCCCGCACGGTTAACCTCGGAATACGAGCAACAGCGCGAAGAACGCAGGAGGATGCGATGTCGAACCCGCTCAAGAAGACCATGGTGTACCTCGGCCTCGCGGATGAGGAAGAAGTGTACGAAGAGCCCGAACCCCAGCAGACCGGCCGCAAGCCGGCAGCCGTCGAGAAGTCCGCGCCGGTGACCCCGCTGCACCGGCCGACGGTCGTGCGCCAGGTCGCGCCGGCCGCGATCAGCGAGATCCTGACCGTCCACCCCAAGCAGTACCGCGATGCGCAGGTCATCGCCGAGAACTTCCGTGACGGCATCCCCGTCATCATCAACCTGTCCCAGATGAGCGATGCCGACGCGCGCCGTCTGATCGACTTCGCCAGCGGACTCTCTCTCGGTCTCTACGGGCGCATCGAGCGTGTGACCAGCAAGGTCTTCCTGCTCTCGCCCGAGAATGTCGCCGTCTCCGGCGACGGCGCGGTCGCACAGGCCGACCCGGAGTCGGTCCCATTCGCGCAGGGGTAGCGCGCCACGCTGATACGATCGAGCTGTGAATATCGTTGGCGCGATTGCCACGATCCTCAATAGCCTCCTCCTGCTTTTCGTGATCGTGCTGCTTGTGCGGCTCGTGCTGGATTGGGTGCCGTTCTTCAATCGGGAATGGCGGCCCAAGGGTGCCGGTCTGGTGGCCGCGGAGATCGTCTACACGGTCACCGATCCGCCGATCAGGATGTTCCGGCGTTTCATCCCGCCGCTGCGCGTGGGCGGGATCGGCATCGACTTCGGCTTCACGCTGACGATGCTCCTGTGCTTCGTGCTTCTCGCGGTCACACGCGCGTTCATGCGCTGACGCCATCCGGCCGCGGCCTTCGACACGCTCGTGAGCCGCGACTATGCTTGCCTGGTACGACCGCCGGACATCGGCGGAGCGGCCCCCGACATCGGCCAGCGACCAGAGCGCTCGAAAGAGGTACCACCATGGCATTGACCCCCGATGACGTCGTCACCAAGCAGTTCCAGCACGTCCGGTTCAAGGAGGGATTCGACCCGGACGAGGTCGACGACTTCCTCGACGAGATCGTCGTGGAGTGGCGCAAGACCATCGCCGAGAACGACGAACTGAAGGCGAAGCTCGCTGCGTACGAGTCCGGCTCCGAGGTTCCGGCCGCGGCGCCCGCCGCCGTCGAAGAGGCGCCCGCTCCCGCTCCGATCGCCGCGCCCGTCGCGGACGCAGACCAGGGCGCTGCCGCCCCGGCCGCCGCGAGCGCCGGCATCATCGAGCTTGCGCAGCGCCTGCACGACGAGCACGTCGCCGAGGGCATCGCCCAGCGCGACAAGCTCATCGCCGATGCCCAGGCTCAAGCCACCGCGATCGTCTCGGATGCGGAGACCAAGGGGCGCGAGGAGATCGCCCGCCTCGACAAGGAGCGCGCGAGCCTCGAGAACCGCATCACGGAGCTTCGCAACTTCGAGCGCGACTACCGCGCGCAGCTGCGCGGCTACATCGAGGGCAAGCTCCGCGACCTGGAGACCACGGGCGCGACGTCGGGCTCGACCCCGGTATCGGCCGTCGGTCTCTAGGCCGGCCTTTGACAGGCCGAGCCCCCCTGCATAAGGCGGCGGCCGGCACCATCGTCGCGATCCTCGCGGCGACGGTGCTGGCCGCCGACCAGTTCACCAAGTACCTCGCGATCCAGAACCTGCCACCCGAGCAACCGGTCAAGGTGCTGGGGGACTTCCTGATCTTCTACCTGGTCAGGAATCCGGGCGCGGCATTCTCCCTCGGCGAGGGCGTGACGTGGATCTTCACGATCGCTCTCGCCGTGGTCGCGGGTGTGATCATCTGGCTGGCCGCGACGCGCATCCGGTCCCGTGTCTGGGCGGTCATCCTGGGCCTGCTGCTGGGCGGGGTGCTCGGAAACCTGACCGACCGCGCCCTGCGGGAGCCGGGCTTTCCCGTCGGGCATGTCGTGGACTTCATCAACACGCCCTGGATGATGCCGGCGATCTACAACGTCGCCGACATGTTCATCGTGACGATGATGATCGCGGTCGCCCTGCTGGTGCTCATCGGTCTCAAGCTCGACGGCACGAGAGAAGCCCGCGCGGGCAAGGACGACACCCTGCTCGGCGAAGGCGATGAATTCCCCCCGGACGGCGGTGTCACCGGCTTCCAGGGCGGGGAGTTCCCGGTGGCGGACCCGGATGCCGGCGCACCGCGCGACCGTGAGCAGCGGCGCGACGCGGATCTCTGACATGGACTCGCGTTCGCTGCCCGTGCCTGACGGCCTGGACGGGACGAGGGTGGATGCAGCCCTTGCCAAGATGCTCGGCTTCTCGCGGACCTTCGCGGCTGAAGTGGCCGACGGCGGCGGCGTGGCGATGGACGGCCGCGTGCTGACCAAGTCCGATCGCCTCCACGGCGGCTCGTGGCTCGAGGTGTCGTGGCAGCCCAAGGAGGAGCCGCGCGTGATTCCCCTTGCCGTCCCTGATCTGGGAATCGTCTACGAGGACGATGAGATCGTGGTCATCGACAAGCCCTCCGGTGTCGCGGCTCACCCTTCGGTGGGCTGGGAGGGTCCGACGGTGCTGGGCGCACTGGCCGCGGGAGGCATCCGCGTCGCGACGACGGGAGCCGCGGAGCGGCAGGGCATCGTCCACCGCCTCGATGTCGGCACGAGCGGCCTGATGGTCGTCGCCAAGACCGAGCGCGCCTACACCGCGCTGAAGCGGGCGTTCAAAGAGCGCGAGGTCGAGAAGATCTACCACGCGGTGGTGCAGGGTCATCCCGACCCCCTCACCGGAACCATCGATGCGCCCATCGGGCGCCATCCCTCGTCGTCGTGGAAGTTCGCCGTCACCCCTGACGGCAAGGACTCCGTCACCCATTACGAAACCCTGGAGGCATTCCGGCGGGCCGCGCTGCTGGAGATCCACCTCGAGACCGGGCGCACGCACCAGATCCGTGTGCACATGGCCGCGCACCGGCATCCGTGCGTCGGGGACCCGCTGTACGGTGGCGACCCGACTCTCGCCGCGCGCCTGGGCCTGACCCGCCAGTGGCTGCACGCCCGCCAGCTGTCTTTCGCGCACCCGGCCGGCGGGGACCGGGTGACCTTCGCCTCGGAGTACCCCGCTGACCTGGCGCACGCACTCGAGGTGCTGCGGGCGGACTAGGAGCAGTTCATGTATCGCGCGGCGGCGCGCGCGCTCTTCCATGAGGACAACACCCGTGAGGAGGGGAATCATGAACGACATCACATTCGCTGCGAGCCGCATTGCGGTTCACCGCGCGCACGAGCTGGCACTGGCCGCCGAGCAGGGCCGCGCGATCGCCGAACGAAACGCCGAGTGCGTGCCGACGCCGGTGCGCGAGCAGCCGCGCGTCCGGTTCCCGCGAGCGCGCTTTCCGCAGCTGCTCTTCCCGCGCACCGTCCGCACGGCGCACTGATCGACCTGCACGCCCTCCCGCCCGTTTCGGCGAGGAGGGCGTGCGGCGTCGGAGGGTGGTGGCACGATGTCGCCATGAGCATCCAGGTGCGCCCGGCCACGGATTTCGCCGACGTTCGAACCATGCTCGGCCCCAAACGCGAAGACGCCAGCGTGTGCTGGTGCCTGAGCTACCGCATCCCGTCGAAAGAGAATCAATCCCTCACCGGCACCGCCCGGGGCCGCAAAGCGTCCGAGATCACGAAGCAGGGTTCTCCGGGCGTGCTCGGGTATGACGGTGACGAAGTGGTCGGGTGGGCGGCGGTGCACCCCCGCGCCGACACGACGTTCGCGACGAATCGCAGGATTCCTCACGTCGACGACCTGGACGTGTGGTCGCTGTGGTGCGTCAGGGTGCGGCCCGGGCACCGCGGCAGAGGCATCTCCCATGCCCTGGTCCGGGGAGCGATCGACTTCGCCCGAGCGTCCGGTGCGCCGGCGATCGAGGCCTACCCCGTCGACAACGACGGGGCGAAGGTCGATCTGACGATGGCATACGTGGGCACCCGCCGGCTGTTCGAGCGCGCAGGGTTCACGAAGGCGTCCGACACCGATTCGGTGCTCAATGGATTTCAGCGGGTTCTCATGCGGCTCGACCTGCGGTGAGCGGCGCATGACGAGGGGCTGCCGGCATAAACGATGCCGACAGCCCCTCGCGGGAGCGAACTACTGCCAGTGTCCGAGGTTGAAGATCAGCTGCTCAATGGTCGGAACCATCGCGGCCGACTGCTCGGCGGTCAGCTTGCCGTTGCCGGTGAAGGCGTTCACCTGGTCGCGGAGCCCGGTCAGAACCTGGACCGCACCGGCGTTGTCATCCTTCTCGACGAGCTTGTAGGCCTGGTCGAGCTTGACCGTCAGCGCGTTGATGTTTCCCTTGTTCAGGGTCGTCCCGGCCACGGCCGTCTTCAGCGCGTTGATCTCATCCGCGATGAACGCCTCGGGCTGCCACAGGTAGTCCCTCGCGAAGATCGTGAACAGCTGGTTCCACGCGTTGAAGTCGTGCGCACCTGCGACCACGGAGTTCTCGACGAAGGCGACCTGATCCAGCGCCGCCACCGCCCCCGCGTTGGGAAGACCGAAGTCCCATGCCCCTCCGCCGTACAGGATGTACGGGGCCGCGAGGTCCGGCGTCGAAGCGGGGACGCTCACGCCGCCGCTCCAGGGGCCCCAGTAGCCGAACAGGTCGGCGTCATCCCTGATCAGGTTCTGCGTAACGAAGCTTCCCGCGGACAGACCCGCGAAGGCCCGCTCGATCGGCTCGGTCGAGACGTTGTAGTTCGCCTCGACGAACGGGATCACGACGTTGCGCAGGTTCGGGTACGCGTCCCCTTGCACGGCCTGGTTGCCGACGGGTCCGAGGTAGTTCGTGTTCGTCGTGATGACGACCGCGGGCTCGGTGGTGCCGTCCTGGAGCAGGTTGTCCATGATGACCGGCACGTCGCCCATGTTCATCCAGTCGGACTGGTCCTGGCCACCGCCGTGCTGCATGTAGATCGTCTTGTACGGCTCGGCGCGGTTCGGGTCGTAGTCCGGCGGAAGGTAGACGCCCAGCGTGCGCCCGGTCTGGCCCGGGATGTCGATCGGGACGTAGCTCCAGGTGCCCTTGGCCGAGTCCTCGCGCGGAAGCTCGATCTGCCGCGCAGCGAGTGGCGCGAAGTTCTGCTTCGTTTCGTCGTACGGCACGAACACCTTGTTGAAGGCGCGCCGGCCGGGGAACGCGATGCCGTCCGGAGCGAACAGGGGCGAGTTCTCGGGGTCGGCCAGCCACGCGTTGGTGTTGTTGTCGACGTAGAACCAGTACTGGTTGGCACCCGCGGCAAGCGGGACGCTCGTGTACCAGCAGTCGTCGCCGACGTCCGTCATCTCCACGTCGTAGCCGCCGCCGCCGCGCATCAGGCCCGGCTTGTATTCGAACGGCGAGTAGATCTTCGTGTCCGTGGGGTCCGCCCAATTGCGCAGCATGATGTCGGCCACGAATCGCACGCTCGTCGCGTCGGGGTTGCAGTACACGAAGTGACCGGTGTAGCCGGTCGGCGAGTTGGGGTCGGCCACGACGGTCGGGCCGGGCGGGAAGTCGACATCGATCGCGTTCGCCGCCACGGCGGACGATCCGAGGACCATCGCCGATGCCAGTGTCAGCGCGGCGATCGGCCGTCCGACCCGGCTCCGCCGGCGCGCGCGGCGTGTTGTCGAGACGACATCGGTCTCGTCGGACGGTTGCAAGGCTCTCATCACTATTCCTCCTTGAATGGTCACCGAGCGCCGGGGGGTGCTCCGCGCGGCCAGGCTATCCCCGGTTTACGACGTTGTAAAGAAAATCTTTACGACGTTGTACAAATCTGTGGCGCGCATGCCGGAAGGTGCGATCCGTCGTCTCGGACACCGAGGCGCGACCGGATCCGGGGGCCGACCGGTGTCAGCGACCGCCTTCGAAGTCGGCCGGACCGTCGGCGAGTGCGCGTCGGATCCGCTCGCGCATGTCGGTGTCGAGGTCCGTCAGCTCGTCGAGGGAATCGACCGGGAACCAGTGGAGATCCGACATCTCGCCGTCGAGCGGCCGCAGTTCTCCGGAGATCCAGCGGCAGCGGAACGTGAAATCGAGATAGTCGGTCTGATCTCCGTTGTCGTACGTGATGCGCGGGATCACGTGGATCCAGGCGAGCCGCTCGACCGCGATGACCACGCCTGCCTCCTCGAGCGCTTCGCGGGCGGCCGCATCGGCCGGCTCTTCTCGCGGGTCGATGATGCCGGTGATCGGAGTCAGCGCTCCGTTGTCGGTGCGACGGCCCATCAGCACGCTGCCCTCGTGGATCACGACGGCCGTCGCACCCATGAGCCACAGCGGCGTGTGCCCGACCTGACGGCGCAGTTCGAGGATGAAATCCGGGGTCGGCATGCTTCCACGGTACCTGCGCGGCGCGTTCGGCGTTCCCGGCCGACGTCGTCGGTGCCCGCGGGTAGTCTCGATCCGTGACAGCCGATTCCTTCGTTCACCTTCATGTTCACAGTGAATATTCGATGCTGGACGGAGCGGCGCGCATCAAGCCGCTCATCGAAGAAGCAGGCAAGCAGGGGATGCCGGCCATCGCCGTCACCGACCACGGCAACACGTTCGGCGCCTTCGAGTTCTACAAGTCCGCGACCGAGATCGGCGTGAAGCCGATCATCGGCATGGAGGCGTACGTCACGCCGGGGACCCACCGCGCTGACAAGGCGCGCGTGCGGTGGGGGAGCCCCGACCAGAACGACGACGACGTATCGGGCTCGGGTGCCTACACCCACATGACACTGCTCGCCGAGAGCGACGAGGGCCTGCACAACCTCTTCCGGATGTCGTCCTACGCGTCGCTCGAGGGGTACTACTTCAAGCCGCGCATCGACCGCGAGCTGCTGCAGACCTACGCGAAGGGAGTGATCGCCACCACCGGCTGCGTGGGCGGTGAGGTGCAGACGCGACTTCGTCTCGGCCAGTACGACGCGGCGAAGGCGGCCGCGGCGGAGTTCCGCGACATCTTCGGCAAGGACAACTTCTACGCCGAGATCATGGACCACGGCATCGACATCGAGCGCCGCACCATGAACGACCTGCTGCGCCTGGCCAAGGAGCTCGACCTGCCGCTGGTCGCCACCAACGACCTGCACTACACCCATCAGCACGATGCGCAGAGCCATGCCGCGCTGCTGTGCGTGCAGTCGGGCTCCACCCTCGATGACCCGAAGCGGTTCAAATTCGAGGGCGAGGAGTTCTATCTCAAGTCGCCCGCGCAGATGCGCCACATCTTCCGCGACAACCCCGAGGCGTGCGACAACACACTGGCGATCGCCGAGCGTGCCGACATCCACTTCGACACGAGCGCGAACTACATGCCGCGATACCCGGTACCGCCGGGCGAGACCGAGCAGAGCTGGTTCGTGAAGGAGGTCGAGCGAGGCCTGCACGTGCGCTACCCGTCGGGCATCCCGGCAGAGGTGCGCGCGCGGGCCGACTTCGAAGCCGACGTCATCGTGCAGATGGGCTTCCCGGGCTACTTCCTCGTGGTCGCCGACTTCATCAACTGGGCCAAGGAGAACGGCATCCGCGTCGGCCCCGGCCGCGGATCGGGCGCGGGATCGATGGCGGCCTACGCCATGCGCATCACCGACCTCGACCCGCTCCAGCACGGACTGCTGTTCGAGCGGTTCCTGAATCCCGACCGCGTGTCCATGCCCGACTTCGACATCGACTTCGACGACCGGCGCCGCGGCGAGGTCATCCAGTACGTCACCCAGAAGTACGGTGACGAGCGCGTCGCCCAGATCGTCACATACGGCACCATCAAGGCCAAGCAGGCGCTCAAGGACGCCGGACGCGTCCTCGGGTTCCCGTTCAGCATGGGGGAGCGGCTCACCAAGGCGATGCCGCCGTCAGTGATGGGAAAGGACATGCCGCTGGAGGGCATGTTCGACAAGGACCACCCCCGCTTCAAAGAGGCCTCCGAGTTCCGCGCGCTCATCGAGACCGATCCCGAGGCGAAGACCGTGTTCGACACCGCCGTGGGGCTGGAGAACCTCAAGCGGCAGTGGGGCGTGCACGCGGCCGGGGTCATCATGTCCAGCGAGCCCCTGATCGACATCATCCCGATCATGAAGCGCGAGCAGGACGGTCAGATCGTCACGCAGTTCGACTACCCGGCCTGTGAGTCGCTCGGCCTGATCAAGATGGATTTCCTCGGGCTTCGCAACCTCACGATCATCGACGACGCCCTCGACAACATCGCGGCCAACCGCGGCGAGAAGCTCGTGCTCGAAGAACTCGCGCTCGACGATCCGGCCTCGTACGAGCTGCTGGCCCGCGGCGACACCCTCGGTGTGTTCCAGCTCGACGGCGGGCCGATGCGCAGCCTCCTGCGCCTGATGAAGCCCGACAACTTCGAGGACATCTCCGCGGTGCTCGCGCTGTACCGACCGGGCCCGATGGGCGTCAACTCGCACACGAACTACGCGTTGCGCAAGAACGGCCTGCAGCAGATCGAGCCCATTCACCCCGAGCTCGAGGAGCCGCTCGCCGATGTGCTCGGCACCACATACGGTCTGATCGTCTATCAGGAGCAGGTCATGGCCGCGGCGCAGAAGCTCGCGGGCTTCAGCCTGGGTCAGGCGGACATCCTGCGTCGCGCGATGGGCAAGAAGAAGAAGTCCGAGCTCGACAAGCAGCAGGAGGACTTCTTCGGCGGAATGACCGTGAACGGCTACAGCGCCGCCGCGCAGAACGCGCTGTGGAAGGTGCTGGAGTCGTTCGCGGACTACGCCTTCAACAAGGCGCACACCGCCGCCTACGGGCTGATCGCGTACTGGACCGCCTACCTCAAAGCGCACTATCCGGCCGAGTACATGGCGGCGCTGCTCACGAGCGTCGGAGATGCCAAGGACAAGCTCGCGGTGTACCTCAACGAATGCCGCCGCATGGGGATCAAGGTGCTCCCGCCGGATGTCGGGGAGTCGATCCGCTACTTCGCCGCCGTCGGCGAGGACATCCGCTTCGGCCTCGGCGCGGTCCGCAACGTCGGCACGAACGTCGTGGATTCCATCGTCGTCGCCCGCCAGGACGCCGCGTTCGAGTCGTTCCACGACTTCCTCACGAAGGTTCCCGTGCACGTCGCCAACAAGCGCACGGTGGAATCCCTCATCAAGGCCGGCGCGTTCGACTCGCTGGGCGCCACCCGCCGGGCGCTCATGGAGATCCACGAGGACGCGACCGAAGCCGCCGTCGAGGTCAAGCGCAAGGCGGCGACCGGAGCGATCGGATTCGACTTCGACAGTCTGTACGACCAGACCGAAGAGGCGCTGCCCGCGAAAGTTCCGGATCGCCCGGAGTGGACCAAGAAGGACAAGCTCGCGTTCGAGCGCGAGATGCTGGGCCTCTATGTCTCCGATCATCCCCTGGCGGGCCTGGAGATCGCCCTCGCGAAGCACGCCTCGATCAGCATCCACGATCTGCTCGCCTCGGAGGACCTCGCCGACGGCGATCAGGTGACGGTGGCGGGTCTGGTCACCAGCGTGCAGCATCGCGTCGCGAAATCCAGCGGCAACCCGTACGGCCTCATCACCGTCGAGGACTTCAACGGCGAGGTGACAGTCATGTTCATGGGAAAGACCTACACCGAGTTCCAGTCGATGCTCAAGGGCGATGCGATCCTGGTCGTGCGCGGGCGGATCTCGCGGCGCGACGACGGTCTCAACCTGCACGCCGTCTCGGCGATGACACCGGATCTCGGGGCCACCGACGCGACGGGTCCGCTCGTGCTCGTCCTGCCCGAACGCCGCGCCAGCCAGGCCACGATCGAAGAGCTTCTGCAGACGCTCAAGCGTCACGGCGGCGAGACCGAGGTCACGATGAAGCTGCACGTCGGGTCGGTGGCCAAGGTCTTCGAGGTGCCGCACCCTGTGCGTGTCACGGCTGATCTGTACGGCGAATTGAAGGGGCTTCTCGGCCCGCAGTGCCTCGGCTGAGGCATCCCCGGACCGCGCCGGCAGAAGCGCCGGCCCATGTCGCTATGACCCGTCCGTGAGTCCTCGACGTCTCATCGGCATCTCATGAGCCGCCGGTAGTATCGGACGGTGCGGGCCGCGGAAGCGGCAGGAAAGGGATGATCGTGACTGACGAGCGAGCGAACGACCACACGCTGAACAACGACACGCTGAACGACGGCGCGGTCGGCGATGGCACGGTGGAGAACGGCACGGCGGACCACGTCACGCAGGATCACGGCACCGCGGACGACGTCACGGCGATCGGCGCGGGCACGGCGGCGGGCGAGCGTCCCCAGTACGGCGTCGGCCCGTTCTCGGTCCGCGAGGTCGCCCTGGTCGGCGTGTGGCTGATCGCGTTCATCATCTCGTTCTTCTCCGTCGCGAGCGAGCAGGCGATGGCGCAGCTGCTGTTCGGCGGCTCGGTGTGGACCAACGGGCTGGACTGGATCCTCACGATCGGCCTCCCTTCGGTCGCGGTCTTCCTCATCGTCCTGCGCCGCTTCTCGCCCGACGGCATCCGCCGCGTCGGCTCCCTCGCGATCGACCAGTTCGCCTCCGTGGCGTTCTCGGTATCGGCCGTCGTGTGGCTCACGATGCTCTGGCGCAATGTGGTCGTCGCGGCCGAGACCGGCGTGTGGATCTACGGCTGGGTCGTCTGGGTCGAGTTCTTCCTGATGCTCGCCGGGGTGGTCCTCACGGTCTTCGCACCGTTGATCCCTGCTCTGCGCGAGGACTTCGCCGGCCGCCGCGAGGTCGTCGCGCACCGCAATGCCCGTCCCATCCGGCCCGTGTCGACGCGCCCGCCCCGCCCGGCGCGACCGGTCGAGGAGACCCAGCCGAACCACGACGCGGCGGGCTTCGCCGGAGCCGAGCACACTCAGACGGATCAGCACGACACCTACCCCGTCGCGGCATACGCCGGCGGTGCGTACGGGCAGGCTGCCACGACCGAGCAGAACGCCTGGACCCCCGCGCAGACCCGCGACACTTTCGAGCCGGTGGATGCCGAGCCCCAGGTTCAGCCGCAGTCCGGCCACCAGGCCTTCTGGGCGCTGTCACCCGAGGAGCGCGACGTGGTCGATGACCGCGGAGTGCCGATCTTCCGGGTGGGTCCCACCGCGTGGGCCCTCGTGCTCGAAGACCGCGGTGAGGTCTTCGTCGTGCGCCACGAAGACGGACGTGTGGGCTACCTGCACGACGTCTCCGGCGTGACGCGCGGCTGAGTCGGATGCTCCGCACGATCGACCTGCGCGGTCGCGCGCACTCCGCGGCCGAATGGCTGGCCGCCGTCCCGCGGGCGACCGCCGCACGCGCCGAGGCGCTCACGATCGCCGCAGGACTGGTCGCGGACGTTGCTGCGGACGGGGAAGCGGCGCTGCGCGACCAGGCCGAGCGGTTCGACGGGGCGTCCGGCCACCACATCCGGGTTCCTGCCGCGCACCTGGATGAGGCGCTCGCCGCGCTCGACCCCCGCGTCCGCGCGGCGCTCCAGGAGGCGATCGCGCGCGTGCGCCTGGCTTCGGCCGCGCAGGTGCCGCCCGCGACCATGACCGAGCTCGCTCCGGGCGCCCGCGTCTTCCAGCGCTGGCAGCCCGTGCGCCGCGTCGGGCTGTACGTTCCCGGCGGCAAGGCGGTCTACCCGTCGAGCGTGGTGATGAACGTCGTTCCGGCGCAGGTCGCCGGGGTGGCGGAGATCGCCCTCGCCTCCCCTCCCCAGCGTGCACACGGCGGGCGCGTGCACCCCGTCATCCTCGCGGCGGCCCGGCTCTTGGGCGTCGCGGAGGTGTACGCGATGGGCGGCGCCGGAGCGATCGGTGCGTTCGCCTACGGCGTGCCGACGCTCGATCTCGATCCGGTCGATGTCGTGACCGGACCGGGGAACAACTTCGTCGCCGCCGCCAAGCGCGCCGTGGCGGGCGTCGTCGGCACCGATTCCGAGGCCGGCGCCACGGAGATCATGATCGTCGCCGACGACTCCGCCGACCCGCGCCTGATCGCGGCGGACCTCATCAGCCAGGCCGAGCACGACGAGCAGGCTTCCGCCGTCCTCGTCACGGCCTCGGTGGCCCTCGCGGACTCGGTCTCCGCCGAGATCGGGCCGATGGCTGCACGCACCCGCCACGCCGAGCGCGTCGCGGTCGCCCTGGCCGGTCCGCAGTCGGGCATCGTCCTGGTCGACGACCTGGCCGCAGCCACGGCGTTCAGCAACGCCTACGCCCCCGAGCATCTTGAGCTTCACCTCGTCCGGCCCGATGCCGCGGCGTTCGTGCACGCGGGAGCGGTCTTCGTCGGCCCGGACACGCCCGTGAGCCTCGGTGACTACCTCGCCGGGAGCAACCACGTGCTGCCCACCGGAGGGCAGGCTCGCTACGCCTCAGGTCTGTCGGCGGCGACGTTCCTGCGCCCGCAGCAGGTGATCGAGTACGACCGGACGGCGCTGGCGCAGGTCCGCGACGCGGTCGTGACGCTGGCCGAGGCCGAGGATCTGCCCGCCCACGGCGAAGCGGTCCAGGCGCGCTTCGACGACCGGCCCGCCTCGTAGCCGGTTGGCGTAGTCTGTCCAGGCCATGCATTGCCCGTTCTGCCGCCATCCCGACTCGCGCGTCATCGATTCGCGCACCAGTGACGACGGCCTCAGCATCCGGCGTCGTCGACAGTGTCCCGAATGCGGCGGCCGGTTCTCGACGATCGAGACCGCGAGCCTGAACGTCATCAAGCGCTCGGGCGTGATCGAGTCCTTCAGTCGGGAGAAGGTCATGTCGGGCGTGCGCAAGGCCTGTCAGGGCCGGCCGGTGACCGAGGGCGACCTGGCGGTCCTCGCGCAGAAGGTCGAAGAGGCCGTGCGCCAGACGGGTTCGTCGCAGGTCGACACGAACGAGATCGGACTGGCGATCCTCGGCCCGCTGCGCGAGCTCGACGAAGTCGCCTACCTGCGCTTCGCGAGCGTCTACCAGGCCTTCGATTCCCTCGAGGACTTCGAGTCGGCGATCGGCCAGCTGCGAGCCGACCACGCCCCCGCCGACGCCGAGGCGGCAGCCGAGTCCTGACGCGGCCAGCCGATAGCCTGGGGGAGATGTATCCCCTCCTGTTCCGGACCGTCCTCGCTCGAATGGACCCCGAGACCGCCCATCATGCCGCGGTCATCGTGATCCGCCTTCTCGGCATCCCGCCGTTCTCATGGGCGGCTCGCGCGCTCACCCGTCCGGCGCGCCGGCGGGAAACGAGCGCGCTGGGTCTCTCGTTCGATTCCCCGTTCGGGGTCGCCGCGGGATTCGACAAAGACGTCCGCATGGTCAGGGGACTGCACGCGCTGGGGTTCGGCCACATCGAGGTCGGCACGATCACGGCCATCCCTCAAGAGGGCAACCCGCGCCCGCGCCTGTTCCGATTGATCCCCGACCGCGCGGTCATCAACCGCATGGGATTCAACAATCAGGGAGCCGAGGCGGCCGCCCGGCGGCTCGAGCGACTGCGCCGGCACCGCACGGACGCGGTCATCGGGGTGAACATCGGCAAGAGCCGAGTGGTCGAGGTCGAGGATGCGACGGCCGACTATGTGCGCAGCGCCGCCCTGCTCGCGCCTCTTGCCGACTACCTGGTCGTCAATGTCTCCTCGCCCAACACCCCGGGCCTGCGCGGACTTCAGGCCGTCGAGACGCTGAGACCCCTTCTGGTGTCGGTCCGCGATGCCGCCGGTGCCACCCCTCTGCTGGTCAAGATCGCCCCCGATCTGCCGAACGACGAGGTGGATGCCGTGGCACGACTGGCCGTGGAGCTCGGCCTCGCCGGTCTCATCGCGACCAACACGACGATCGAGCGCAACGGGCTTCTCACCGACTCGGCGGTCGTCGCCGCGGCAGGGGCGGGCGGACTGTCGGGCGCTCCGCTCAAGCTGCGCGCCCTCGAGGTGCTCCGGCTGGTGCGCGCGGCCGTGCCGAGGGAGTTCGTCGTGATCTCCGCGGGCGGCGTCGAGACCGCTGCCGACGTGCAGGAGCGCCTCGCGGCCGGCGCGAACCTCGTGCAGGGTTACACGGCGTTCCTGTACCGCGGCCCGCTCTGGGGGCGACAGATCAATCGGGGGCTGGCCGCCCCGCGCTGATCACGCGGGCCGGGGTCAGACGGGCCGCTGGCCGCGCTTGACCTGCGGCTTGGGCAGGCGCATGAAGCGCATCTGGATGATGCGCATGGCCCCGTACCAGCCCAGGCCCTTCTCGGTCCGCTCTTCGCCGAACTTCTTGCGCGCCGCCTGCTTGACCCGGATCGCGGTGATGACCATGTCGCCGATCACGAAGAGGATGAAGATCCACAGGCCGATGAACGAGTAGTACTGGATCGCCGGGATCGGAATGAAGGTCGCGAGGATCACCAGCACCATCGCCGGCATGACGGCCTCACCCAGGTGCCAGCCCGAGTCGATGAAGTCCCGCACGAACTTGCGCTGCGGCCCCTTGTCGCGCACCGGCAGATACTTGTCCTCGCCGGCGGCCATGCCGATGCGGGCCTTCTCGCGCTGAGCGGCCATCTCGGACTTCGCGCGGGCCTTCGCCTCCTTCGTGTCGGCGACGAGCGGCCGCTTCCGCGCCGCTTCCTGCTCGGCGCGCGTCGGAGTCGCACGGCCCTTGCCGCCGGCCGCCGTCTCGGCGGGCACGTCTGCGGGAACGGGGGCTGGGGGAGTCTTGGCCACGATGGAACCTCGGTGTCTCTCTCGGGAAGCACCTTAAGATTACCCGCATGACCAGTGACCTTTCCCGACAGGATGCCGTGCGCGACGCCGCCGCATCCGGCATCCCCGCCGCCCTCGCCGACCTCGGCACCCTCGTGCGCATTCCGTCCATCGCGTTTCCGGGTTTCGACGGCGCCGAAGTGCAGCGCAGCGCGGAGGCGGTCGCCGCCCTCGTCGAGGACCTGGGGCTGTTCGAGACCGTCGAGATCCGCCGCGCCGCGATCCCCGGCACCGACGAGATCGGACATCCGGCCATGCTGGCCACGCGCGCCGCTCGCAACGGCCGCCCGACGATCCTGCTGTACGCCCACCACGACGTGCAGCCGGTCGGCGACGAGGCGCTCTGGGAGTCGGCGCCTTTCGAGCCGACCGTCCGCGACGGACGACTGTACGGACGCGGGGCGGCCGACGACAAGGCCGGCGTGATGGCGCACGTCGCCGCGCTGCGGGCGCTCACGGAGGCGCTCGGCCCGGACTTCGATCTCGGTGTCGCGCTGTTCATCGAGGGTGAGGAGGAGGCCGGGTCGCGCTCGTTCGCTCAGTTCCTCGCCGACAACGCCGATGCGCTGCGCGCCGATGTGATCGTCGTCGCGGACTCGGGCAACTGGGATGCGCGGACGCCCGCGCTGACCGTATCGCTGCGGGGCAACACGCGATTCACGATGCGGATCCGCACGCTGGATCACGCGTCGCACTCCGGCATGTTCGGCGGAGCGGTGCCGGACGCGATGATGGCGACGGTCAAGCTGCTCTCGACCCTGTGGGACGACCAGGGCGCCGTGGCGGTGGACGGGCTCGTGGAGAGGCATGCCGAGACCCCGGCCTACGGCGAGGAGACACTGCGCGACGAGGCGGGGCTCCCGGCGGGAGTCAGCCCGATCGGGCGCGGCGAGATCCTCGGCCGCATCTGGAACAAGCCCTCGATCACGGTGACGGGGATCGACGCGCCGAGCGTCGCGAACGCGTCGAACACCCTGAGCCCCGAGATCGCGGTCGTCATCAGCGCCCGGGTCGCCCCGGGCCAGCCCGCGCGCGACGCGTACGCGGCGATCGAGACTCATCTGCGCGCGCACGCGCCGTTCGGGGCGCAGCTGTCCTTCAGCGACCAGGACTACGGGGACGCATTCCTCGTCGACACGAGCGGCTGGGCCGTCGGGCAGGCTCTGGAGGCCATGGACGAGGCGTACGGCGTCGCGCCGGTGCAGATCGGCGTCGGCGGCTCGATCCCCTTCATCGCCGATCTGGTGCGGGAGTTCCCCGAGGCCCAGATCCTCGTGACCGGCGTGGAGGACCCGCACGCCCGGGCGCACAGCCCGAACGAATCGCTGCACCTGGAGACCTTCCGTCACGCGGTGCTCGCCGAAGCGCTGCTGCTCGAGAAGCTCGACGCGCGCGGCGGGGCCCGGTAGCTCGCGTCGCGCGGAGCCTGGAGAGGGCAGCCGGGCGTAGAATCGAAGCATCCCGCCGCTTTCGCGGCCCGTCCGGAGGAGTGCCATGACCGACACTGCACTGTCGACCGACCAGACCGTCGAGCACGGAGTCGGACTGACCGAAGCCGCCGCGCAGAAGGTGAAGAGCCTCCTGGAGCAGGAAGGACGCGACGACCTTCGTCTGCGCGTCGCCGTCCAGCCCGGCGGATGCAGCGGTCTGATCTACCAGCTCTACTTCGACGAGCGCTATCTCGACGGCGACAAGACCGTCGACTTCGGCGGCGTGGAAGTCATCGTCGACGACATGAGCGTGCCCTATCTCGACGGTGCGAAGATCGACTTCAAGGACACGATCTCGGAGCAGGGCTTCACGATCGACAACCCCAACGCGGCGGGAAGCTGCGCCTGCGGCGACAGCTTCCACTGAGCCGGTCCTCGCCTGAGCGGACCGGCTCCGCGAGCTGGGCCCGGCCTCCCGTTTCGGAGCGTCCGGGCCCGCTTTTGCCCGCCGAGATCGACCCACGCAACCTGTGCGGATGGCCTGAGTCCGCCGCGAGGTTGCCCTAGACTGGCGATGTCACAATCGCGACCCGGAAAGGTGCACCGTGCCCCCGAAAAGCCGCCTCCGCTGGGCTGTTCTCCCCGTCGGGATCGCAACGGCTGTCATCCTCGCCGGATGCACCCCGACGGAGTTGCACGGATATCTGCCGGGCTTCGTCGAGGACGGAACGCCCGCGACGAATCGCACCGACATGGTCGCCGGCCTATGGGTCAACTCCTGGATCGTCCTGCTCGCGGTCGGCATCATCACGTGGGGCCTGATGGGCTGGGCGGCCATCGCCTACCGCCGCCGCAAGGGCCAGGTCGGACTGCCCGTCCAGCTGCGCTACAACATGCCGATCGAGATCTTCTACACGGTCGTGCCGCTCATCCTGGTGATCGGCTTCTTCGCCTTCACGGCACGCGATCAGACCATCCTGGAGACGCAGACCGAGGACCCCGACGTCTCCATCGTCGCGATCGGCAAGCAGTGGGCGTGGGACTTCCAGTACAACGGCCAGGAAGAGGACGGCTCCGACGCCGTCTGGACGATCGGGGTGCAGGCCCAGCCGGCCGCGAACGGCGACGTCGATCAGGACAAGCTGCCCACGCTGTACCTTCCCGTCGACAAGTCGGTGAAGATCCTGCTGCAGTCGCGCGACGTGATCCACTCCTTCTGGGTCATCGACTTCCTGTACAAGAAGGACATGTACATCGGGCGTGACAACTACTGGTCGTTCACGCCGACCCGTGAGGGCACCTACGCCGGCAAGTGCGCCGAGCTCTGCGGCGAGTACCACTCGGCCATGCTCTTCAACGTCAAGGTCGTGAGCGAAGCCGAGTACGAGGACTATCTGGCCTCGCTCGAGGCTGCGGGCCAGACCGGCGACATCAACGACGCGTACGACAGGCTGCAGAACGAGCCGGGCACGGGCGCGAGCCCCGAAGGAGACGAGTGATCATGGCGACCACGCTTCCGCTGCAGGAGTCCTCGCCGGGCCGCCCGACGACCCTTCCGCCCCGCCAGGCGGCGCTGCTGAGTTCGTCGCGCGTCGACCAGAAGGGCAACATCGTCGTCAAGTGGATCACCTCCACTGACCACAAGACGATCGGCTACCTCTACCTGATCGCCTCCGTGCTGTTCTTCATGCTCGGCGGTGTGATGGCGCTGATCATGCGTGCGGAGCTGTTCGAGCCGGGAATGCAGATCATCCCGACCAAGGAGCAGTACAACCAGCTGTTCACGATGCACGGCACGATCATGCTGCTGATGTTCGCGACGCCCCTTTTCGCGGGGTTCGCGAACGTCATCATGCCGCTGCAGATCGGTGCGCCGGACGTGGCCTTCCCGCGTCTGAACGCCTTCGCGTTCTGGCTGTTCCTGTTCGGCTCGACGATCGCCGTCGCCGGATTCCTCACCCCTCAGGGAGCGGCCGCCTTCGGATGGTTCGCGTACCAGCCGTTGGCCAATGCGAGCTTCTCCCCAGGCGTGGGAGGCAACCTCTGGATGCTCGGGCTGGGCATGAGCGGTTTCGGCACGATCCTGGGTGCCGTGAACTTCATCACCACGATCATCACGATGCGCGCCCCCGGCATGACCATGTGGCGGATGCCGATCTTCTCGTGGAACACCCTCGTCACGAGCATCCTGGTGCTGATGGCGTTCCCCGTGCTGGCCGCCGCGATCCTGGCTGCGGCCGCGGACCGGGTGCTCGGCGCGCACATCTACGACCCGGCGAACGGCGGCGTGCTGCTGTGGCAGCACCTGTTCTGGTTCTTCGGGCACCCCGAGGTGTACATCATCGCGCTGCCGTTCTTCGGGATCATCAGCGAGATCCTGCCGGTGTTCAGCCGCAAGCCGATCTTCGGCTACAAGACCCTCGTCTACGCGACGATCGCGATCGCTGCGCTCTCGGTCGCCGTGTGGGCTCACCACATGTACGTGACCGGCGCGGTGCTGCTGCCGTTCTTCGCCCTCATGACGATGCTGATCGCGGTGCCGACAGGGGTGAAGATCTTCAACTGGATCGGCACGATGTGGCGAGGGTCGGTGACGTTCGAGACTCCGATGATGTTCGCCCTCGGGTTCCTCGTCTCGTTCGTCTTCGGCGGTCTCACCGGCGTCATCCTCGCATCGCCGCCGCTGGACTTCCCCCTGTCCGACTCCTACTTCGTCGTGGCGCATTTCCATTACGTCGTGTTCGGCACCGTCGTGTTCGCGATGTTCGCCGGCTTCTACTTCTGGTGGCCCAAGTTCACCGGCAAGATGCTCGACGAGCGCCTCGCGATGATCCACTTCTGGATGCTGTTCGTCGGCTTCCACATGACCTTCCTCATCCAGCACTGGCTGGGGGTGCAGGGCATGCCGCGACGCTACGCGGATTACGCCGACGAAGATCGGTTCACCTGGATGAATCAGCTCTCGACCGCCGGCGCCATGATCCTCGGCGCCTCGATGATCCCGTTCCTGTTCAACGTGTGGATCACGGCGCGCAAGGCGCCGCGGATCACCGTGAACGACCCGTGGGGATACGGGGCGTCGCTGGAGTGGGCGACCTCCTGCCCCCCGCCGCGGCACAACTTCACCTCGATTCCGCGCATCCGCAGCGAGCGGCCCGCGTTCGATCTCAACCACCCCGAGGCCGGCATCCCGGTGGGCGTCGGCCCGGCGAAGGACGCCCCTGCCGCCCCGGTCGTCGATCTCGACGAGGGAAAGGTGAAGTAGGTGCGCGCCAATACCGGACTGTGGTGGCTGCTTTCGGGCTTCTTCCTGCTGATGGCCGTCGTCTACACGGTGTGGGCGAGCGTCACCAGCCCTGACCAGGCGTGGCACACGGGCCTGGAGCCCGTCGGCACGGTGGCCCTGCTGTTCGCATGCCTGATGTCGGCGCTGATCGCGTTCTATGTCGGACGCGTGCACGCCGCTCAGGGCGGCGAGCTGCCCGAGGACGTCCTGACGGCCGACATCGACGACGGCGATCCCGAACTGGGCGAGTTCAGCCCGTGGTCGTGGTGGCCCATCGTGCTCGCATCCTCGGCGGCCCTCGGCATGCTCGGACTCGCGGTCGGCGTATGGCTCTTCCCGATCGGACTCGGTGTCTTCGCCGTGGCGATCGTCGGCTGGGTGTACGAGTACTACCGCGGATACTTCGCCCGCTGATCCGCCTCGCGCCGTGCCGATTCGGCTGAGCTGTGGTGGTGCGTCCGACGTCGGCGCTCACCGCAGGGTGAACCAGGATGCGGCCTTCATCGCCTCCTGGGGCGCCGCGGTCGCCGACGGCGTGGGCGGTGGTCCCTCGGGCGACCTCGCCTCCGCCGCGCTCATCCATCGCCTGGTCGCCGGCCGCATGTCGCTTCCGGATGCCGGCTCCCTTGCCGTGCGCATCCGGGAAGCGAACTGGGACCTGCGCGCGCATGCGCAGCGCGACAGCTCGCTCGTCGGAATGGCGACGACCTTCACGGGCATCTTCACCTCATCGCAGGACCGGCTGCTGCTGGCCCACACCGGCGACTCCCGCGCCTACCGGCTGAGAGACGGAGCGCTGGCGCAGCAGACGCGGGACGACTCGTTCGTGCAGGCGCTGGTGGAGCACGGACTGATCGCCGCCGAGGAGGCGTCAACGCACCCCCGCCGCAACATGATCACCGCCTCGCTCGCGGGCGCGGAGGACGACGCCGTCCGCGTCGTCGAGGCTGACGCAGAAGCCGGCGATCGGTGGCTGCTGTGCAGCGACGGCATCACCGACTACCTCTCCGACGCAGAGATCCGGCGGATCATGAGTCAGGCTGCGTCGCCGCAGGAGGCCGCGATCGCGCTCGTCGAAGCGGCTCTGCGGGCCGACACGCGAGACAACGCGACGGCGATCGTGAGCGATGTCGAGGACGTCTCCGAGCGCGGGCTGGCGGATGGCCCGGTTTTCCTCGGTGCCGCGGCACAGCGGTTCCGCGAGGAGCTCGACGGCTGAGTCAGCTCAGTGCAGGCGTGCGGACCACCATCACCTGGTCATCGAATGTCCGGGGGAGCGGGCCCTGGTCGTTCTCGGTGGGCTGACCCTCGCGTACCCAGTACTCGTAGCCGCCGATCATCTCCTTGACCGAGAAACCGAGCCGGGCGAATTCGACCGCCGCCTTCGTTCCGGCGTTGCAGCCGGGGCTCCAGCAATAGACGATCACCGGCACCGCGGCATCCAGCTCCGATGTCGCACGCGCGGCGATGTCCTGTCGACGCAGGTGGATCGCGCCCGAGACGCGTCCCTGCGCCCACGCTTCGTCACTGCGCACGTCGACGAGGACGAAGGACTCGCCGGCCTTCTGAGCCGCGTACACGTCGGAGGCGTCGGTCTCGTGGGCGAGCTTGGCGGAGAAGTAGGCGAGAGCATCGGTCATGTCTCCACGCTACGACGAAGCGCCTGGCGTCCTCCGCGGGAGGAGCGCCAGGCGCCGTCGGAATACTGCCGAGATCAGTCGGATCCGGGCTTGCGACCCTTCTGCGGCGCGTCTCTTTCGGCGATGATCACGTTCGAGGGGCGCACGGCCGTCTCGGAGTGGCGACCGTCGTCGATGGGGACGTGCGGCGCGTCGGGGACGCCCGCCCGCTCGTGGGCACCCTGCAGCTCGAGGTCCTCTTCGGTCGCGATGTGCTCCAGCTCGTGGTGCTGGTGCGCGACGGCCTCGTCGATCTCGGTCTGCGTGAGGGGAGCGAGCCGATCCTCGAACAGCGAGCGAGATGCCACGGCACGGATCTTCTCGTACCAGGGAATGCGACCCTGTGCGTTGGGCCGCACGACGAGCGGCTCGTACGTCTCGTTGTCCACGAGCTTCCAGCGCTCGTACTCGTCCACGGGCTGGTGCACCTCGATGTACTCGCCGCCGGGCAGGCGGACGATGCGGCCGGACTCATACCCGTGCAGCGCGATCTCGCGATCCTTCTTCTGCAGCGCGATGCAGATGCGCTTCGTGACGAAGTAGGCGATGATCGGGCCGATCACCAGCAGCGCCTGCAGCGTGTGGATCACGCCCTCCATCGTGAGATAGAAGTGCGTGGCGATGATGTCCGAGGATGCGGCGGCCCAGAGGACCGCGTAGAACGTGACGCCCGCTGCGCCGATCGCCGTCCGCGTGGCTGCGTTGCGGGGACGCTGGGCGATGTGGTGCTCGCGCTTGTCGCCGCTGATCCACGCCTCGATGAAGGGGTAGAGGAGGACGACGACGATGAACAGTCCCAGACCGACGAGCGGCACGAGGATGTTGAAGGACCACGTGTGGTTCAGGAAGACGAACTCCCAGCCCGGCGGCACCAGACGCAGCGCGCCGTCGGCGAATCCGATGTACCAGTCCGGCTGGGTTCCTGCCGACACGGGTGAGGGGTCGTAGGGGCCGTAGTTCCAGATCGGGTTGATCGTGAACAGCGAGGCGATCAGGACGATCACGCCGAACGTGATGAACAGGAAGCCGCCCATCTTCGACATGTAGACCGGCATCATCGGGTAGCCGACGACATTGCTGTTCGTGCGGCCGGGGCCGGCGAACTGCGTGTGCTTGTTGATCACCATCAGCATCAGGTGCACGACCAGCAGCGCGACCAGGATCGCGGGCAGCAGGAGGATGTGCAGCGTGTAGAGGCGTCCGACGATCGCGTTGCCGGGGAACTCCCCGCCGAACAGCAGGAACGAGGTCCAGGTGCCGATCAGGGGGATGCCCTTGATCATGCCGTCGATGATGCGCAGGCCGTTGCCCGACAGCAGGTCGTCGGGAAGCGAGTAACCGGTGAAGCCCTCGCCCATCGCGAGGATGAACAGCACGAAGCCGATGACCCAGTTGAGCTCGCGCGGCTTGCGGAACGCTCCGGTGAAGAAGATGCGCAGCATGTGCACGCCGATGCCGGCGACGAAGACCAGAGCGGCCCAGTGGTGGATCTGGCGCACGAGAAGGCCGCCGCGGAGGTCGAACGAGATCGTCAGCGACGAATCCAGCGCCGCCGACATCTCGACTCCGCGCATGGGCAGGAACGCGCCGGTGTAGTGGGTGGGCACCATCGACGCCTGGAAGAAGAACGTCAGGAACGTGCCGGACAGCAGCACGACCACGAAGCTCCACAACGCGATCTCGCCGAGCATGAACGACCAGTGGTCCGGGAAGATCTTGCGACCGAGCTCCTTGACCATGCCGGAGAGGCTGGTGCGCTCGTCGATGTAGTTCGCCGTCGCACCCAGGAAGCGGCCGCCCAGCGGTCCGCCGTTCTTGCCCGTCGGCATCGACGCGTTCTCGTCTACCGCCGGTTCGAGGGTGACGTTCTCAGTGGGGTGGGATCCGGTACTCAATGTCGCTCCCAGAAGCTCGGGCCTACTGGTTCGGTGAAGCCGCTGCGAGCGATGAGGTAGCCCTCATCGTCGATCGTGATCGGAAGCTGCGGCAGGGGACGCGCTGCGGGCCCGAAGATGACCGCAGCGCCGTTTGCCACGTCGAACTGCGACTGGTGGCAGGGGCACAGCAGATGGTGTGTCTGCTGCTCGTACAGGGCGACGGGGCACCCGACGTGGGTGCACACCTTGGAGTAGGCGACGATGCCGTCGTAGGACCAGTCGGCGCGCTCCGGCGTCTCATTCAGGTCTTCGGGCAGCAGGCGCATGAGCAGGACGATGGCCTTGGCCTTCTGCTCGAGGTATCCATCGGCGTGATCGAGCTCGGCCAGCGCCTGCGGGATGACGTGCACCGCCGAGCCGAGAGTGACGTCGGCGGCGCGGATCGGCGTGCCCTCCGGGTCGTGGGCCAGACGCATGCCCTCGGTCCACATGGTCGTCTCGAGAAGCTCCACCGGGTTCTCGCCCTCCGGGGCGAGACCGCGGAAGAGCACGATGGCCGGCGCGACCGATGCGACCACGGCGGCGATCAGTCCGTTGCGGATCAGGATGCGACGGCCGAAACCGGACTCCTCGTTCGCGACGGCGAAGGCCTGAGCGGCACCGACGCGGGTCGTGTCACGACCGCGAGTGGCGTGACGCGGCTCGATGTACTCCTTGTCGGCCATGATCGCCTTCGACCAGTGGATGGCCGCGATGCCGATCGCCAGCAGCGCCAGAGCGATGCCGAGTCCGATGAAGAGGTTGTTGTTGCGGATGTCGACGATCGCGCCGCTCTCGATCGGGAAGAGCATGTAGGCGGCGATGGCCCAGATGCTCGCAGCGACCGAGAGGTAGAACAGCGTGTAGACGGTGCGGACCGCGTGCTTCATGGCGACGGGGTCCTTGTCCGTCATCCGTTCGCGATGAGGCGGAAGCGCCGGGGGCTGCACCGGGTCCGAAACCGCGACGGCGAGCCCGGGCGAGGGCTTCCACGAAGCCCTTTCATGCTCGAGCGGGTCGTCCTCGTGTGCCATGGTGATCCTCGTTCGTTGCTGTGGTCGAATCGATCAGTTGGACTTCGCCGTGATCCACACGGTGATGGCGATCAGGCCGCCGATGCCGAAGATCCAGATGAACAGGCCCTCGGACACCGGGCCGAGCGAGCCGAGCGAGAATCCGCCGGGCGACTCGTTCTGCTGCAGGAACAGCAGTGACGAGATGATGTCGCGCTTGTCCTCGGGCGTGAGCGTCAGGTCGTTGAAGACCGGCATGTTCTGCGGGCCGGTGACCATCGCCGCGTACATGTGCAGGGCGCTGGTCTTCCCCAGCCCCGGGGCGTACTTGCCTTCGGTCAGCGCACCGCCGGCCGCCGCCACGTTGTGGCACATCGCGCAGTTCACGCGGAAGAGCTCCGCGCCGCGGGCGACGTCGCCCTGGCCGTCGATCGTCTCTTCGGTCGGGAAAGTCGGGCCGGGGGCCTGCGACTGCACCCACGAGGCCATCGCGAGGATCTGCTCCTCGGTGAACTGCGCGGGCTTCTGCGGAGCCTGGGGCGCCGAGGCCTGCAGCGGCATGCGTCCGGTCGAGACCTGGAATTCCACGGCGAGCTCGCCGACGCCGTACAGCGCGGGACCTTCGCTGGAGCCCTGCAGGTTCAATCCGTGACAGGTCGCGCAGTTGGCCTGGAACAGCTTCTTGCCGTCTTCGACGGTCAAGGCGGATGCCACCGAGGTGTCGGCGGTCGACGCCATCGCTGCGGATGCGCCGGCGTACACGCCACCTGTGATCAGGAGGCCGATGCCGATGAGGGCGGCCGCGGCCCAGGGGCTGCGGCGGCCGTTCGAGCGGCGCTTGGTCTCTCGTGCCATGTCGGGAATCAGCTCCAGCTCTTTATTTCAGGAAGTAGATGACGAGGAACAGGGCGATCCAGACGACGTCGACGAAGTGCCAGTAGTACGACACGACGATCGAGGATGTCATCTCCTTGCGCCCGAAGTTCCTGACGGCGTAGGCGCGGCCGATCACGAGCAGGAAGGCGATGAGGCCGCCCGTCACGTGCAGCGCGTGGAAGCCGGTGGTCAGGTAGAAGGCCGACGCGTAGGCGTTGGCCTGGATCGGCATGCCCTCCGTCACCAGCTGGGCGTACTCCCACACCTGGCCCGAGACGAAGATCGCGCCGAGCGCGAACGTGAGCCAGAACCACTCGACCATGCCCCATCCCAGCCACCCGCGCTTGCGCGTCGAGTAGGGCTGGAAGCGCTCGGCGGCGAAGACGCCCATCTGGCACGTGACCGACGAGAGCACGAGGACGATCGTGTTCACCGTGGCGTACGGGATGTTCAGCAGCTGCGTCTCCTGCGCCCAGAGGTCGGGGGAGGTGCTGCGCAGGGTGAAGTAGATCGCGAAGAGCCCCGCGAAGAACATCACCTCGCTGCCGAGCCACACGATCGTTCCGACAGCGACCGGGTCGGGACGCTTGACGGAACGCATGGCCTGCGAATAGGTCGCTGTCGTGGTCGTCACTCCTTCATTATGGCCGATACGGGCGCGTGAAGATCCCATCCGGGCGTGCGTATTTGTCTCGACGGCGAACTATCGGCCGATGGCGGCCCGACTAGGCTTCTGCGTTATGGCGGAGCTGTATACGTGGCCGGGAATCCTCACCACCCTGCTGGGCGATCAGGACCTCAGCGTCTCGGAGTCCACATGGGCCATGCGCCGCATCATGTCGGGGTCGGCGACGCCTTCCCAGTTGGGCGCATTCCTGGTCGCGCTGCGGGCCAAAGGCGAGACCGTCGACGAGATCGTGGGCTTCCGAGACGCGATCCTGGAGGCGGCGCTGCCGCTGCCGGTGGACCCGAACGTCCTGGACATCGTCGGCACCGGGGGCGACCGCTTCGGCACCGTGAACATCTCGACGATGGCGGCCGTCGTCGCCGCGGCATCCGGAATCCCCGTCGTCAAGCACGGCAACAAGGCGGCCAGTTCGGCCTCGGGATCTTCGGATGTGCTCTCGGCCCTCGGCGTCGACCTCGCGATCACCCCGGAGCAGGTCGCCGAGACGCTCGATCGCGCGGGCATCACCTTCGCATTCGCCTCCGCGTTCCACCCGGGCTTCCGGCATGCGGGGCCGACGCGGGCCGAGCTGGGGGTGCCGACGGTCTTCAACTTCCTCGGTCCGCTGTGCAACCCCGCACGCGCGGAGGCCAATGCGGTCGGGGTCGCGCAGCTGGACCGCGTGCCGCTCATCACCGGGGTGTTCCGCACCCGCGGCGCGACCGCGCTCGTGTTCCGCGGCGACGACGGTCTCGACGAGCTCACCACGACCGGGCACAGCCGCCTGTGGGAGGTCAGCCGCGGCGATGTCCACGAGCACGACCTGGATCCCCGTGACCTCGGCATCCGGCTCGCCGAGATCGATGATCTGCTCGGCGGCGACCCGGCGCACAACGCGCAGATCGTGCACCGCGTGCTCGAGGGCGAGCAGGGCCCGGTGCGCGATATCGTGCTGCTGAACGCGGCGGCCGGCATCGTCGCCTTCCGGCTGTCGCAGGACGCCGCGCAGGTGCAGCGGCCGATCCTCGAGCGTCTGGCCGAAGCCAAGGACGACGCGGCGGCCGCGATCGACCAGGGCGCCGCCGCGCAGAAGCTCGGCGCGTGGGTCGAGACGACCCGCTCGTTCGCCTGACGCCTGAGGACCCGAGGGAGGAGTGCGACGATGCATCCGCATGACGCTCTGACCGAGATCGCGACCCTGCTCGAGCGCGAGCGCTCGTCGCGGTACAAATCCAAGGCGTTCCGCACGGCGGCGGACGCGATCGCGGGGCTGACCGACGAGCAGCTTCAGGATGCCGCGACGCTGCGCCGCCGCAAGGGCATCGGCGATTCGACCTTCGCGGTGATCCAGGAGGCGCTGCAGGGCGGCGAGCCCGCATACCTGGTCGATCTGCGCGCCCGGGCCGGCGTGGAGCGGTCATCGAGCCTGCGCGCCCTGCTGCGCGGCGACCTGCACAGCCACAGCGAATGGTCGGACGGCCTCACCTCGATCGACCTCATGGTGGACGCGGCGCGGGCGCTCGGTCACGAGTACCTCGCCCTCACCGACCATTCGCCGCGCCTGCGCGTCGCCAACGGCCTGTCGCCCGAGCGCCTGCGTGCGCAGCTCGAGATCGTGGCGGGAATGAGCGGGGACGGCTTCACCCTGCTCTCGGGCATCGAGGTGGACATCCTCGAGGAGGGCGGCCTGGACCAGGAGCCCGCCCTTCTGGACGAACTCGACATCGTGGTCGCGTCCGCCCACTCCAAACTGCGGATGGAGCGGGCGCCGATGACCCGTCGCCTCGTGCGCGCCGTCTCGAGCGGCCGGGTGGACGTGCTCGGGCATGTCACCGGGCGGCTCGTGGAGGGATCGCGGGGCACGCGGCCCCCCTCGGCCATCGACGCGAAAGCCGTGTTCGCGGCGTGCGCCGAGCACGGCGTCGCCGTCGAGATCAATTCGCGACCCGAGCGCCAGGACCCGCCCGACGAGCTCATCGCCATCGCCCTCGCTGCCGGGTGCCTGTTCTCGATCGACTCGGACGCGCATGCCCCCGGACAGCTGTCGCTGCTGGATTACGGCGCCGAACGCGCGGAGCGCGCCGGGGTGCCGGCCGAGCGGATCGTCACGACCTGGCCGCTGGCGAGGCTGCGGGAGTGGACCGGTCGGAAGCGGTGACCCCGATCCCTCCGCGAGCCCCGGCTCGCGGCATCCCGTGGTTCGTCATCGTCGGCGTGCTGGTGGCAGCCCTCAGCATGCGCGGCCCGATCGTCGCTCCGACACCGGTGCTGCGCGACATCGAAGCGGATTACGGCATCGGATCGGCGACGGCCGGACTGCTCACGACCGCACCGGTGCTCATGTTCGCCCTGATGACTCCGCTCG
The DNA here is from genome assembly GCF_963524805.1 of uncultured Microbacterium sp. Taxonomy (GTDB): domain Bacteria; phylum Actinomycetota; class Actinomycetes; order Actinomycetales; family Microbacteriaceae; genus Microbacterium. The sequence continues at coordinate 643,933 of NZ_CAURGG010000001.1, read as the reverse complement.
CCGCCCTGCTCATCCGCCGGGCGGGGGCGGAGCTGGCCCTCCTGCTGTCGCTGAGCGGCGTTCTGCTCGGGACCTTCATCCGCGCCGTCCCGGGATTCGGATGGATGCTCACCGGGATGTTCGTGATCGGCGCGGCCGTCACGATCGGCAACGTCGTGATCCCCGTGATCATCCGGCGCGACGTGCCCTCGGCGCGGGTGGGCCTCGTGACGGCGGCCTACGTGGCGACGCTGAACGCCGGTTCCCTGCTCACCTCGCTGCTCACCGTGCCGCTCGCGTCGCGGATCGGCTGGCCGGCGGCGCTGCTCACCTGGTCGGTGCTCACGGTCGCCGGGATCGTGCTCTGGTCCGCTCACCTGCGCCGCGCGCGTCGGAAGGGCGATCGGTGGGGCGAGCGGTACTCCGGCGGTGAGCCGACGGGGACCGCCGGCGTGCGCGAGATCGACCCGGCGACCATCACGGGCCCGCTGCCGGTCGTGGCGCGCGGGGGCAGGGAGCGCTCGATCGCCCGGCGCCCGGTCACCTGGCTGCTGCTGATCGCCTTCGCGATCCAGTGCGGCATCTACTACGGGCTTTCGACGTGGCTGCCCACGATCACGGCCGATGAGCTGGGACTGGATCCCTCTGCGGCCGGCGCGCTCGCCTCGCTGTTCCAGGGAGCGGGCATCGCCGGTGCGTTCCTCGTCCCGCTGCTGGCGCGCTTCACGCCGGCGATCGTGCCGACGCTGACGATCTGCATCTCGTGGATCATCCTCACGGTCGGCATGCTGGTCGCACCCGAGCTGACCTGGCTCTGGCTCACGATCGGCGCCATCGGGCACGCCGGAGGGTTCGTCGTGATCTTCACCACGCTGGTGACGGTCTCGCGCACCGACGGGGAGGCGGCGGGGATGTCGGCGCTCGTCCAGGGCGGCGGCTACGCGATCGGCGCGCTCGGCGCTCCGCTGATCGGAGGGCTGCACGAGCTGACCGGAGGGTGGTCCGCGGCCCTCGCGCTGCTCGTCGGGCTCACGATCATCTACAGCGCGGGCCTGCTGGGGGCCGGGGTCGCCGCTCGCCGCCGGTGAAGCGCGCCGGCGAGCCGCCCGCGCGTGCGGACGGCTCGCCGCCACTGCTGACGGATCAGCTCGCGGCCGCCGCGTTCGCACGCAGCACTTCGAGGCGGGCGCGGTACTCGACCTCGTCGATGTCCCCCTTCGCGAAGCGCTCGGCCAGAGTCACCTCGGCCTGTCGCGACGGGTTCAGCCGCCCCTGCGGGCCGTAGCCGTTCTCCATCGCGCCGCGACGCCAGCGACGCCCGAAGATGCCGAACAAGAGGGCGAACAGCAGGATCCAGAACAGCGGGATCAGCAGGAACCACCAGCCGAAGCCGGGCCAGCCGCCGACGAAGTGAGCGCCGTTCAGGTGGGCTCCGATGGTGTGGCCCGCAGCGAGGGTCGCAAGGGTCGTGGACATGATTTTCCTCTCGGTCGTGATCCGCGGCGCCGAGCGGCGCCGGAACCGATACCTCGAGTCAACGGGGCAGGCGGCATCCGCGCGTCCGGCCGGGGGAGCGAATGCGGATGCTCCCGGGGGAGTACCGCGAACGGGACAGCTACTGCCAGCCGCGGGCCACGAGGCCGGTCTCGTACGCGGTGACGACCAGCTGCACGCGATCGCGGGCGTGCAGCTTCTGCATGATGCGCGAGACATGGGTCTTCGCCGTGAGCGGGGAGACGAACAGCCGTTGGGCGATCTCGTCGTTCGTGAGACCCTGACCGACCAGGCGCAGCACCTCGGTCTCGCGCTCCGTCAGGCCTTCCAGTCGCCGGGGGTCGGCGGCATCCCTCATGCCGATCGCGGCGCGTTCGAGGAGGCGCCGCGTGATGCCCGGCGAGAGGAGCGCATCGCCGCCGGCCACCACGCGGACGGCGCGGATGAGTTCGACCGGCTCGGTGTCCTTCACCAGGAAACCGCTCGCACCGGCGCGGATCGCGCGCGCGACGTACTCGTCCAGTTCGAACGTGGTCACGATCACGACGCGCACACCGCCGAGGGTCGGGTCGGCCGCGATCTGCTCGGTCGTCCACAGGCCGTCGCCGTCCGGCATCCGGATGTCGAGCAGGGCGACATCCACCGCCGTCCGCCGGATCTCCCGCAGCAGCTGCTCCCCGCCGGACGCCTCGACGACAACCCGGATGTCGGGTTCCGAATCGAGCAGGGCGCGGAAACCGGCCCGCACGAGCTGGTGGTCATCGGCGAGGGCGACGCGGATCACGAGGCACCTGCCCACGGGAGTCGCGCCGTGACGGCCGTGCCGAGGCGATCACCCGGAAAGATCGTCAGCACACCGCCCGCGAGTTCGGCTCGCTCGCGCATGCCGCGGATGCCGGCGCCTTCGCTGCCGCCCGGTACGAGACCCGTGCCGTCGTCCTCCACCGTGACGACGAGCTCATCACCCTGATCACCGCGCCGCTCGAGCGTGATCGTGGCCGTCGACGCGCCCGAATGACGGACGATGTTGGTCAGCGCCTCCTGTGCGATCCGGTAGGCCGTGGTCTGGACGGCGCTCGCGGGGAAATCCCCCTGCAGCCGGTCGTCGAGCGTCACGGCCAGGCCCAGGCCGGTGCGCTGCGTCGCGAGCGCTTTCAGGTCCGCGAGCTGGGGCTGGGGCGTGAGGGGCGCGGTGCGGGGCGACGCCTCATCGCCGCGCAGGAACGACAGCACGCCGCGGACCTCATCCAGGCCGGTCGCGCTGAGGGCGCGGATGTTCGCGAGAGCCTCGCGGGCGCGCTCGGGCTCCCGGTCGAACAGGTGCAGCCCCACGCCCGATTGCACCGCGATCTGGCTGAGCGAGTGTGCCAGCACGTCGTGCAGTTCGCGCGCGATGCGGGTGCGCTCGTCCTGCTCGGCCGTCCGGCGGCGCTCCTGCAGGCGCGCGCGGAACTCTGCGCCGCGATCGAGCCGACGCCGGATCGCCTCGCCGATCGCGAAGCATGCGGCCAGGCCGATCGTCGTGGCGACGATCCGGAACGGGTGCACTCTCGCGTCGACGAAGCCCAGCGCGGCGAGCGCGATCAGCCATGCCGTGCCGACCGAGACGAGCGCCCAGAGACGCGCGCCGCGCACGACCGCCCCGATGATGGCGAACGCGAGGGCGATGAAGGGCGGGGACGCATCGGGGGGCACGAACAGGTCGGCCAGGGTCAGCGCTGCCACGACCGCGACCGTCGGTCCGGGAAAGCGGCGCGCCGCGAGCAGGGCCAGAGCGGATGCGGCAGCCAGGGCCGTGCTGGCGGCGGCGAAGCGGAGCGGCACGTGCAGCCAGACGGAGAGGCCGATCGTCGCCGTCACCTGAACGAGGAACGCGACCGCCACCGGCAGGAGGAGGGTGAGCGCGGGGGACGGCCGGAATCGCGGCCCGGAATCGTCCCAGCGCTGATCCGGCATGCGCTCGATCGTACGCCCGGGAATCTGAGCGATTCGTCTGCCCGGGGAAGGCGTGCCGTACTCCCCGGGGAGTACTTCCGGCGTCCGCTCAGCGGGCCTGGGCGGAGTCCCACGCGTCGAGGATGCGTGTCATCGCGGTGCCGAGCCCCCACTGGTCGGCCAGAGCCGCGGCATCCCGTCGTCCGTCCGCGCTGACGGGACGCAGGAGCGAGTCGACGTCCTCCAAGGGGAGGTCCTTCACGACCTCGACGACCGTGGGCGCGACGGCGAGATAGGGGAGCGATGTCAGGATCTTGCTCTGGATGCCGGCCGACATGCCCTGGCCGGCCTCGGCGGCCGCGATGATGCCCGCCAGGTCGCCGTGCGCGGCGAGCAGGGTGGCCGCGGTCTTCTCGCCGACGCCGGCCACACCGGGCAGTCCGTCGGAGGCGTCGCCGCGCATCGTGGCGTAGTCGGCGTACTGGGTCGGAAGCACGCCGTACTTGCCGACGACAGTCGCGTCGGTGACGATCTCGAGGTTGCTCATGCCGCGGGCGGTGTAGATCACGCGGACCTCGCGCGAGTCATCGACCAGCTGGAAGAGATCGCGATCGCCGGTGACGATGTCCACCGGCATCGTGGCCGTGGTCGCAAGAGTGCCGATGACATCGTCGGCCTCGTGCTCGGCGGCGCCGACGATCGGGATGCCGAGGGCTGCGAGCGTCTGCCGGATGAGCGGCACTTGCACCTGGAGCGGATCGGGGACGACTTCGACATCGGGTCCGACGGCGGTGACCTGGGCGACTCGGTGGGTCTTGTACGTCGGGATGAGGTCGACGCGCCACTGCGGTCGCCAGTCGTCGTCCCAGCAGGCGATCAGGTGCGTGGGCTCGTAGGTCGTGACCAGCCGGGTGATGATGTCGAGGAAGCCGCGCACCGCGTTCACCGGCATGCCGTTCGGCGCCTTCACCGTGTCGGGCACGCCGTAGAACGCGCGGAAGTACAGCGAGGCGCTGTCGAGCAGCATGAGGCGGTCGGTCACGGGCTCATCCTGCCACGGCGGTGTGCGTCTGCCGAGATGAGGAGACCGGCCGAAGGTCGGAGGCTCGGGCGCGAAAAGTCCTCCCTCCGGCCGGTTTCCTGCGCTCGTGGGAGAGACGGAATGGTCAGCAGCCGGGGGCGCCGGGGTTCTCGAGGCACGTCTTGTCGACCAGGGCGGTGCGCGCCTCCACGACCTGGACGTCGTAACCCCCGGTCGACGCCGTGACGAATCCGGTGACGGGGCGCCACGTGCCGGATCCGAAGTCGACGGAGGCCGCGTACTGCACGGTCACACTGACCGGATACATGCCGCGCTCGCGGTAGGCATGGCTCGTCGCGGTCGGAGTGAACTGCGCCTGGCCGAGGGAGGACCAGCTCGCCCCGCCCGTCGCGGAGCGGGCCGTCGACCCGTCGCCGTAGTCGAACACGAAGCCCGCCGGCACGAATCGCACCGTCACGTCCCAGCCGAGGAGGGGGCCCGTGAGGTACTGCTCGGATGCCGCGGCCACGACGTTGGTCGGAGCTCCGACGATCCCGAACCCGGCCGGTTCGCCGGTGAGCGATGGGCGGGTGGGGCGGAAGGATGCCAGGTCGGCCGCCGTGACATCGGGCGGCATGATGACGAGGTACCCGCCGCAGCGCTCGGGCATGATGCAGTCGTTCTCGGGCGCCGCAGGCTCGGTGGGCGTGAACTCGCCGGGCTGCCAGTTCTCGCCGCTCGAGGGCGGGCCTGGATTGCCGATGCTGGCTCCGATGTCGACCTGCTCGCCGGAGTTCGAGACGGAGCACTCACTCTGCCACCCGGTGAAATCGCAATTGTCTGCTGCAGCGGCTGGTTGGGCGACCAGAATCGACGTTCCGGCGGCTAGTGCGGCCGCAATAGGGAGGAGGTGTTTCAAGCGCATGAAGGCTCGCCTTCGCGGCCGGCAAACTCGCTGATGATCCATCTCGTGTCCGTAACGTTGGAATCGGTCATCGTGACGAGCATGCTCTGCACGTCGGGGCGGTCTTCGCTGACGACCGACTCACCGATTTCGTTCGTCAAAGTGACCCGTGAGACGTCGAGGCAAACAGCGACCTGTATCTCAGAGTCCTCACCAGCGCCCCACACTCGCGGCCGGACAATTGTTGGCACGCTCTCGCCAGAGACTGACAATCTGTCGGCATGCATTTCGCTGAACGACCTACGCGCCTCGGCGTTCGCATCACCCGTTGTCCAGGCGTAGACCGCCTCGAACGTCTCCGGATCGCTCAGATCGACCTGGTTCAGCGCGTCGACGTAGGCCCGGTACGTCTCCTCCGCGGCAGCGAACGCTTCGGTTTCGGTGGCGAAAGCACCGCTCGACGGCGACGGCGCGGGCTCGGGCTGGCACGCGGTCGCCGTGCCCAGCACCACCGCGACGGCGAGTGCGGCGGCGACGACCCGGAAAACCATCCGCCCACGGTAGCCGCGATCGGCGCGGCAGCCCCGGACTTATCCACACCCCGCGGTGCTGTCGGGCGGCGCACGGCGCTGTCATACTGACCGCGTGAAGGTCTCGAAACTGATCGGCGTCGCGGCGGTGCTCTCGCTCGCGGTCGGCCTGAGCGCGTGCGCGCAGAGCAGCACCCCGGTGATCGCGCCGGTGACCATGTCCGCCGGCGACCTCGAGGGCGAGATCGTCGAACTCGTCGTCGGGCAGGTGCTCAACATCAACACCGGCGATCTGGCGGTCGACAGCTACAGCGGGAAGGTCGCCGATGCCGGCGTCGCCGAATTCGTCAAGGGCTACGAAGAGGGTGGCGCGACCTTCAATCCCGGTGTCAAGGCGCTGGCCGAGGGCAGGACCGAAGTGGTGCTCTCCAACTCCGACGGAGGCATCGAGGACGTGACCTTCACGGTCGAGGTCGGCAAGTAGCGCACGTCCGCTAGGCCGCCGACTCCCGCAGCGACTCGTGGATGCGGCGGAGGTCCTCGAGCATCGAGCCGATGAGCACCCAGTGATTGCGCGACGGGGCCCGCACGGCGAGCGGTGCGGTGAGCGCCGCCGGTTCGTCAGACCCCGGCGGAACGACGCCGGCCGCGGCATCCATCCTCCGCGCATCCAGCCGGACGTCGTGAGCCGCCCTGCGCAGCTGCTCCGCGATCGCCAGCACGGTCGGCTCGTCGGCGAGCGTCGTGTCGTAGTGGTCGCAGAAGGCGCGCGTCATGCCGACGGTCTGGGTCACGATCGGCCCGAGGCGCTCCAGCAGCGCACCGGTCGCGGCCAGCTCTTCACGATGGCGGCGGCCCCGCGGGTTGAGTGACAGCGACTCCGCGCCGACATCGATCGCCCGCTCTGCCGCATCCCGCATGGGCTTCATCAAACGCGCCTCGACGAGCAGGCCGTTCAGATCCCCCGGTGATTGCGGCGCCTCGAGCGCGCGGGCGAGGCGCTCGAGGGAATCCGCCACCTCGTCGGCGAGCGCCAGCACGGCATCGTGAGCGGGCGCAACCGCGACGGGCGGGACGAGCGCGAGATTGATCAGGATGCCGATCACCGCTCCGATAAGCGTCTCGAGCACCCGGTCCAGCGCGTAGGACGGCGTCGCCGTTCCCAGCGCGAGCACGAGCAGTGCGCTGATCGCGACCTGGTTCGCGGTGCCGGCGGTCATCTTCAGAGCCCACGCGACCAGAAGCGCCACAACGGTCGCCAGCAGGATCACCCACGTGCCGCCGCCGAAGGCGATGCCCAGGAGCGAGGCGATCACCACGCCGGCGATCACACCGACGCTGCGCTCGACCGCCTTGGTCAGCGACTGGTTCAGGCTCGGCTGAACGACCAGCAGCGCCGCGATGGCGGCGAACACGGGCGGCGGACCGGGGATCAGGGCACCGGCGATCAGCCAGGCGGCAGCGGTGGCGATGGCGGACTTGGCGACCTGCAGGATCGGACTTCGCTGGTTTGCTCGGATGCCGGCGGTCAGCTTCATGCGACGAGCGTAGGCCTGCTCGCGGGCGGACCCTCGCGTGGAGAAGTGAGGCTAGCGTGGAACGATGACCACTCAGCAGGACAAAGCCCAGACCCTTGCCGCACTGCACGCGAGACCGGAGATCCTCCGCGTCGTCAACGTGTGGGATGTGACATCCGCCAAAGCCGTGGCGGCGTTGCCGCAGACCCGGGCGCTCGCGACGGCGGGCCACTCGATCGCCGCCACATTCGGCTACGCGGACGGCGAGAAGATCCCTCTCGAGCTCATGCTCGACATGGTGAGCCGCATCGTTTCGGCCACCGACCTGCCGGTGTCGGCGGACCTGGACTCCGGGTTCGGAAACCCGGGTGAGACGGCACGGCGTGCGATCGCGGCGGGAGTGGTCGGCGCGAACATGGAGGACCGCCTGCGTTCGCTCGATGAGTCCGTCGCGGCGGTGAAGGCCGTGATCGCGGCGGGTGAGGCGGAAGGCGTGCCGTTCGTGCTCAACGCGCGCACCGACGCCTTCGTCCGCGCCGGCGACCGCCCGCTCGCCGAGTCGATCGCCGACGCGATCACGCGGGGCCGCGCCTACCTCGATGCCGGCGCCGACCTGGTCTTCGTTCCCGGCATCCTGAACGCGGAAGTCACGCAGCAGCTCGTGGAGGGCATCGGGCACCGCAAGATCAGCGTGATCGGGCTGCCCGGCGCGCTGCGGGCCGCGGAGTACGAGGCGCTCGGCGTCGCCCGCATCTCGTACGGCCCGATGACGCAGCGGGTCGCGCTCACGGCGCTGCAGGACGTCGCGGGCGACCTGTACGCCGACGGGGTGATTCCGGCGACCACGCGCGCCCTGAACTGAGCGCGTCAGCCCGCATCGTTCACAGGACCGGGGCCATCAGGTGTCGCGGATGACCGGCGCGTCGTCTTCGCGGTGGTCATCGATGTCGCCTGACGGATACGTCGTGCGCTCGGGCCGGCTGCGCAGGTAGAGCGTGCTCGCGACCAGACCGCCCCAGACGACGGTGATCGCGAGGATCAGGAACGCGATCGCGATCGGGGTCATGACGACACCTCCGATCGATCCGACGCGCTCGCCGTGGCCGAGGCCTCCGGCGGGAAGGGCGGCCACGAGGTGAAGTCGTCCGGCGATCGGCGCCAGCGCATCAGCGGCAGCACGATCGCGACCACCACGATGAACGCGATCGTGCCCCATCCGATCGCCAGCAGGTACCAGCCGGGCATGTCGGCGTATCCCTCGACGATGAGCACGATGATCCGCTGGATGAGCATGTAGCCGAGGACGATGGGGGCGAGCACCCCCACGAGCAGGACCCAGACGCGGCCGACCTGGAAGGTCGAGACGGCGTTCAAGTGGTAGCGCAGCTCCGGGCCGCGGCGCAGCACCCAGATCACCAGGACGGTCGCCAGCACGGCTGAGGCGACGATTCCGATGTTGTTGGCCCACTGATCGGCGACATCGAGCGCGAGCAGGCCGGTGGTCGTCGAGAACAGCAGCACCGACAGCACAGCCGAGACCACCCCGACCCCGAGGGCCGCAGCGCGCGGGGTCAGCCCGAACTTCTCCTGCACCGCGGCCGACACGACCTGCAGCACCGAGATGAGCGAGGTGAAACCCGCCATCGTCAGCGACCCGAAGAACAGCATGCCGAAGATCGCCCCGCCCGGCATCTGCGAGACGATCGCGGGGAAGGTGATGAACGACAGCCCGACTCCGGTCAGCCCTTCCAGCTCCGAGACCTCGATGCCCTGCTGGAAGGCGAAGAAGCCCAGCGTGGCGAAGACGCCGATGCCCGCCAGGATCTCGAAGGACGAGTTCGCGAACGCCACGACCAGGCCGGGTCCGGTCAGGTTCGAGCGCCGCCGCCGGTACGACGCGTACGTGATCATGATCCCGAACGCGATGGAGAGCGAGAAGAAGATCTGGCTGTACGCGGCGATCCACACGTTCGGGTCGCCCAGGGCCGCCCAATCGGGAGTGAACAGCGCATTGAGCCCTTCTGCGGCGCCGTCGAGGAACAGCGCGCGCACCACCAGGATCAGGAATGCGACGACCAGCAGCGGCAGGAAGATGACGTTGACCCGCTGCAGGCCCCTGGCCACGCCCAGGGCGAGCACCACGATCGCGGCCAGCCAGACGAGCGCCAGAGGGATGAGCACCCCGGGCACGAATTCGAGACTGAAGCCGGGATCGCCGGTCTGCAGGTAATCGCCGACGAGGAACGCGGCGGGATCATCGCCCCAGCGCAGGTCGAACGAGAACACGAAGTAGCTCAGAGCCCAGGCGATGACCGCGGTGTAGTAGAGGCCGATGACGAACGCGATCGCCACCTGGAACCAGCCGAGCCCTTCCATCCACCGCCTGCCCCCGCTCAGCCGGCGGAACGCGGTGGGCGCTGAGCCGCGGAAGCGGTGGCCGATCGCGTAATCGAGGAAGAGGATCGGGATGCCGGCTGTGATGAGCGCGACGAGATAGGGGATGAGGAATGCGCCCCCGCCGTTCTCATAGGCGACGCCGGGAAAGCGCCAGATGTTGCCGAGCCCGACCGCAGAGCCGATCGCCGCGAGGATGAAACCGACCTGACCGGTCCACTCCTCGCGGGGCTGAGTTGCTGCCGGGGGTGTGCTCTTCACGTCTGTCACGGTGCTCTCCTCGTGTGCGGCCGCGCCATCGCGGCCCCCGTCGGTACGCGGCACGCTACCAGCCCGGCCCGGAACGCGCATTCCGGGGGAATCCCCGCCCGCCGGCCGCGGTTGGATGGTGACGTGGAGCACGCACCGGTCGACGTCGTCGTGATCGGCGCGGGGCAGGCCGGGCTCTCGGCCGCGTATCACCTGCGGCGACGCGGCTTTGTGCCCGTCGACCGGGGCGGAGCGCAGGCCGACACCTTCGTCGTCCTCGATGCCAACTCGGCGTCCGGAGGCGCCTGGCAGCATCGCTGGTCGTCCCTCAGGATGGCGACGGTGAACGGAATCCACGAGCTGCCGGGCTACCCGGTCCCGGCCGCGGACCCGGGGGAGTCCAGCCGCGATGTGCTGCCGCCCTACTTTCGTGCCTATGAGGACGAATTCGATCTGGCGGTGCGGCGCCCGGTGCGCGTCACCGCGGTTCGCCGCGCCGACGATGATCCGCACGGCCGTCTGCTCGTCGATACGGATGCCGGCGGGTGGGCTGCGCGCTCGGTCATCAACGCCACCGGCACGTGGACCCGGCCGTTCTGGCCGCACTATCCCGGGCAGGAGCGGTTCGGTGGGCGGCAGCTGCACGTGGCCGACTACGTGTCGGCCGACGAGTTCGCAGGTCAGCGCGTGGTCGTCGTCGGCGCCGGCATCTCCGCCGTCCAGCTGCTGGATGAGATCGCGCACGTGGCGGAGACCTTCTGGGTGACGCGCCGGGAGCCGGACTGGTCGGATGAGGCGTTCGACATCCCGGCGCGCGTCGCCGCGATCGCGGGGGTGGAGGATCGGGTGCGGCGAGGGCTGCCGCCCGGCAGCGTCATCTCGGTGACGGGGATGCACTGGACGCCCTGGGCGCGGGACGCGCAGGCGCGCGGCGTGCTGGTCCGGCATCCCATGTTCACCTCGATCGAGGAGGACGGCGTCCGCATGCCGGACGGGTCGTTGGTCGCGGCGGACGTGATCCTCTGGGCGACCGGTTTCCGGCCCGCGCTCGACCACCTGGCACCCCTTCGCCTGCGCACGCCGGAGGGCGGCATCCGCGTTGCGGACGGACGCGCCCTCGACCAGCCGCGCCTCTTCCTGATCGGCTACGGCCCGTCGCAGTCCACCGTCGGAGCCAACAGGGCGGGCCGGGCGGCTGTGCGCGCGATCGTCGCCGAGCGCGCCGAGGCCGCCGCATGAGCTTCGGCAGCGCCGCTTCGCGACGCCCGCGGCGGCTGGACGACTCAGCGCCGTGCCCGTGCGGGAGCGGAGACGCGTTCGGGGGATGCTGCGGCTCGGTGATCGCCGGCGCCGATGCGCCGACGGCCGAGCGTCTCATGCGTTCCCGCTACACCGCGTTCTGGCTCGGCGACGCCGGGCACCTGACGCGCACCTGGCACCCTCGAACGCGTCCCGACGACATCGACGTCGATCCCGAAGTCCGCTGGACGCGTCTGGAGATCGTGGATGCCGCGGGCGGGGGTCAGGAGGATGCGACGGGTGTCGTGGAGTTCCGCGCCGGGTGGGCGCAGCGATCCGGAGGCACCGAGGGAGAGCTGCACGAGCGCAGTCGCTTCGCACGGGTGCGCGGCCGCTGGTTCTACCTCGACGCCGACCCTCGGCCGCGCGAACGGCCGTAGCGTGAAGGGATGGCACATCCCGCTCCCCATCCCGTCGCTCCCGGTCAGGAATCGGTCTGGGACTATCCGCGCCCTCCGCGCATCGAAGCCGTCGACCGTCGCGTGACGATCGAGTTCGGCGGGCAGCGGATCGTCGACACGACGGACGTCGTGCGGGTGCTCGAGACCAGTCACCCACCGGTCTACTACGTGCCGATGTCCGCGTTCGCCGAGGGCGCGCTCGTCCCGGCGCGGGGGTCGTCCTTCTGCGAATTCAAGGGCTCCGCGCGCTACTTCGACGTGATCGGCGGCGCGGGCACCGCGCCGGGCGCCGCGTGGAACTACCCCACCCCGTCGCCCGGCTACGGCCTGCTCGCCGACCGGGTCGCCGTTTACGCCGGGAGGATGGACCGCTGCACGGTGGACGGCGAAGAGGTCGCCCCGCAGCCCGGCGGGTTCTACGGCGGCTGGGTGACCTCCGACATCGCGGGACCCTTCAAGGGCGAGCCCGGAACGATGGGCTGGTAGCACTCAGGCCGCCGGCGGCCGTCCATCCGGTCCGACATCCGGTTCCGCCTGGTCGTCGGTGCCTTCGCCGCCGGGCTCGTTCTCGGCGGCATCCTGTTCCAGCAGATTGACCAGCGCCTCGTCGAACGCCGCGTCGTCCGCGGTGGCCGTCAGGACGGGCTCGGCGCCCAGAGTCAGGTCGATCAGCTCCCGCAGCAGACCGCCCGCGGTCGTCGAGCGCAGCAGCCGCAACTGGTCGAGCTGCCCGAGGGGAGCGATGGCGGCGAGCTGCCAGCTGGATTCGAGCGGGTCATCGGACAGCTCGATGTTCGGATCCCACTGCACTTCGGAGTATTCTGCCGCGCGCGACAGCACCCGCCGCACGATGCGCTCCGCCTCGTTGCGCAGCGGCGTCAGGGCGTCATCCCACACGAGCGTCGGCAGTTCCCGCACGGTCGCCGTGGGGTACGGCTCGTCGTCTCGCCAATGACTCACCTCGACCCGCGAGCCTCCGACGGCGATCAGGTGGATGTCGCGCTCTCCGGCCATGACGTTGGTGATCCGCGCCATCGTGCCGATGTCGAAGCGCTGGTCGCCGCCGCCGGCTTCGCTGCCCCGCTCGATCAGGACCACGCCGAACTGCGGGTCTTCGTCGTCGAGCAGCCGGCCGAGCATGACCAGGTAGCGCTCTTCGAAGATCCGCAGCGCCAGGGGCGTGTGGGGGAAGAGCACCGAGCCGAGAGGGAACATCGCGACGTCCGCCATCACTCCAGTCAACCAGCCATCGCGGCGGTGGGCGCCGGAAATGTCGAGCGCGATAGCCGATCGTGTCTCAGGCGGCGCATCAGGACCGGTCCTAGGCTCTCCCCAGAGCGTCGCGCCGAAGCGGCGGCGCCGGGTCGGAAGGGGGCGCGTGTGTCGCAGATCGGCCCCGGCGAGCGCGGGGCGCTGCTCTACGTCGAAGACGACCCGGACATCGCCGCCATGACGGTCGAAGTCCTCTCGGACGCGTACGAAGTCACCCACGCCGCGACCGGCGAAGACGGGCTGCGCCTCGCCCTGAACGGCAGGTTCGACGTCATGGTCGTGGACCGACGGCTGCCCGGCATGGACGGAGTGGCTTTCATCCGGGCCGTGCGAACGGCTCGCATCACGACGCCGGTGCTGATGCTGACCGCCCTCGGCTCGGTCGAGGATCGCGTGTCGGGTCTGGACAGCGGAGCGAACGACTACCTGATCAAGCCGTTCGACTACGACGAGCTGCTCGCTCGGCTGCGCGCTCTGCGGCGGGCTTTCCACGCCGACGGAGATCGACGTCCGCTCGGCGAGTGGACGTTCACACCGGCCTCGCAGGCTCTGTACGACCCGACCGGGTACCGGATCGCCCTGACGGCGACCGAGAGTGCGCTGCTCGAGCTGCTGAGCGGCAGCCCCGAGCATGTCTTCAGCCGCGAGGAGATCCTCGCCTCGGTGTTCCGCGACGGCGAGACGACCAGCTCCGTCGACACCTACGTGCACTACATCCGCCGCAAGTCGACGCGCGACATGATCGAGACCGTCAGGGCCCGCGGCTACCGGGCGGGCAGGCCCTCATGAGCGCAGCGGTGAGGGCGGGCCGGTGAGCGAGCAGGACGACCGCCGCCGGGTGCAGCGCGCCGCGCTGTCGATCGGCGTGTACGTCGGCGTCGCATCTGCGGTCGTCATCGCCGGCGGCGTCGCCGTGCTGCTTGCGGTGATCCTCCTCAATCGCCGGCCGGAGCGTGCTGAGCATCTGGGCCTTCCGGAGCACGCCGGGTCCGACGATGACTTCGTGATCGACGCCGACAAGATCCTGCCGTGGGTGGTGGTGCTCGGCGTGCTCGGCGTGCTCCTGCTCGCGCTGGTCGCGTGGCTGGGTGCACGCCGCTCGGTGCGCCCGCTCGCTGAGGCGCTCCGCCTGCAGCGCAACTTCGTCGCCGACGCCTCGCATGAGCTGCGCACTCCGCTGACCACACTGTCGAGCCGCATCCAACTGCTGCAGCGTCGGCACGATCGCGGTGAGCCGGTCGCGCAGACGATCCTCGACCTGCGCGGCGACGCCGCGATGATGACCGATGTGCTGAACGACCTGCTGCTGGCGGCCGAGGGCGGCGAGGTGGCCGGGGGACCGGCATCCGTCCTCGACGCCGTCACCTCCGCCGCCGAGTCCCTGCGCCCGCTCGCCGATGAGGCAGGAGTGGCCCTGGTGGTCAGCTCCCGAGAGCCGGCGACCGTAGCCCTGCCGCCCGTCACGCTGGTGCGCCTGGTGATCGCCCTGGTCGACAACGCCGTGCAGCATTCGCCGGCGGGATCGGCGGTCACCGTGACCACGACCGTGGAGGACGGCGCAGCCGCGATCCGCGTCGCCGACCTCGGGGGCGGTATCCGAGGGATCGCCCCCGACGCCGTCTTCGAGCGCTTCGCCCGCTCGGCCGAGAGCGGGCGGCGGCGCAGCTTCGGACTCGGGCTCTCGCTCGTGCGCGATGTGGCGGTGCGCGCGGGCGGCAGCGTCGCGGTCGAGAGCACCTCGGATGCCGGTACGACCTTCGTCCTGCGCCTGCCCCTCGCGGGCTGAGCTCAGATCAGGACGCCGGCCGGCACGACATCCACGCCGGTGCCCTCCAGCCAGCGGGTGACCCGGCCGTCGTCCGCGACGAGGATGCCGGTGCGCGTACCGGCGTGCTGCACCCACGACCGGTCCTCGAATCCGGCGACGACGGCCGCGGTGGCCCAGAGGTCCGCGCGCGCGAGGCTGTCGTCCACGACCGAGGCGCTGAGGACCCCTCGCGCGGCCTCGCCGGTGCGCGGGTCGATGATGTGAGCCCCCCGCTCTGCCGTCCCCGAGGTCGCCACTGCGCCGTTGCGCACGTCGAGCGTCGCGATGATCCGCCCTGCCTTCTGAGGGTCGGCGATCCCCACCGACCAGCACCAGTCGGCGCCGGGCGCCGTGAACAGCTGCATGTCGCCGCCGGCGTTGATTCCCACCGCCGAGACGTCGATGAGCAGGGGTGCGAGGTGCCGGCGGGCGGCGCTCTCGACCGCCCAGCCTTTCACGTAGCCGGTCGGGTCGAACCAGCCCTGCCAGGTCGCCGAGAAGAGCCCGCCGGTCTCCACGGCGGCAGCCCGGCACGCCGCCTCCACGTCCGCCACCCAGGGGTGGGCCTCGGCGACGTCCCGCTTTCCGAGGGCGATGCGCCGGATGTCGGAATCCCCGCGATAGGTCGAGAAGACGCGGTCCACCTCCCGGAGTTCGGCGAAGCAGTCCTCGATCGCCTGAGCGGTCGCGGTGCCCAGGCTGCCGGTCTCGCTCAGGACGTGGATGCTGATCGGCATCCCCATGATCTCCTGGACCCGCACCGAGCGGTGCAGACCCGACCGCGCGCTCATCACGCGTTCGCCTGGTCGATCGCACTCTGCAGCGAGGAGATGTAGCCCTGGCTCGTGTAGGTCGCGCCCGAGACCATGTCGATCTGGGAGCTCTGCGTCTGGGTCGTCTCGGAGACCAGGATCGGCAGTGCACGCTGATTGATCTGCTGGTCGCGGCGGTCGCTGTTCGGGTAGTCGAGAACCTGCACGCCGGCGATGGCGCCGCCGGACACGGTGATCTGCACCTGGACGGGACCGTAGCGCGTGTTCGCCGCCCCGCCGGTATACGTGCCGTCCGTCATGCCCGATGCCGTCGTGGCGGTCGTGCCCGACGAGCCGGAGCCGGCGGAGCTGCCCGCGGACCCCTCGGCGGATTCGTCATCGCCGGAGGATTCCGACGACTCGTCGTCGCTCGTCGACGGCACAGCCGCGGTGCCGGTGGATGCCGCAGGATCGGTCGTCGCGATGGGCGGCACCGCGTCCAGCGACGTGCGGTAGCTGAAGATGAGCACGAGGCCGCTGATCGTAGCGAGGACGGTGTAGATGATCTTCTTCATGGTCTGCTCCTGGATGCCGGCCGAGCTCAGATGGTGAATGCTTCGGAGTGGATGCGGTCGGTCGCGACGCCGGCACGCCGGAGGTCCCCGATGACCGAGGCCATCCACGGCACGGGGCCGCAGACGAAGACGTCATAGGCCTCGAGATCGGGCGCGAGGTAGCGGATCAGGTCCGGCCCCCGCCATGCGCCGTGACCGGCGGAGAGCCACGACGAGGGGCCGGGATTGCGGGGGCCGGACAGGGGCGCGTGCACCATGCCGCGGTGGGCGACCAGGTTGCGGATCGCGTCCCGGCGCAGCGCGTCGCCGTCGGTGTGGTCGCGCGTCACCAGGGTGGCGGCGCCCGGAGCGTAGGGCTGTTCTTCGAGCAGCGACACGAGCGGCGCGACCCCGGCGCCGGCGCCGATCATCAGCAGCTTGGTTCCTTTTCGGACATCGCCCGTCATGTGGCCGTACGGGCCCTCGATCAGCACCTTCGTGCCGGGGCGCAGCCGGGTGAGTCGCTGGGTGCCGTCGCCGCTGATCCGCGCCGAGATCGACAGCCCGGGCGAACCCGGAACGCCGGAGAGCGAGAAGGGGTGACCGCGGGTCCAGCCGGCTCCGTCCAGGAACCGCCAGATGAAGAACTGGCCGGCCCGTGCGCCGAGCTGGGGGATCGCCCTCCCCGTCATCAGAACGGTGACCCCGCTGTCTCCGTCGCGCTGGACGGACGAGACGCGGATGCCGTGGCGTGCCGAGCGGACGAGGGGAACGCCGATGCGGAAGATGAGGACGGATGCCGCCGCCGCGCCCCACAGCGTCCACCAATAGAGGGTCGCCGGCGGAGAGGACAGGAAATCCGCACCGGTCCACAGCTGATGGGGAAGGGCCAGGCCCACACCGAGGTACGCGTACAGGTGCAGCAGGTGCCAGGACTCGTACCGCAGCTTTCGGCGGGCGCGGCGGATGGAGGTCGCGACCACGAGCAGGATGAAGCCGGTGCCGACTGTGGCCAGCAGCATGCCGGGGTAGTCCCAGACGAACTCCCACAGCTGGACGAGCGGGTTGATCGCCGCGGTGGCCGCATACCCCAGGACCAGCAGTGCGATGTGCGCGCCCATCAGCCAGAAAGACCAGAATCCGACGAAGCGATGCATCCTGGTCATCGAATCCCGCCCGAAGCCCTTCTCGAACAGGGGGATCCGCGCCATGAGCAGCACCTGATACAGCAGCAGGTTCGCCGAGACGAGGCCCGTGAGGCGGCCCAGGGCTGTGAGGGTCTCGGCGTTGAATCCCAGGGCTGCGGTGATCCCACCCCCGATGACCCACAGGGCCACGACGAACAGGCTCGTCAGCCAGATCACGGCGGTCGCGGCGGCGTGCCAGATCGCGGTGCGCGGTGTGCGGTGCACGGCGGCCCTCGCGGGCATGGCCGTTGCACCGACGGGCCGGGTGCGCGGTGCGAGAGTGGTCATGACCTCATCGTGGAGCGCCGATTCTGAGGTCACGCTAAGAATCGGCCCCTCACATTCAGCTCATAGGCAATGCGTAGCGCGCACCGGGGTGGGGCTCGCGCCTGCCTAGACTGACGCGGTGAGCTCCTTCGCCGATGCCCTCGCCGACGGTCCGGTCGTCCTGGACGGCGGCCTCGGCTCACTGCTGGAGGCACACGGCCGCGACCTCTCGTCCTCCCTGTGGTCGGCCCGGCTCCTCCTCGACGAGCCGGATGCCATCCGGCGCGCTCACGCCGAGTACTTCGCCGCTGGAGCACGGGTCGCGATCAGCTCGTCGTATCAGGTCAGCTACGCCGCACTGGAAGAGGCGGGTGTCGATCGCAGCGGTACCGACGATCTGCTGGTGCGCAGCGTGGAGCTCGCCCGGCAGGCCCGAGCCGACAGCGGGCTCACTCCCGAAGAGGCCTGGGTGGCGGCATCCGTGGGCCCGTACGGCGCGTCCCTCGCCGACGGGAGCGAGTACACCGGCGATTACGGCCTCGATGTGACTCAGCTGCGCGAATGGCACCGGCCGCGGCTGCACGCGCTGGTGGCAGCCGAACCCGACGCCATCGCCATCGAGACCGTCCCGTCGCTGGCCGAACTCGAAGCGCTGTGCACCGAACTGGTCGACGTGGGTGTTCCGGCATGGGTGAGCGTGACGGTGGCCGACGGTCGCCTGCGTTCGGGCGAGTCGCTCGCCGAGGCATTCGCCCTGGCCGCCGCCCTGCCCGAGGTGGTCGCCATCGGCGTCAACTGCTGCGACACGGCCGAGGTGGGCGCCGCCCTCACCGCCCTGGGTGGGCGGCGCCCCGGAGTCGCCTATCCGAACAGCGGCGAGATGTGGCACGCCGGTGCGCGGACGTGGTCGGGAGAGGCATCCGCCATTGCGGCCTCCGCCGGCGGGTGGGTCGACGGAGGTGCACGCCTGGTCGGCGGCTGCTGCCGGGTCGGTCCGGACCAGATCAACCAGATCGCCCGAGCGCTCGCCGGGCGAGCGCAGTAGCTTCGCTTGTCGCGTACTCCTGACCGGCCGTCGGGCCCGGCGCGTAGCGTTGAGGGCAATCGAGCACGGAGGCACACATGTCACGGATCCTGATCATCGGCGGTCACGGCAAGGTCGCGCTGCTGCTGGCCCCCCTGCTCGTCGGGCGCGGCGACGAGGTCGCGAGCGTGATCCGCAATGCCGCGCACGGACCCGATGTCGAGCAGACGGGAGCGGCGCCGGTCATCGCCGATGTCGAGCAGCTGTCGGTCGATCAGCTGGCCGAACTCGTGACCGGCTACGACGCGGTCGTCTGGTCGGCAGGAGCGGGCGGCGGCAGCCCGGAGCGCACGTACGCCGTCGATCGCGACGCTGCCATCCGGTCGATGGATGCTGCGGCATCGGCGGGCGTGACGCGCTACGTGATGGTCTCGTACTTCGGAGCGCGCAGAGATCACGAAGTCCCGGCCGAGAACTCCTTCTTCGCGTACGCGGAGGCCAAAGCCGCGGCCGACGCTCACCTGCGCTCGAGCGCCCTGTCGTGGACGGTGCTGGGCCCGAGTGCGCTGACGCTCGGCGCGCCGACCGGGCGGATCGACGTCGATGCGGCCGAGTCCGGTTCGGTCAGCCGCGCCGACGTCGCGGCGGTGGTGGCAGCGACGCTGCACGAGCCAGCGACGATCGGCCGCACGATCCGATTCAACGGCGGCGAGGTGCCGATCGCCGAGGCGATCGCGTGAGTTCCGCCGACGTCACGAGGGTCATCGATGACCGCCGTCGCGAGGCGGCGGCGCGTCTGGTCGCGATCGAGGCCCAGTTGAGCGGCATCCGCGTCGCCCGCAGCGACGCGAACGATGACGACGAGCACGACCCGGAGGGCTCGACCCTGTCGACCGAGTGGTCGCGCGCCGAGGGGCAGCGGGCAGACGCCGAGCGTGAGTTGGCAGAGCTCGATGCGGCTCGGGATCGGATCGCGGACGGCACGTACGGCGCGTGCGCCTCGTGCGGTGCCCCGATTCCGAGCGGACGCCTCCTGCTGCTTCCGGCCGCGACGCTGTGCGTGCCGTGCGCGGAACGATCGGCCCTCAGTCGGTCCTGACGAATCTGGGTCCGGCGTAGCCGTCCCGTTCCACGTGCTCGTCCCACAGGGAACGCGGTCGCACCCAGAGCCCGCCCTCGCCGTAGAGCGCGCGGTAGACCACGAACTCCTCCTCGGTCTCGGTGTGGCGGGCCGTCCCGATCACCTCGTAGAGCCGACCCTTGAAGTGCCGGTAGCGCCCGGGCTCGATCGGACTCACGACGTCAGCCGCTGCGTCTGAGCGATCCACTGAGTCAGGATCACGACCAGCGCCGGCTCGTTGCGACGGACGTCGTCCGCGTCGGCGAAGACGGCGACCGCTCGGTCGGCATCCCTCCAGTCCAGCAGCTTTTCCGGGTCGTCGATGACGACGGCGCGGGGCGGTCCCTTCCGCCGCAACCCCGTGTGCAGCACGAGGCGGATCCCGCCCGCCTTCAGCAGTCCGGTGGTCGCGAAGTGGTCATCGATCGTGAAGCTCGGAGCATTCCACTTGATCTCGGCGCGAACGCGCGGGTCGCTGTCCGCGACGATGCGGCACAGCTCGGCCAGCGCAGCTCTGGCGGCCTCCGGTGTCCGATCGAGGTACGCACTGACGACTTCTGAACTCACCCTTCGGAGTGTAGGGCGAGGACTCACTTGTACGGGTTGGCCGCCCAGGTGATCGTGGCGAGCACGCGCTGACCCTCGACGCTCGGATGGAAGTAATCAGCGGTGGAGATGTGCGTCGAAGTGAACTGGTAGTTCGCCACCGCGTTGTTGTCGAACGTGCAGCGGCCCGCGAATTTGGCACATTCCTCTTGCAGGATCGTGTTGTAGGCGGTCACGCGCGCCTGAACCGTTTGGCGGCGATTCTCATCGGTGCTGTTGGTACTGGTCGGGTTTGCCAGCATCGATTGGCAGATTTTCGCCGTTGCCCAGATGAAGCGGGCACCGAACTTGCCCTTGGAGAGCGACCACATGCGATACAGATTCGGGATGCTGGCCACGAACACCTTGCTGTCGGTCTTCGCAGCGAGGAACTGCGTCAACGCCGCGGCGATGCGCGTCCGGTAGACCCCGGTATCCGTCATTCCCGCGACCGTCGGCGTGCACGCGTCGTTTGCCCCGATCTCAACCGTCAGATAATCGGCACTGGCGGCGACCGCGGAGGTCACCTGGACAGTGAGGTTTCCCGAGTTCGCCCCGACTTGAGCGACATTCACACCCGTGATCGTCGTCGCGGATGCGCTCTGCAGCCGCTGCTTCAGGGAATTGAGTGTTGAGGCGGTCCCGGTCGACCAGCTGTATTGCGGGAACGAGCCGTACCCCGCTGAGTTGTAGGCGAGCGTGATCGAATCGCCTGCCGCTGCCATCACCCGCGGATAGGCGACCGCGGCTGTGATCAATGCCCTGGCGCCCGGTGCGGGTGCCGGCTCCGATGGCGCCGGCGCAGGCTGAGACGGCGCGGGTGCAGGGTCCGACGGTGCCGGGGCAGGCTGCGAGGGTGCGGGCGATGGTGTCGTCGGCGTCGGTGCGGGCTCCGACGGCGCTGGGGCGGGCTCGCTGGGTGCGGGGGCGGGCTCGCTGGGGGCCGGGGCCGGATCGCTGGGAGCCGGGGCCGGCTCGCTGGGGGATGGGTCCGGTGTCGGGCTTGCGGTCGGGCTCGGCTTGCCCTTGTCAGGCGGTGGTGCCGCCATCGCCGGCGCGGCGATCGCCGTGGTGGCGATGACCGCCAGAAGGGCCACCGTCGAGATGGCGAGGGTGAGACGAGGGCGGCGCGAGGGCATGACGACTCCGTTCGGGTACTTCGTCGGAAACGCCGGCGCGCCCCAACGGGCCGGCGATTCTGGCGCTCACCCTAGACCCGCTGTGGTCGCCGGTCAATGCATGTGCAGGCGCACCGTTCCGCGTTGCACGTACGCTGGTGCGGTGCCTTCCGTCCTCAACGTATCGGCGTACCTGTTCACACGCCTCGACGACCCGCACGCTCTGCGCGGTGTCGTCCGAGAACGAGCGGGCCGTGCGGGATTGAAAGGGACGATCCTGCTCGCCGAAGAGGGGATCAACCTCTTTCTCGCCGGCGATGAGACGCGGCTTCGCGGCTTCCTCGCCGAACTGCGCGAGGACCCGCGCTTCGACGCCCTCACGGCCAAGGAGAGCTGGTCGGAGCGGCAGCCGTTCGGCCGGATGCTCGTGAAGGTCAAGCGCGAGATCATCCGCATGGACCACCCGACGATCCGCCCCGCTGCCGGTCGGGCGCCGGCCGTGGCGCCCGCGACGCTGCGGCGCTGGATCGACGACGGCCGCGACGATGACGGTCGCGATCTCGTGCTGCTGGACACCCGCAACGCATTCGAGGTCGGCTACGGTTCCTTCGCGAACGCGATCGACTGGCGCATCGACCGCTTCAGCCGCTTTCCGGACGCCGTGGCCGCCCACCGCGCCGACCTCGAGGGAAAGACCGTCGTCACCTACTGCACGGGCGGCATCCGCTGCGAGAAGGCCGCCCTCTATCTGCGGGAACAGGGCATCGAGGCCCTGCAGCTCGAGGGCGGGATCCTCGGGTACTTCGACGCGGTCGGCGGTGAGCACTGGACCGGTGAGTGCTTCGTCTTCGACGAGCGTGAGGCGCTGACCCCGCACATCGCTCCCTCGGCGACACTCGGATGACCGCCGGCTCATCCATCACTCGGCCGGGCACGCGGGCGATCCTCCTCGCGCTCGTGCTCGATGTCGTCCTCGTGATCGCATTCGCCGCGCTGGGCCGCGCAAGCCACGATTCCGACGTCCTCGGCGGACTCTGGCGCACCGCTTGGCCGTTCCTGGCCGGACTCGCCGTCGGGTGGCTGGTCACCCGGGCATGGCGTGCTCCGGCTGCTCCGCTGCGGACGGGCGTGGGCGTGTGGGCCGCGACCGTGATCGGCGGGATGCTGCTGCGGGCGGCATCCGGACAGGGGATCGCGGTGCCCTTCATCATCGTCGCGACGCTTGCGCTGCTGCTCGGTCTGGTCGGCTGGCGGCTCATCGCCGCGCAGGTCGCGCGCGGGCGGCGCGGGTCGCGATGAAGATCGACCTCAAGAAGGAGCTGCCGGGGTATCGGGCTGCGACCGGCTCCTGGGACATGATCGACGTGCCGCCGCTGCGCTATCTGATGATCGACGGACACGGTGATCCGAACACTCCGGTCTACGCGGAGGCCGTCGAGACGCTGTACTCGGTGGCCTATCCGCTGAAGTTCATGAGCAAGAAGGAAATGGACAGGGACTACGTCGTGATGCCCCTCGAGGCCCTCTGGTGGGCGGAGGACATGACGAGCTTCACCTACCGCCGCGACAAGTCCCAGTGGGACTGGACCGCCATGATCCTGACGCCCGACTGGATCACCGATGACCACTACGCGCGTGCCGCTGCGGCGTCGCAGGGTCCGATGGTGCACCGGCTCCGACTCGAGACGCTTCACGAAGGCCCGTGTCTGCAGCTGCTGCACGTGGGTTCCTACGATGACGAGGGTCCGGCGCTGGACCGACTGCATCGCGAGGTCATCCCGTCCCGGAGCCTGCGCATGACCGGGCGTCATCACGAGATCTACCTCAGCGACCCGCGCCGGGCCGACCCCGCCAAGCTGCGGACCATCCTGCGCCAGCCGGTGGAGAGGGTGGAGGGGTTCGAGGAGCCTAGCCCGTCGTGACAGCAGCCGTCCTGCCGTCGACGAATCGAGCCGGAGCCCGATCATGCTTTCGGGCGATCGGGACGAGCCGGGTGGCCTTGGGCAGGCCCATCGGCTTCGTCGACACGTACACGCTCTCGGCACGCTCCACGAGGAACGTCTCGTGCCAGATGCCCACGGCGCCCGGTGCCTTGCGCGCCGCCCTGTTGAAGCGTGACCACGCCGGGCGGTGCTGCTGCGCCGGTTCGGATGCGTAGGCGTAGAGCTTGTCGATCGAGGACCAGTACTGCACAACATACGGACCCCCGGACCCGAGCAGCAGTTCGTAGCCGAGGAAGCCGGATTCCGGCTCCACGCTGAGCTCGCGCAGCATCGCGGGCATGGCGCGGAAGACCGGCATCCAGACATCGGGCCGCCACCACTTGTTGATCTGCATGCCGATGTGGAAGACGACCAGTTCGCCGTCGTAGCTGTGGGTGTTGCGACCGGCGATGACTCTGCTCATGACGACTCCTAGATAGTAGTGCTATCCATATTGGATAGCACTACTATCGAAGTCAAGGGGTGAGGCATGAGGATCTCGGAATTGGCGGAGCGCACCGGCGTCGCGGTGCCGACGATCAAGTACTACCTGCGTGAGGGTCTTCTTGCGGAGGGCGAGCGCAGCTCACCCACGCAGGCGTCATACGACGACCGGCACGTCCAGCGGTTGCGGGTGGTGCGCGCCCTGATCGAATCCGGCGTGTCCATCGCGGAGACCCGCAAGGTGCTGACGGCGCTCGATGACCCTCCGGCCGCCGCGCATGACCTTCTGGGCGCTGCCCACGCTGCGGTGACCCCGGCCGCCGACGACCTGCTGGACCTGTCCGACGCCGAGCGGCTGGTGGCGGGACTCGGATGGCGGCCGGGCTTGTGCGACGATCACGTGCTCGCCGGCGTCGCGCGCGCACTGCACCGCATCGAGCGGGCCGGCTTCGAGGTTCCAGCCGAGGTGATGCCCGTGTACCTGGATTCGATCCGTCGCCTCGCCGACGCCGAGATCGCCTGCGTACCGACCGAGTCTGTCGAGGCCGCAGTCCGCTACGTGGTGCTGGGCTCGGTGATCGTGGAACCGCTGCTGCTGGCGCTGCGGCGGGTGGCTGAGCAGGTCGCGTCCGCCGAGCGGTTCAGCACGTCGGCCTGACGGTCCGTCCGCGGGCTGAACCTGAAAGCATCCCCATAACCCGCGCCGGCCGCATCTGAACGATATATCGTTGAGTATCGCTGAGCCGACCGGGCAACGGCGCGAAGGAGGTCATCATGAGCGGTTCGAACATGGGCGATTGGTTCGGCGGCAATGCCGGCGGGAGCACGCGAGGCTCCGGTCAGGGCTGGCCGATGACAGGTCTGTGGGAGGCGATGGAGCAGCTGCGCGGCCAGTTCGAGCAGCGCGTCGGCGGGGGCGCCGGCACCCGCATGGGTAAGGGAGATGTGCGCACGGCGGTGCTCGGGCTCCTTGCCGAGAAGCCCATGCACGGGTACCAGATCATCCAGCAGATCGAGGAGCGCAGCGGCGGAAGCTGGAAGCCGAGTCCCGGGTCGGTGTACCCGACGCTCCAGCTGCTGGCCGATGAGGGTCTGATCAAGGCCGAGGAGGCCGGTGGCCGGAAGACCTACTCGCTGACCCCCGAAGGCCGTGAAGTGGCGGACGCCGCGGCCGAGAAGTCGGCGCCGTGGGAGAGCTCGAGCTCGAGGGAGGGCGGACGCAGCGGCCGAGCGAGCGCGCTGCCCAAGGCGGGCATCGATCTCGCCCAGGCCGTGGCGCAGGTCGGGCGCTCGGGAAGCCCCGAGCAGGTCAAGGAGGCGATCGCGGTGCTGGATGACGCGCGCCGTAAGATCTTCTCGATCCTCGCCCAGGACTGATCCTCGCCAGTTCGCCGCGGTGCGTGCCGCGCGTCGGCCCTGAGTTCCAAGGAATCGTGGAGATTCGATGACCGACGCCGGCAGCATGCGGGCCCGCTATCGCAGGATCACGCGGTTCGCCGCGCTGTACCTCGCCCAGACCTGGTGGTTCGAGCTGTTCCTGCCGCGCATCGGCCTGGCTGCAGTGTCGGCGCGCGGCAGGGGAGCTCGACTGCAGCGCTTCGCGCGGCGGTTCCACGCCCTCGCAGTCGATCTGGGCGGACTGATGATCAAAGTCGGTCAGTTCATGTCGTCCCGCCTCGACGTGCTGCCGCCGGAGATCACCAAGGAGCTCGAGGGGCTGCAGGACGAGGTTCCTCCGGTTCCGTTCGAGGCCATCCGGGCGCTCGCGGAAGCTGAACTCGGTGTGCCCCTGGAGCGGGCGTACACCTTCGTCGATCCGATCCCGCTCGCGGCAGCATCCCTGGGGCAGGCCCATCGCGCCACGCTCTCGGATGACGACGCACTGCAGACCGGTCTGCGCGATGTCGTCATCAAGATCCAGCGGCCGGGGATCGATCAGGTCGTCGATGTCGATCTGCGCGCGCTCCGACGGGTCGGGGACTGGCTGAGCCGCATCCGCCTCGTCTCCGACCGCGTCGACGCGCCCGCTCTCGTCGAGGAGTTCGCCGCGACGAGCCTCGAGGAGATCGACTACCTGAACGAAGCGGCCAACGCCGAGCGGTTCGAGCGGGACTTCGCCGGTGACGGCCGGGTCAGCGTCCCGGCCATCGTCTGGGAGCGCACCACGCGCCGGGTGCTCACGCTGGAGGATGTGACCGCGATCAAGATCAATGACGTGGACGGTCTGCGGGCGGCCGGCATCGACCCGGCCGAGGTGGCGATCGAGTTCGCTTCGGTGATGTTCGACCAGCTCTTCAAGGACGGCTTCTTCCACGCGGATCCCCATCCCGGCAACATCTTCGTCACTCCCCACGAACCTGCGGTCGAGGGCGGACGGGCCTGGCACCTGACGTTCATCGACTTCGGGATGATGGGCGAGGTGCCACCGGGCCTGCGGCGCGGGCTCCGGCGCGTGCTCATCGCCGCGGCCTCCCGGGACGGCAAGGGCATGGTCGACGGCATCCGGGAAGTGGGGGTCCTTCTCCCGTCGGCTGACACCGCCGAGCTGGAACGGGCCATGACCAAGCTGTTCGCGCGGTTCGGCGGGATGGGCTTCGCGGAGCTGCAGGAGGTCGATCCGCGCGAATTCCGCGCCTTCGCGATCGAATTCGGCGACGTCGTGCGGTCCCTGCCGTTCCAGTTTCCCGAGAACTTCCTGCTGATCATCCGGGCCATGTCTCTGGTGTCCGGAAACTGCAGCTCGCTCAACCCGGCGTTCAACATCTGGGACGCCGTCGAACCCTACGCCGGCCAGCTGATCCGCCAGGAGGGGGGCAACGTCGTCCAGGCCTTCGGCAGACAGACCGTGAGCGTCGTCGGCACGGTCGCCCGGCTGCCCCAGCGGCTCGATGACCTGACGACGCGCATCGAACAGGGACGTGTCTCGGTGCAGAACCCCCGTCTCGAGCGGCGCATCGGAAGTCTCGAGCGCACCGCACGCCGGGTCCTCTCGGCGGTGCTGTTCGCAGCGCTCTTCATCGGCGGAGCGATCCTGCGCATCGACGACGCCGTCTTCGGAACCGTGCTGATGGCCGTGTCGGTGCTGCCCCTGCTCCACGCCCTGCTGGCGGGATGGGTCGGCCGCAGGGTTCCGTGATCAGTCGGACGTGGCGGATGCCGGTGCTCGCCGTGGCGCGCGGGTCACGAGCGCTCGCACCCCCAGCCCGACGCCGGCGACGAGAGCGGTCGCGAGGATCGGGCGCAGAGCCAGGTCCGGGGTGAGCAGCGCCGCCTGGAACACCCCGATCGCGTAGTCGATCACGTCGGAGGAGGAACGGACGAGCACCTGATTGCTGAGCGCATTGAACAATGCGGTCGTCACGGCGGGGGCGACCCAGATGAGCACCAGGGCAGCCAGGGCGGCGATGACGCGTCCCGCCGAGTCGATCCCGCTCCACGCGATCGCGATGCCCGTCAGCACCGGTGCGACCCACGGCAGAATCACCGCGGCGGTCGCAGAACCGCTGTCGCCCTGGGCGACCGGTGCGATGAGCTGGCCCATCCACGCGGTCATCCCGATGGCGCCGATCGTGAGACCGATGAGCGCACCGGCGCGCGGCGCTCCGGCGATCAGAACCGTCACGACGAGGCCGACGAGGATCGACAGTCCCGTCCCGGCCACGAGCGCGAACACGTAGACGTTCGATTCGAGGCGGTCCTGCAGCCCGGCGCGCACGGCGCCGACGGTCTGCACCGTCGCGCCCACCTGAACCAGCAGCACCCCGAGAACGAGCAGCACGAGGCCCCATCCGCGGACGCGCAACGCCCGGCCGCCGATACCCGCCGCCGCCGCCCCCACGATCAGCAGCGAGAAGATCAGGATGACGGTGACGAAGCTGAAGGGGAGCAGAGCGAACGGCATGGCCTCGGGCCGGACATCGCGATCCCACAGCAATTGGGCCGGCAGCCGGGCGCCGTACGCGAGCCAGGGCAGCAGACCGAGGATCGCGCCGGCAACGCCGACCGGAAGGGCCACCGTCCACGCCCACCGCCAGGGCTCGCGGGCAGCGCTCACGTGACGTCCCGCAGGCCGACGCGGTCGGGGATCTCGAACGGAAGGTGGGGGAGCCACGAAGCGGGGTCGGGCCATGGGCGCGAAGAGGGAAGATTGCTCAGAAGCCGGCGCAGAGCGGCATCCCGCGGCGTGGTCGGGGCGTGCGAGGTGAGCACCCGTTGCGGAGCCCGGTGTCCGAGCGCACCGCACCACCAGTGTCGCCAGGTGTCGGGGGCCTCTTCCGGTTCGAGGACGATGTAGTAGTCGGGCATGAGAGCCGAGCCTCTGTCGAAGAGCGCGATCGCCGTCTCCACCTCCACCTCCAGGGCTCCGAGTGTCGAGCGCTCCTCGAAGAGCTCGACCCACGCTGCCGCGACGTGCGCGAGCGGATCGGCGTCATGGACCACCCAGGGCGTCGTTGCGGCCGCGATGCGCCGGGTGGCGATCGTCGTCTCGCTTCCGTGCAGGGACAGCACATCCACACCGCGGATGCCGCCCAGACTGGCCAGGGCTTCTTCGGACTGATCGCCGACGATCGCGACGACGGTTGCGGTGCTCATCGTGTGCGCCATGGTCGATCGTACGACCGAACGCCCCGGGATCGGCGGATCCCGGGGCGTTCGCTTCGAAGGTCAGTGCGCGGCGGAAGATCCTCCCGCCGCGGCGATCAGTACCAGCCGACCGACTCGGAGTGGTTCCAGGCGCCGCACGGGTTGCCGTAGCGGCCCGCGATGTAGCCCAGGCCCCAGGAGATCTGGGTCGCTGCATTGGTCTGCCAGTCGGCACCTGCGGTGGCCATCTTGCTGCCCGGGAGGGCCTGCGGGATGCCGTATGCGCCGCTGCCGGAGTTGTACGCCTGCGAGTTCCATCCGGACTCGCGGTCCCACAGTGCGACGAGGCAGCCGAACTGGTCGTCTCCCCAGCCATAGCCGGCCAGCATCCCGCGGGCGATCGCCTGAGCCTCACCCGCACTCGTGCCCGCACCGGCGTAGGCGGGGGAAGGGCTGCTGTTCGACGACGACGACGCCTGGGACGCCTGCTCGGCTTCGGCTTCGGCGGCTGCCGCGGCTGCGGCCGCTTCAGCGGCGGCCTGGGCTGCTGCTGCTTCAGCGGCGGCCTGGGCGGCGGCGGCCTGTGCCGCGGCCTCCTGTTCGGCCTTCAGTGCGATCGCGGCGTCGAGGCGGCCGCGAAGGCCGTTGACGTCCTCGTCCACCGATTCGACGGCAGCCGTCACCTTGGCGCTGAACGCGGACACGAGCGGTGCGGGCAGCAGTGCCGCATCCTCGAGGTGGTCGACGGCCGCTTCGAGGCGATCGGTGTCGACCGTCGTCACCGGTACGCCGACGTCCAGGCCGGACGCCTGGATGTCGGTGGCCACCTTGGCGGCGGAGGCGATCGTCGTCTTGGCGGCGAGCAGCGCCGCCCGCGCATCGCGCGAGGTCCGGTCGCCGCCGACACCGAACGGAGCCGGCTCGAGCGACACGGAGTAGGACGCCAGGGCGAAGGTCTGCGGCGCGCTGACCGCCTGCGCCTGCGCCTGCGACGTCGGCAGGGCGACGCCCGTTCCGGCGGCGGCGACGACGGCCAGTGCGAGACCGGTCGCGATGATGGCGGGGCGTCGGCGAGACCGCCGAGCGGCGGTGCGGAGGGTGCGACGGCCAGGAGTGGGGGACGTGTGAGAGCGCATAAAACCGGTTCCGTATGGGTGTTCCGCGTCCTCGGGCAGGACGCAACGGTGTCCATTCGAAGGACACAAGTCCCCGACTCTTCCTGTCTTTTCTGGACAGATCCGGTGCGTTACCTGAACGTTACATGGGAGCGGCGCGGCGATGAGTGGCTATCACGTGGTCACGACGACCTCCGAAAACGACGAAACGGATGCCGCGACCCGAGGGTCGGCGACATCCGTTCCGCAGTCAGGTGGGCAGTGCCCGCCTTACTCGGAGAAGATCAGAGCGGCCGGATGTTGGCGGCCTGCATGCCCTTCGGGCCACGCTCCGCTTCGAATTCGACCTTCTGGTTCTCGGTGAGCTCCTTGTATCCGCTCGCGGTGATCGCGGTGTAGTGCGCGAACAGGTCGGCTCCACCGTCGTCGGGGGCGATGAATCCAAAGCCCTTTTCGGAGTTGAACCATTTCACGGTGCCAGTGGCCATCGTGTCATTCCTTTTACTTTTCGGGCCGCGTGAGCGACCAGGGGTGCCGCGCCGCAGTGTGCGGAGCGGACGATTGAGGCGCGGGGGACCCGCGGGGGTTCGAGCGGCATGCGTGAGGGATGCCGCGACGGCGGCACGCGCGAGATGCGCGGAGAGGTGCACGCCGAGCTGCTCGCCACGCGCACCGTGTGCTTCGTGGCCGAGCGGTGTGCTCGACACGAAGCCGGCGTACTCGCCGGCGGCCGTCGCGACGAACACGTCGTCGTCGGCGGGACGCCAGTCGAGCGGCTGCCGCGTGTGGGGCATGGGGATGGTGACGGGGGTCAAAAGTGCTTTCAGGGATGCGCGGCGATACAGACGCTCGTGCGCGGGATTCGAAGGGTGGAGGCGGATGTCTCGAAGACGGTCCGAGGCGTCATGGTGTCTGTAGATCCAGTCTCTGCATCTGTGCGGAGGCAGTGGTGACGACGCGTGACCCGATTGGGTACCTCCAGCGTAGCAGGCCTCCCTGTGAAGTTGCGCTCGGAGCTACACTCGCCGCATGCACCGGATCTTCACGACCAGCTTCGCGGCGGTCTACCCGCTCTACGTCGCGAAGGCGGAACGAAAGGGCCGGACCCAGGCGGAAGTGGACGAGGTGATCGAGTGGCTCACGGGCTTCGATGACGCCGAGCTTGCCCAGCACATCGCGGCCGGCACGACATTCGCCGAGTTCTTCGCCGACGCGCGACTGAACCCGAACGCGTCTCTGATCACGGGAACGGTCTGCGGCGTCCGCGTGCAGGACGTCGAGGATCCGCTCATGCAGAAGATCCGCTATCTGGATCTGCTCGTCGACGAGCTGGGGCGCGGAAGACCGATGGCGAAGATCCTCCGAGTCGCTCGATCCGCCTGAGAGAAGCGGTCGATCAGCCGTACGAGGGTCGGGAGCCTCCGCGACGTCGCGCGCGTGCCGCTGACAAGCTCTGCGACCGGCGTCGCGTTGCTCTCACGGTCGACCTCATTCTTCGACACCATCCACCCTGGGCCGGCATCGACGATCTCGCAACGGCGATGCGCCGCCATCCGCGAGACCTGCGGGTCGGCACGGTCGAGAACGCCCCCGCCGTGCAGCGTGAGTTCGCGACGAGCTGCGTCGGGCTGGCCGGCATGCGCTTCCACGATCGCCGTGATGTCGGACAGCGGCATCCAGAATGCGTCGCGTACCACGCCGGATCGTGCCGCAAGCGCCTGCATGGCGTCGTCCACCACGGTCTGCGGATCGTCTGCGGTGAAGACGACAGTGCCGTTGGCTTGGAACGCCACCGCATCGTGAGCGCCCGCGTCGGCGAACGCGTCGAGGATGTCCCGGGTCGAGGGGTGACCGCGCTGACCCTGGTTGACGTTGCGGAGGAACGCGATGTGGCGCACGGCTGAATGCTACGCAGAACAGGCTGGGTCCCGAAGGAACCGGCTTCGACTTCCTCGCCTCGTGCTGTCGGCGAGGCCGGGCGTCGGCGGACCGGCGTAGCCTGAAGGGATGCCCGCCCACCAGCCTCCGCAGAGCGCGCGGGACGAGCTCGTCGGCCTGGCCGACGCGGTGGCTGCCGGTCGCGGAGGACGCGGCTTCGAAGGCTTCGCGGCGCTGCCCGACCCGACCGCCCCGCGCACGTCGGCCGTGCTCATGCTCTTCGGCGTGCTGGACGGATTGCCGAGTGACCATGCCGCGCACGCGCACGCCGTCTCGCGCGACCTCGACGTGCTGCTGCTTGAGCGCGCGTCGACCCTGCGCTCGCATCCGGGGCAGGTCGCCTTTCCCGGAGGCCGCCTGGATCCCGAAGACGATGGCCCCGTCGCGGCCGCGCTTCGCGAGTCGGTCGAGGAGACGGGACTCGATGCGTCGGGCGTCGAGGTGCTGGGTGCGCTCGAGACGGTACCGCTTGCGTTCTCGCAGAACCTCGTGATTCCCGTGCTCGCATGGTGGCGGCATCCATCGCCGGTGCGGGTCGTCGATGTCGCGGAGTCGGCCGCCGTCTTCCGGGCGCCGGTCGCTGATCTGCTCGATCCGGCGAAGCGGGGAGTGACCGTGATCCGGCGCGGCGGGCAGGAGTGGCGCGGGCCCGGCTTCCTGGTGCCGCGTCTCGATGGGCGTGGTAAGCGGGACGGCGATCACCTGGTGTGGGGATTCACCGCGATGCTGCTCGACGGGCTCTTCGATCGCCTCGGCTGGACCGAGCCATGGGACAGCGGCCGCGAGCTGCCGCTGGTGCTCCCCGAAGTCGACGCGCGCTGACCGATGAAGGCCGCCGTCGTGCTGGCGACTCAGCAGTTCGAGCATCATCCGGCCTACACCGACGCGGACATCGACCTGATCGTCTTCGTCGAGTCGGATGCCGCCTTCCGACGGCGCCCGTATCACTCGCACAAGATCGTCCTCCTGCTCTCGGCGATGCGTCACACGGCAGACCGGCTCCGGCACGCCGGTGTGCGGGTGGAGCACGTCGCGCTTGCGGCAGACGTGGGCTTCATGGATGGTCTGCGTGCTCTCGTGCGCGAGCACGCCATCGACGCCCTCGCGTGGATGAGCGCAACCGACCGAGGAATCGACGAACGGCTGCACAGGTTCTGCGCCGCGGAGGGGATGCGCACCCGTGTGTATCCGGACGGTCTGTTCCTCACCCCGGCGCGCGAGGTCGACGAATGGTTCACCGGGCATGCGGGCGCCCGGATGGAGGACTTCTATCGATGGCAGCGGCGGCGCACCGGCATCCTGATGGATGGTCTACGTCCCGCCGGCAACCGCTGGAACTTCGACGCGGACAACCGTGAGCCGCTGCCGCGCGCTGGCGTGGAGGTCCCTTCGCTGCGGATGGTGGCGCCGGACGAGATCACCCGGGCAGTCATCGCCGAGGTGACGGAGCGATTCCCCGCTGCGCCGGGCGATCCCGCCCAGTTCTGGCTGCCGGTGACCCCCGATGCCGCGCGGGCGTGGCTGAAGGAGTTCGTCGCGGATCGACTCGCCCTTTTCGGCAGGTACGAGGACGCCATGGCTGCCGGCGAGCCGTTCCTGTTCCACGGAGTGCTCTCTCCTCTGCTGAACATCGGCCTGCTGAGCGTGGAAGAGGTCGTGGCCGCCGCGCTGGAGGCGGAGGACAGTGTGCCGCTCGCGTCGCTCGAGGGGTTCGTCCGCCAGGTGATCGGCTGGCGGGAGTGCATGCGCGGTGCCTATCGGGCGATGCCGGAGCTGCACGATGCGAATCACTTCGGGCTGTCGCGAGAGCTCGAGGCTTGGTGGTACACCGGGCGCGGCATCCCGGATGATCTGCCGATCCCGGTGCGCACCGTCCTTCAGCGAGTGCACCGCTGGGGCTACGCCCACCACATCGAGCGACTCATGGTGCTCGGCAACTGGTTCCTGCTGCAGGGCTACGCCCCCCGTGCGGTGTACGACTGGTTCTCGGCGCTGTTCGTGGACGCCTACGAGTGGGTGATGGTGCCGAACGTCCAGGGCATGAGCCAATACGCCGACGGAGGTCGTGTCGCCAGCAAGCCGTATGTGTCCGGCGGCGCTTACCTGCAGAAGATGGGCTCCTGGTGGGGCAGCGCAGCCGAGGCTCGCGAGTCGGAGTTCACCAGCGCGTACTGGGAATTCCTCGATGCGCACGAGGATCGTCTGACGGGCAATCCCCGTCTGTCCCTTCCCCTGGCGCAGATGCGCAAGCGACGTGCACCCGCGAGCGAGGAGGGTTGATGTCGTACGTATGTTCTAAAGTAGACGCATGTCGATCGACGCCGATATCCCGCCCGACCCGCAGGGTCCGGACGCGGCGTGGGAGGGCCTGGATCCGCGGGGGGCCGGGTTCGAGGACAGCGAGGCGGTCATGGCGGCGCGTGAGCAAGCCGCTCTGGACGCCCCCGACACCGTAGACCACCTCATCGAGGTCGTGCACATGCAGACGATCTGCGCAGCGCAGGCGCTGCTGCGCGTCAACGAGCTGCGTCACGAGGCGCTCGCGGACGCCGCGCGTCACGGCCGCATCCTGACAGATGTCGTCGAGCGATCCATCCGTCTCGAGATCGCTGCCGCGCTGCGCATCACCGAGAACGCCGCTGGTCGCATGATGACGATGTCGGAGGCGCTCGTTCACCGTTACCCGGCCGTGCTCGACTCGTTCAGCGCCGCACGGATGAGCGAGCGGCATGCCGAGATTCTCGTCGAAACGCTGGATGGCGTCGAGCCGGAGTTCCGTGAGGGTGTGCTGGCGCGCGGCGTGCAACTCGCCGAGTCGGAGCCCCTCGGTGCCTTCCGCCGGCGATTGCGAGCCCTGGTCGAGACCGTCCGCGCGGCGACGCTGGACGACCGACACGAGCAGGCCCTGGATCGACGTCGTGTCGTCCTCGATCCGGGTGACGACGCGATGGCGTGGATCATGCTGTACATCCCCGCCGTCGAAGCGCGTGCCGTGTTCGAACGCGCCACGAGGATGGCGAAAGTTCTCGCCGCCCAAGAGGGCGAGAAGCGAACCCTTGACCAGCTGCGCGCTGATGTCGTGTCGGACCTCCTCATCGAGGGTGACACCTTCTTGCACCCCGCTGAGGCGCGCGGAATCCGTTCGACCGTTGCGGTGACCGTTCCGGCCCTGGCTCTCCTCGAGGAGCAGCTGCGGCCGGGCTCGGCTCCCGCGACCGTCGAAGGCGTCGGGCCGATTCCGCTCCACCGTGCCCGCGAATTGTGCGGTGCGGCCGACGGCTGGATGCGGATCCTCACGCACCCCGAGACGGGGATGGTGCTCTCGGTCGGCCGCGAGCAGTACCGACCTCCGCCTGCGCTGCGAAGACTCGTCAGATGGCGGGCCGACCGGTGCATCGGACCAGGGTGCGGGATGCCGGCCTCCCGCTGCGAGATCGACCATCAGATCGCGTGGGAGCACGGGGGCGACACGTCGCTGAACAACCTGAGCCCGCTCTGCAAGGGGCACCACATCGTGAAACATCACGGCGGGTGGGTCGTCCGCCAGGTAGACGGCGGCGGCGGCGCAATCGAGTGGACATCGCCGACCGGACGGCGATATGTGGTCGAGCCGGAGCGGAGAGTTCCGGTCTTCCGACCGCACGAGGAGGCGGACGCGCCGTTCTGAGGCGCGGGTGTAGTTTCCCCCCATGGCGCGTCGAATGGCGGAACCCGGATACCGCCGGCTGCAGGAGTCGCGGCTCGACGAGCTGCAGATCCTCCCCGTCAATGATCTGGCCACCCGTTTGCAGCGAGGTCGCGCGCCCGACGAGTGGCCGCCGTACGTGTCGGCCGAGCACGACATCACCAAGGCGCGGATCGTCGTCCTGATCCCGCGGCCGGAACCGCGGCCGCGGATGAAGGTCGGCTCCGGCATGTTCTCCTTCGAAGACGATCATCCCTCGGCCGAGCGGATGGCGCTGCTGTATGAGCAGATCGACCTGCAGCCGCGGCACATCATGCCGTGGCACGCGTACCCATGGCGAGACGCCGGTCGCCACACGCACGATCAGCTGGATGCCGGCGCCAAACCGCTTCTCGAACTGATCGGCCTTCTGCCGCGCGTGCGCGCGATCATCGCCCATGGCGAGGAGTCGATGTACGTCGCGGGCCGGCTCTCGTCGCCCGACCTGGCACGGACGGTGCTGCGGGACCGCGGCATCCACGTCTTCGCGGCCCGTTCGACGAGTCCATCGGCATGGTCACCCGACGAGGCGGCGACGGCGGCCGCGCTGCGCACCATGCGGGAGGTGTACCGGCAGGCGATGGTGCACTCCCGACTGCGTCCCGTCGAGGACAACGGGTCGCGCCGGCGCTGAACGCGGACGCGCACCCTGTTGCCACCGCGCGGAGGAAGTCCTCGAACGCGATGCGTGCCCGCCTCCACAGCGACTCGCCGTCGGGCTCGAACACTGTCGTCGACCCTCTGACCGAGTGCGCGACAGCGGACTACGATGCCAATCGCGAGCACTCAGCACTGCGCAGTCCCGACCGGGAGGAGATCAGATGATCCTCGTTCGCGTCGCCGGCGTAGCCCTGGACCCGACCGGACAGCATGTCATCCTGCTGAAGCCGCTCGGCGAGAACCCGGGCGAGGGACGGATCCTGCCGATCTGGATCGGCGCGCAGGAGGCGACATCGATCCTCGTGGCGGTGGAAGGCGCCGAAGTCCCGCGCCCGCTGGCGCATGACCTGATGCGCTCCCTGCTCGACACGGTCGGCGCAAGTGTGACCGGCGTCGCGGTGACGCGCATCGACGAGGGCACCTTCTATGCCGAGGTCGCGCTTTCCACACCCATGGGGGAGCGTCTGGTCGATGCGCGCCCCTCGGATGCGGTCGCCCTGGCGTCGCGGGTGGAGGCGCCCATCTGGGTCGCGGAGGAAGTGATGCAGGACGCCGGAGTGCTCGACACCGTCACGGAGTCGGACGAAGAGGAGGATGAAGCCGAGGACCCGGACGACGAGGTCGTCGTGACCGACGACATCGCCCGCGAGCGCCTCGATGAGTTCAAGAGATTCCTCGATGACGTCGATCCGGACGACTTCCGCGGCTGAGCGGTGCGGAGCAGGGCCGGCCGTCGGTCATCGCGCGGCGCGCACCGCCGCAGCCACATCGGCCGGCCGCCCGCGCCACGGCGCGCCGTGGCCGGGCAGCACCCACGTGGCGTCCAGGCTGCTGAGCCGATCGAGTGATTCCAGCGCGAGCGCGGGTTCGTCGGTGAAGGGGGCGGGCTGCATGCCGACCCTGCCCGTGAGCACATGCCGCGTCGTCAGGCCATCGCCGACGAAGACAGCGTGGACGGCGGGCACCAGCACCGCGATGCTGCCGGGGGAGTGTCCCGGCATTCCGATCACCACCGGAGCACCGGGAAGCGGCAGCACGTCACCGTCGTGAACGGTGACGACTTCGGTGAGGTAGCGCGTGCGCATGCCGCCCTTGCGCAGGGCGTAGGCGAAGAAGCCCGCCGTCGGTCCCAGACGCATCGGACCCATCGCAACCTTGGGCTTGTCGCCGCCCTTCGCGCGATCCGCATCCGCGGCGTGCACGTACACCGGCACGCCGCGCTCGGCGCGCAGCCGCTCGGCGAAGCCCAGGTGGTCGCTGTCGCCGTGCGTCAGCACGATCCCCCGGATGTCCTCGAGCGACCGGTGCATCGCGGCGAGCTCAGCGAGAAGATCCCGGTAGTGCCCCGGGAGCCCCGCGTCGATGACGGTGATCCCCTCGGGGGCTTCGATCAGGTACGCGGCGACGATGTCGTTGCCGATGCGATGCAGGTGCGGGGCGAGTTGCATGGCTGACTCCTCGGTCAGGTGATGATGGCTATGCTACGTAGCCATGATAGCTTATGTCAATAGCCATGAGCCGCTGCTCCGAGGAGGACCGCATGCCGACGCCCGAACGCACGTCGCTCGTCGAGATCGTCGGCGCCGGGCGCCGGATCCTGGAAACGGGGGGTCCGGCCAAACTGACGATGCAGGCCGTCGCCGATCGCGTCGGTGTGCGAGCGCCGTCGCTGTACAAGCGAGTCCGCGACCGCGACGCCCTCTTGACGCTGGTGGCCGAAGCGTCCGCCGACGACCTGGCCGACCGATTGGAGGCCACGAACGGCTCGCTGAGTGATCTTGCGCGGACCTACCGGGACTTCGCCCACCGGCATCCCGAAGGCTTCCGCCTGATGTTCGCGGTCGACGGAGCCGCGCCGGCCATGGCGAGGGCGAGCATCCCCTTGATGCGATCGACCAGCGAGCTGGTCGGCGCAGATGATGCGCTGGATGCTGCGCGGCTGCTCACCGCCTGGGCGACCGGTTTCGTGAACATGGAGCTGTCGGGCTCCTTCCGCTTCGACGGCGATGTCGACCGAGCCTTCGAGTACGGCCTGGAGCGGCTCCTCGCCGGGCTGCGTTCCGACTGACGGCGCCGAGCGCCCTGCGCGGCCCGCAGCCGTCGGCGGCCGCGAAATAATGCGGCGCACCGAGGCGTTCTGATACTCTGAGATGTCACCCATGTGGCTTCATTGCCGTGCGCGCGTGACAATCGCAATTCACATCCAACCGCTGAAAGCATCGGGCATTCTCGTGCCCGGAGCCCACGCCCGACACCCAACCCAACAAGGACAACCCACTACATGACTATCGCAACGACCGCCCCGGCCACCAAGCAGGTCGCCATCAATGACATCGGATCTGCTGAGGACTTTCTGGCCGCGGTCGAACTGACCCTGAAGTTCTTCAACGACGGCGACCTCATCGAAGGAACCGTCGTGAAGATCGACCGCGACGAGGTCCTCCTCGACGTCGGATACAAGACCGAGGGTGTCATCCCCTCGCGCGAACTCTCCATCAAGCACGACGTCGACCCCAACGAGGTCGTCAAGGTCGGCGACCAGGTCGAGGCCCTCGTCCTCCAGAAGGAGGACAAGGAAGGCCGGCTCATCCTGTCCAAGAAGCGGGCTCAGTACGAGCGCGCCTGGGGTGACGTCGAGAAGATCAAGGAGACCGACGGTGTCGTCACCGGCTCCGTGATCGAGGTCGTCAAGGGTGGCCTCATCGTCGACATCGGCCTGCGTGGCTTCCTGCCCGCGTCGCTCATCGAGCTGCGCCGTGTCCGCGACCTCACGCCGTACCTCGGCCAGGAGATCGAGGCGAAGATCCTGGAGCTCGACAAGAACCGCAACAACGTGGTCCTGTCGCGCCGCGCGCTGCTCGAGCAGACGCAGTCCGAGTCGCGCACGTCGTTCCTGAACAACCTGCACAAGGGTCAGGTCCGCAAGGGCACGGTCTCCTCGATCGTCAACTTCGGCGCGTTCGTCGACCTGGGCGGCGTGGACGGCCTCGTGCACGTCTCCGAGCTGTCCTGGAAGCACATCGAGCACGCCTCCGAGGTCGTCGAGGTCGGTCAGGAAGTCACCGTCGAGATCCTCGAGGTCGACCTGGATCGCGAGCGCGTGTCGCTCTCGCTCAAGGCGACCCAGGAGGACCCGTGGCAGGTCTTCGCCCGCACGCACGCCATCGGCCAGGTCACCCCGGGCAAGGTCACGAAGCTCGTTCCGTTCGGTGCGTTCGTTCGCGTGGCGGACGGCATCGAGGGCCTCGTGCACATCTCGGAGCTCTCCGGCAAGCACGTCGAGCTCGCGGAGCAGGTCGTCTCGGTCGGCGAAGAGGTCTTCGTCAAGGTCATCGACATCGACCTGGAGCGCCGTCGCATCTCGCTGTCGCTCAAGCAGGCCAATGAGTCGGTCGACCCCAACGGCACCGAGTTCGACCCGGCCCTGTACGGCATGGTCACCGAGTACGACGAGAACGGGGAGTACAAGTACCCCGAGGGCTTCGACGTCGAGACCCAGGCGTGGAAGGAAGGCTCCGACGCCGAGCGCGAGAAGTGGGAGCAGGAGTACGCCGCTGCCCAGGCTCGCTGGGAGCAGCACAAGGCTGCCGTCGCGAAGGCGATCGAGGCCGAGGCGAACGCCCCGACCGAGACCAGCTCCGCGTCGAGCTCGTTCGCGTCCGACAGCTCCTCCGCCGGTACCCTTGCCGACGACGAGGCGCTCGCCGCGCTTCGCGAGAAGCTCTCGGGTCGCTGATCTGACACTGTCCTGACACTGTTCTGACAGAGCGAGAGGCCGTCACCTTCGGGTGGCGGCCTTTCGCCTGCTGCGGGGAGGTCGGTGCCGGCCCGTAGTATTCGCGGGTGCCTACCGATCGAGCGTGCCGAGCCGATGACGGATGCCGCGACGAGGTGCCCGCGGACGCCCCCCTGCCGCTCTGCGAGCGTCACCTGGCCGTCGCAGGAGAGTGGGCGGACCGCATGTTCGGCGTGACGGACGTTCTGCCCATGCCGTGCCGGCTGTGCGGATCCCGGACCGGCATCCGATATCCGACGGCGTGGGTGTGCGCGGTCTGCGAATGGCGCCATGGCGAGATCATCGACCATGAGCTGCCCCCGCCCCGCGTGGACGTCGTGTACTACGTGCGCTACGGCGACCGCGTGAAGATCGGCACGTCGGCGAACCCGCGCCAGCGGCTCGCGGCCATCTGGCATGACGAGCTTCTGGCCTTCGAACGCGGTGACCGCCGCCTCGAGCACCGCCGGCACGAGCAGTTCGCGCAGGAGCGGTTCGATCGCACGGAGTGGTTCCGCGTCTCGCCCCGGCTCCTCGCTCACATCGACGCCGTCCGTGCCGGCGACCTCGCGCCGTGGGACCTCCACGCCCGCTGGATCAGTGAGGCCGTCGCGCTGCAGGCGAGCTGACGCCGGGCCGAGAGGGGCGCCGGCGCGCGGCATCCATTAGCGTCACGGTATGGCCGCCGCAGAACCCACGCCGAATGTGCTGGTGGGCGACCGCACGCGGGCGCGGACGGCGACGCTGAATCAGCTGCTGCTGGGTTCGGTCGTCTTCGTGCTCGGCATCCTGATCGCGATCGGGCCGTTCCCCGGCGACGCCGTGATGCTGTTCGCCGGGGTCGTGGTGATCCTGGTGCTCACCGGCGCGACGCTGGTGATCCCGTGGAACCGCATGGCTTTCGGGTGGGTCGCGGTGGTTCCCGCGATCGACATCGTCGCGATCACCCTGATGCAGCTGGCGGCTCCGGGATCGGCCCTCGGTCTGCTGTGGATCTTCCCGACCATCTGGCTCGCCGCCGGGTTCGGTCTGCTGGGGCTCTCGGCGGTCATCGTCGCCGTCGCCGGGATCGTGGGCGTCCTGCTCGCAGTGAACCAGCAGTCGATCACCTACGCGACGGTGCTCATGCCGCTCGTCCTGATCGCCGTCGCGACCACGAGTCATCTGGCGGCCCGCCGCTCCGATGCGCAGCGCACGCTCCTGGCCAAGCAGGCCCAGTTGCTGAGGCAGGTGCTCGAACGCACCCGGCGCCAGGAGCAGGAGGTGACCGAAGTGCTGGATGCCGTCGATTTCGGCGTCATCCGCATCGCGCCCGACGGCACGGTCGCCGTGGCCAACGACGCGGACGGACGTCTGCATCCGGCGCTCGAGCGCGGATCCCCGGACGAGCTCCCGGCGTACCGCGATGACGGCATCACACCCCTCCCATCCGACGAGCTGCCCCTGCATCGCGCCCTTCGAGGCGAGGCGTTCGATGATCAGGTGGTGTGGTTCGGCAGGGAATCCGCCCCGCGGCGGGCCCTCAGCATCACCGCTCGCCGCCTCACCGACTCGTCGGGGCACGATGCCGGCGCCGTCGTCGTCTCGCGCGACGTGACCGCGGAGCTCACGGCGCTCCGGGCGCGCGACGAGCTCGTCGCCTCCGTGTCGCACGAACTGCGCACACCGCTGACGTCGATCCTCGGCTACCTCGACCTCGCGATCGAAGATCCCGCTCTGCCTGGTCACCTGCGCGCCGATCTGGACATCGCGGAGCGCAACGCCGAGCGACTGCTCGGAATCATCGGCGACATCCTGGCCGCGTCGAGCTCTTCGCGCTCGGTCCAGGCCTCCCTGACCCCGATCTCGATGGACGCACGTGAAATCGTGCGGACCTCGGTCGAGGCCCTCGCACCGCGCGCCGCGGGTCGGGCGATCACGATCGACACGACGGGACTGGAAGAGGCGACGATCTGGGCCGATCCGCTGCGGATCCGCCAGGTCGTCGACAATCTGCTCTCGAACGCGATCACCTACAACCGCGACGGAGGCACCGTCTTCCTCGGAACGACGAGCGATGGCATCTCGAGCTGGATCCTCGTTCGGGACACCGGTGTGGGGATGAACGAGGACGAGCGGGCGCAGCTCTTCCAGAGGTTCTACAAGGCGGGTCCGACGCGCCGCGCGGGGACGGGCCTGGGCCTGGCCATCAGCCGCGACATCGTCCGCGCGCACGGGGGAGAGCTCGGACTGCACAGCTCACCGGGCGTCGGCTCGACGTTCATCGTCAAACTGCCGGCATCCGCCGCGACCGCTCATTCCGCAGGACAGGACGCACCATGATGCTCGAGCTCGATCTGTTCAGCGTGCTGGTGGCGACCGCGGTGGTGGTGAACGTCAGCGGAGTCCTCTTCATCGTCGAGACGATGCTGCGGCGTGACGAGGGCGCGGGGCGCATCTGGGCCCTGGCGTTCCTCGGCGGCATGCTGACCACGCTCGCCTACATCATCTGGGTCCAGTCGCCCGAGGCGGCCTGGTGGGCGGTCGCGGTCGGCAACGCCGCGTTCGTCACCGGCACCGGATGCATGTGGCTGGGATGCCGGCGGTTCAACGGCCGTGCGATGGCCTGGTCGTCGGCCCTGGTCGCTGCGGCGGTCGCCGGGGCGGCGGCATCCGTCTTCATCGCCGGACCGGGCGGCGGCGACTGGGCGGGGGCGCTGTGGATGTTCATCCCACTGCTCGCGTTCGCCGGTGCCGGGGCGGTCGAGTGCCTGCGGGGCGAGCTGCGCGAGTCCCGCACGGCGTGGGTGCTCGCAGCCGTGCTCGCCTTCCAGTCGCTCTACTACGTGTCCCGCACGACCGCCTTCCTGACCTCCGGCCCCGACAGCGCTCTGTTCACGGAAGCCTTCGGCACGATCGCCACCAGTTTCGTGACGATCGTGCTGACGATCGTCGCCGTCGTGGTCACCTCCGTCCTGCGTGCGTCGCGCGCTCCGATGCGCGGTCATCTGAGCTCCTCTGCATCCGGCGGCTCGGGCGACGGCATCCTCGCCAGCGACGTCTTCGACAGCACGATGGCCGACCTGTGCGCTCGCGCGCAGAGGCGATCGGAACTCGTCGGCGTCATCGCCGTGCGCGTCGAAGATCTGGAGCAGATCTCCACCGCGTTCGGAAGCGAGGTCGCGCGCGCCATCACCGAGACCTGGCGCACGGGTGCTCGCCGGCACGCTCCCTCGAACTCGTTCGTCGCCGAGGACGGGCCGAGCGGTCTGCTGGTCGGCGTGCTCGTGGATACGCCCCGCGAAGCGCGCCGCCAGGCTGCCGTCATCTATCGCGGTCTGTTCGACGACTTCGGCATGGTGATGGGCTCGGGCGCCGTGATCCCCGTGGTCGGCGTCGGCGTGGCACTCAGCGACACTGTCGGCTACGACGCCGGGCGCCTCGCCGAGGTCGCTCGCGAAGCGGCCACACGCGCGGCCACGGACGTGGACACCTCGGTGCTGATCGCGGACGCCGAGTAGCGGCATCCCGGAGTCAGGCGGTCAGGCGATAGCCGACTCCCCGGACCGTCTCGATCCATCGTGGCTGCGAGGGGGACTCTCCGAGCTTGCGCCGGAGGTTCGCCACGTGCACCTCGATCGCACGGGCGTCGCTGTCGCTGACGTATTCGACCCCCGTGTACTGCTCGCCGCGCAGCATGAGGGCCAGATCCGACTTGGCTCGTACACGGCGGCCCGAGCCCAGCAGATCGGCCAGGATCTCGAACTCGCTGCGCGTCAGGTCCAGGTCCGCCCCGTCCACCGTGACGATACGGGTGGCGGGGTTCAGCCGCACACCCTGGTGCTCGAGCCACCCGGTCGAGGCGGGCTGGTCGACGGCTGAGGGCGTCGTCGGGACCGTTGCGATGTGCTGTCGGGGGCGGCGGAGCATCGCGTCGATCCGCGCACGCAGCTCGCGCGGGCGGAACGGCTTCGCGACGTAGTCGTCGGCGCCGGCCTCGAGGCCCTGGAGGGCGTCGATCTCCTCGGTGCGGGCGCTCAGCATGACGATGTACGTCGCGCTGATCGCGCGGATGCGCTTCGCCGTCTCGAAGCCGTCCATGCCGGGCATGTTGACATCGAGGGTCGTGACCAGCGGCTGATGAAGCCGCACGAGTTCGAGGCCGTCTTCGCCGTTCGCGGCGCCGTGAACGGTGAAACCGGCCTGAGCCAGGACGGCGGACAGCAGCGATCGGATGTCGGCTTCGTCCTCGACCACGACCGCGACGCGTTCTTCTTCCACCGTTGCACCTTCCGGCGCGACGGAGGGGATCGCCGGCGCCCGAACGTCGGTAAGGATATCCCAGAACGCGGTCTGGAATCTGCGGTCGGGCTCGCTCATGCCGCCCCGGGCGGGATGTGGGATGGCGATCGCCCCCACGATCGCCATCCCGCCGCACCGGAAGCAGAGCCTGCCATCGCACGTCCTTCCTCAGACGCCGTCCGAGGATCCGCTTTCATCGGGTTGATACGAATGTAGGTCGGGCCGCTCAAGCCCGGCTCAGGCCGGGCTCAGGACTGCCTGAGGTTCTCGCCGTCTCATGTCCGTGGCATCCTCGATGCATGCCACTCGTCGCACTCACCGGAGGCATCGCCTCGGGAAAGTCCACGATCGCGCGTCGACTCGCGGAGCACGGGGCGGTCGTGGTGGATGCCGATCGGGTCGTCCGTGACGTGCAGGGCCCGGGTTCACCGGTTCTGAAGGCGATCGCGGCGGAGTTCGGAGCGGACATGCTCGGCGCGGACGGGTCGCTCGATCGCGCGCGCCTCGGCGGTCGTGTGTTCGGCGACGCTGCCGCCGTGAAGCGGCTGAACGCGATCGTCCACCCCGCCGTCCGAGTCGAGTCTCAGCGCCGGTTCCACGACGCGTTCGCCGCGGACGCGGACGCCGTCGTCGTCTACGACGTCCCTCTCCTTGCCGAAGCCCGCCTCGAAGATCCGTGGGATCTGATCCTCGTCGCTCACGCTCCGGCCGACGTGCGGGCCGCGCGGCTGGTCTCGCTGCGCGGAATGAGCGATGCGGATGCGCGGGCACGCATCGCCTCGCAGGTCCCGGACGACGAGCGGCTGCGGATCGCCGACGTCGTGATCGACACCGACGGGCCACTCGAGAGAACCGTCGCGCAAACCGATGCCGTCTG
Source organism: uncultured Microbacterium sp. (assembly GCF_963524805.1). GTDB lineage: Bacteria > Actinomycetota > Actinomycetes > Actinomycetales > Microbacteriaceae > Microbacterium. The sequence continues at coordinate 599,144 of NZ_CAURGG010000001.1, read as the reverse complement.
GGGCAGCTTGCCCGAACTGATCCAGGCCAGAGCATCCCGGCGGACGTAAACTGGCCCCACCAGCGAGGGAGGGCGATGTGGGAATCTTCACGAAGTTCCGACGGCGGAAGAACCCCTACGCGGCCGCGAGCGAGGAAGAGCAGATCGCGCGGTACGTCTACCTGCTGAACACCCTGCCGGCAAGCGTGATCGAGAGCGCGCACGCGAGCGCGTTCGCGGACCTGTCGGCGTCGCAGCGCCGCGAGATGCTCGATCGACTGCGCCCGTTCATGTCGGATGCCGAGCGCACGGCATCCGAGGACGACCCCGGTCTGCTGGCCAAGCTCGTGCGTCGGGCCGAGGAGCGTCGCGCTGCCCGGGGGTCCGCGGAAACTCCGGATGCCGAGGCCGAGGCCTCCGTGCGGACGGCCACCGCGACCGCCGACCCGAACTATGTCGACCCCCGCGCCGTGATGATGCAGACGGGCGTCATGAGCCTGGTGGCCTATCAGTTCCTGCTGACCAGCTCGGTCTCGGCCTATTTCACGGTCGGCGCCGGCTCGCTCATGATCGGCGATCAGCCGGGCTGGGTCGGCGACACCTTCGACCCGGGGTCGGCGGGAGGCATCGACGCGTCCGGGTTCGGCGGCGGCTTCGACGGCGGCGGATACGACGGCGGCTCCTTCGGCGGCGGCTTCGACGGCGGGGGGTTCGGCGGCGGCTTCGACGGCGGAGGCGGCTTCGGCTGAGCGCGAACGCCGGCCTCGATGTCGGAGCCCCCGCCTAATCTGGAGGGATGCAGACGACACGATCCGTGCGACCGTTCGAGGTCGTCAGCGAGTACGTTCCCTCGGGTGATCAGCCCCAGGCGATCGCCGATCTCGCGGCTCGCATCAACGCGGGCGAGACCGACGTCGTGCTGCTCGGCGCCACCGGAACGGGCAAGTCGGCGACGACGGCGTGGCTCATCGAGCAGGTGCAGCGACCGACGCTCGTGCTCGCCCACAACAAGACGCTCGCCGCCCAGCTGGCCAACGAGTTCCGCGACCTCATGCCGCACAATGCGGTGGAGTACTTCGTCTCGTATTACGACTACTACCAGCCCGAGGCGTACGTGCCCCAGACCGACACCTTCATCGAGAAGGACTCCTCGGTCAACGCCGAGGTGGAGCGGCTGCGGCACTCGACGACGAACTCGCTGCTGAGCAGACGCGATGTGGTGGTGGTCTCCACCGTCTCGTGCATCTACGGTCTGGGCGCGCCCGAGGAGTATCTGCGGGCCATGGTCGCTCTGCAGGTCGGCGAGCGCTACGACCGCGATGCCCTCATCCGCAAGTTCATCGCGATGCAGTACAACCGCAATGACGTCGACTTCTCGCGCGGCAACTTCCGAGTCCGCGGCGACACGATCGAGATCATCCCCGTCTACGAGGAGTACGCGATCCGCATCGAGCTGTTCGGTGACGAGATCGAGGCGCTGTACATGCTGCATCCGCTCACCGGCGATGTCGTGCAGAAGCTGGACTCGGTTCCGATCTTCCCCGCATCGCACTACGTCGCCGGCACCGATACCGTGCAGCGGGCCATCGGAACGATCGAGGCCGAGCTGGAGGTGCGCCTGAAGGAGCTCGAGTCGCAGGGCAAGCTGCTCGAGGCGCAGCGCCTGCGCATGCGCACGTCGTTCGACCTCGAGATGCTGCAGCAGCTGGGCTTCTGCTCGGGCATCGAGAACTACTCGCGCCACCTCGACGGACGCGCGCCCGGTGAGGCGCCGCACTGCCTGCTGGACTTCTTCCCCGACGATTTCCTCGTGGTCATCGACGAGTCGCACGCGACGGTGCCGCAGATCGGCGCGATGTACGAGGGCGACGCGTCGCGCAAGCGCACGCTCGTCGAGCACGGCTTCCGCCTGCCGAGCGCGATGGACAACCGGCCGCTGCGCTGGGATGAGTTCAAAGACCGTGTCGGGCAGACGGTGTACCTTTCGGCCACGCCGGGGCGCTACGAGATGGGCATCGCCGACGGAGTGGTCGAGCAGATCATCCGTCCGACCGGACTGGTCGATCCGCAGATCATCGTCAAGCCCTCCAAGGGCCAGATCGACGACCTGCTCGAGGAGATCCGCGTCCGTGCCGAGCGCAACGAGCGCGTGCTCGTCACGACCCTGACCAAGAAGATGGCCGAGGAGCTCACCGACTTCCTCGGAGAGCACGGCGTTCGGGTGCGCTATCTGCACTCCGACGTCGACACGCTCCGGCGCGTCGAACTGCTGACCGAGCTTCGAGCGGGTGTCTACGACGTGCTGGTGGGCATCAACCTGCTGCGCGAGGGGCTCGACCTGCCCGAAGTGTCGCTGGTCGCGATCCTCGACGCCGACAAGGAGGGGTTCTTGCGCTCGGGCACCTCGCTCATCCAGACCATCGGGCGAGCCGCCCGCAACGTGTCCGGCGAAGTGCACATGTACGCCGACACGATCACCGACTCCATGAAGGCCGCGATCGGCGAGACCGATCGGCGGCGCGAGAAGCAGGTGGCCTACAACCTCGAGAACGGCATCGATCCCACGCCGCTGCGCAAGCGCATCGCAGACATCACCGACGTGCTCGCCCGCGAGGGCGCCGACACGGCGGCGATGATGTCGAAGCGGGATGCCGCGAAGCTCAAGTCGGGGAAGGGAAAGTCCCCGACGCCCCGGCTTCGTCGCGAGGGCATCGCGGCCGAAGGGGCCGAGCAGCTCGAGTCGACGATCCTCGACCTGTCCAACCAGATGCTGGCCGCCGCGGGGGAGCTCAAGTTCGAGCTCGCCGCCCGGCTGCGCGACGAGGTGCAGGACATGAAGAAGGAGCTGCGCGCCATGGAGCGCGCCGGGCACGCCTAGCGAGAAGAGTCCGGCGTCAGGGGCAGTGCATGAGGGGCTTCGGCCCCGATCGGTCGAAAGTGTGCGCGGTCATCGGCGCACCGCACAGCGGGCACGCCCGTTCCGCCCGCTCGGCGACCGTCGGCGGGGGAGTCGTCTCATAGGGGCCGACCGCCGCCGGACCGGCCAGCCGGATGAGCCTCGTGTTGATCCATGCGTACCAGCCGCCGGCCTCGCGCACGCGCTCGCGGAGAGGCATCCTGTTCTCGGTCATGTGATTAGTGTACTAAATATTCGTGCAGGTATGATCGATCGCATGACCGATGACATCCTGGCCCTTGAGAACCAGCTCTGCTTCGCCGTGGTCACCGCGGCGCGCAACGTCGTCGCCGTCTACCGGCCGGTGCTCGAGCCGCTCGGTCTGACCCACCCCCAGTACCTGGTCATGCTCGCCCTCTGGGAGCGATCGCCGCGATCCCTGGGAGAGCTCGCGGGCGAGCTCGCCATGGAGCCCGCGACGCTCTCGCCGCTGGTCAAGAGGCTGGAGGCGCAGGGGCGCGTGGTGCGGACGCGCCGACCGACCGACGAGAGGGTGCTGGACATCTCGCTCACCGAGGAGGGGGTCGCGCTCCGGCAGGACGCGCTGAAGGTCCCGGGGCTCGTCATGCAGCGCGTCGGAATGGATGCCGCCGAGATCGGCGACCTGCGCACTGCACTCGTGCGCTTCGCAGGTCGGATGCCGGACTGAGTTCCAGGGCGCAGCGGACTCGGTGTCGGTTTCATTGCGGAGGCGTGAACTCTGCGCCAACCCCTTGGCATACTCACGGCGGGCTCATAGGCTCGATCGCAGTGCGACGCAATTCCCCCGATGCGGTAGCCGAACCGGCGGCCGCGACCTCGAGCACTGCATCGCCGTTCCCCCATCGGTCCGATCACAGAGGATGCTTCATGCGATCTCGGTCAGCAACACCCCCCACCCGTCGCCGGCTCGCTCTCGGCGCCGCCGCAATCGTCATCGCGCTCGGCGCCGGCGCCGTGGCCGCCCCGGCGGCGCAGGCCGCGCCCACGCAGATCCAGATCATCGCCACGAACGACTTCCACGGTCGGATTCTTGCGGACGGCGCGAACGCGGCCGGCGCGGCGGTGCTCTCCGGTGCGGTCAAGCAGCTTCGCGCGGCGAATCCGAACACCGTGTTCGCCGCTGCCGGCGACCTGATCGGCGCCTCGACCTTCGAGTCCTTCATCCAGTCGGACAAGCCGACGATCGACGCCCTCAACGAAGCGGGCCTCGAAGTGTCCGCGGTCGGCAACCACGAGCTCGACCAGGGCTATGACGACCTCGTCAACCGCGTCATGGCACCGTACGACGCGGTCACGAATCCCTATGGAGGTGCGCAATGGGAGTACATCGCCGCGAACCTCAAGCTCAAGGGGACACCACAGCCGGCTGTCGCGCCCAGCTGGATCAAGGAGTTCGGCGACGTGAAGGTCGGGTTCGTGGGTGCAGTGACCGAGGAACTGCCTGCCCTCGTGAGTCCTGCGGGAATCGCCGAGCTGGACGTCGCCGGTATCGTTCAGTCCGTCAACGCGGAAGCGGCCGCTCTGGTCGCCGGTGGCGCCGATCTGGTCGTGATGCTGGTGCACGAAGGCGCGCCTTCGACGACCTGCGAAACCATGGACGATTCGGGCGCCTGGGCCGACATCATCAACAACGTCTCGCCTGATGTGGATGCGATCGTCTCCGGGCACACGCATCTCGCGTACAACTGCTCGTTCCCCGTCGCGCAGTGGGCGACTGAGGGTCGTGCCGTGACCGACCGCCCGGTCGTGTCGGCGGGTCAGTACGGGACGAATCTCAACCAGCTCCTCTTCACCGTCGACGGGGCAACCGGCGTGGTGTCGGCGAAGTCGCAGGGCATCCTGCCGCTCACCACGGGAATCTACCCCCCGGACGCCGGCGTCGCTGAGATCGTGCAGAAGGCCAAAGACGACGCCGAAGTCCTCGGAGCGGTCCCGCTGGGCGAGATCGGCGGTGCGTTCAACCGCGCTCAGATCCCCGTGATCGACCCTGCAACCGGCGTGGCCACGATCAACCGCGGCGGCGAATCGACTCTCGGCAACCTTGTCGCAGAAGTCCAACAGTGGGCGACAGAGGCGCCGGAGTCGGGGGCGGCACAGATCGCGTTCATGAATCCTGGTGGCCTGCGTGACGACATGCGGGGCGTGGACGACGGCGACGGAAGCTATCCGCGCACGCTGACGTATCGGCAGGCCGCCAATGTGCAGCCGTTCGCGAACACGCTCGTCAATCTGCAGCTCACGGGCGCGCAGATCAAGACGGTGCTCGAGCAGCAGTGGCAGCGGGACGCGCTCAACCGCGTTCCCACCCGCCCGTTCCTGCGCCTCGGCGCTTCCGAGGGATTCGAGTACACGTACACGCAGGTACCGGTCACGGAGTCCCCGCTGGACAACCCGGCGACGCCGAACGTGGATGAGTCGCTGACGTCGTACACCGCGCCGCGGGGAACCGTGACAGGCATGTGGCTGAACGACGTTCCGATCGACCTTGCGGCGACCTACTCCGTAAGCGTGAACGCCTTCCTCGCCTCTGGCGGGGACAACTTCAGGGAATTCGCCAACGGATCGAACCGCCGCGACACCGGCAAGGTTGATCTGCAGGCGATGGTCGACTACATGGACACGTTCGCGTCCTCGGAACCGCTGCCGGTCGATTACTCGCAGCGCGCGGTGGAGGTGAGCTTCCCCGGCGGAGCTCCGGCATCGTACGAGCTGGGATCGACCGTCGCGTTCTCCGTGAAGTCATGGACGATGTCGACTCCGGAAGACGTGAAGGACGCCGAGCTCGTCGTCTCGCTCGGTGGTCAGACGCTCGGCAGCTTCGCGGTCGACAACACCATCGGAACCGCGATCTACGACGACTACGGCACCGCCTCCGTCTCGGTGGTGCTGCCGGCGGACGCCCCGGTCGGCGCGACCGAACTGATCCTCACGGGTGCGGCGACCGGAACCACGGTCACGGTGCCGATCACGACCTTCGATCGCGCCGACAGCACGATCACGGGCAGCATCAACAAGGCCACGGTGAACAAGAAGCAGCCGGTGCAGTACACGGTTCGCGTCAGTGCCGAGGGCGGCGTCCCGGTCACCGGTGAGGTCAAGATCTACGACGGCACCAAGGTCGTCGCGACCGAGACGCTCGCGGCCGATGACGAAGGCCGAGTCAAGGTGAAGCTCTCCGGCCTCACGAGCGGGGTGCACCAGCTGAGCGCGTCCTACTCGGGCAGCGACACCGTCCGCCCGTCGCAGAGCGACACAGTGCAGGTCACCGTCAAGTAGTCCGGACGCAACGAGGTATGCCGCGGGTGCTCGTGCCCGCGGCATCCCTCGTTCTGGCCTACCACGGCGTGCGCTCCGGGCGAACCCCGCGACTCGTGTCTGAGGGCGCGCCTACAATCGAGTAGTGCCTATCGTCCCTGTCGCCCTGCCCGGAAACAACAGCGGAAAACTCAGTGTTCGGGGTGCGCGGGTCCACAATCTGAAGAACGTCGACCTCGACATTCCGCGCGATTCCCTCGTCGTCTTCACCGGTCTGAGCGGCTCGGGAAAGTCCAGCCTCGCGTTCGACACGATCTTCGCCGAGGGTCAGCGGCGATACGTCGAATCGCTCAGCGCCTATGCGCGCCAGTTCCTCGGCCAGGTCGACCGGCCCGATGTCGACTTCATCGAGGGTCTGAGTCCGGCCGTCAGCATCGACCAGAAATCGACGAACCGCAACCCGCGCTCGACGGTCGGCACGATCACCGAGATCCACGACTACATGCGCCTGCTCTGGGCGCGGATCGGTGTGCCGCACTGCCCCGTATGCGGTGAGGTCATCCAGCGTCAGACCGTCCAGCAGATCGCCGATCAGCTCATGGAACTGCCCGAGAAGACGCGGTACCAGATCGTCGCCCCGGTCGTGTCGCAGAAGAAGGGCGAGTTCGTCGACCTCTTCAAGGAGCTGTCGGCCAAGGGCTACGCCCGCGCCGTCGTCGACGGCGAGCTGATCCAGCTCGCCGAACCGCCCGTGCTGAAGAAGAGCTACAAGCACGACATCGCCGTGGTCGTCGACCGTCTCGTCGCCAGCGACGAGATCCTCAGCCGAGTGACCGACTCGGTCGAGACGGCCATCGGTCTCGCAGGCGGCATCGTCCAGGTGAATTTCGTCGACGAGGAGGGGGATGCCGCGTGGCAGTCCTTCTCCGAGAAGCTGGCGTGCCCGAACGGCCACCCGCTGCAGCTGACCGAGATCGAGCCACGGACGTTCTCGTTCAACGCGCCCTTCGGGGCGTGCCCCACGTGCTCCGGCCTGGGCACCCGCATGTCGGTCGACGTGGACCTGATGCTCGGCGACGAGGACGCATCGATCCGCGAGGGCGTGCTCATCCCGTGGACGACGCAGGGCAAGGGACTCTTCCAGTACTACGAGCGACTGCTCGAGGGCCTCGCGGCCGATCTGAACTTCTCGCTCGACACCCCGTGGCGCGACCTGCGGGTCGACGTGCAGGATGCCGTGCTGCGCGGCGAGAACTACAAGGTCACGGTCAAGTGGAAGAACCGCTACGGACGCGAGATGCGGTACTCGTCCGGGTTCGAGGGTGTGGTGCCCTACATCGAGCGCCAGTACATCCAGGCCGATTCGGATTCGCAGCGGCAGCGCTGGTCGGAGTACCTGCGGGAGGTCCCGTGCCTGGCCTGCAACGGCGACCGCCTCAAGCCCGAAGTCCTCGCGGTGCTCGTGCACGGGCACTCGATCGCCGACGCATCGCGCCTCAGCCTCGCCGACGCGCAGGAGTACTTCGCTCAGCTGCAGCTGACCGACCGCGAGGCGAAGATCGCCGCACAGGTGCTGCGGGAGATTCGGGCGCGTCTGAACTTCCTGCTTCAGGTCGGGCTGAACTATCTGAGTCTCAGCCGCTCGGCCGGCTCGCTGTCCGGCGGTGAGGCCCAGCGCATCCGCCTGGCGACCCAGATCGGCTCAGGCCTGACCGGCGTGCTGTACGTGCTCGACGAGCCGTCGATCGGACTGCACCAGCGCGACAACCGGCGCCTGATCGAGACGCTGCTCACCCTGCGCGACCTCGGTAACACGCTCATCGTCGTCGAACACGACGAGGAGACGATCCACGCGGCCGACTGGGTCGTGGACATCGGACCTCGTGCCGGCGTCGACGGCGGCCACGTCGTCCACTCCGGCCCCCTGTCGGAGCTGCTCACCGACACGCGATCGATCACGGGGGACTACCTCGCCGGCCGTCGCTCGATCCCGACCCCCACGAAGCGCCGCCGCATCGACAAGAAGCGGATGCTGACCGTCGTCGGGGCTCGGGAGAACAACCTGCGCAACGTCACCGTCGACTTCCCGCTCGGGGTGATGACGGCGGTGACCGGCGTCAGTGGCTCGGGCAAGTCGTCGCTCGTGAACGGCATCCTGTACGAAGTCCTCGCCACGCGCCTGAACGGAGCCCGCCGCATCGCCGGCAAGCACACGCGCGTCACCGGTCTGGACAACCTCGACAAGGTCGTGCACGTCGACCAGGCGCCGATCGGTCGGACGCCGCGGTCGAACCCGGCCACCTACACGGGCGTGTTCGACCGCGTCCGGACCCTGTTCAGCGAGACGCCCGAAGCGAAGGCGCGCGGCTACCAGCCCGGCAGGTTCAGCTTCAACGTCAAGGGCGGCCGCTGCGAGGCGTGCTCCGGAGACGGCACGATCAAGATCGAGATGAACTTCCTGCCGGACGTGTACGTCGACTGCGAGGTCTGCCACGGCAAGCGGTACAACCGCGACACCCTGTCGGTGCACTACAAGGGCAAGAACATCGCCGAGGTGCTCGAGATGCCCATCGCCGAGGCCGCGGAGTTCTTCGAGCCGATCCAGGCGATCCATCGCTACCTCAAGACCCTGGTCGACGTCGGACTCGGGTATGTCCGGCTCGGTCAGTCCGCGACGACCCTGAGCGGCGGCGAGGCACAGCGAGTGAAGCTCGCGACCGAGCTTCAGCGCCGGAGCAACGGCCGCAGCATCTACGTGCTCGACGAGCCCACGACCGGCCTGCACTTCGAGGACGTCGCCCGCTTGCTCGAGGTGTTGAACAGCCTCGTCGAGAAGGGCAACACCGTCATCGTCATCGAGCACAACCTCGACGTGATCAAATCCTCGGACTGGATCATCGACCTCGGCCCCGAGGGCGGATCCGGCGGTGGCGAGATCGTCGCCACCGGAACCCCGGAGCAGGTCGCACGGGTCGAAGGCAGCTTCACCGGTGCGTTCCTCGCGGAGGTGCTCGGCGTCGCCGCGGTGCGCAAGGCCGGCTGAGCGCCGGTGGTGAAGATCAGCTCACGCCCGACCGTCGCCTACAAGCCGCGGCCGGGGGAGATCCCCACCAACCCGGGCGTCTATCGCTTCCGGGATGCTGCGGGGCGCGTGCTGTACGTCGGCAAGGCGAAGAACCTGCGGGCCCGACTGTCGAACTACTTCGCGCCGCTGCACACCCTCCACGAGCGCACCCGCCGCATGGTGACCAGCGCCGCATCCGTCGAGTGGACCGTCGTCAGCAGCGACGTCGACTCGCTGCAGCTGGAGTACATGTGGATCAAGGAGTTCGATCCGCCGTTCAACGTCCGCTATAAGGACGACAAGTCGTACCCGTTCATGGCGATCACGCTGGCCGACGAGGCGCCGCGCGTCATCGTCACCCGCAACCGGCGCATCCCGGGAGCGAAGTACTTCGGTCCGTACCCCAAGGTGTGGGCCGTGCACGACACGATCGACCTGATGATCAAGGTCTTCCCGATCCGCACCTGCAGTGACGCGTCGTACAAGAAGGCGATGGCCAGCGGCCGCCCCTGCTTCCCGGGTCAGATCGGTCGCTGCGGCGGCCCCTGCTCCATGCGGGTCTCGATCGAGGAGCACCGTGCGATCGTGGATGACTTCGTCGCGTTCATGTCCGGCGGAGACCAGCGCTTTGCCAAGGAGCTGAACGCGCGGATGCGCGAGGCGTCCGCCGCCATGGACTACGAGGCGGCAGCGGTCTACCGCGACCGGCTGCAGGCGATCGATGCCGTGCTGAACCGCAGCGCGCTCGTCCTGGCGGAGGACACGGATGCCGACCTGTTCGGCATCGCCGAAGACGAGCTCAGCGCTGCGGTGCAGCAGTTCGTGATCCGGGGCGGCCGCGTGCGCGGCGTCCGGGCGACCACGATCGAGAAGGAGCTCGACATCACCGGCGGCGACCTGGTCGACCAGGTTCTGCAGCGGGCCTACGGTGATGCCCCACCCGCCGACATCCCGCGGCAGGTGCTCGTTCCGGCAATGCCGGAGGATGGGGCCGACCTGGAGGAGTGGCTGCGCGAGAGGCGCGGCAAGCTCGTCTCGATCCAGGTCGCCCAGCGCGGCCGGAAGGCCGAGCTGCTCAAGACGGCGACGCTGAATGCGCAGCAGGCGCTCATGATCCACAAGACCCGGCGCACCAGCGACTACGTCGCTCGCACCCAGGCCCTCACCGATCTGCAGGAGGCGCTGGGGCTCGCCGAGGCGCCCCTGCGGATCGAATGCTTCGATGTGTCGCACCTCAGTGGCACGAACGTCGTGGCATCCATGGTGGTCTTCGAGGACGGCCTGCCGCGCAAGGACCAGTACCGCAGCTTCGGCGTGCCCGAGACCACCGATGACACCGACTCGCTGTACCAGGTGCTGACACGGCGCTTGGCGTACCTCGACCGACCCGAGGAGCAGGACGAGCCGGAGCCCGAGCCCACCGAGGACGGCACCGTCACGACGACCCGCAAACGCCCGCGCTTCGCGTATCCGCCGCAGCTGCTCGTCGTGGACGGCGGCAAGCCGCAGGTCGAGGCGGCGGCGCGCGCACTGGCGGACGCCGGTCACGAGGAGGTCGCCCTGTGCGGCATCGCGAAGCGCCTCGAGGAGGTGTGGATGCCGGGGGAGGAGTACCCGGTGATCCTTCCGCGGACGAGCGAGGCGCTCTATCTGCTGCAACGCCTTCGCGATGAGGCCCACCGCTTTGCGATCACGCACCAGCGTCGCCGGCGGCGGCGCGACATCCAGAGCGTCCTCGCGGAGATCCCCGGGCTGGGTGAGGCGCGCATCCGCGCGCTGCTCCGTCACTTCGGCTCCGTCGCTGCGCTGAAGCGGGCGACTCCCGAGGAGATCACGGAGCTGCCCGGCGTGGGGCCGAAGCTCGCCGCGGCGATTCATGCGCACCTCACCAGTGGGTAGGCTGAAACCGACACGGGGGTGGCGATGACGAACGTCGACGAGAGCGCCGCAGCGAGTGCCACGGTGAGCGCCGAATCCGGTGAGGTGCTCATCGTCACGGGCATGTCCGGTGCGGGCCGATCGACGGCCGCCGATGCCCTGGAGGATCTCGGCTGGTACGTCGTCGACAACCTGCCGCCGCAGATGCTGCGACCGCTGCTGGACCTCACTGCCCTCGCGGCCAGCGCCCTCCCGCGCGTCGCGGTGGTGGTGGACGTTCGCGGCCGCGACCTGTTCGCCGAGCTGCCCGAGGTCACGCGCGCACTCCGCCGGGGGCGTCCCTTGCGCGTCATGTTCCTGGACGCCTCGGACGAGGTCCTGGTACGCCGATTCGAGGCGGTGCGCCGTCCGCATCCGCTGCAGGGCGACGGTACGATCCTCGACGGCATCCTCCTCGAGCGACACGCGCTGCGAGCCGTGCGTGAGAGCGCCGACGTCCTGATCGACACGTCGTCCTTCAACATCCACCAGCTTGCGACGCGGGTGATCGAGATGTTTTCGGCCGAAGGGTCGGCTCGGCACACGGTGACGATCATGAGCTTCGGCTTCAAGTACGGCCTTCCGCCCGATGCGGATCTCGTCGCCGACATGCGATTCCTGCCGAACCCGTTCTGGAACGACGAACTGCGCGCCCTGACGGGCGAAGACCCCCGTGTGCGCGACTACGTCCTGAACCAGGAGGGCGCGCCCGAGTTCCTGGATTCCTACGCCGCCGCGCTCGAGCCGGTGCTCGCGGGCTACCAGCGAGAGAACAAGGGCCACTCGGTCGTCGCCGTCGGCTGCACCGGGGGAAAGCATCGATCGGTCGTGATGGCCCGGGAGCTCAGCGCGCGGCTGTCGAGCCTTCCGGGTGTCGCCGTGCGCGTCAAGCACCGCGATCTGGGTCGAGAGTGAGCGGGGCTCGCGAGTAGGCTGGACGCTCGTTCCACCCCTTGCTTCCACCCCCACAGACGAGGAGACCCGTGTCGCTGACCGCTGACGTGAAGGCTGAACTGACGGCCGTGCGCGATCCGAGCCCCACTGCTCGCGTCGCCGAGCTGACCTCTCTCCTTCGTTTCTCCGGTGGCCTCCACTCGATCGCCAATCGCGTCGCCGTCGAAGCGGAACTGGACTCAGACCTCCTCGCTCGCCGGGTGGCCCGCGACCTCATGGAGATCTACGGCGTGCGCCCTGAGCTGGTGCACGTGCAGGGATCGGGCGCCCGCAACGGCAGTCATTACGCCGTCCGCGTGATCGAGGGCGGGGAGACCCTCGCGCGTCAGACCGGCCTGCTGGACCAGCGGCGCCGGCCGGTGCGCGGTCTTCCGAACAAGCTCACCACCGGGTCGCGCGGTGACCTGGCGGCGATCTGGCGTGGCGCCTTCCTCGCTGCCGGAACGCTCAGCGAGCCGGGCCGCTCCGCCGCACTGGAGATCACCTGCCCCGCGCCGGAGGCGGCGATGGCACTCGTCGGCGCGGCGCACCGGCTCGGCATCCCCGCCAAGGCGCGCGAAGTGCGCGGCGTCCCGCGTGTCGTCGTCCGGGAGGGTGAGGCGATCCGCGTCGCGCTGGCGCAGATGGGCGCCGAGCGCGCGGCAGGCGACTGGGACCAGATGCGCCAGCGCCGCGAGGTGCGTGCCGGAGTGAACCGGCTCGTGAACTTCGACGACGCGAATCTGCGCCGCTCGGCCCAGGCCGCGGTCGCCGCATGCGCTCGCGTCGAGCGCGCCCTCGAGATCCTCGGCCCGGAGGTCCCCGAGCACCTCCGCGAAGCCGGCGAGCTGCGCTTGGCGCACCGGGATGCGAGCCTCGACGAACTCGGCCACCACGCCGACCCGCCCCTGACGAAAGACGCCGTGGCCGGCCGCATCCGCCGCCTGCTCGCGATGGCCGACAAGAAGGCCGAGACCGACGGCATCCCCGACACGGAAGCGGCTGTGCCGGTCGGTGTCGAGGACTGAGCGCACCCGGCGCTACGGCACGTCATCGCGGGAAGCAACCCCAGGCGCTGCGCGTTGCCGATTACTAGGATGAGACACGTCATTCTCGCTGCGCCGAGGAGTATCGGCTCAGCGCCGACAGGAAGAAGAGAACATGGCGAAGTACACGTTGCCCGACCTCCCCTACGACTTCGCGGCTCTGGAGCCGCACATCAGCGGCAAGATCATGCAGCTGCACCACGACAAGCACCATCAGGCCTACGTCACCGGTGCGAACACGGCACTGGAGCAGCTCGCCGAGGCGCGTGAGAGCGGCAACCTCGCGAACGTGAACAAGCTCGAGAAGGACCTCGCGTTCAACCTCGGCGGCCACGTCAACCACTCGATCTTCTGGACGAACCTCTCTCCCGAGGGAGGCGGCGAGCCCGAGGGCGAGCTGAAGGCGGCCATCGACGAGTTCTTCGGCGACTTCGCCAAGTTCAAGGCTCACTTCACCGCGGCCGCGACGGGCATCCAGGGATCGGGCTGGGCGGTGCTCAGCTGGGACCCGATCGGGCAGCAGCTGATCATCCAGCAGCTGTTCGACCAGCAGAGCAACACCGCTCAGGGCACCGTGCCGGTGTTCCAGCTGGACATGTGGGAGCACGCCTTCTACCTCGACTATCTCAACGTCAAGGCCGACTACGTCACCGCCGTCTGGAACATCGCCAACTGGCAGAACGTCGCCCAGCGGCTCCAGGTGGCCCGCGAGAAGACTTCGGGCCTGCTGGTACTGTCATAGCGAGTGTGGCGTCCCGGCGGGACAGCCCCGCCGGGACGCCGTTGTCCATCGTCTGCAACCGCAATTAGCGCGCTCGCGCGCACGACACATCTCAGGAGAACTTCGGTGGCTGTCAAGATCGGAATCAACGGCTTCGGCCGCATCGGACGCAACTTCCTTCGCGCGGCTCTCGCGCAGGGTGCGGACATCGACATCGTGGCGGTGAACGACCTCACCGACAACAAGACCCTCGCGCACCTGCTCAAGTACGACTCCGTGGGCGGCGTGCTCACCGAGGACGTCTCGTACGACGAGGACTCGATCACCGTGGGCGGCAAGAAGATCAAGGTCTTCGAAGAGCGCGACCCCGCGAACCTCCCCTGGGGCGAGCTCGGCGTCGACATCGTGATCGAATCCACCGGCCGCTTCACCAAGGCCGAGGACGCGAAGAAGCACGTCGCCGGCGGCGCGAAGAAGGTCCTGATCTCCGCACCCGCCACCGGCGATGACGTCACGATCGTCATGGGCGTGAACGAGGGCGACTACAACCCCGAGACCGACGTCATCATCTCGAACGCGTCGTGCACCACGAACTGCCTCGCCCCGCTCGCCAAGGTCTTCAACGACGCCTTCGGCATCGAGCGCGGCTTCATGATGACCGCGCACGCCTACACGGCTGACCAGAACCTGCAGGACGGCCCGCACAGCGACCTGCGTCGCGCGCGCGGCGCCGCCATCAACATCGTGCCCGCCTCGACCGGTGCCGCCAAGGCGATCGGCCACGTGCTGCCTGAGCTGAACGGCAAGCTGAGCGGCTCGTCCTACCGCGTGCCCGTGCCCACCGGCTCCATCGTCGACCTGACGATCGTCACGCCGACCGAGGGACTGACCGCCGACCAGGTCAACGCCGTCTACAAGACCGCGGCCGCCGAAGGCGCGCTCGCCGGGTACCTCGAGTACACCGAGGACCCGATCGTCTCGAGCGACATCCAGGGCAACCCCCACTCGTCGATCTTCGACTCGGAGCTGACCAACGTCAGCGGCAATCTGGTCAAGGTCTCCGCGTGGTATGACAACGAGTGGGGCTACTCGAACCGCCTCGTCGACCTGACCGAGTACGTCGGCGAACGCCTGTAGGCGCTCACCATGCCACTGCGCACCCTCGACTCGCTGGGTTCGCTCGCCGGCAAGCGGGTCATCGTCCGCTGTGATCTCAACGTCCCCCTCAAGGACGGCGTCATCACGGACGATGGCCGCGTGCGAGCGTCGCTTCCCACCCTCAACGCCCTCATCCACCAGGGTGCCCGCGTCGTGGTCTGCTCGCACCTGGGCCGCCCCGACGGCGCCCCGGATGCGAAGTACAGCCTGAGCCCGGTCGCCCAGCGCCTCTCCGAGCTGCTCGGCACGCCGGTCGCCTTCGCGCTGGACACCGTGGGGGAGTCCGCGCACGATGCGGTCGCCGCCCTCGAGGACGGGGACGTCGCCGTCATCGAGAACCTGCGGTTCAATCCCGGAGAGACCTCGAAGGACGATGCGGAGCGCGGCGCCTTCGCCCAGGAGCTCGCCGAGCTGGGCGACGTCCTGGTCTCGGACGGCTTCGGCGTGGTGCATCGCGAGCAGGCGAGCGTGTACGACCTGGCGGAGATCCTCCCGTCGGCGGCAGGTCTGCTGATCGCCGCCGAGCTCGACGTGCTCGACCGCCTGACGGAGAATCCCGAGCGACCGTACACGGTCGTCCTGGGCGGCTCGAAGGTCAGCGACAAGCTCGGAGTGATCTCGCATCTGCTGCCGCGCGTGGACCGGCTCCTCGTCGGCGGCGGGATGCTGTTCACCTTCCTCGCCGCGCAGGGTCACAAAGTCGGCGCGAGCCTGCTCGAGGCCGACCAGCTCGACACGGTCCGCCGGTACATGGCGACGGCCGAGGAATCGGGCGTCGAGATCGTGCTTCCCACCGATGTCGTCGTGGCCTCGAAGTTCGGCGCGGACGCAGAGCACGTCGTGACTGCCGCCGATGCGATCGAGGAGACCCCGTTCGGCGCCTCCGGCCTCGGGCTGGACATCGGACCCGACACCGCGACGCGCTTCGCCGAGGTCATCCGCGACAGTCGCACCGTGTTCTGGAACGGCCCGATGGGAGTCTTCGAGCTCGCGCCGTTCGCCGCAGGCACGAAGGCGGTCGCTCAGGCGCTCACCGAGGTCGGCGGACTGAGCGTCGTCGGCGGCGGGGACTCGGCAGCGGCCGTCCGCCAGCTCGGTTTCCGCGACGACCAGTTCGGACACATCTCGACGGGCGGCGGAGCGAGCCTGGAATTCCTCGAGGGCAAGAAGCTCCCCGGACTGGAGGTCCTCGGATGGCAGTAAAAGGTCGTATCCCGTTCATCGCCGGCAACTGGAAGATGAACCTCGACCACCAGCAGGCGATCGCATTCGTTCAGAAGCTGCACTGGGCGCTCAAAGAGGCCAAGCACCTGGATGACAGCGTGGAGGTGGGGCTCTTCCCGCCGTTCACCGACCTGCGGACCGTGCAGACGCTGCTGGACGCCGACAAGATCCCCTTCGCGCTGGGAGCGCAGGATCTGTCGACCAAGGACTCCGGCGCCTATACGGGCGAAGTCTCGGGTGCGTTCCTCAAGAAGCTCAACTGCGCGTACGTGATCATCGGGCACTCCGAGCGGAGGCAGTACCACGCCGAAACCGACGAGGTGGTCGCGGCGAAGGTCCAGGCAGCGCTCCGCCACGGCCTCGTCCCCGTCATCTGCGTGGGGGAGACGCTGGAGCAGCGTGAAGCGTCCGGACCCACTGCCATCTCTGTCGGGCAGTTGGAAGTCGCGCTCGAGGGAGTGCCCGCGAGCGCCGAGATCGTCGTGGCGTACGAGCCCGTGTGGGCGATCGGCACCGGTCAGGTGGCGTCACCCGAGCAGGCGCAGGAGGTCTGCGCTGCACTGCGCGCTGTCATCGCGTCCACGTCGGGGCAGGATGCCGCCGAGAGAACCCGCGTGCTGTACGGCGGCTCGGTGAAGTCGGGCAACATCGCCAGCTTCATGCGCGAGCCCGACGTCGACGGAGCGCTCGTCGGCGGTGCCAGCCTCGTGGTTGACGAATTCGCGGCGATCATCAGATTCCAGAAACACGTCGGCGTCTGACCCCGCTTATACTGGGAGATCGTGCGCCCGGTCCGGGCGCGGTGAAAGGCTTAGATCTGTGCAGATCCTCGAGTTCGTCCTGCAGGTGCTCCTCGGCATCACCAGCCTGCTGCTGACCCTTCTCATCCTGCTCCACAAGGGGCGCGGTGGCGGCCTGTCCGACATGTTCGGCGGCGGCATGACCTCTGCGCTGGGCTCCTCCGGGCTGGCGGAGCGCAACCTCAACCGGTTCACCGTCATCCTGGCGCTGGCGTGGTTCGTTTCGATCGTCGCCCTCGGCCTGATCACGAAGTTCCAGGCCGTCTGATGGCGACCGGCGGAAATGCGATCCGGGGCACGCGCGTCGGTGCGGGCCCCATGGGCGAGCAGGACCACGGCTTCCACGCCGAGCGCATCGCGATCTCGTACTGGGACGCACTGGGCAACGAGACCGTGCGGTACTTCGCGGCCGGCATCCCCGAAGAGGAGATCCCCGACACGATCGACTCCCCGCACTCCGGTCTCCCGGCCGGGCGCGACAAGGAGAACCCGCCCGCGTTGGCCAAGACGGAGCCCTACAAGACGCACCTCGCGTACGTGAAGGAACGGCGCACCGAAGAGGAAGCCGAACAGCTCCTCGACGACGCTCTCAAGCAGCTGCGGGAGCGCCGCGGCCTCGAGTGAGCGCGTCGGTCAGGAGTGCTGAGGCGAAGACTCAATACTCCCGGTCGATGAGTTCCGGCGGTACCTGCGAGGCGGCGGCCTCGTCGACGAAGAAGATCGTCCGCCGGCGGCCTTTGGCGCCCGCGACCGGCACGCTCGCATAGCTGGCGCCGGCTAGAGCCAGTCCCAGCGCTCCAGCCTTGTCGGCACCGGAGAGCACGAGCCACACTCGGCGTGATCCGTTGATGACCGGGCGCGTCAGCGAGATCCGCTCGGGCGGCGGCTTGGGGGAGTCGCGGACGGCGACGGCGACCCGATCGGTGATCAGGATCTCGGGCCGATCCGGGAAGAGCGACGCGATGTGGCCATCGGGACCGACCCCGAGGAAGCAGATGTCGAAGGACGGCCACGGAGTGCCGTCCTCCTGCGGGAAGTGCGCCAATTCCGCGGCGTAGCGCTCGGCGGCGGCATCCAGATCGTGGCCGTCGTCGGTCGCGGACATCGCGTGGATGTTCTCCGCGGGGATGTCGATCGCGTCCAGCAGCGCCTCGCGCGCCTGCTTCTCATTGCGGTCCGCGTCCTCGCGCGAGACGAAGCGCTCATCGCTCCACCACACGTGCACGCGGGACCAGTCGACCCGGCCCAGGCGGGGGTGCCGCGCGGCGGCGGCGAGGACCGCGGAGCCCATCGAACCGCCCGTGAGCGAGATGTGCACGAGGCTCCCGTCGGACCCGCACTTGGCGATCCGATTGAGCAGGCGTGCCGCGACGGATTCGGCGAGCGACGCCGGATCCGTGCTGATCACGACGCGCTTCTCGATGGTGGATTCAGCCATGCGTCTCCTGCGTCGCCGGTTCCAAGAGCTCCCAGCCCTCGGTGATCACTCGACCATACAGGACGTCCGGATCGAGGCGCCGAAGCTCCTCCGCGAGGCATTCGCGCAGGGTGCGCCGGGCGAGAACCAGGTCGTGCTGGGGCTGACCGGGCTGGGTCAGGCAGGCGATCGCGGGCGACGAGCGCTCCAGCAGGATGTCCCCGCTGTCGCGCTTCAGGCGCACGGACTTGATGCCGTCCGTCCACTCGTCCGACGGCAGGTAGCGCCAGTCGACCGGCACGTCGAGCATGAGCCGCAGCCACGCCGCGAGCAGGGCGGTCGAGGGCGAGGTGGCAGCGCCGCGCACTTCGACAGCGCTGACGGCGTCGAAGGGAGGCTGGTCCAAGACGGCGGCCAGCTGCTCACGCCAATGCGTCAGACGGGTCCAAGCCAGATCGGTGTCGCCCGGGGCGTGGTTCTCTCCCAGGGCGGCAACCCAGGCCGAGGGATCCGGCTTGGTCGCGGCATCCGTGATCCGGCGCTGAGCGATCCGGCCGATCGAGGTCGTCGACGGGGAGTCCGGCGTCTCGTTCGGCCACCAGACGACCACGGGGGCGTCGGGCAGCAGCAGCCCCGTCACGAGGCTCTCGAGGTTCGAGGTGGCAGCTTCGCCGAAGGCCCGCAGCGTCACGACCTCGCTCGCCCCGGCGTCACCGCCGACGCGGATCTGCGCATCGAGCCGGGAGTCGGCGTCGACGCCGTCGATCATCAGCACGATGACCCGCATCGGGTGTTCGCGGGAAGCGTCGTTGGCCGCTTCGATGACTTCTTCGAGCGCATCCTCGCGCGTGAGGATGATCAGGGTGAGCACGCGCCCGAGCGCGACAGCGCCGCCCTCCTCGCGCACGCTGACCAGCGAGCGGGAGATCTTGCTCACTGTCGTGTCGGGCAGATCGACGATCACGGTCGCCTCCAGGTGCGTCCATCGCGGGAGAGCATCTCATCCGCGGATGCCGGACCCCAGGAGCCCGGGTCGTACTGCTCGAGGGGACCGCCCTGGGAGGTCCAGAACTCCTCGATCGGGTCGAGGATCTTCCACGACAGCTCGACCTCTTCGTGCCGGGGGAAAAGCGGCGGGTCGCCGAGGAGGACGTCGAGGATGAGCCGCTCGTAGGCCTCCGGGCTCGCCTCGGTGAAGGCGTGCCCGTAGCCGAAGTCCATCGTCACATCCCGCACCTGGGCGCCGGCGCCGGGCACCTTGGAGCCGAACCTGATCGTCACGCCTTCGTCGGGCTGCACCCGGATCACGAGCGCGTTCTGTCCTTGACCGGAAGTCTGGCTGCGGGAGAACAGCTGCTCGGGGGCGGTCTTGAAGATCACGGCGATCTCGGTGACGCGGCGTCCGAGCCGCTTTCCGGTCCGCAGGTAGAACGGCACGCCCGCCCACCGGCGGGTGTTGATCTCCAGCGTGATGGCCGCGTAGGTCTCGGTCGTGGATTCCGGGTTCATCCCGTCCTCCTCGAGGAAGCCGAGCACCTTCTCGCCGCCCTGCCAGCCGCCGGCATACTGCCCGCGCGCGGTGGACCGGGCGAGATCCTTCGGCACACTGACGGCGGCGAGCACCTTCTCCTTCTCGGCGCGCAGGTTCTTCGCGTCGAACGAGATCGGCTCCTCCATCGCGGTGAGGGCGAGCAGCTGCAGGAGATGGTTCTGGATGACGTCGCGTGCGGCGCCGATGCCGTCGTAATAGCCGGCGCGGCCGCCCACCCCGATGTCCTCGGCCATCGTGATCTGGACGTGGTCGACGTAGTTGGCGTTCCAGATCGGCTCGTACAGCTCGTTCGCGAAACGCAGGGCCAGGATGTTCTGGACCGTCTCCTTGCCCAGATAGTGGTCGATGCGGAAGATCGAGTCGGTCGGGAACGCGGAGCGCAGGGCGTCGTTCAGCTCCCGGGCCGAGGCGAGGTCGTGTCCGAACGGCTTCTCGATCACGACACGACGCCAGCGCTCGACCGAGTCGGCGGTGTCATCGACGAGTCCGGAAGCCTTCAGCTGCTCCGCGACGATCGGGAAGTCCTTCGGCGGGATCGACAGGTAGAACGCGTGGTTTCCCATGGTGCCGCGCTCGACGTCGAGCTTGTCGACGGTCTCGCGCAAGCGGCGGAACGCGTCGGGATCGCCGAACTCGCCGGAGACGAACCGGATCCCCTGCAGCAGCTGCTCCCAGGTGTCCTCGCGGAACTCCGTGCGCGAGTGGTCTTTGACGGCGTCCTTCACGACCTGCGCGAAGTCCTGGTCCTCCCAGTCCCGACGCGCGAACCCCACGAGCGCGAACCCGGGCGGCAGCAGACCGCGATTGGCGAGGTCGTACACCGCGGGCATGAGCTTCTTGCGGGAGAGGTCGCCGGTGACGCCGAAGATCACGAGCGCACTCGGGCCGGCGATCCGGTTGAGGCGGTGGTCGTCGGCGTCGCGCAGGGGGTTGTGTCCGCGCGAGATCTGGACGGTCATCGGAAGTGCACCATCATGCGGAAGCTCCTACTGGGCGGCTTCGAAGAGCGTGAGCACCTCGGCCTGGGGGTCGGTGAGGGTGAGGGTGACGACCGGCCGTCCGTGGTCGGCGAGCACCGCGGCGTCGCCGGCGGCCTGCGCCTGGATCAGCTGTCCGAAGGTGAACGGCCGACCGGGGATCTCCAGGTCGACGTCGGTCTGCTCGAGGATCTGCAGGAACACGCCGACGGCAGGACCGCCCTTGTGGAACTGACCGGTCGAGTGCAGGAACCGGGGTCCCCAGCCGAAGGTGGTCGGCCGACCGGAGTCGGCGGCCACGAGCTCGCGCAGGCCCTGCAGCTGCGGCAGGCGCGTCCGGTCGGCGTATGCCTGGATCGACACGTATCCGTTCTCCGGCAGCCGCGCCCAGAGGGCATCGAGGACGCCGGCCACCGTCCCGGAGGCAGCGAGGGCGGCATCCGAGACACGCACCTCGACGCCGTCGACCGCGAAGGCGGGAGGTGCAGGCTCGGGGCGCGCGTCCAGCAGACCCCGCGTGGCGACCTTGGCGGATTCGACATCGGGCTGGTCGAAGGGATTGATGCCCAGCATCCGTCCGGCGATCGCCGTGGCGTACTCCCAGACGACGAGCTGGGCTCCGAGCGACCCGCTCACGAGGACCTCGCCCTGGTGGTGCTCGCGGAAGTGGAAGGCGTTCGCCTCGTCGACGAAGCGGACGATCTGCAGATCGGCGGGCGGGTTCTCGACCTCGGGGGAGACGGGCAGCAGCACGACGGGCAGGATGCCGGTGCCCTCCTTGCCCGTGGACTCGGCGACCAGCTGCTCGATCCAGTCCGGAAGGCCCACGATATGCGTGCCGTCGGTGACCAGACCGAGCTTGTCGCGCCGAGCGGCGGCAGGGTCTGTGCCGGAGTGGCCGGCGATCGCCGCAGCCAGGACGAGGGCGGGATTGTCGGGACTGTCGATGGCGACCTCGAGCAGCGTGGCTTCCGCCTCGTCGAGCAGTTCGGCGATGTCGACACCGGCGAGCCCGGCGGGGACGAGACCGAACGCGGTGAGGGCGGAGTAGCGGCCGCCGACTGTCGGATCGGCGTTGAAGACGCGGTAGCCGTCCGCGCGGGCGCCCTGATCCAACGGGGAGTCCGGGTCGGTGACCACGACGATCCGCTCGAGCGGATCGATCCCGAGGTCGCGGAACGCCGCCTCGAACGCGCGTTTGGCGGAGTCGGTCTCGACGGTCGACCCGGACTTGGACGAGACGACCAGGACGGTCTGCTCCAGGCCTCCGGCCTCCGCGTCGCCGTCGAGTGCCGCGAGCACCTGGCTCGGAGAAGTCGAGTCGAGGATCACCAGCGGCACGCCGGAGGTCTGGGCGATCACCTCGGGCGCGAGGGACGATCCGCCCATCCCCGCCAGCACGACACGCGTGACTCCGCGGGCGACGAGCTCAGCGCGCAGCGCCTCGATCTCGGGCACGAGCGGAGCGGACACCGAGACCGCCTGGACCCATCCGAGACGACGGGATGCCTCGTCCTCGGCCGCGGGACCCCACAGCGACGCGTCGCCCGCGGTGATCCCCGAGGCCACGAGGTCGGCGATCAGGCCGGGCAGCGTCTCTTCGACGACCGCCTTGACGTGACCGGTCAGATGGATGTCGAAGGTCACCGGTCCGACCCCGAGGCTGCGCCGGAGGCGGCAGTCTTCAGGGCGGTGGCGACGGTCTCCTGCAGCTCGTGCCAGGAGCCGATGAACTTCTCGACTCCCTCGTCTTCGAGCACCTGCGTCACATCGGCGATGTCGATCCCCGCGGCGGCGAGGCGGTCGAACACCTCGTGCGCGCCGGCGTAGGCACCGGTGACCGTGTCGCCCGCGATGACGCCGTGGTCGAAGGTCGCCTCGAGGGTCTTCTCGGGCATCGTGTTGACGGTCCCGGGTGCGACGAGCTCGGTGACGTAGAGCGTGTCCGGCAGGGCCGGGTCCTTGACGCCGGTCGACGCCCAGAGGGGCCGCTGCACCCGGGCACCGGCGTCCGTGAGGGCCGTGGCGCGCGCCGTCGCGAATTCCTTCTCGAACAGCTCGTATGCCAGGCGCGCGTTGGCGATGCCCGCGAGGCCCTTGAGGGTGGCGGCGGCGTCGGAGTCGATCGCGGCGATGCGCTTGTCGACCTCGGTGTCCACGCGCGAGACGAAGAACGAGGCGACAGAGTGGATCTTCGACACGTCCAGGCCGGCAGCCTGAGCCTGCTCGATGCCCGCGAGGTACGCGTCGATGACGGCGGCGTAGCGTTCGAGGCTGAAGATGAGGGTCACGTTGACCGAGATCCCCGAACCGATCACCTCGGTGATCGCGGGAAGCCCCGCCTTGGTGGCCGGGATCTTGATGTGGACGTTGGGGCGGTCGACCGTCGCCCACAGTTCCTTGGCCTGGGCGATCGTCGCCTCGGTGTCGTGCGCGAGATCGGGGGAGACCTCGATCGAGACCCGGCCGTCCACGCCGTCGGTCGCGTCGTAGACGGGGCGGAAGACGTCGGCTGCGGCCCGCACGTCGTCGGTGGTGATCGCGAAGATCGCCTCGTCGGCGCTCGCGCCGTGCGCGGCGAGTTCGTGGATCTGACCGGCGTACGAATCGGAGCCGGAGCCGATGGCGCCGGCGAAGATCGTCGGGTTCGTCGTGACTCCGCTCACGTTGCGGGTCACGATGAGGTCGGCGAGGTTTCCGGTGATGATGCGCTGGCGGGAGAGGTCGTCGAGCCAGATGCTGACGCCCTCAGCGACGAGGTGGGCGGTGGGGGTGCTCATGCGTTCTCCTTGAGAGTCTCACGGGCCGCCTCGACGACGGCCTCGGCTGTCACGCCGAACTTCTGGAACAGGGTCTTGTAGTCGGCCGACGCGCCGAAGTGCTCGATCGAGACGCTGCGCCCCCGGTCGCCGATGAGGCCGCGCCAGGGAAGGGCGATTCCCGCCTCGACGGACACGCGGGCGGTGACCGCCCTGGGCAGCACCGACTCGCGGTAGGCGGCATCCTGTTCGTCGAACCACTCCAGCGACGGCGCCGAGACGACGCGCGCATTCACGCCCTCGGCGGCGAGCGTCTCGCGCGCCGCGACGGCCAGCTGCACTTCGGAGCCGGTCGCGATGAGGATCACATCGGGTGTGCCGTTCGGGGCTTCCGCCAGCACGTAGGCGCCCTTGACCGCAAGGTCGGCCGTGGCGAAGGTCTCGCCGTCGGCCTCGCCGTCTCCGCGTGCGAAGACGGGGATGTTCTGACGGGTCAGCGCGATGCCGGCGGGACCGGCGTGACGGCGCAGCATCTCCAGCCACACCACGGCCGTCTCTGCCGCGTCGCCGGGACGCACGACCGTGAAGTTGGGGATCGCGCGCAGAGCGGCCAGCTGTTCGATCGGCTGGTGCGTCGGGCCGTCTTCGCCGAGCGCCACCGAGTCGTGGGTCCACACGAAGATCGACGGGATGTTCATGAGGGCCGCGAGCCGCACGGGGGGGCGCATGTAGTCGCTGAAGATCAGGAAGGTGCCCCCGAACGCCCGGGTCGGGCCGTGCAGCACGATGCCGTTGACGATCGCGCCCATCGCGTGCTCGCGGATGCCGAAGTGCAGCACCCGGCCGTACGGATCTCCGGACCATTCGTGCGTGGACCATTGCTCGGGGATGAAGGACTTCGCATCCTTGATCGTCGTGAGGTTGGACTCGGCGAGGTCGGCGGAGCCTCCCCACAGCTCGGGCAGCTCAGCGGCCAGCGCGTTGATCACCGTGCCGGAAGCGGCGCGGGTGGAGACCTCCTTGCCGGCCTCGAAGATCGGAAGCGCCTCCGCGATGCCCTCGGGCAGCTCTCGCGCCGTGATGCGGTCCCACAGCGCCTTGCGCTCGGGGTGGGCCTGCGCCCACGCGTCGAACCGCTCCTGCCATGCCGCGTGGACGGCGGCGCCGCGCTCACCCAGTGCGCGGGTGTGCGCGAGCACGTCGTCGGCGACGACGAAGCTCTGCTCGGGATCGAAGCCGAGCACCTCCTTCGTCGCCTTCAGCTCGTCAGCGCCGAGGGCCGAGCCGTGGATCTTTCCGGTGTTCTGCTTGCCCGGGGAAGGCCAGCCGATGATCGTCCGCAGGATGATCAGCGACGGCCGGGAGGTCTCGCCCTTCGCTGCCTCGAGGGCGGCGAACAGCTCGGCCGCGTCCTCGACGTACTGACCTGTCTTCTTCCAGTCCACGACCTGCACCTGCCAGCCGTAGGCCTCGTAGCGCTTCGCGACGTCTTCGGTGAAGGCGACGTCCGTGTCGTCCTCGATCGAGATCTGGTTCGAGTCGTAGATCGCGATCAGATTGCCCAGCGCCTGGTGACCCGCGAGCGAGGAGGCTTCCGAGGTCACGCCCTCCTGCAGGTCGCCGTCGCCGGCGATCACGTAGATGAAGTGGTCGAACGGCGACTGCCCGGCCGGGCTCTCGGGGTCGAACAGGCCGCGCTCGTACCGCGCCGCATACGCGAACCCGACCGACGAGGCCAGTCCCTGACCCAGCGGGCCGGTCGTGATCTCGACGCCGTCGGTGTGGCCGTACTCGGGGTGCCCCGGGGTCTTCGAGCCCCAGGTCCGCAGAGCCTTGAGATCGTCCAGTTCCAGCCCGAACCCGCCGAGGTACAGCTGCACGTACTGCGTGAGCGAGGAATGGCCGGCGGACAGGATGAACCTGTCGCGTCCGGGCCAGTGCACGTCGGCCGGGTCGTGGTTCAGCACGCGCTGGTACAGCAGATAGGCGGCCGGAGCGAGGCTCATCGCCGTACCGGGATGCCCGTTGCCCACTTTCTCGACCGCGTCCGCTGCCAGCACGCGAGCGGTGTCCACCGCGCGCCGATCGATTTCATCCCAACGCAGTTCCGACACCGGGCCGCCTTTCTCAGAGGGAGTGCACCCGACTTCGCAGACCGCGTCGCAATTCGGGAGGAGCAGCCGGCGCGGGGCGCGCGTGTCCCCAGCATACCGAAGCGGCCTTCGCCGCCGTTGATGCGTTACGGCCCTTGACATCCGATCCTCGAGGGAGTCGCGCCGCGGCGATGCCATAGACTCGAAGGCAGAATTCCAGCTGTCGAGCAGTTCACAACGGGGAGCGATGGACACCACGATGACGGCGGGCGCTGCATCCGCCGCCCCCGAGGCTCGCCCGCACTCCCTCGGCCGCACGATCCGCGCGTACGTCGCGCTGACCAAGCCCCGCGTGCTCGAGCTGCTGCTGGTGACGACCGTCCCGGTGATGATCCTGGCGGAGGGCGGCTTCCCCGACATCTGGCTGGTGCTCGCGACCGTGCTGGGCGGATCCCTGAGCGCCGGCTCCGCTGCGGCGTTCAACATGTACCTCGATCGCGACATCGACGCGCACATGCAGCGCACGGTGAACCGGCCGCTCGTGACCGGCGAAGTCTCGCCGCGCGGCGCGCTGGTGTTCGCCTGGACGCTGGCTGCGGCATCCACCGTCTGGCTCTGGCTGACCACCAACTGGCTCGCAGCCGTGCTGTCGGCCGGCGCGATCTTCTTCTACGTCGTGATCTACACGATGATCCTCAAGCGCCGCACGGAGCAGAACATCGTGTGGGGCGGGATCGCCGGCTGCTTCCCCGTGCTGATCGGGTGGTCTGCGGTGACCGGCTCGCTCTCGTGGACACCGATGATCCTGTTCGCGCTGGTGTTCCTGTGGACACCGCCGCACTACTGGCCGCTGTCGATGAAGTACAAGGAGCAGTACGACGAAGTCGACGTGCCGATGCTCGGCGCGACGCGCTCCGGGTCGCAAGTGGGGCTGCAGGTCATCCTGTACTCCTGGGCGACGGTGGCGTGCTCTCTGCTGCTGATCCCGGTCGCCGGCATGGGCCTGGTCTACACCGCTTCGGCGCTCGTGTTCGGCGGCTGGTTCATCTACGAGTCGCACCGGCTCTACACCCGCGCCGTGCGCGGCACCGAGCCGCGGCCGATGCGCGTCTTCCACGCATCGATCACCTACCTGACGCTGCTGTTCGTCGCGATCGCGATCGACCCGCTGCTGCCGTTCTGATCGAGAGCCGGCGACTCAGCGCTCGCGCGGGAACTGCGCCCGCAGCGCCGTCTCCTCGGCATCGATCGCCTGCAGCGCCGCGACGATCGCCGGCTCCTGGTAGCGGCCCTCTCTGCGGGCGGTCAGCACGGCGGTGCGCTCGGCCTCCAGCATGCGGCGGCGCAGCCGGTACTTGACCTCCAGCTGGGGGATCGAGGCATCCGGGCCGTACGTGTCGAGGGTCTCGCCCAGGAAGCCGGCGTCCGTGCGCAGCAGATCGGCGACCCGCTTCTCGTCGTCCGAGACCGGCTGGGCGTCGAGCAGGTCGATGCCCGCCTGGCGCGCTTCGGCCATCAGCAGTCGGCGTTCGATCAGCTCCTGCGAGAAGCTCGGCTTGGGCAGCTTCAGCCAGCGGATGATGCTCGGAAGCGCAAGGCCCCCGAGGAGGCTCGCCACGACGACCACGAACGCGAGGAACTGAAGGTACTCGCGCTCGGGCGTCTCGGCGGGCAGCAGGAAGACCGCGGCGAGGGTCACGACGCCGCGAACCCCCGCGGCGGAGACCGCGACGCCGTTGCGCCACGGCCAGCTGCGCTCGCGCAGGCGCTGCGGACCCTTGCGGTACAGGAGGGTCGTCGCCATGACCCACGCGAAGCGCGACAGCACGAGGGCCAGCAGGATGCCGGCGCAGATTCCGACCGTCTGCCACAGCCCCGGCCCCGTCTGGATGGCTCCCTGCAGGATGCCCTTCAGGTTCAGTCCGATGAACAGGAAGACCGCGTTCTCGAGCAGGAACTGCACGGTGCGCCAGTTGAGCCGCTCCGCGACCCGCGCCTCCGCCGAGGCCACGGTCGGCGCGCGGTAGCCGAGGTAGAGGCCCGCGAAGACGACCGAGAGAACGCCCGAGCCGTGCAGCACCTGTCCCAGCAGGAACGCCGCGAAGGGCGTGACCAGCGTCAGGCTCGTATCCAGCACGGGGGAGTGCAGCCGCGAACGGACCCACGACACGACGAAACCCGTCAGCACGCCCACGCCCACGCCCACCACGACCGCGATCACGAAGTCCAGTCCGATCTCGGCGGGGGTGACGACGCTCACGATGGCCGCGATCGACGCGTTGAGCGCGACCAGGGCCGTCGCGTCGTTGAGCAGGCTCTCACCCTCGAGGATCGTCACCACGCGCCGCGGCAGTCCGAGGCGCCCGGCGATCGCCGTGACGGCGATCGCGTCGGTGGGGGCGATCACGGCCGCCAGCGCGAAGGCGGCGGCCAGCGTGATCGAGGGAATGAGCGCGAAGGCGGCCAACCCCACCGTGACGACGCTGAAGGCGACGAGCCCGACGGACAGGAGCAGGATGCTGTCGCGGCGGGCGCGGACGTCGATGATCGACGTGCGGATCGCCGCGGCGAACAGCAGGGGCGGCAGGATGCCGTACAGGATCAGCTCGGGCTGCACTTCGACTTCGGGCACGGCCGGAATGAACGAGACGGCGCCGCCCACGATCACGAGCGCGACCGGTGCCGACCACCCGAGGCGCCCCACCACGCCGGTGACGGCGACGGTGGTGATGACGAAGAGCACGATCCAGGTGATCGTTCCGACCGGGTCCATCCAGCAAGTATCTTCGGTCGACCGGCCCGCACCCGCACCCAGCGCGCGAAGAGGGCGGGAGCACACGGCCCCCGCCCTCTTCGATCGCCCGCCGGACCGGCGGGCCGTGGATCAGCGCTGCGGTGCGGACTCCGCGACCACGACGGGCTCATCCTCGGTCACGACGGTCGGCTCAGCGGCCGCGACCGGCTGGTCGAGGTCTGCGGCTGCGTCGTCGTCGGAGGACCAGTCCATGGCCTCGATGATCTCGACGTCGGTGACCGGCACGAAGGAGCGCAGGACGCCGAGCACGAGCACCAGGCCGAGACCCAGGATGCCCGTCGCGATGAGGATGCCTCCGACGATCGCCCAGACCTGGCCGACGTACACGTCGACCGGGGTGGCGGTGCCGGCGGTCAGCGCCGTCGACATGGTGCCCAGGGTCGTGACGGACAGCCACGCGCCGAAGGCGATCGTGGCCACGGAGCCGACGAGAAGGATCCAGAACGGGATGCTGCGGACAAGGCTGGGACGAACGGTCATACGAGAACTCCTCGATCGGGGTGAAGTCGGTCCGGACACGGGCTGCGGGACGCGATGGTGGGACGCGGCTTGCACCAGCATCCCGCGCGCTCCCGAGTCGCACGTGTGCGATTCCGATGAGTGCGCTATGAGTGCCGATCAGCGCATCGCCGGTGCGGACTCAACCGAACCAGCGTACGCGGGGTCTTCCTGGACGATGCCTGCAGGCTGCGTCAGATGCATCACGACAGCCGTCATCGCGGCCACGAGAAGCACCGCCAGCACCATGTGGATGTTCACGAGCACGATCGGCAGGCCGGTGCGCGCCTGCCACAGGCCCACCCCGACCTGGGCGAGCTCGACCGCCAGGAGCAAACCGGTCCACAGGCGCAGCCGCAGCGCCGCCGGCGTGCCTCGCGCTCCGATCACCAGGACGAGCGTCGCCGCCAGCAGGGCGTAGGCCGGCCAGGAGTGGACGTGCTGCATGAACTCCGGGTTCAGCCCGTTGCGCGCCGCGCCGCCATCACCGGCGTGCGGACCCGACCCGGTGACCAGCACGCCCACGACGACTGCGACGAGCACGAGCGCGCTGGTCGCGTGCGACACCGCGGCGTACCAACGGGGCACGGCGCGCACCCGGGGACCGGGCACCGCGTAAACGCGGGCCACCAGGACAGCGGACAGTGCGACCAGCACGACGGAGGCGAAGAAGTGCAGCCCGACGACGTACGGGTTGAGGTTCGTCAGCACCGTGATGCCCCCGATGATCGCCTGAACCGGCACGTAGAGTCCGATCACGAGCGCCAGCCAGAACAGATCACCGCGCTCGCGACGCATCCGCACGACGAACAGGAACGTCACGATCGCCACGACGACCAGGACGAACGTCAGAAGCCGATTGCCGAATTCGATCACGCCGTGGATGCCCATCTCCGGCGTGTTCACGAGCGAGTCCGGGGTGCACCGGGGCCAGGTGGGGCACCCGAGGCCCGACCCGGTCAGACGCACGAGGCCGCCGGTTCCGACGATGCCGATCTGCACGACGAGCGTCGCCCACGCTGCCCCGATGACGCGGCGGTCGACCGTGGCGGGGAGCCACTGCCACAGCCGTCCGAGAATCCCGGGCCGGGAACGGGTCGCGGAGTCCACGGGCATCGGGTGTCGCCTCCTGGGAATGCGCTCCGGACGCGTCCGGGCGAGAGCACCGCCATACGGTGAGCCGGCGGAACCCTGTAGAATCAAAGGGTCGGATGCGGGCGCGTCGCGCTCAGCATCACTGACAAGTCTAGGCGCGCAAGACGGCGCCAGCGATTGGGCCCACCGAGCGGCATCCCTCTTCGGAACTCCACCGGAGGAGCAGGAATGCCGGGGCGGATGACACCGTTGTGGCCCGGAGGAGAGTGTGACGATGTCGGATGTTCTGATCGACCGCCCGGAGCTTGCCAGCCTGGGACAGTACGAGTTCGGATGGCACGACGAGGACGCCGCCGGGGCCGCTGCGCAGCGGGGTCTGAGCGAGTCCGTCGTGCGCGGGATCTCGACGCTGAAGAACGAGCCCGAATGGATGCTCAAGACCCGGCTGAAGGGTCTGCAGCTGTTCGAGCGCAAGCCGATGCCGACGTGGGGCGCTGACCTCAGCGAGATCGACTTCGACAACATCAAGTACTTCGTGCGATCGACCGAGAAGCAGGCCGGCACCTGGGAAGAGCTTCCGGAAGAGATCCGCAACACGTACGAGCGCCTGGGCATCCCCGAGGCCGAGCGTCAGCGCCTCGTCGCGGGCGTCGCCGCGCAGTACGAGTCCGAGGTCGTCTACCACCAGATCAACGAGCAGCTCGAGGCGCAGGGTGTCATCTTCATGGACACCGACACGGCGCTGCGCGAGCACCCGGAGTTCTTCGAGGAGTACTTCGGCACGGTCATCCCCGCGGGCGACAACAAGTTCGCGGCGCTGAACACATCGGTGTGGTCGGGCGGATCGTTCGTCTACGTGCCGCCCGGAGTGCACGTCGATATCCCGCTGCAGGCGTACTTCCGCATCAACACCGAGAACATGGGCCAGTTCGAGCGGACGCTCATCATCGCCGACGAGGGCTCGTACGTGCACTACATCGAGGGCTGCACGGCTCCGATCTACAAGAGCGATTCGCTGCACTCGGCGGTCGTCGAGATCATCGTGAAGAAGAACGCCCGAGTCCGCTACACGACCATCCAGAACTGGTCGAACAACGTCTACAACCTCGTCACCAAGCGCGCGATCGCGCACGAGGGCGCGACGATGGAATGGATCGACGGCAACATCGGCTCGAAGGTCACGATGAAATACCCGTCGATCTTCCTCGTCGGCGAGCACGCCAAGGGTGAGACCCTCTCCGTCGCGTTCGCCGGCCCCGGCCAGCACCAGGATGCCGGCGCCAAGATGATCCACATGGCGCCGTACACGCAGTCCTCCATCGTCTCCAAGTCCATCGCCCGTGGTGGCGGTCGCGCCGGCTACCGCGGCGAGGTGCGCGTGGACGCCAATGCCCACCACTCCGCCAACACCGTGCGCTGCGACGCGCTCCTGGTCGACACGATCTCGCGGTCCGACACCTACCCGTCGATCGACATCCGCGTCGACGACGTGCAGCTCGGCCATGAGGCCACGGTGTCGAAGGTCAGCGAAGAGCAGCTGTTCTACCTCATGAGTCGCGGGATGCCCGAAGACGAGGCCATGGCGATGATCGTTCGCGGCTTCATCGAGCCCATCGCCCGCGAGCTGCCCATGGAGTACGCCATGGAGCTGAACAAGCTCATCGAAATGGGCATGGAAGGATCGGTCGGCTAGATGACGGCGGCCACTCAGGCACCTGCCACGGTGCCTCCTACGACCGTGCCGGGTTCCACCGCGCACACCGACGGCAACTGGGCTCCGATCCAGACCCGCTCCGAGCGTCCGCGCTCCTACGACCCGTCCGCGTTCGAGCGCCCATCGGGCCGCGAGGTGAACTGGAAGCACACCCCGATCGATCGCATCGATGCGCTGCTGCGCGACGAGACAGCACCCTCGGGCGTGATCGATGTCACGGTGTCCGCGCCCGACGAGGTCGAACAGCTCACGCTGCGGGTCGGCGATGCCCCGCGCGGCGAGTTCTTCACCCCCGAAGACCTGCCGAGCGCGATCGCGTGGAAGCACGAGGAGCTCGCACCGCTGCTGCGGATCCCGCAGGACGTGGAGCTCGACGCCCCGGTCCTGATCGATCTGGTCGGCACCGGCGGGCTTGCGCACGCGCACGTCGTCCTGGAGGCGATGCCCAATTCGCGCGGCACCGTGGTGCTCCGCCACTCCGGCACTGCCGCGCACGCGCAGAACATCGAGATCCTCGTGCGCGACGGCGCCCACCTCACCGTGGTGTCGGTGCAGCAGTGGGACGATGACGCCGTGCACGCGGCATCCCACCAGGCCCGCGTCGATCGCGACGCGACCCTGCGGCACTTCGTCGTCAGCTTCGGCGGCGCCGTCGTCCGGGTGAACCCCAGCGTGGAGCTTTCGGGCGCCGGAGCGCAGGGTCAGCTGTACGGCCTGTCGTACTCCGACGCCGGCCAGCATCTCGAGAGTCAGGTCTACCTCTTCCACAAGGGGCCCGACACCCGCGGCGACGTGCTCTACAAGGGCGCGCTGCAGGGCGTGGGCGCCCGCAGCGTCTGGATCGGCGATGTGCTGATCGGTCCCGAGGCGGTGGGGACGGACTCGTACGAGGCGAACCGCAACCTGGTGCTGACCGATGGCGCCCGGGCGGAATCGATCCCGAACCTGGAGATCGAGACCGGCGACATCCGCGGTGCCGGTCACGCGAGCGCGACCGGACGCTTCGACGACGAGCAGCTGTTCTATCTGCAGTCGCGCGGCATCAGCGAGGACGAGGCCCGCCGGCTCGTGGTCGTCGGCTTCCTCAGCGACATCGTGCAGCGGCTCGGCATCCCCGCTCTGGAGGAAGAGCTGCACGGCGCGATCGAGCGCGAGCTCCGCGAGATCCCCCCGGCATCCCTGGAAGGAGCGGCGCAGTGACCGCAACCCGCGTCTGCGCTCTGAGCGAGCTCGAGCAGGACTCCGCTCTGCGCGTCGAGGTCGACGGCGTCGCGATCTGCGTCGTCAAGGACTCCAACGACGAGATCCACGCGATTGGCGACGTGTGCACGCACGGCGACATCTCGCTGGCCGAAGGCTTCGTCGACGGCGACACGATCGAGTGCTGGGCCCACGGGTCGGCGTTCTCGCTGCTGTCCGGAAAGCCCCTCAATCTCCCCGCGTACGAGCCGGTCCCGGTGTTCGCGGTCACCATCGACGGCGACGATGTCCTCATCGATCCCGCGGTCACGAAGCAGCTGTGAAGAAGGAAGTCTGAAATGTCAGTCCTCGAAATCCGCGACCTCCACGTGACGGTCGAGACGGATGCCGGAACCACGCCCATCCTCAACGGCGTCACCCTCACGATCAAGACGGGTCAGACCCACGCGATCATGGGACCGAACGGCTCCGGCAAGTCGACGCTCGCGTACACGATCGCCGGCCACCCCAAGTACACCGTCACGGGCGGAACGATCACCCTCGACGGTGAGGACGTCCTCGCGATGACCGTCGACGAGCGCGCTCGCGCCGGCCTGTTCCTGGCCATGCAGTATCCCGTCGAGATCCCGGGGGTGACGGTCACGAACTTCCTGCGCACCGCGAAGACCGCGATCGACGGCGAGGCGCCCGCGATCCGCACGTGGACCAAGGACGTCAAGCAATCCATGAAGAACCTGCGCATGGATCCGAAGTTCGCCCAGCGCAACGTCAACGAGGGGTTCTCCGGCGGCGAGAAGAAGCGCCATGAGATCCTGCAGCTCGAGCTGCTGCGCCCCCATATCGCCGTTCTCGACGAGACCGACTCCGGTCTGGACGTCGACGCGCTCAAGATCGTCTCCGAGGGCGTCAACCGCGCGAAGGAGCAGACCGATCTGGGTGTGCTGCTGATCACGCACTACACGCGCATCCTCCGCTACATCCACCCGGACTTCGTGCACGTCATGATCGCCGGCCGAATCGTCGAGGAGGGCGGTCCTGAACTGGCCGAGCGCCTCGAGGACGAAGGCTACGACCGGTTCATCGACCCCGTTCTCGAAGCGGCCGCAGAAGGCGAAGCGTAGAATCCCGTCATGACCGCGACGCTCGCACCCGAGAAGTACGACGAGGTCCAAGAAGCCCTCAAGGACGTGATGGACCCCGAACTGGGCATCAACGTCGTCGACCTGGGCCTGATCTACGACCTCGGCTGGGACGACGAGAACGATGCCCTCGTCATCCACATGACGCTCACGAGCGCCGGCTGCCCGCTCACCGACGTGCTCGAGGAGCAGACGGCGCAGGCGCTGGACGATGTCGTGGAGCGGTTCCGCATCAACTGGGTGTGGATGCCGCCCTGGGGTCCGGAGCGCATCACCGACGACGGCCGCGACATGATGCGGGCGCTCGGCTTCGCCATCTGAGCGTCTCGTTTCCCTCTCTGACGCACGAAGCGGCGGCATCCGCCCCCGTGGATAGGCTCGAAGCGTGAGCGTCACCCCCCTTTCTGCTCTGCCCTTGGATCAGCTGCGACAGCGTTCGAGCACCAAGTGGCAGAAGTACCCGCCGGAGATCCTGCCCCTCTTCGTGGCCGAGACCGACTTCGCGCCGGCGCCCGCGATCACGCGGGCTCTCCGCCGTGCGGTGGACCTCGGGGACACCGGGTACACGCCGCCCGATCCCGGGATCGCGCGAGCCTACGCCGAGTTCGCCGAGCGCCGATTCGGGTCGACCGTCGATCCCGAGCGCGTGCGGACCACGTGCGATGTGATGATGGGCGTCGTGGAGATCCTGCGCCGGGTGACAGAACCCGGTGACCGCGTCGTCGTGACGTCTCCGGTGTACCCGCCGTTCTACGAGTGCGTCCCCGAAGCGGGCGCGGTCGTGGAGCGGGTGCCCCTCACCGACACGGGCGCGGGGTGGGAGCTCGACCTCGCCGGCATCGAGCACGCGATGGCCGCCGGCGCGCGGGCCGTGCTGCTGTGCAACCCGCACAATCCCACGGGCACCGCGCATTCGCGCGAGAGCCTCGCTGCCCTGGCCGAGATCGCGGCCCGGCACGGCGCGACCGTCATCAGCGACGAGATCCACGCACCGCTCGTGCACGCCGACCGGCGATTCACGCCCTTCCTGGATGCTTCGCCGTCCGCGGCGCGGGTCGGCTACACCGTCACCAGCGCGAGCAAAGCCTTCAACCTCGCCGGCCTCAAGTGCGCACTCATGGTGACCGCCGACCCGCAGACAGCTGCCGTGGTGCGGGGGCTGCCCGATGAGATCGAGTGGCGCACCGGGCTGTTCGGCGCCATCGCCGGCGTCGCGGCCTTCTCGCCGGAGAGCGACGAGTGGCTCGACGCTCTGCTGGCCGCGCTGGATCACAACCGGCGGCTTCTGGCGGACCTGCTTCGGGAGCACGTGCCGGGCGCGCGCTACCGGATTCCCGACGCGGGCTTCCTGGCGTGGGTGGATCTGACCGAGCTGGGCTGGGGGGACAACCCCGCGGCGCGCATCCGGCGCGAGGCCGAGGTCGCGCTGCATCTGGGACCCCTGTTCGGCGAGGAGGGTCGCGGGCACGTGAGAATCAACTTCGGCTGCGCGCCGGAGGTGCTGACCCAGGCGGTCGAACGCATCGGGTCGCTCGTGGCGCCATGACCGAGCCGGTGGGCACCATCGTGCCGGATGCCGGCGTCTGGTCGGCGCGCTACGTCTGGGTGACCGTCGGCGCGGTGGCGCTCATCTTCCTCGCGGCGATCCAGTCGCTCGCGGTCACGACGGTCATGCCGATCGTGAGCGCCGACCTGGACGGTGAGGCGCTCTACGCCGTCGCCTTCGCGGGAACGCTCGCCACGAGTGTGATCGGCATGGTCGCCGCCGGCGCGTGGAGCGACCGGTCGGGGCCGCGCGGACCGTTGTACGCATCGGTTGCGCTGTTCGTGATCGGACTGGTCGTCGCCGGGTTCGCCACGACGATGCCGATGCTGGTCGCCGGCAGACTGGTGCAGGGGCTCGGCACGGGCGGGCAGACCGTGGCGCTCTACGTCGTCGTCGCGCGGGTGTACCCGTCCGCTTTGCACGGGCGGGTCTTCGCGGCATTCTCGGCGGCGTGGGTGGTGCCCTCGCTGATCGGACCATTCCTCGCCGGCGCCGTCACGGAGTACCTCCACTGGCGCTGGGTGTTCCTCGGTGTCGCGCTGCTCACCGTGATCGCGTTCGCCATGGTGGCCGTCCGGCTGCACGGACTCCCGCTGCACACCGACCACCCGTCCGGCGGCGGTGTGGCCGGTCGCCTCGCGTGTGCGGTGGCGCTGGCCCTCGGCGCACTGGTCCTCAGCCTGGCGGGGGAGCTCGGCGCGTGGGCGGGGCTCGCCGTGGCGGCATCCCTCGTCGTGATCACCCTGGCCGCACGGCCGCTGCTGCCGCGTCGCACCCTGATCGCGGCGCGCGGGCTGCCCAGCGTCATCCTCATGCGCGGACTGATCGCCGGCGCGCTCTTCGGTGCGGAGATCTACGTGCCCTACCTGCTGATCGCCGATTACGACTTCTCCCCGACGTGGGCGGGTCTGGGCCTCACGGCGGCGGCGCTGCTGTGGGCGGCCGCGGCGTGGGTGCAGGGCACGTTCGGAGATCGCATCGGAAACACGCGGATCACGCTGATCGGCAGCGCGCTGCTGTTCACGGCGCTGGCGGCGGCCGCCACGACCGCCTGGGCGCATCTGCCGCCCGCGGCGCTCGTCGCCGGATGGGGGCTCGCCGGCGCCGGCATGGGGCTGATGTATCCGCGGCTGACCGTTCTGACGCTCGCCTACTCGACCCCGCAGAACCAGGGCTTCAACTCCTCTGCGCTGTCCATCTCCGACGCGATCGGCGCCTCCGTCGCGATCGCCGCGATG
Organism: uncultured Microbacterium sp.; assembly: GCF_963524805.1. Lineage (GTDB taxonomy): Bacteria > Actinomycetota > Actinomycetes > Actinomycetales > Microbacteriaceae > Microbacterium. The sequence continues at coordinate 562,066 of NZ_CAURGG010000001.1, read as the reverse complement.
GGACTCACGTTCGTGGCGCTGACCGGCACGGGTGTCGGATTCCCCGTGGTCTTCCTGCTCGCCGCGGGCCTGTCCGTGCTTGCGCTGATCCCCGGGCTGCGGCTGGGGCACGCGCACGAGGTGTCCCGGCGCGACTGATCCGACGCGCGTCAATTCTCCGCGCGACCGAGACGCCAGTAGCCCATGAAGGCGACGGCGCGCCGGTCGACCCCGCGCTCGGCGACCAGGTGGCGACGCAGCGCTTTGATCGCGGCCGATTCGCCCGCCAGCCAGGCGTAGAGGGGTGCGCTCTTGAGGGCGGCGCCGCCCTTCGCCGTCCGCGGCACCTCCCACAGGATGCCGGCATCGATGTCGACTTCTTCGACCGCGCTGCCGTGACCGGGTGGCACGAGCCTCGCCGCGGCGGCCCGCACCGCCGGGACCAGGTGACTGTGGCGCTCAGCGTCGCCGCGCGCGGTGATGCGGTACTCGAAACCGGGATGATGCGGCAGGTAGCCGATGTCGTCGGGGTGGGGGAGTTCCAGCACGACCACTCCGGTGGCATCGACCGGAAGCTGCTCGAGGATGACGGCGATCGCCGGCGCGGCGGTCTCGTCGCCGGCGAGCAGCAGGGAATCGGTGCGCGCCGGCGGCACGAAGTCGATGCCGTAGCTGACGCCGGTGTGCGCGGTGGTCGGTGCCAGGATCAGGACTTCGCCGCCGACGACGGCGCGGTCGATCCAGACGGACGCCGGGCCTGCCACATCGTGCGCGACCATGTCGATGTCGACTTCACCCGCCTGCCCGCGGACACGGCGCGTCGTGTAGGTGCGAAACGGCGGGCGTTCGTGCTCCGGCAGCTCCCGCCACCGGGTGTACCAGTCATCACCCGTCGGCATCGCCTCGAGGCCGATCGCGTCGGTGGGGAAGACTACCTTCACCCGCTGGTCGAAGCCCGGGTCGCCGTAATCGGCCATGTCGGAGCCCGTGAAGGTGAAGCGACGGAAACTCGGGGTCAGGTCGGTGATGGCGGACACGCGCGACCGGAAGAACCGCATCGTCGGCGGAGCCGTCGTGTCGGCGGCGATGGGCTCAGCGGTGGTGGGCACGATGCTCCTCGATCGGTGGGGTGAGCAGGTGGTGGCGTCCGCGGGGAACGACGATGGGCGTTCCCGAGACAGGATCGGGCACGACGACCGCGTCGAGAGAGAAGACTTCTCGGATCAGCCCGCTCGTCACGATCGCGGAGGGTGCGCCGCTTGCCACGATGGCCCCGTCGCGCATCGCGAAGAGGTGATCGGCGTAGCGTGCGGCCAGGTTCAGGTCGTGCAGCACCATGACGATCGTCGTGCCGCGTTGGCGGTTCAGATCGGTGAGCAGATCCAGCACTTCGACCTGGTGGGCGAGGTCCAGGAACGTGGTCGGCTCGTCGAGCAGCAGGATGTCGGTCTGCTGCGCGAGTGCCATCGCGATCCAGACGCGCTGACGCTGGCCGCCGGACAGCTCGTCGACGGGCCGATCGGCGAACTCGGAGATGCCGGTCGCGGCGAGCGACTCGGCGACGATGTCGTAATCGTGGGCGGTGAAGCGGGCGAGCAGGCGCTGATGGGGATGCCGGCCTCGCCCGACGAGGTCGGACACCACGATCCCCTCGGGCGCGACCGGCGCCTGCGGCAGGAGGCCCAGCATCCGCGCCACCTCCTTGGTCGGACGGTCGTGCAGTGCCTTGCCGTCCAGGACGACCCGCCCCGCGCGCGGAACGATGAGGCGGGCGAGCGCGCGCAGCAGCGTCGATTTACCGCAGCCGTTCGCGCCGACGATCGCGGTGATGCGCCCGGCGGGCACGTGCAGGTCGAGGCCGTCGACGATCGTCCGCTCGCCGTATCCGAGCCGCAGCGCCTCGGCAGACAGGCTGTGTGGTTCGGTCATCGTGACCCTCCCGAGCGATTGATCCTGATGAGCAGGAAGACGAGATACGGTGCCCCGATCGCGCCGGTGATCACGCCGACCGGGTAGCGGGTGTCGAACGCGAACTGACCGACCAGGTCGGCCACCAGCACCAGAAGAGCCCCGATGAGCCCCGCGGGCAGCAGGGGGGTGGCGCCGGCGCCGACCAGGCGCGCGGCGATCGGACCGGCCATGAAGGCGACGAACGCGATCGGGCCGCTCGCGGCGGTGGCGAATGCCAGGAGGGCGACCGCGGAGACGACGAGCAGCACGCGCGTGCGCGTGAGATCGACGCCGAGACTCATCGCGGTGTCATCGCCGAGGCGCAGCATCCCGAGTCCTCGGCTCTGGGACAGCAGGAGCGGAACCATCACCGCACTCGCCGCTGCCAGCGGCAGGATGCCCGGCCAGGTGGCGCCGTTCAGGCTGCCAGTCAGCCATTGCATCGCCGTCTGCAGATCCCACGCCGCAGCGCGGGACAGGACGTAGGTCACAGCGCTGTCCAGCATCGCCGCGACGCCGATGCCGATGAGGATCAGGCGGATGCCGGCGAAGCCGCCGCGGTGGGAGAGCAGGTAGATCACCGCGGCGGTGGCGAGTGCGCCCGCGAGCGCGAGGAGGGACACCGCGGTCTCGTCGAGGGCGAGGACGATGATGCCGAACACCGCGGCGACGCTCGCTCCCGAGCTGATGCCGATGATGTCGGGTGAGGCGAGCGGGTTTCGGAGCATGGTCTGGAAGGTGACCCCTGCGATTCCGAAGGCGAATCCGGCCAGCAGGCCCAGAGTGGCGCGGGGGAGGCGCAGCTCGCCGATGGTGAACGATGCGCCCGGCACCGACTCGCCCAGCAGCACCCTGAGCACGTCGGCAGGACTGTAGAAGGTGCCGCCGATCATGAGCGTCACCGCGAAAATCACCACGATGAGGATGGTCAGCAGCGTCGTGATGCCGGCGAGATGCCGACGACGCAGGCGTGCTCCCGTACGGACGGCCCGCATATCCGTCGGTGAGGAGAGGACACTCTGCACGCTCACAGTTCGCGCACCTTCTGGCGGCGGACGATCCAGATGAAGACCGGAGCGCCGATGAAGGCCGTGATGATGCCCACCTCGATCTCCTCAGGGCGAGCGACGACGCGCCCGATCACGTCGGCGGCGACCAGAAGTGCGGCACCGGCGACCGCGCAGAACGGGAGCAGCCACCGGTGATCCGTGCCGACGAGGAGGCGGCACAGGTGGGGAATGACGAGACCGACGAAGGCGATCGGGCCCGCCACGGCCGTGGCCGCGCCGCAGAGGATGACCGCGCCGGCGGCAGCGATCAGGCGCGTGCGGAACACGTTCTCGCCGAGCCCCGCCGCCAGGTCGTCCCCGAGGGCGAGGGAGTTCATGCCGCGGGCGCAGAGGAAGCAGACGAGCGCGCCGACGAGCAGCGCGGGAAGCACCAGCGTGATGCGATCCCACGTGGCGCCGCCTACCCCTCCGATCTGCCAGAACCGGAAGGTCTCCATGGCATCGACCCGCGGCAGCAGGAGGGCGCTGGTGAGTGAGGCGAATGCGGCGGAGATCGCCGCACCGGCGAGGGTCAGCTTGAGCGGAGTCGCCCCCCCGCCGCCCAGCGAGCCGACCCCGTATACGAACACGGCAGCGACGGCTGCGCCCGAGATGGCGACGAACAGGTAGACGGTCGGGTCGGTGAGGCCGAAGAAGACGATCCCGATGACCACGGCCAGGGCCGCACCCCCGGAGACCCCGAGGATGCCGGGATCGGCGAGCGGGTTGCGTGTGACCGCTTGCATGCCGGCGCCGGCGAGGCCGAGGGAGGCGCCGACCAGGAGCGCCAGCACCGTGCGAGGAACCCGGGCCACGACGGCTGCTTCGGAGACGCCACGCACATCACCGGTCAGTCCGCCGAGGATCTCCGGCAGCGTCACCTCGCGGGCTCCCAGCGCAACGGACAGCATGCACAGCACGACCAGTGTCAGGGTGGCTCCGGCGAGCCAGGCGGCCCGCACCGCCGCCGGGCGCCGCAGTGCAGCGGCATCCGGCGACGGCGTCGTGGTCGGCGTGAGGGTCACGGCTTCAGCGCAGGGAAGCCGCGAGCAGCGCGAAGTACTCGTCGATGCCCCAGCCGATCGACAGCGGCGAGGGGTTGGCCGAGGCGGCGAGCGGTGTGGAGTTCTCCAGCACGGCGATGCGGCCGTCGGCGATCGCCGGGATCTGCGAGAGCAGCGGGTCCGCCTGCAGCTGCGCGACGATGTCGCCGTCCGGGTCGCCATAGGTCACGAACACGTCGACATCCGCGAAGCGGTCTGCCTCTTCCGAGCTGACCGACAGGTAGAACAGGTCAGATCCGGCGGACTCCTGTGCGACGACCGACGGTTCCGGCAGCCCGAGGGCGGTGAGGAACCCGGGTCGGGTGTCCAGCGAGGTGTAGAACCCGATCTGGCTGAAGTCGGCGGGGTCGAGGAAGGAGAAGAGGACCTTCGACGCGGCCAGCTCGGGGTACTCGGCCAGCGCGGTCTGGACTTCGGCGTCGAGATCCTCGATCAGCCGATCGCCTTCGTCAGCGCGTCCGATCGCGGCGGAGTTGAGCCGGATCATGTCCTCGTACGAGGTCCCCCACGCGACGTCGGGGTAGGCGACGACCGGGGCGATCTTGGACAGGGTGTCGTACTCCTCCTGCGTCAGTCCCGAGTAGGCCGCGAGGATGACATCCGGCTGAGTGTCGGCGACCGCTTCGAAATCGATCCCGTCGGTCTCGTCGAACAGGACGGGCGTGTCAGCTCCCAGCTCGTCGAGCCGGTCCTCCACCCAGGGCAGCACACCGTCGCCGTCATCGTCGCCCCAGGTGGCCTTGCTCATGCCGACCGGAACGACGCCGAGCGCGAGGGGCACCTCGTGGTTGGCCCATGCCACGGTGGCGATGCGCTCGGGCTGCGCGTCGATCGTGGTCTGGCCGAAGGCGTGCTCGACGGTGACGGGAAAGTCCCCATCGGCAGCGGCGGCGACGTCGACGGCTTCCGCGTCGGCGGTGCTCTGTCCCGCGCAGCCGGTCAGGACGAGGGTGGTCAGAGCGGCGACCGCGAGGGCGGCGGCGGTACGGGTGCGGGGCACGAGATCCTCCGTGTCGATCAGCATCGGTAAGCGTGTTAGGTAACCCTTACCTTACTTAGCGACCGCAGAGGATGCGAATCCCGCCGAGGTTCAGCCCTTCTTCGCGGCGTCCGCCTTGCGCACGAGTGCCCACGCTCCGGGGATGACCAGCGCGGCGATTCCCGCCTTGACCAGGCCGCCGAGGATGAACGGGAAGAGGCCCGCCTGCAGGATCTCGACGAAGGAGAGATCCAGGCCCAGGGTGACGTTCAGCACGAACGCGAGATACGGGATGCCGAACACGAACGGCACGGCACTCGCGGCCGCGAAGCCCACGAACGCCAGCGCCGGCCGACGATCCCACGCCCGCTCGGCGAACCAGCCTGCGACGAACGCAGAGAAGATGAAGCCGATGACGAATCCGAAGCTGGGCTTGGCGACAGCGAGCAGGGACCCGGTGAAGCCCGCGAAGATCGGCAGCCCAGCCAGTCCGAGCACCATGTACGTCGTGAGGGCGGCGGCGCCTCGCCATGCGCCCAGGGACGCGCCGACGATGATGACGCCCAGCGTCTGACCCGTGATCGGAACGGGCCACAGCGGGATCTCGACCTGAGCGAGCAGAGCGACGACGGCCGCGCCGGCCAGCACGAGGGCCGCGTCGACGGCGAACGCGCGTGCTCGGCTCGACGGACGCGCGATGACGTCGGCGAGCACTCGCCGACGAGCGGGCAGTGCCGGAACGGCGGCGATCGAGGACATGGGTCTCCTTCGGCGGGCGGCCACGCGGGCCGGCATTGGTGCAGCGTTGTCGCGACTCATCCTAGAGCCGGCCCTCCGAGCCGCCGCGCAGGGCAGGGCGAGGCGGCCGACGGCATCCGCCTGCGCCATCGCGCCCCCGGATGCCAGCGGTCCCGGTGTATCAACGGCCGGGCTTCGTGCTCCTCCGAGTCGGAGGAACGCCCATGTCTCATGAACCTGCACGCCGTCGCATGCCTCGCCGAGCCGGCGCGCATCGCGCGACGGTCGCCGCAGCCATCACCTGCGGCGTGGTCCTCGCCGTCGCCGGCTGCGCCGGCGCGCCCGCGACCGATACCGCACCGCAACCGTCGGCCTCGGCCTCTCCGACCCCTGAGTCCGGCCCCGTGGCGCAGTCGACCGCGCCGAGAGCGGCCGGGTGGCTCGCGGGAAACCACGTGACGGTGGATGCCGCCGCCTACGACCCGGCGACGGGAGAAGTGGTCCTCACGACAGTTGTGGAGAACACCGCCAATACCGAGTCCTTCGGCGCCGACCTCGCGGAGTACGTCCTGCTCGACACGGGCGGGGGCGCTCCGACGCCGGTCTCCGTCATCTCATCGGTGGCGGTCCCCTCGTCGTCGACGTCGATCGACCTGACCTTCCAGCTCGCTCCGGACGCCGCCGTCGACCTGTCCCGTGCCCGACTCGTGCTGGGCGGCCCGGGCTATGCCACCTGGTCGGTGCCGCTCGGGGACGACTCGGAGCCGGAGGGCACCGAGCCGTTCGATGTCATCGCCTCAGGTGTTGCCGACGGCGGGGGGCTCACGTTCACGGCGACCTCAGCACAGGTCCTGCCCTGGGCGTGCGCGGACGTGGATGATTACGGTCCGGCCCAATCAGGTCGCTTCTGGTATGAGCCCGGCGGCGAAGACGAGGCGGCCCTCGTGATCTGGGGCGACATCAGCGAAGCCGTCTCCATCGTCGGCGGCGACACTCCGTTGGCCGCATCTCTCACACTGCCGGACGGCACGGCCGCCGCGCAGATCGGGACCGTGTACACGGTCTTCGACATCAACGAGGGGATCGACGATTACCCCCTCTGCTTCACCGTGCCGTCCCCGGCGGACGGCGACTACACGCTGAACTGGACCACGTATCGCGGTGCATCGGCTCAGCTTGCCATCTCGGTCGCCGACTGAGCATCGGGCGATCGCCCAGGCGGGTCCCCGTAGACTGGGAGATCGGCCCCTCGGCCGCACACCCCTCTACGAAACGGACCTTCGCTGTGCTCGCCGTGCACGATCTCGAGATCCGCGTGGGCGCACGCGTGCTCATGGCGGATGTGTCCTTCCGTGTCAGCAACGGCGACAAGGTGGGTCTGGTCGGCCGCAACGGCGCGGGAAAGACCACGCTGACCAAAGTCCTCGCCGGAGACCTGCTCCCGGCGAACGGCCGGGTCGACCGCTCCGGCGAGCTGGGGTATCTCCCTCAGGACCCGCGCACGGGGGATCCGGAGATGCTCGCACGCACGCGCATCCTGGACGCGCGCGGCCTCGGCTCGCTCGCGATCGGCATGCACGAGGCATCGCTGCAGATGGGCGACGAGAACGCCGACGTCGCCGCGAAGGCGATGAAGCGGTACAGCAGCCTCACCGAGCGCTTCGAAGCCCTCGGCGGCTACACGGCGGAGGCCGAGGCGGCCTCCATCGCGCATAACCTGTCGCTTCCCGACCGCATCCTGGACCAGCCGCTCAAAACGCTCTCCGGTGGTCAGCGTCGCCGCATCGAACTGGCTCGGATCCTCTTCTCGGATGCCGATTCGATGATCCTGGACGAGCCGACCAACCACTTGGACGCGGACAGCGTCGTGTGGCTGCGCGAGTTCCTGAAGAACTACAAGGGCGGGCTGATCGTGATCAGCCACGACGTGGAGCTGGTCGGCGAGACGGTCAACCGGGTGTTCTACCTGGATGCGAACCGCCAGGTGATCGACGTCTACAACATGAACTGGAAGAACTACCTCCGCCAGCGGGTGGCCGACGAGGAGCGCCGCAAGAAGGAGCGCGTCAACGTCGAGAAGAAGGCGACTCAGCTGCAGTTGCAGGCTGCGCGATTCGGCGCCAAGGCGTCGAAGGCGGCCGCCGCCCACCAGATGGTTGCGCGGGCCGAGAAGATGCTCTCGGGCCTGGACGAAGTGCGTCAGGTGGAACGTGTCGCCAAGCTGCGCTTCCCGAAGCCGGCCGCGTGCGGCAAGACGCCGCTCATGGCCTCGGGGCTGTCGAAATCGTACGGGTCACTGGAGATCTTCACCGATGTTGACCTCGCGATCGACCGCGGCTCCAAGGTCGTGGTGCTGGGACTGAACGGTGCGGGAAAGACGACGCTGCTGCGCATCCTCGCCGGGGTCGACAAGCCCGACACGGGGCAGCTCGAGCCCGGCCACGGCTTGAAGATCGGCTACTACGCGCAGGAGCACGAGAACCTGGACGTGTCGCGCTCGGTGCTCGAGAACATGATGTCGGCCGCCCCGGACATCAACGCCACCGAGGCGCGGAAGGTGCTGGGCTCGTTCCTCTTCACCGGCGACGACGTGCTCAAGCCGGCCGGAGTGCTTTCCGGCGGTGAGAAGACGCGGCTCTCGCTCGCGACGCTGGTGGTCTCCAGCGCCAACATGCTGCTCCTGGACGAGCCGACCAACAACCTCGACCCCGCCTCCCGCGAAGAGATCCTCGGGGCGCTCTCGCACTACGAAGGCGCCGTCGTGCTCGTCTCGCACGATGAGGGGGCCGTCGAAGCGCTGAACCCCGAGCGCGTGCTGATCCTCCCCGACGGCGTCGAGGACCTCTGGAACCGCGACTACCAGGACTTGATCACGCTCGCGTGATCAAGTGTCTCGATACGCTCGCTGACGCTCGCTACTCGACAACCGCGCGGGCAATGCCTGTGAAGACCGATCTCGCTGGCGTCGACGTGGTCAGCGACCAGCGGCATCCAGGATCGAGTCCTCGTCCTGCATGTCCCGGTCCGTCCGCGCGGCCGGTGCACGATCGCGTGCGGAAGGCTCGACGCCTCGTGCCCGATCCTCCGCATCCTCGCGGCGGTGCCGGCGTTCGGTGCGGATCACGTATCCGATGAAAACGAAGCCCATGATGGCGAACAGGATCCACTGGATCGCATACGACAGATGCGGTCCGGGATCCTCGGAGGGGGCGGAGAGCGCAGCCGGCCGCGTCGTCGGCGCGGGATCCTCGCTCACCATGATCGCGTACGCGCTCCGCTCCAGATCCTTGCCGGCGGGGCTGATCGCGTCGACCACCAGATCCGTGTTGATCGACGGGACCTGCCCCTCCGGCGCGGACCGCCCCGAAGACGGGAGGGGCTCGGCCGGACGCAGGCGCGCGACCACAGTGGTGGCGCCGGACGGCGGTGCGGGAATCCGATCCGGAAGCGGCTGGTCCTCGCCCGGCGGCACCCAGCCGCGGTCGATGAGGAGCACCCGGCCGTCGTCGAGCCGGAAGGGCACCAGCACTTCGAACGCCGCCGTCCCCCCGTGCGGCCGGTTGCGCACGAGGAGCTGGTCGGAGGCGAGGTACTCGCCCTCCAGCTGAACCGGACGCCACTCATCGCCCGGGGCGAGCTCCCCGCCGGCGGAGATGACTTCGGCGAGCGGCACCGGTTGGGCATCGTAATTGCGCGCGACGAGCTCCAGCTGCGCCGATCGGTCGGCGTTGCGGGTGAACTGCCAATTCGACAGGAACGCGCAGGCGATCGCGAACACCACAGCGACCCCGACATAGGCGGTCCATCGCACGGCGGCGGGCGCCGCGGCGCGGCGGCTCACGACGTGCCTCCGGCTGCTGCGGGCAGCGGAAGGACGGCTACCGGAAAGTCCCGCGCGGCGAGGTAATCCCGGAGGAAGTCGCGGTGTTCGTCGCACGCGACCCAGACCTTGCGTCGTTCGGGGGAGTGGATCCGAGGATTGCGCCACTCCACGCGCCACGACGCCGCCTCGCGGCAGCCCGCGCGGGAGCACGTGGCGGGAGGATCAACCTCGGCGGGCACGCCGAACGCCGGTTCCCGCCCTTCGGTCACGCCGCCCCGTCCGCGCTGTCGCGTCGTTCCCCGATCGCGCGGGACTCCTCGATGCGGATGACCGGAGCACCGCTGTCGGTCGGCTCCAATCGCTCGGACGGCGTCGCCGGCAGCGCCCGCTCCGGGTTGACCACCGCGGTGCGGGCGACGTCCGATCCGACATTCGCGAGAACGACGGCGAAGTAGGGCAGCACGCACGCGGCGATGCCGAACACCCACGTGTACCAGCCGTACGGAGTGATCACGACCATGAGGATGAAGCACGCGATGCGGATGCCCATCATCACCAGATATCGACTGGAACGCCGATGCTCGTCGTCGCGCGGTGCTTCCGGCAACGACGTCGCAGACTGGGCCTTCGGCGTGCTCTTCACGGTGAGTCAAGGCTACGCCCGCTGAGAGGAGACGCGGCCGCTTCCGAGCGTATCGATGAGCAGCCTGCGGCTCAGCTGCTGTACGACACACCCTGGGAGGCGGCGAACGCGAAGAAGGCGATGAACGCGATGACCCCGATCACGAACAGAGCGAGTCCGGCGTAGCCGACGATGAGACCCGCCAGGGCCATGCCGCGGCCCTTCTCACCGTTCGCCGCGATCTGACGCAGCGAGATGTGTCCCATGATGACGCCCGCGAGCGACCCGATGAAGGGCAGGATCCAGATGAAGCCCACGATCGAGGCGACCAGCGAGATGATCGCGAGCGTGTTCGTCTTGACGGGGGCGTAGGCACCGTACGGCGCCGCGTAACCGGGGGCCGAGCCGTACGCCGGCGACGCGCCGTATGCCGGAGGCGCCTGGCCGTACGCGGGCGCTGACCCGTAAGCCGGGGGCTGCGGGGCGCCATAGCCCGCCGCGGGGGGCGGTGCATCGTAGGCGGGCGGCGCCGGAGGCGGAACCGGAGTGCTGCCGTCGTTGTTCGGATCGGTCACGGGAGAGCCTTTCGTCGGATGCGCTTACAGCGTCGCAGTGCGTGCCGGGGCTGTCAAACCGTGCCCCGCTAGGCTGGTCCGGTCCACCCTGCCTCCGACCGGGCACCGCCCTCCGGGAGAGAATCATGTCCACCGATCGCGTCGTCCTGGTCACAGGCGGCAACCGCGGCATCGGCCGCGCCATCGCCGAGCGCTTCGTCGCCGAGGGCTATCGCGTCGCGATCACGGCCCGTTCCGGGGACGGACCCGCGGGCACGCTCACCGTACGGGCGGATGTGACGGATGCCGCCGCCGTGGATGCCGCGTTCACCGAAGTGGAGGCGAAGCTGGGTCCGGTCGAGATCGTGGTGGCGAACGCGGGGATCACGAAGGACACCCTGCTGATGCGGATGACCGAGGACGACTTCGACAGCGTGGTGGCGACGAACCTCGGAGGCGCTTTCCGCGTCGTGAAGCGCGCTTCGAAGGGCATGCTGCGCGCACGCTGGGGGCGGGTCGTCCTCATCTCGAGCGTCGTGGGCCTGTACGGATCCGCCGGCCAGATCAACTACGCAGCCTCCAAGAGCGCCCTGGTAGGTTTCGCGCGCTCGCTCACCCGAGAACTCGGCGCCCGCGGCATCACGGCGAACGTCGTCGCCCCGGGCTTCATCGAGACCGACATGACCGCCGCGCTGCCGGAGGCCACGCAGGCGGAGTACAAGAAGAACATTCCCGCGGGGCGCTTCGCGACCACGGACGAGGTCGCGGGGGTCGTGGCGTGGATCGCCTCAGACGATGCCGCGTACATCTCCGGAGCCGTCATCCCGGTCGACGGCGGCCTCGGGATGGGTCACTGAGCCGGGAGCCCTCTCAGCGCCCGACCGCGGTCACGATCGCGGACGCCAGGTTCTCGGGCTGTGAGAACTGCGGCCAGTGCCCGGAGTGCAGCTCGATGATGTCGAGGTTCTGCACCGCCACGAGTTCGCCCGCCCAGTCCGGCGCGGAGGCGATGATGCCGCGGATCTCCTCCGCGGGCACCGTTCCCGTGAGCATGGTGACCGGCACCTGCCGGCGGCGCGTGTCCGTCAGCAGCAGCGGGTCGGTCGGGATCTTGGCCGGAACGGACTTCGCGCCGGCCGCTGCCCTCGCGCGCGTCTCCTCATCGAGGTCGGCCACCTCCTGCTCCTCGAAGAAGTCCCAGCCCGGAAAGGGCACCACGCCGTCGACCACGGGGAACTCCCAGATCGATCCGCCGTCGCCGGGCGGGAAGGTGTCGACGAAGACGACGCGCGCCACGCGCTCGGGCCGCGCGTCGGCGGCACCGTAGACCACGTTGCCCCCGCCGCTGTGGCCGACGAGCACGACCAGTCCGGGCAGCGCGTCGATCTCGTCGACGACCGCGTCGACCCAATCGGCGATGCCGAGGTGGGCGGAATCGCCCTGAGGGGCGCCCACGCCGGGCAGGGTCAGCGGGTGGACGGTGTGGCCGGCCTTCTCCAGTGCGGGGGTGACGTCGGCCCACGACGATGCATCGAGCCAGAGCCCGGGAACGAGGATGATATCCATGAGCCGACCCTAGCCAGCGGTGCCGACATCGTCACGGGAGCAGCGGGAGGACCTCGCGCAGATCCACGCGGCCGATCACCAGGTGCGCGCGATCGCGCACGGCGGGCTTCGCGTTGAACGCGAGTCCCAGGCCCGCCGCGGCCATCATGCGCAGGTCGTTGGCGCCGTCGCCGATCGCGATGGTCCGGTTCAGGGCGAGCCCCGCCTCGGCCGCCCATTCCCGCAGTGCGGCGGCCTTCGCCTCGGCATCCACGATTGCGCCGTCGACCGAACCGGTGAGCGCGCCGTCCCGTGTGGCGAGGCGATTCGCGCGCCACACGTCGACACCGAGGCTCGGCGCGATCGTGTCGAGGATCTCGTGGAATCCGCCGGAGACGACTCCGACGCGGCCGCCGCGCTCGTGCACGGCGCTGATGAGCTCCCGCGCACCGGGCGTCGGCTCGATGCGGGCCAGAACCCGGCCGAAGGCCGCGGTCGGAACACCGCTCAGCACGCCGACGCGGGCCCGCAGACTGGTGGCGAAGTCCACGTCGCCGCGCATCGCGGCCTCGGTCGCCGCAGCGACCTCCGCGCCGCGGCCGGCCTCGTCCGCCAGAAGCTCGATGACCTCGTTGCGGATGAGGGTGGAATCGGCGTCCAGGACGACGAGGAAGCGCGCGGCGGGCGTGGGCACGCCTCCACGCTAGCGGTGCGCGTCAGGCCTCGACGCGCACGCCCTTGCCCACCACCGTCAGTCCGCTGTCGGTGACGGTGAACCCGCGTGCGATGTCGCGGTCGCGATCCACACCGACCGTCGCGCCGTCCGCGAGGCTGACGTTCTTGTCGAGGATCGCGCGGTGGATGCGCGCGCCCTGGCCGACGCGCACGTGATCGAACAGCACGGAATCCGTGATGGTCGAGCCGCCGCCGGCGAGCGTCCACGGCCCTACGACGCTGCGCTCGAGGTGCGTGCCGGAAAGCACGGAGCCGAGCGAGACGACGGAGTCGATCGCGTTTCCGATCCGCCCGACCGAATCCCGGACGAATTTCGCCGGCGGGGAGTTGACCGTCTGCGAGTGGATCGGCCACTGCATGTTGTACAGGTTGAAGATCGGCAGTGTGGAGATCAGGTCCATGTGGGCGTCGAAGAACGAGTCGATCGTCCCCACATCCCGCCAGTAGTCGCGGTCGCGGTCGGTCGAGCCCGGCACGTCGTTTCGCTTCATGTCGTAGACGCCTGCTTCACCGCGCCCCACGAAATACGGGATGATGTCGCCGCCCATGTCGTGGTTCGACGTCGGCAGCTCGCCGTCGGACTCGACGGCCTCGATCAGAGCGTCGGTGTCGAAGATGTAATTGCCCATCGAGGCGAGCACTTCGTGCGGCGCGTCACTGAGTCCCTGCGCATCCTGAGGCTTCTCGAGGAACTCGCGGATCTTCGCGGGGTCCTTCTCGTCGACGTCGATCACGCCGAACTGGTTGGCCAGCGACAGCGGCTGCCGGATGCCGGCGACCGTCGCCCGTGCCCCGGACTGGATGTGGCTGTCCAGCATCTGCCGGAAGTCCATGCGATAGACGTGGTCCGCGCCGATCACCACGACGATGTCGGGCTTCTCGTCGTTGATGAGGTTCAGGCTCTGGAGGATCGCGTCCGCGGAGCCGGAGAACCAGCGCTTGCCCAGGCGCTGCTGCGCGGGAACGGAGGCGACGTACGAATCCAGCAGCGGCGACATGCGCCACGTCTGCGAAATGTGCCGGTCGAGGCTGTGCGACTTGTACTGGGTCAGCACGACGAGCTGCCTCAGACCCGAGTTGATCAGGTTGGAGATCGCGAAGTCGATGAGCCGGTACTGACCCCCGAACGGCACGGCGGGCTTGGCCCGATCCGCCGTCAAAGGCATGAGTCGCTTTCCCTCGCCGCCGGCGAGGATGATTCCGAAAACCTTCGGCGCTGATGGCATGGCACCACCCTATGCCGCAGTTCGACCCGGGTACTAGCGTGAGGGCATGCGAGTCGACATCATCACCAAGGAGTATCCGCCGGAGATCTACGGCGGGGCCGGAGTGCACGTCACCGAGCTCGTCAAAGCCCTTCGCGAGCAGATGGACGTGCGGGTCCGCGCTTTCGGCGCGTCGCGCGACGAGGACGCCACGACCGCCTACGGTGTGCCGGCCGAGCTCGCCGAGGCCAACGGCGCGATCCAGACGCTCGGCATCGATCTGGAGATCGTCCCCGACGTCGCCGGCGCCGATGTCGTCCACAGTCACACCTGGTACGCGAATTTCGCCGGCCACCTCGCCTCGCTTCTGCACGGGATCCCTCACATCGTCACGGCGCACAGTCTCGAGCCGCTCCGGCCGTGGAAAGCGGAACAGCTCGGCGGCGGCTACGCCGTGTCGAGCTACATCGAGAAGACGGCCTACGAGGGGGCTGCGGCGATCGTCGCGGTCAGCGACGGCATGCGCACCGACATCCTGCGCAGCTACCCCGGTCTGGATCCGGCCAAGGTGCGGGTGATCTACAACGGCATCGACGTCGAGGCGTGGCATCCCGTCGAGGATCCTGCACTGCTCACTCAGCTCGGGATCGACCCGACCAAGCCGTCGGTGGTCTTCGTCGGGCGGATCACCCGGCAGAAGGGACTGCCGTATTTCCTCCGCGCCGCCGGGCGCCTGCCCGCGGACGTGCAGGTGATCCTGTGTGCGGGCGCGCCGGATACTCCGCAGATCATGGCTGAGGTCGAAGGTCTGGTGCGCCGGCTGCAGGAGACCCGGCAGGGAGTCGTGTGGATCGACCGGATGCTGCCGCGCCACGAGCTGTGCGCGGTGCTGACCGCCGCGACGACCTTCGTCTGCCCCTCGATCTACGAGCCGCTGGGCATCGTGAACCTCGAGGCGATGGCGTGCGGCGCCGCCGTCGTCGGGACGGCGACCGGCGGCATCCCCGAGGTCGTCCTCGACGGGGTGACCGGGCGGCTCGTGCCGATCGAGCAGGTGCAGGACGGCACCGGCACTCCGCTGGATCCCGACCGGTACGTCGAGGATCTCGCGCGGGTCCTGACCGAGGTGGTGAGCGATCCGGAGCGCGCGGCGCAGTACGGAGCCGCCGGCCGCGCGAGGGCGACGAACGACTTCAGCTGGGGGTCGATCGCCGACGCCACGGCGGCCCTGTACGCGGAGGTCGCCGGCATCCGCCGATAGGCTGGAAGCATGCCGCAGGTGCTCGAGTTCTCCGACGTCGTCGTCCGCAGAAACGCCCGCAACATCGTCGACCACCTGGACTGGTCGGTCGAGGACGACCAGCGATGGGTGATCCTGGGGCCCAACGGCGCAGGCAAGACCACGCTGCTGCAGCTGGCCGACACGCTGGTCCACCCCACGTCCGGGAGGGTCACGATCCTGGGCGAACAGCTCGGCCGCACCGACGTGTTCGAGCTGCGTCCGCGCATCGGATTCGCCTCGTCGGCGATGGCTCGGCGCGTGCCGGCCGAGGAGACCGTGCTGAACGTCGTGCTCACCGCTGCGTACTCCGTGGTGGGCCGGTGGAACGAGGCGTACGAGGATATCGACGAGCGCCGTGCGCTCCGCGTCCTCGCGGAGTGGCGGCTTGACCACCTCGCCGACCGCACCTTCGGGACGCTGTCGGACGGCGAGCAGAAGCGGGTGCAGATCGCTCGCGCGATCATGACCGACCCTGAGCTGCTGCTGCTGGACGAGCCCGCCGCGAGCCTCGACCTCGGCGCCCGCGAAGAGCTGCTGATCCTTCTCGGCGGGTACGCGCAGGCTCCGACGACGCCCGCGATGGTCATGGTGACCCACCACGTCGAGGAGATTCCGGTGGGGTTCACCCACGTGCTCCTCCTGCGCGACGGACGTGTGGTCTCGGCCGGTCCGCTCGCGGAGGCGCTGACCTCGGAGAACCTCACGGAGGCTTTCGGAGTGCCGATCACGCTGACGGCCGACGCCGGTCGCTACACCGCCAGGGCGACCTCGTAGCGGCGACGTCGTAGCGGCGACGGCGAACGCGATTCCGCGTGCGGGCTCGGGGCTGATAGAATCGATCCTTGGTGCGTTCGCACCGCAGACTTTGACGCCCTGGCAAAATCCAGTGCACCACTCCTCAGAGGATCACCATGAAGACTGACACCCACCCCGACTACCAGGCCGTCGTGTTCCGCGACCTCGGCTCGGGCGAGACGTTCCTGACCCGTTCGACGGTCACCTCCGACAAGACCATCGAGCTCGACGGTGTGGAGTACCCCGTCATCGACGTCGAGATCTCGTCGGCTTCGCACCCGTTCTACACGGGCAAGCAGCGCATCATGGACTCGGCCGGTCGCGTCGAGAAGTTCAACCAGCGCTTCAAGAACTTCGGCGGCTCCTCGAGCAACTGACTCGCAGCCCCCACGAAAGGCCCCGCTCCGGCGGGGCCTTTCGCGTATGCGACCTCTGTCGGCTGATCACCGGATCGGCCAGCCGCCGTCGACCTGGTCTTGAGGATCAAGCCGGCCGATGCGGATGAAGTACTCGGTCAGACTCGCCGCCTGAGCGCGAGCCCAGGCGATCTGCCGCGTGTGCAGCTCCTCGGCGCGGGGCGGAAGCAATCCCGCGAAGCGCGCGGCCAGCGCCTGGGCCAGCCGGCCGGCGGCGACGGCATCGGCGGACGCGTGATGCGCGTCAACGAGCGGGACGGCGTAGTGCTCGGCCACCGCCGCGAGCGTCCGCTTTCCGCGGCGGTAACGGTCGTACGTCTTGTCGATGATCAGCGGGTCGATGACCGGCGAGGGGTCGCGCAGCGGCGTCACCGCATGACGCACGGCTTCGGCGGCGAGCAGCGAGAAGTCGTAGGCCGCGTTGTAGGCGACGACGGGGATGCCGGCATCCAGCAGCGATCGCAGCACGTCGACGATCTGCTCCACGACATCGCCCGCCGGTGCACCGAGAGCGCGCGCGTGTTCGGTGGTGACGCCGTGGATGGCCGCGGCCGCGTCGGGGATCTCGATGCCGGGGTCGGCTATCCAGTCCCTGGCGAGGATGACCGAGCCCTGCGCGTCCAGCAAGCCGACGTGGGCTGTCACGATCCGGTCGGCGGTCACGTCGACGCCGGTCGTCTCGAGGTCGAAGACGCCGATCACACGCGTCCACGACGGGCGCTCCTGCTCGGACTCGAGGGTTGTCCGGACCTCTGGTGACGGCTCCATGCCCGTAACGGTATGCGCCACGTCGGACATCGCCCTGACCGCCTGCGCTCGTAGACTCGGGGGATGCCCGCGCCGAATCCGTACTCCGCCCTGCTGGAGACGATCCCGGTGCAGCGCCGCGAGGTCGCGGTGCTCGGTGGAACGACCGCGTACTGGGTGTACGGGCCCGCCGAGGCGACGCAGACGATCATCGCGGTCCACGGCTTCCGCGGTGAGCACCACGGTCTGGAACCCGTCGTCGCGCACCTCGAGGGCGTGCGCGTGATCTCGCCCGACCTGCCGGGCTTCGGCGAGACACCGCCGCTTCCCGGCCGGCGGCACGACCTGGGCCTGTACATCGACTGGCTGACCGCCTTCGCGCGCGCGGTTGCTCCGGGCGCCGTGATCCTCGGACACTCGTTCGGCTCGATCGTGGTGGCTGCCGCGGTCGCGGCGGGTCTGCAGACGCGGCGGGTGATCCTGGTCAATCCGATCGGCGCACCCGCGCTCGAGGGTCCCCGCGGCATCCTGACCCGGCTGGCGGTCTTCTACTACTGGGCCGGTGCCCGCCTGCCCCGGCGGATCGGCGATGCACTGCTGCGAAACGGGGCAGTCGTCCGGGTGATGAGCGTGTCGATGGCCAAGACGCGCGACGCCGACCTGCGCCGTTTCATCCACGACCAGCACGACACCTACTTCTCGCGCTTCGCCGATCGCGACGTGCTCCACGACGCCTTCCTGGCGTCGGTCTCGCACGACGTACGGCAGTTCGCCCCTCGCATCCCGCAGCCGACGCTCCTGGTGGCCGCGGTCCGCGACGACATCACCCCGATCGAGGCGGAGCGCCACCTCGCGACGCTCTTCCCGGATGCGGAACTGGTCGAGATCCCCGATGTGGGTCATCTGATCCACTACGAGACGCCCGCGCCGGCGGCGGCGGCGATCAGGCGGTTCCTTGCGCCTTCCGCTCCCGGTACGCGTTGACGTTCATGCGGTTTCCGCAGTTGCCGGTGTCGCAGTAACGCTTCGATCCGTTGCGGGAGTAGTCGATGTAGACCGAGGTGCAGTCATCGGCCGAGCAGATGCGGACGCGGTCGTATTCGTTGGAGCGGATGACATCGACGAACGCCATCGCCGCCTCCACCAGGATGCGGGTCGCCAACGGGGCGTCGTCCGAGGTGGCATGGATGTGCCAGTCGTAATCGTCGTGGCTGACGAGCCGCGGGAGCGCACGGCCATCGCGCAGCATGTCGTTCACCAGCGGCACCGCGCCATCGCGGTCGACGTCCCACAGCCGCCGAAGGCGCGGGCGGATCGCGCGGATCGCGGCCAGTTCGGTCTCGTCCCGGCGGATCAGACCGGTGTACGGGTTCAGTTGCAGATAGGCCTCGAAGTCGGCCACCGTCTGCAGAGTGTCATCGTCATCGAACCCGGGCAGCGTGTTGACCAGGTAGACGGCCGCTCTGAGGGATTGCTCGGTGTCACGAATGAAAACCATATTGACTCCTGACGGGTAAGGCCTGTAACGTCACCAGTGTAAGCGCATTTGACTCATGACACCGAAGACGGCCGAATCCCATGGCAGCTCCCTCCGCATCCCTTCCTCGCATCGCGGCGGCCCCGACCCACCGGGTGAGCACCTCCGGGCTGGTCCTGGCGGTCGCCTCGGCGCTGGCCTTCTCTTCGAGCGGACCGTTCATCAAGCCCCTTCTGGAGGCCGGCTGGTCGCTCGGTGCCGCCCTGCTCGTACGGATGGGCGTTGCCGGACTGATCCTGTCGCCGGCGCTCTTCCTCGCGATCCGCCGTCAGCGCGGCTTCCTCCGCCGCCACGCGATGATCATCCTCGGCTTCGGGCTCATCCCCGTGCTCGGGTGCCAGCTGTTCTTCTTCTCCGCGATGCAGCGGATGCCGGTGGCCGTCGCGCTGCTGATCCAGTACCTCGCGCCCGTCATGCTCGTCGCTTTCGTCTGGATGCGCACCCGCCGGGCACCCTCCTCGCTGGTGCTGTGGGGTTCGGCGGTGGCGATCGTCGGCCTCGTGCTGGTGGTCGACATCTCCGGTGCGTCCTTCGACCTGCTCGGCACCCTGTTCGCCCTCGCCGCTGCCGTGTGCGTCTGCGTCTACTTCGTGATCTCCGAGCGCGCCGGCGCGGATCTGCCGCCTCTCGCACTGGCGGCCGGCGGACTGCTGACGGGCGCCATCTTCATGGCTGTGCTCTGCCTGACGGGGATCATGCCGTTCGAGGCGCCCGCGGTCTCGGTGGTGCTCGCCGGCATCGAGGTGCCGTGGTTCGTCCCGCTGCTGTGGGTCGCCGGTGTCGCCACGACAGTGGGGTACGCGTTCGGTGTCATGGCGGTGCCGCGCATCGGATCGCGGGTGGCATCCTTCGTCGGTCTGTCCGAGGTCCTCTTCGCCCTCGGATTCGCATGGCTCTTCCTCGCCGAGGTGCCCGCACCCATCCAGTTCGCGGGAGGAGCACTCATCCTCGTGGGCGTCGTCCTGGTGCGGGCGGATGCCCAGTCCTCGTCGACCCCGCGCGAGCGGGCTAGCCTTCCGAGCGTGCCAGCGCCATGAGCGGGGTCACCCGATAGCCGATGACCTCGCCCATCACGAGGGAGGTCTCGGTGCGCTCGACGCCCTCGATCGCGAGGATGCGGGCGTCGGTGTCGAAGAGGTGCTGCGTGTCGCGGCATGCCACGCGCACGAGCAGGTCCACCTGACCGCTCAGCCCGTGCGCCTGAACGATCTCGGGAACCTGCGCGAGCTCCGCCGTGATGCGGGGAAGGTCGGCCTGACGCACCGTCGCACTGATGAAGGCCTCGATCGGGAAGCCCAGCGCCATCGAGGAGATGGCCCGTTCGTAGGAGAGGAAGACGCCCGAGCGCTCGAGCCGGGCCATGCGCGCCTGCACCGTATTGCGGGACATGCCCAGCCGCTCGGCCAGCGCCACGACGGTGGCTCGCGGGTCTGCGGCGAGCGCTGCGAGCAGCTCGAGATCGACGTGGTCGAGGGCGTTCATAGTGCGAAAGATTAGCACGGCTTCGTTGGCAATAGTGTGCAACATGCTCAATGGGAATGACGATGCTTGAGCTAGGTGCAATATCGACGTACTCTCGGTCTCGTCGGCGACGCTGCCGGCGATCCGCGACGGACCACCTCACGAGGGAGGTTCGCACCGAGGAGGGATGACGATGATGCACACCCTGAGCCCGACGGCCGAACCCGCGACCGACATCGACGATGTGGCCCGCCTGATCACACCCGAGGGCGAACGCATCGCCGACCGCGAACTGGATCCGTGGGTGGCCGACATCGATGCGGACGCGCTTCGCGGCCTGTACCGCGACATGAGCCTGGTGCGCCGCATCGACAGCGAGGGCGTTGCCCTCCAGCGGCAGGGCCAGCTCGGGCTGTGGGCGCCGTGCCAGGGCCAGGAAGCCACGCAGGTCGGCACCGCGCGCGCCTTCCGCTCCGATGACTTCGTGTTCCCGAGCTACCGCGAGATCGGCGTCAACTTCGTGCGCGGCGCCGTGGCCTCGGACTTCGTCCTCGCCTGGCGCGGTGAGGCGCACTCGACCTACAACCCGTACGCCATCAACACCGCCAGCCCGCAGATCATCATCGGAGCACAGTCGCTGCACGCCGTCGGATACGCGATGGGCATCCAGTTCGACGGGACCGACCAGGTCGCGGCCGCGTACTTCGGCGACGGCGCGACCAGCCAGGGCGATGTGAACGAGGCGATGGTCTTCGCTTCGTCCTTCCGCGCACCTGTCGTGTTCGTCTGCACGAACAACCAGTGGGCGATCTCGGAGCCGGTCACCGTCCAGGCCAAGTTCCCCATCGCCGGCCGCGCGCCGGGCTTCGGCATCCCGAGTCTGCGCGTGGACGGCAACGACGTGCTGGCGTGCCTCGCGGCCATGCGCTGGGCGGTCGACCACGCCCGCACCGGCAACGGTCCCGTCTTCATCGAAGCCGTCACGTACCGGATGGGTCCGCACACCACCTCGGACGACCCGACGCGCTACCGGGACAAGGACGAGGTCGAGCACTGGCGCCGGCGCGATCCGCTGGCACGGGTGCAGGCGCATCTGCGCGCTCGCGGCGAGTTCTCGGAGGACTTCGAGCGGGAGATCGCGGCCGAGGCGGACCGCTGGGGCGCTGATGTGCGCTCGGCATGCCTGTCCGCCGTCACCAAGCCAGCGATCGAGATCTTCGACCACGTGTACGCCGAGCCGCACGTCGGGCTGGACGCGCAGCGCGCGCAGTACGCGGCCTATCTCGACGGGTTCGCGGATGCCGCCCCGGAAGGTGCGGCACGATGACTCAGCTGACGATGGCGAAGTCCATCAACGAGGGTCTGCGCCGCGCGATGGCCGATGACCCGAAGGTGCTGATCATGGGGGAGGACATCGGCAAGCTCGGCGGCGTCTTCCGCGTCACGGACGGACTGCTCGACGAATTCGGCGCCAAGCGGGTCATCGACACCCCGCTGGCGGAGTCGGGCATCATGGGCACGGCCGTCGGCCTCGCCTTCCGCGGGTTCCGACCGGTGGTCGAGATCCAGTTCGACGGATTCGTCTATCCCGCCTTCGACCAGATCGTCTGCCAGGTGGCGAAGCTGCACTACCGCACGCGCGGAAACGTGACGATGCCGATCACGATCCGCATCCCGTGGGCCGGCGGCGTGGGGGCCGCCGAGCATCATTCCGAATCGCCCGAGGCGTATTTCGTGCACACGTCCGGGCTGCGCGTCGTCGCGGTCTCGAACCCGCAGGACGCGTACGTCATGCTGCGTCAGGCGATCGCCTCGAACGATCCGGTGGTCTACTTCGAACCCAAGCGGCTTTATCACCAGAAGGGCGAGGTCGATCTCGGAGTCGATCTGGCGGATGCGCCCCCGATGGGCCTCGCGCGCATCGCCCGCGAGGGCAGCGATGTGACCCTGCTGAGCTACGGGGCACAGGTCGCGACCGCCCTGGACGCCGCGGTCGCCGCCGAGGACGACGGGATCTCGATCGAGGTCATCGACCTGCGGTCGATCTCTCCGGTCGACTACCGCACGGTGGCGGCGTCGGTGCGCAAGACCGGTCGGGTCGTGGTCACCCACGAGGCCGCGCGCGAAGCAGGCGTCGGCGCCGAGCTCGTCGCGAGCGTCACGGAGCAGTGCTTCCACTACCTGGAGGCGCCGCCCGTGCGCGTCACGGGACACGACATCCCGTACCCGCCCGCGAAGCTCGAGAAGCATCATCTGCCCGATCTGGATCGGATCCTGGATGCCGTCGACCGTGTGCTCGACCGGCCGAACAGCCTGACCGGCGTGGAGGTGGGCTCGTGACCATCGACTTCCGCCTCCCGGATCTCGGCGAGGGTCTCCCCGAGGCCGAGCTCGTGCAATGGCTCGTCGCCGAGGGCGACACCGTGGCGCTCAACCAGACGATCGCCGAGGTCGAGACCGCCAAGGCGATCGTGGAGCTTCCCTCGCCGCACGCCGGCGTGGTCACCTCGCTCCACGCGGCTGCCGGCGACGTCGTGGAGGTCGGCGCCGTGCTGATCTCCTTCGACATCGCGGGGGAGGAGCCGACGGCTCCCGGTGCAGAAACCGCCTCTCGGGCCACCGCGGAACCGAGCGCGGAGGAGAACCGGGCCCAGCCCAACCTCGTGGGCTACGGCGCCGCGCCGCGCGGTTCGGCACGCCCGCAGCGCCGCGCCCGGGGGCAGATGCGCCCCGCCGTCGGGGTCGACACCGCGGTCCTGGAGGCCGCACCCCACGACGTGATCCACACGCCCGAGCCGATCGAGGCGCTGCGCGAGCGCCCGCGCTCCACTCCACCGGTGCGCAAGCTCGCGAAGGAACTCGGCGTCGATCTCGCTCTGGTGCAACCGAGCGGCGCGACGGGGCTGATCACCCGGGCCGACGTCGAGTCGTACGCGGCACGCGTGACCCCGACCGAACCGACGGTCGTTCCCGCCCTCGCGCCCCGTTCCGAGGGTGAGCGCACGACGCGCATCCCCATCCGCGGGGTGCGCAAGCACACGGCGGACGCCATGGTGCGAAGCGCCTTCACCGCGCCGCACGTGACGACTTTCGTCACGGTCGATGTGACGGCCACGAGCGAGCTGATCGCGTCGCTGCGATCCGACCGCGCGCTGGAGGGGCACCGGATCGGCATCATGGCCGTCGCCGCCAAAGCGGTGTGCCTCGCGCTCGGACGTCACCCCAGCCTCAATTCGCGGTGGGATGCCGAAGCCGGCGAGATCGTTCAGCATCACTACGTCAACCTCGGCATCGCCGCGGCGACCGAGCGGGGCCTCGTGGTGCCCAACATCACCGACGCGCAGAGCATGACGCTCGTCGAGCTGGCGGACGAGATCGGACGGCTCGCCGAAGTCGCCCGCGCGGGCCGGACGGCCCCGAGTGCGATGAGCGGCGGGACCTTCTCGATCACGAATGTCGGCGTCTTCGGCGTCGACGCGGGGACCCCGATCCTGAACCCGGGGGAGGCGGGCATCCTCGCCCTCGGGGCGGTGCGGCGCCAGCCCTGGGAGCACCGCGGGGAGATCGCCCTGCGCGACATCATGACGCTGAGCCTGTCGTTCGATCACCGCCTCGTGGACGGCGAGCAGGGTGCCAAGTTCCTTCGCGAGGTCGGCGAGATCCTGCGCGAGCCGGGGCGGGCGATGCTGCTGGGCTGAGCCCGTCGCGTCGCGGCTTATTCGATCTTCGGGTAGAACAGTCCGAGCCCGTGCTTGCGCAGCAGCGTGTACGCCTGCTCGAACGTCTCGGGCTCGGCGTGGCCGTCGCCGCCGTACTTCGCCAGCAGCAGGCCCAGCAACCCGCGGCCGGGCGGGCTCAGCGGCTTGTCCTTGTGCGGAGACGCCGACGGGTCGATCTCCTGGTCGGCCTGCGGGTTGGCCGGCACGTACATCGGGTGCACCACCGGCCACGTGCGCGGATCGCGCGGCTGCTGCAGGTTGACCGCCGAGAACAG
This sequence comes from uncultured Microbacterium sp., assembly GCF_963524805.1. Taxonomy (GTDB): domain Bacteria; phylum Actinomycetota; class Actinomycetes; order Actinomycetales; family Microbacteriaceae; genus Microbacterium. The sequence continues at coordinate 537,591 of NZ_CAURGG010000001.1, read as the reverse complement.
GTCGTTCGCACCGGCGTCCCTCCGGGTCAGCGGACGCAGGCCGTGGAGGCGTGAGAGCGTCGCGATCACCGATCCGTGGTGCATCTCGTCGTGGATGATCGTGTTCGAACGGGTGTAGGCCGAGACGGCGATCGCCGGGACGCGGCATCCGAGCCGATCGAAGGTGAAGCCCATCTCGCCGGGTTCGGCATCCACCGTCGGAGGTGTGGCGCTGGGTGGGGCGACGTGATCGTACGTGCCGCCGTGCTCGTCGAAGGTGATCAGCAGCAGCGTGTTCATCGCGTTCGAGCCGTCGGCGGTGGCGCTGGTCTTGATGGCGTCGTACACGGTCGCCACCAGCTTCTCACCGGCTCGCACGTCCGAGACCGCCGAGTCGAGGATCGACTCGCCGTCGACGTCCGAGCTGCGGAACACCCCGAACGGGGGGTGGAAGTCGTTGTGGTTGTAGACCATGCGCGGCTCGATGAACGAGTAGGCCGGCAGCGTGCCCGCTTTGGCGTCCTCGTAGAACTCGGACATGTGGGCGAAGTGCTCGGTGCGCCAGTACTTCTCGAGCGAGGGCGCGTGCTGCACTCCGGTCAGCGAGACGAGCTGCATCTCGTCGAAGTAGACCTTCCAGGAGATGCCGGCGTCATCGAGACGGTTGAAGATCGTCGGCACCGCCTCGGCATCCAACCACTTGTCGTAGCCCGCGCCGTGCTTGTTCGTGACGAACCCGTGCGAGGTGGAGGCGTGGAAGAAGGAGCGGTTGCAATACGTCTGTGACGGCACTCCCGCGAACCAGGCGTCGAAGACGGCGAACTCTCGCGCCAGGGTCGACAGCACCGGCAGCTGCTCGGGGGAGAAGCCACCCATGATCTGCGTGACGACGTCGATCCCGGGCTGTTTGCCGCTGCTGCGCACGATGTTGTTCACGTAGTCGTGCACGAACCCGTCCATCGTCGGATCCGTGCCGCCGGCCGGTGCATTGAACGGCGCCTGCATGCCACCGGTCTGGCTGGAGGCGTTCGCGGCGGGAAGCACCGTGCCGAACAGCTGCGTGTTGACGTGCGGATACTCTTCGCCGGGATCGGGGTTCGGCTGTCCCATGACGACATCCGTCGCGCCCTCGTAGACGTGCGCGGCGATCCGCTCGCCGGTCGGGGCGGCATTCGCGTAGTCACCGAACGCCAGACCGTCGAAGGTCTGCCCGGCCGGCAGGTTCTCGGGCGTGTAGAGCCAGCCGAGCATGTTGTCGAAGGACCGGTTCTCACCCATGAGCACCACGACGTGGTCGAAGCCCGGCACCGAGCGGGGGCTCAGCGCGCCGTAGTCCTGCGCACCCTCCCGATAGCCGATGGCGTGCCCGGTCGACGCGCCGGCGGCGGCGCCGACCCCACCCCCGACCACGAGCCCCGCCGCGGCGATGCCGCCCACTTTGAGGAAGTCGCGCCGCGAGCTGTACAGGTCCTCGTCGCGTGCCGGATCGGCGGACGCCGCAGCGTCCTCGCGCGATGCGGGCGCGTCACGCTCCGCCTTGTGAGCGCCGCCCCCCGGGGCATCCTTGGGCATGGTGCGACCAGCATAGGGGACGGGCAACCGTGGTCAGGCGGTCAGGGCTGCTTCTGCCATCGACTCCAGGATGCTGCGGACGGTGCTGTCCGACGGAGCTGAACGGGCACCGCGCACACTGTGCGGGGTGGAGTTGATCAGGCCGAAGCACGCGTGCGCGCGCACCCGCAGATCCGCCTCGGACCTCTTGGGGTGAGTCTCTGCCAGCACGGCCATCCACAACTCGACATACTCGCGCTGCAGGCGACGGACGCGGTGACGGTCGTCATCGCTCAAGCTGGCCAGGTCGCGGTCCTGGACGCGGATGACCTCCGCGTCGGAGAGGGCGAAGTCGACGTGGAACCGGATGAGTCCCGCCAGCCGCGCGGCGGGGGTCTCGTCGGCCGCGATCACCTGCCGGCCACCGCTGAGCAGCCTTTCGCTGACGCGGACGAGGATCGCCCCGAGGAGCGCCTGCTTGTTGGCGAAGTGGCGGTACACGGCGGGTCCGCTCACCCCGACCGCGGCACCGAGTTCCTCCAGGCTTACGCCGCTGAAGCCCCGCTCGGCGAACAGCCGCGCGGCCTCATGGAGGATGGCGGCCTGGCGATCGGCTTTGGCCCGGTCGCGCTCGGTGACACCGCTTGTCATTTCAGTTAATCCCCGCTAACCTGAGCATTCAGTTAGTGATCCCTAACCACTCTGTGAACCATAACCAGGTGATCCCATGGGAACAACAGACGTGATCCGATCGTGACGTCGATGGAGATGAGATGACCGCATCCGGCCCGCTTCTGCCGAGCGCCGTCGTCCATGACGAGTCCTTCGCACGCACGCGCGACGCGCAGGCCCAGCTCACGGCGGATCTCCGTCGACGTCTCGCGCAGGCGGCACTCGGCGGTCCTGCGGCATCCCGCGAGCGTCACGTGGCGCGCGGCAAGCTCCTGCCGCGGGAGCGGATCACGCGGCTGCTCGATGAGGGCAGCCCGTTCCTCGAGATCGCCCCGCTCGCCGCGGACGGTCTGTACGGCGGGGAGGCGCCCGGCGCCGGAGTGATCGCGGGCATCGGACTGGTCCACGGGCGCCACGTGATGGTGGTGTGCAACGACGCGACAGTCAAGGGCGGCACCTACTTCCCCCTCACCGTGAAGAAGCACCTGCGGGCGCAGGAGATCGCGCTGGAGAACCGTCTGCCGTGCATCTACCTGGTCGACTCGGGCGGGGCGTTCTTGCCGATGCAGGACGAGGTGTTCCCCGATCGCGACCACTTCGGGCGCATCTTCTTCAACCAGGCGCGCATGTCCTCGGAGCGCATCCCGCAGATCGCCGCGGTGCTCGGCTCGTGCACCGCCGGCGGGGCGTACGTGCCGGCGATGAGCGATGAGACGGTGATCGTCCGGGGTCAGGGCACGATCTTCCTCGGCGGCCCCCCGCTGGTGAAGGCGGCGATCGGGGAGATCGTCAGCGCCGAGGAACTGGGTGGGGGAGAGCTGCACGCGACACGCTCGGGAGTCGTGGATCACCTCGCGGAGGACGACGAGCACGCCCTCGAGCTCGTGCGCGACATCGTCGCCACCCTCCCGCCGCCGCTCTCGCCCGCGTGGGACGTGACAGCGTCGGCCGCTCCTCGGGCGGATCCGGCTGAGCTGTACGGCGTGGTTCCGGTCGACGTGAATCAGCCCTACGACGTCCGCGAGGTCATCGCGCGGCTCGTCGATGACAGCGCGTTCCACGAGTTCAAGCGCGCCTACGGCGAGACCCTTGTCACCGGCTTCGCCCGTATCCACGGGCACCCGGTCGGTGTGGTCGCGAACAACGGCGTGCTGTTCTCGGAGTCGGCACAGAAGGGCGCGCACTTCATCGAGCTGTGCGATCAGCGCGGCATCCCGCTGCTGTTCCTGCAGAACATCTCCGGATTCATGGTGGGGCGCGATGCCGAGGCCGGGGGCATCGCGAAGGACGGCGCGAAAATGGTCACGGCGGTCGCGACGACCAGGGTGCCCAAGCTGACGGTCGTGGTCGGCGGATCGTTCGGCGCAGGAAACTACTCGATGTGCGGCCGCGCGTACTCGCCCCGTTTCCTGTGGACGTGGCCGGCGAGCCGTATCTCCGTGATGGGCGGGCCGCAGGCCGCGTCGGTGCTCTCCACCGTCAAGCGCGACCAGCTCGAGAAGCGCGGACAGGAGTGGTCACCCGACGAGCAGGCCGCATTCGAGGCGCCCATCCGCGCCCAGTACGAAGATCAGGGGAACCCGTACTACGCCACCGCGCGACTGTGGGACGACGGCGTCATCGATCCGGCGGACACCCGAGATCTGCTCGGGCTCGCACTCGACGTGGTGGCGCGCGCGCCGCTGCCCGAACCGCGCTTCGGCCTCTTCCGGATGTGATGGACATGTCCGCCGCATCCGTCCCTCAGCCCGTCGAAGGCTTCCACACCGTCCTGGTCGCCAACCGGGGCGAGATCGCCCGTCGCGTGATCCGCACCCTTCGTGCCCTCGGCATCCGTGCGGTCGCCGTCTACAGCGACGCCGACGCCGACGCGCCGCACGTGAGCGAAGCGGATGCCGCCTACCGGATCGGTCCGGCGGCAGCGGCTCTGTCCTATCTGAACGGAGCCGCGATCCTCGCGGCCGCGCGCCACGCGGGCGCTCAGGCGATCCATCCGGGCTACGGGTTCCTGTCGGAGAACGCCGAGTTCGCCGCCGCCTGCGCCGAGGCCGGCATCGTGTTCATCGGCCCCGGTCGGCGCGCCCTCGAGGTCATGGGTGACAAGATCCGCTCCAAGGAGCACGTCGCCGCACACGGAGTGCCGGTCGTGCCCGGATTCAGCGCGGCCGGGATGACCGACGCCCAGATCGGGGACGCCGCGGCACGGGCCGGCTACCCGCTGCTCGTGAAGCCCTCGGCAGGCGGCGGCGGAAAGGGCATGCAGATCGTGCGCGCGGCCGACGAGCTGGCGGAGGCTCTGGCAGCGGCCCGGCGCGTGGCCGCTGCGGCATTCGGCGACGACACCCTGCTGCTCGAACGGCTCATCGAGCGACCGAGGCACATCGAGGTGCAGGTGATGGCGGACGCGCACGGGGGGATCATCCATCTCGGCGAGCGCGAGTGCACGCTGCAGCGCCGCCACCAGAAGGTGATCGAAGAGGCGCCCTCGCCCGTCGTAGACCCGGTGACGCGCGCCCGCATCGGCGCGGCCGCGTGCGCCGCCGCGTCCAGTGTCGACTACCAGGGCGCCGGAACCGTCGAGTTCCTGGTCTCCGCCGGTCGGCCTGACGAGTTCTTCTTCATCGAGATGAACACGCGGCTGCAGGTCGAGCATCCGGTCACGGAGCTCGTCACCGGCCTGGACCTCGTCGAGATGCAGCTGCGCGTGGCGGCAGGCGATCGCCTCGGCGTGACGCAGGACGACGTCCGGCTCACCGGTCACGCCATCGAGGCGCGCGTCTACGCCGAGACTCCGGCGCGCGGCTTCCTGCCCGCCGCCGGCGAGGTCCTGGCCTGGGGCGCCGCGCAGAACGTGCGCACCGATTCCGCGGTGGCAACCGGCTCGACGGTCACCGCCGACTACGACCCCATGATCGCGAAAGTCATCGCGCACGGCGCGGACCGCGTCCAGGCACGGGAGCGGCTGGATGCCGCTCTGGCGGGCACCGTCGTGCTGGGCCTCGACACGAACATCGGCTTCCTGCGGAGGCTTCTGTCCGACGACGCGGTGCGTGCCGGCGACCTCGACACGGGGCTGATCGACCGCCTTCCGCCGTTCGTGGATCCCGCGCCGAGCTCCGCAGCGCTCGAAGCGGCGGCAGCCGCCGTCCGCCGGGACGCTGCGCTCTCGGCCGGCTCTTCGCCCCTGTGGCAGTCCCTCCCGGGATGGCGCATCGGCCGAGACTCGGAGCAGGCCGCCGTGCGATTGCAGGACGACGCGGGCGGCATCCATTCGGTCGCTGTCCCGGCTGGCAGCTCGGGCCGCCTCGCGGGAGTGGACGCGACGGATGCTGCCACCTCGACGGTCGCGACCGATCGCGAGGGCGCCATCTGGGTGCACGCGGACGGCGCGACGCACCGGCTTCGGGTCCTCACTCGCCGCGAGGCCATGCAGCTGAGGCTGGCGGCATCCGCCGGCCCGGCAGCGGCGGCGCATCCCGAGCTGCGCGCACCCATTCCCGGTGCGGTCGTGGCCGTCCACGTCGCTGACGGTGCACGCGTGCGGGCAGGGGAGCGGCTGGTCACGATCGAGGCGATGAAGATGGAGCACCCCGTCATCGCTCCCCACGACGGCGTCGCGGCGATCGCCGTGACCGTCGGAGACCAAGTGCGCCGAGACCAGGTGCTCGCCCGCGTGACTGAGGCCGCCGGCGACGGCGCCACGGATTAGACAGGAGATCTCCATGCACAACCACGACCTCACCGACGACGAGCAGCAGCTCGCCGGCCTCGTGCGCGAATTCGCCGACGAGGTGGTCGCCCCGCGCTCGTACGAGTCCGACCGCACGCACACACTTCCCCTGGACGTGGTGGCGCAGATGGGTGAGCTCGGCCTGTTCGGCCTGCCCTTCCCCGAAGACGTCGGCGGTCAGGGCGGCGACTACTTCGCCCTCTGCCTGGCGATCGAAGCCCTGGCCCGGGTCGACCAGTCCGTCGCGATCACACTCGAGGCCGGGGTGAGCCTCGGCGCCATGCCCGTGTTCCGCTTCGGTACGGACGCGCAGAAGGCCGAGCTGCTGCCCGACCTTCTCGCCGGCACCGCCCTCGCCGGCTTCGGGCTGACCGAGCCCGAGGCGGGCTCGGACGCCGGTGCCACCCGCACGACGGCCCGGCTGGAGGATTCCCACTGGGTGCTCAACGGCTCGAAGCAGTTCATCACCAACTCCGGCACCGACATCACGCGGTTCGTCACCGTCACCGCGGTGACGGGCGAGAAGGACGGCCGCAAGGAGATCTCCACGATCATCGTGCCCAGCGGCACGCCCGGGTTCACCGTGGAGCCGCCGTACGACAAGGTCGGCTGGAACGCGTCCGACACGCATCCCCTCACCTTCCAGGACGCCCGGGTGCCCGAGGCCAACCTCCTCGGTGAGCGCGGCCGCGGCTTCGCCAACTTCCTGCACATCCTCGACGAGGGACGCATCGCGATCGCCGCCTTGGCCACGGGTGCGGCGGAAGGCTGCCTCGAGGCGGCGGTCGACTACGCCAAGAAGCGCACGGTGTTCGGCGAGCAGCTCTCCACGCGCCAGAGCATCCAGTTCATGCTGGCCCGCATGCAGCTGCGCGTGCACAACGCGCGCCTGGCATGGCATGACGCAGCGCGTCTGCGCGATGCCGGCAAGCCCTTCAAAGTGGAGGCGGCGATCGCGAAGCTCACCTCGAGCGATGCGGCGATGGACAACGCCCGGGATGCGACCCAGATCTTCGGAGGCAACGGGTTCATGAACGAGTACCCCGTTGCCCGTCACTATCGCGACTCCAAGATCCTCGAGATCGGCGAGGGCACCACCGAGGTTCAGCTGCTGGTCATCTCACGGGCTCTGGGCCTGTCGTGAGCGCTCGGGTAGCGTGAGCGCGTGAGCGACGCGCGTGAGATCGTGCAGCGCGGCCTGTACTTCGAGGAATTCGAGGTGGGTGCGCGCTACCTCCATCGTCCGGGACGGACGGCCACCGAGGCCGACAACGTGATGTTCTCGGCACTCACGATGAACACCCAGGCCCTGCACCTGGATGCTGCCTACTCCGCGACGCAGCCGTTCGGGCAGCGTCTGATGAATTCGATGTGGACCCTCGCGACGATGGTCGGCGCATCGGTCACACAGCTGACGCAGGGAACGCTGGTGGCCCAGCTGGGCCTGTCCGACATCGCCTTCCCCGCGCCGCTGTTCCACGGAGACACGCTGTACACCGAGACGGAGATCCTCGAGGCGCGCCCCTCGAGCTCCCGCCCAGGACAGGGAATCGTCACCATGCGCCACACCGGACGCAACCAGGACGCCGCCGTCGTCGCGACGGCGACGCGGGTCGCGCTGATGTGGCGGGCGGATGCCGCCGCTCACGGCCCCGGAACGTCGGCGCGCGCGACGGGGGAGCAGTCGTGAGTGCGCTGCGCCACGGGCCGGCGATCCTGTTCTGCCCCGCCGACCGGCCGGACCGCTTCGGCAAGGCGCTCGAGCGCGCCGATGCGGTCATCCTCGACCTGGAGGACGCCGTTGCACCGTCGGCGCGCGTCGCTGCGCGCGGTGCTGTGATCGAGTCCGAGCTGGACCCGGATCGTGTCATCGTGCGCGTCAACGCTCCCGGCACCGACGACTTCGCCGCCGACCTCGCGACGCTGTCGCAGACCGACTACCGCACCGTCATGGTCGCCAAGGCCGAGAGCGTGAAGCAGCTCAAGAACATCGACCGGCGTTTCTCGATCATCCCGCTGTGCGAGACGGCGCGGGGGGTGGCGCATGCGGAGAAGTTCGCCGCGCACGACCAGGTCGCCGGCCTCATGTGGGGAGCGGAGGATCTGGTGGCGAGCCTCGGGGGCACCTCGAGTCGCAAACCCAACGGCCGCTATCGCGATGTCGCCCGGGTCGCCCGGGCTCGTGTGCTGCTGGCCGCCGGCGCGCGGGGCAAGGATGCGATCGACGCGGTGCACTTGGACATCGCGGACACCAGGCGGCTGGCGATCGAGGCCTCGGACGCCGCGGCGTCCGGATTCGCCGCGACCGCCTGCATCCACCCGAGCCAGGTCGAGATCATCCGTCGCGCGTATCGACCCGAGGAGTCAGCCCTCGCCTGGGCGCACGGCGTCCTGGATGCGGCGCGGTCCCACGGCGGCGTGTTCACGTTCGAGGGCCGCATGGTCGATGAGCCCGTGCTGCGACATGCCCGCGCCGTCCTGGCGCGCCGTCAGTCGCTGCCGGACTGAGCCGCAGCGCGACGCGCCACGATCGCGCGCGTGACCGCGCCGATGAGCTCGTACGGCACCGGCCTGTCGTGCGGGAACACGACGGAGTCCTTCTCCGCGCGGTAGGGCCGGATCTCGCTTTCGAGCGGCTCGTCCAGCGCCGGAACGGGGTACACGCCGATGTGCTTCTTCCAGCCCGCATAGTGCAGTGCGTAACGCCCGCCCAGCATGACCGCAGCGATGGCGTAGCGCACCTTCTCCTCGGGCTCGGGCACGTTCGCCAGGATCACCTCGCGCACCCGCTGCAGGCGCTCGGCGACCTCCGGCGGAAAGCCCGCGATGTACTCGTCGACCGTCGCCGCAGCTGCCATGGGGTGAGCCTAGGGGGTCGCCTCCGCGTACGAAAGCAGCTGCAGCCGCTCACGCTCGTACAGCACGGTGTACGCCGAGCCGTTGGGCAGGCGGACTCCGTCCGGCGGCAGCTCACCGCCGGTGGCGTGACGGAGCAGCTCCCGGATGAGAGCGCCGTGCGTGACGACGATGACGGATGCCGCGCCCGGCGCCGTGGCCCGGCGGGCGTCGCTCACCACCCGTGCCAGGGCGCGGAGCGCGCGGCGGCGCACGTGCGGCCACGGCTCGGCTCCGGGGATCTCGGCGGTGTGCCACGACCCCCAGCGAGTCAGGAAGTCGGCGGCCTCGACGCCCTCGGCCTCGCCGTACGACCGCTCGCGCAGCTCGGGATAGGTGCGCGGGTCGGGCAGCCCCCGTTCGGCCGCGATGATCTGCGCGGTCTCGCGCGCACGGGACAGGTCGCTCGAGACGATGATCTCACCGCTGAGCGTGGCGGCCGCCGCGCGCGCCTGCGCCCGCCCGGTGTCATTCAGCGGGATGTCGGTGGATCCCTGGATGCGCCGGTCGCGGTTCCAGTCGGTCTCGCCGTGGCGGACCAGGGTCAGCAGTGTCACCCGTCGAGCCTATGCGCGCCGCGGACGCTCGAGATCGCGACGCCTCACGCGGCCTCGGGCAGGCGGTCGGCCAGCGCCTGCAGGACCTCGCTGGTGCCGGCATCCACCTTCACCGTCGCCCGGTGATCGGCGCGCGTCGCGCCGCGATTGACGATCACGATGGGCAGACGCCGCCGTCGGGCCCGTTCCATCAGACGGATGCCGGAATTGACGACGAGGGACGATCCCGCGATCACGAGCGCGTCGCTGCGCTGGACGAGCTGCTCGGCCTCGCGGAACTTCTCGGCGGGGATGAATTCGCCGAAGAACACGACATCGGGCTTCAGCATGCCCTCGCACACGGTGCACGCCGGAATGCGGAAGCCGGTCGTGCTCTCGGGAAGAACGTCGCCGTCCGGGCCGAGCGGGACGTTCTCGGGCACCTGGATCCACGGATTGTCGGCTTCGACCCTCCGGGCGAGGTCGCGTCGGTCGAACACCTGACCGCAGTGCGTGCAGAAGACGCGGCGCATCGTGCCGTGAAGCTCGACGACCCTCCGGCTGCCGGCGCGCACGTGCAGTCCGTCGACGTTCTGCGTGATCACGCCCGACGCGATGCCGCGCGCCTCGAGGGTGGCCAGGGCGACGTGGCCCGGGTTGGGCGATGCGGCCGCGAAGGCCTGCCAGCCCAGGTGGCTGCCCACCCAGTAGCGCCGGCGCGCGTCTTCGCTGGCCAGGAACTGGTCGACGGTCATGGGCGTGCGCACCGGCGCACCCTTGCCGCGATAGTCGGGGATGCCGGAATCGGTCGACACGCCGGCGCCGGTGAGGACCGCGAGTCGGCGCCCGGCGAGCGCATCGATGGCTCCGGCGATGGACTCCGCGGTGCGGGCGTCCTGGTCGGCGACGGTCGCCATCCGATCACCCCCTCGAGTTCACCGTGTGCTCAGAGTGTAGGCGGCGCGCTTTACGGGCAGGTTACGGACGCCCGCGCACCTGCGAGAGTGGAGCCGCGCGGCCCGTGCGCGGCGGCGAAGGGGGAGCGTTCATGCGAATCGTCGAGATCGGCGATGCCGGAGACCCCCGGCTGGCCGACTACCGGGATCTCACCGATGTCGCGCTGCGTCGCGTGCTCGAACCGGACGGCGGTCTGTACATCGCCGAGTCGGCGAAGGTGATCGGCCGCGCGCTGGCGGCCGGCCATCGGCCCCGGTCGATCCTGGTGCAGCCGAAGTGGGTCCCGGACGTCACCGCCCTGCTCGCCGACACCGGCGACGACACGCCCGTCTACGTCGTCCCGGCGGAGGTGGCCGAGTCTCTCACCGGATACGCGGTCCACCGCGGTGCGCTGGCAGCGATGCACCGGCCCGCGCCTCGGTCGGTCGCGGACGTCGTCGCGGGTGCGCGCACCGTGGTGATCCTCGAGGACATCGTGGATCACACCAACGTCGGCGCGGTCTTCCGCAGCGCGGCGGCCCTCGGCGCCGACGCGGTGCTGATCTCGCCGCGCTGCGCCGACCCGCTGTACCGCCGCAGTGTCCGCGTCAGCATGGGCACCGTCTTCCAGATCCCGTGGACCCGCCTGCCCGAATGGCGTGAGGCGCGTGCACTGCTCGGCGACCTCGGGTTCCACATCGCGGCTCTGGCGCTCGCAGACGGCGCCGTCGGCCTGGACGAATTCGTCGCCGATCGGCCCGATCGCGTCGCGATGCTCCTCGGAGCCGAGGGAGACGGCTTGAGCCGTCGGGCGATGCAGGCGGCCGACAGCGTCGTGACGATTCCGATGGCGGGCGGTGTCGACTCGCTCAACGTCGCCGCCGCCGCGGCCGTCGCACTCTGGGCCCTGCGGGTTCCGGACTAGTCCGCTCAGGCCGGTTCGTCCGGGGAATCCGAGGACTCCCGGCCCGGTGCGAGTGTCGTGATCGGCGTCGGGGCGGGGCGCTTGGCCGTGATCTGATCGCCCGAGGACTGGTGGCGCACCCGCCGGAGCACCCACGGGACGAAGTGCGTCCGAGCCCAGACGAAGTCCTCGGTGCGCGCGGCGCGCCACGTGCGGACGGGCAGGGGATCGGGCTGCATCGGCTGCAGGTCGTTGGGGACGTTGAGCGCGCGCAGCACCATGCGCGCGACCTCGTGGTGCCCGAGCGGGTTGTAGTGCAGTCGATCGGGGTCGAAGAACCGGGGATCCTGCACCTCCTTCAATCCCCACTGATCGGCGACGATGCAGTCGTACCGGTCGGCGATCGCGCGGATGTTCTCGTTGTAGATCGCTGCCTTGCCGCGGAAGCGCCGGAACACGGGCGTGAAGTTGGTGTCGATCGCGGTGAACACGACGATGGTCGCACCGTCACGGCTCAGACGGACGACGGCGTCCTCGAACTGCGCGGCGATCTCGTCCGGATCGGTGCCGGGCCGGATCACGTCGTTGCCTCCGGCGGAGAAGGTGATCAGGTCGGGCTCGAGCTCCAGCGCGGCATCCACCTGGCCCTCGACGATCTGCGCGATGAGCTTGCCGCGCACGGCGAGGTTCGCGTACGCGAAATCGTCCACCTGCCGCGACAGCACCTCGGCGACCCGGTCGGCCCAGCCCCGATGACCATCGGGGGAGGCGGGCTCGGGATCGCCGATGCCCTCGGTGAACGAGTCTCCGAGCGCGACGAAGCGCCGCCAGGGGTGCGGGCCGACATTGGTGGTCGGAACAGTCTGATCGTCGCTCGTGGGCATCGTTCTTCCTCGGTTCGTGATCGATACGAGGCTATCGCGCGTGCCGACACCCGCCGACGAAGGCGATGTCGCCCGGCTCGTCTATCGTGGTCACTCGTTGTGCTCGATGCCGGGCGCCGAGCCGGGGATGAGGGAGGGTGCATGGAAGAGGACGCCCTCCTCGAAGCGCCGGGACCCCATCTGGGCAGCTTCGCAGCGGAGCACCTCTCGCCGACGTACCCGCAGCGTGCTCCCTGGGGCACCGCGGACCGCCTGCGGGCCTGGCAGGCCGAGGCGCTGGACCGCTACTTCAGCCTCGAGGGTCCCGACGGGGTCGGCGCGGGCCCGCGCGACTTCCTGACGGCCGCGACTCCGGGCGCCGGAAAGACCACGTTCGCGCTGCGTCTTGCCACCGAGCTCATGCGCCGGCGCATCATCGACCGGATCGTCGTGGTCGCCCCCACCGAGCATTTGAAGACCCAGTGGGCCGATGCCGCCGCGCGCGTCTCCCTCAGGCTCGACCCGGCTTTCAGCAACCGGCACTTCGCGCCGGCGCGGCAGTACCACGGGGTCGCGGTGACCTACGCGCAGGTCGCGGTGAAGGCGGCCGTCCACCAGCGGCTGACCGGGGACGCCCGCACCCTTGTCATCCTCGACGAGGTCCACCACGGCGGTGACGCGCTCAGCTGGGGAGATGCGCTGCGGGAGGCGTACGGGCGGGCGACGCGGCGACTGCTGCTGTCCGGAACGCCGTTCCGCAGCGACACGGCGCCGATCCCGTTCGTCGAGTACCACCCGGACGAGCACGGCATCCGCCTTTCGCGCACGGACTACAGCTACGGCTACGGTCGCGCGCTCGCCGACGGCGTGGTGCGGCCGGTGATGTTCCTGGTCTACGCCGGTCAGATGCGCTGGCGCACGCGCACGGGCGACGAGATGGAGGCCCAGCTCGGCCAGGACAACACGAAGGACATCACGGCGCAGGCCTGGCGGACCGCGCTCGACCCGGAGGGGGAGTGGATCCCCGCGGTGCTGCGGTCCGCGGACCGCCGCCTCAGCGAGGTCCGCGAGCAGGTTCCGGATGCCGGGGGACTGGTGATCGCGACGGATCAGACCGCCGCCCGCGCGTACGCCGCGATCTTGCAGGGGCTCACCGGCGAGGCCCCCACCGTGGTCCTCTCGGACGAGGCAGAGGCGTCCTCGCGCATCGAGACCTTCGCGAAGGGCACGAGTCGCTGGATGGTCGCGGTGCGGATGGTCTCGGAGGGCGTGGACGTCCCGCGGCTCTCGGTGGGCGTGTACGCGACCTCGGCGTCCACGCCGCTGTTCTTCGCGCAAGCGGTCGGCCGGTTCGTGCGCGCCCGGAGGCGCGGTGAGACGGCGAGCATCTTCCTGCCCCACGTTCCCCAGCTGCTCGCTCTGGCGGGCGAGATGGAGCGGCAGCGCGATCATGCCCTGGATCGCGACAGCACGGCAGAAGACGAGTGGGCGCTCGACGAGGATGCGCTGGATGCCGCCGAGCGTGAGGAATCGGCATCCGACGCCCTGACCTACGAGTTCACCTACCAGGCGCTCGGCTCGCTGGCCCACTTCGACCGCGTCCTGTACGACGGGCGCGAGTTCGGCGAGCTGGCCGTGCCGGGCACACCCGAGGAGGAGGAGTTCCTCGGCCTGCCGGGACTGCTCGAGCCCGAACACGTCCACGAACTGCTGCAGCAGCGCCAGGCGCGGCAGAGCAGGCACCGGCGGGCGCGGGAGGCCCGCGAGGGCGCGACCGGAGGCACGGCCGCTGAGCCGGCACCGCCGCAGGCGCTGCACCGCACGCTCAAGGAGCAGCGCCAGCTTCTCAACAGCCTGGTCGGCCTCTACGCCCGGCAGACCGGTGATCCGCACGGCATGGTGCACGCCGAATTGCGGCGCGTGTGCGGCGGGCCGGCGGTCTCGCACGCCACGGTCGCGCAGCTGCAGGCGCGCATCGACGTGCTGCGCTCCCGGGTGCGGTCGTAGGCCCGGTCGCTCCCGCGCTGCTTCGGAGCCCCGAAATGCTGGCAATCGGCGTCTGGAGAGTGGCCCTCGGCGGGCTGCTGGATACCGTGGAGGAGTCCCCGCACCCCCGCCCCGGAGGCTTCAGTGAGCGCGCCCGCAGAACCCACCCCCCGCGACCGACGTCGGTGGGCGCAGTATCTCGTCGACGAGCGGGCCGAGGCGCGGGTGTATCGAGAACTCGCGGCACGGCGAGACGGTGAGGAGCGGGCGATCCTCCTGGCGCTCGCCGACGCCGAGGGGCGCCACGAGGCGCACTGGCTGAATCTGCTCGGCGGTGAGCCTGGACGACTGCCGCGCCCCGCGGCCGGAACGGTGCTGCTGGGCTGGATGGCGCGTCGCTTCGGCTCGATCTTCGTCCTGGCGCTCGCTCAGAACGCCGAAGCGCGCTCGCCGTACGAGAGCGAGCCGTTCGCCACCCCGACGATGGCCGCCGACGAGAAGATCCACCACGAGGTGGTGCGCGGTCTCGCCGCGCGCGGGCGCCGGCGACTGTCCGGCACGTTCCGGGCGGCGGTCTTCGGCGCCAACGACGGGTTGGTCTCGAACCTTGCGCTGGTGATGGGCATCGGCGCGACGGGGGTGGCGCCGCAGTTCGTGCTCTTCAGCGGCATCGCGGGGCTGCTCGCGGGCGCGCTGTCGATGGGAGCGGGGGAGTTCGTCTCGGTCCGCTCGCAGCGCGAGCTGCTGGCGGCCACAGAGCCCAACGATTACGCGGACAGCTCGCTGCCGGACCTCGACCTGGATGCCAACGAGCTGGCGCTGGTCTACCGGACGCGCGGGATGAGCCCCGACGAGGCGATGGCCCGGGCACGGCTCGTCGTCACGGCGGCGCAGGAGGGAACGACGCCCCACGGAGCGCCCCTGGACCCGCCGAACGACCACGAACTCGTGGGCGGCGCCTGGAACGCCGCGATCTCGAGCTTCCTCTTCTTCGCCTCGGGAGCGGTCGTCCCGGTGCTCCCGTGGATCTTCGGCCTGTCGGGGGTGGCTGCGATCGTCACGGCCCTCGTGCTGGTGGGCGCGGCTCTGCTCGCGACCGGCGCGATGGTCGGACTTCTGTCAGGAGCTCCGCCGCTGAAGCGCGCTCTCCGCCAGCTCGCGATCGGGTTCGGTGCGGCCGCCGTGACCTACGTCCTGGGGTGGCTGTTCGGCGTCTCGCTGGGGTGACGCCCGTTTTCGGGGCGAGCAGCGAACGTGATAATGTCGATCTTCGGTTGGCGACAACCGCACCCATGCGCGGGTGGCGGAATAGGTAGACGCGCTAGCTTGAGGTGCTAGTGCCCTTTAACGGGCGTGGGGGTTCAAGTCCCCCCTCGCGCACACGACGCAGAAGGCCCCCCGGTCACGGGGGGCCTTCTGCGTTTTGTCGCGAGGGCATTCCGACTCGGACCGGTAACGAGGCCGTTCCAAAGCCCGCCATCGTCGCCGGTAGGTTAGAGCGCATGTCGCCGACCGGTTCCGAGCTGCCCGAGGTCGTTCGCATCGCGCGGGATCTGATCCGCTTCGACACCACCAACTGGGGCGGCGGCAGGTCCGAGGGCGAACGCGAGGCGGCCGAGTACGTCGGCGCCTATCTCGAGTCCCTGGGGCTGCAGCCGGAATACTTCGAGCCGATTCCCCGGCGCACGAACGTCATGGCCCGCGTTCCCGGTCGCAACCGGGAGAAGCCGGCTCTCGTGCTGCACGGGCATCTCGATGTCGTCCCGGCGATGGCCGCGGACTGGTCGGTCGATCCGTTCGCCGGCGAGATCCGCGACGGGATGCTGTGGGGCCGGGGTGCGGTGGACATGAAGGACATGGACGCCATGATCCTCACCGCTGTCGCCGACATCCTGCGCGCGGGTGAGCAGCCCGAACGCGACCTCGTCCTGGTGTTCTTCGCCGATGAGGAGAACGGAGGCATCGAGGGCTCCCAGCTCGTCGTGGAGCAGCATCCGGAATGGTTCGCCGGTGCGACCGAGGCCATCAGCGAAGTCGGCGGATATTCGATCGCCGTCGGCGATCGTCGGGCGTACCTGCTGCAGGTGGGGGAGAAGGCCCTCATCTGGATCCGGCTGCGGGCGCGCGGCCGTGCCGGTCATGGAAGCCGGGTGCACCCCGAGAACGCGGTGACCCGCCTGGCGGAAGCCGTTGCGGCGCTCGGGCGCACCGAGTGGCCCGTGCGGCTGACAACGACGACGGAGACGATGCTGGCGGGACTTGCCGCGCTGAGCGAGTCCGACCTCGACGCGGACCCCGACGCTCTGGCCGCTGCCACGGGCCCCGCCGAGGGGTTCCTGCGCTCGACCCTGCGGACGACCACGAACCCGACCGGTCTGACCGCCGGTTACAAGCACAACGTGATCCCCGACGTCGCGGAGGCGCTCATCGACGTCCGCACGCTGCCGGGCACGGAGGACGCCGCGCTCGAGGACATCCGCCGGATCGTCGGCGAGGACATCGAGATCGAGATCGTGGTCCGCGACATCGGACTCGAGGTGCCCTTCGGCGGCGACCTCGTCGACGCGATGGTGGCGGCCCTGGACCGCGCCGATCCCGGTGTGCCCGTGATCCCGTACCTGATGGGAGGCGGCACCGACAACAAGGCGCTTGCCGAGCTCGGCATCGCCGGCTTCGGGTTCGCCCCGCTGAGACTGCCGGCGGAGCTCGATTTCACCGGCATGTTCCACGGCGTCGACGAGCGTGTGCCGCTCGACGCCCTGGTGTTCGGACAGCGGGTCCTCACCGACCTGCTGCGCACGTACTGACTCCGCCGCCCCCACCGACC
Source organism: uncultured Microbacterium sp. (assembly GCF_963524805.1). Classification (GTDB taxonomy): domain Bacteria; phylum Actinomycetota; class Actinomycetes; order Actinomycetales; family Microbacteriaceae; genus Microbacterium. The sequence continues at coordinate 520,712 of NZ_CAURGG010000001.1, read as the reverse complement.
GCCCCCGCGACCGACGACGCTCGTATCACCTCCGCACGAAAGGCTCGCGCCCATGCTCATCGAGGCGATCATCCTCGGTCTGGTGCAGGGACTCACCGAGTTCCTGCCCATCTCCTCCAGCGCCCATCTGCGCATCGTCGGCGAGCTCCTGCCCGCGGCCCAGGACCCCGGCGCGGCCTTCACCGCGATCACCCAGATCGGCACCGAGGCCGCCGTCGTGCTGTTCTTCTGGCGCGATATCGTCCGCATCGTGACGCGCTGGTTCCAGGCGCTGTTCGGCAAGATCCCCCGGGGGGATTCCGATGCCAAGCTCGGCTGGCTCATCATCATCGGCAGCATCCCGATCGTCGTGCTCGGGCTGCTCTTCCAGAACCAGATCGAGACCACTTTCCGCTCGCTGTGGCTCATCGCCGGCATGCTGATCTTCTTCGGCGTGCTGCTGGGCATCGCCGACCACGTCGGAGCCAAGAAGCGGGAGCTCAAGGACCTCACCGTTCCGCACGGCATCATCTACGGGTTCGCGCAGGCGCTCGCGCTGATCCCCGGCGTCTCGCGCTCGGGCGGCACGATCACCGCCGGGCTCTTCATGGGCTACGAACGCGCCGCCGCCGCTCGGTACGCCTTCCTGCTGGCGATCCCCGCCGTCTTCGGCAGCGGCTTCTACCAGCTGGCCAAGAGCTGGAACGAGCCGGGTGTCTTCACTCTCGGCGAGACGGCGGTGGCCACCGTGATCGCCTTCTTCGTCGCCCTCGGCGTGATCGCGTTCTTCATGACCTACATCTCCAAGCGCAGCTTCCTGCCGTTCGTGATCTACCGCGTGGCGCTGGGGACCCTGCTGCTGGTGCTACTCAGTCTGGGAGTGATCTCCGCGTACTGACGCGGGTCAGCGGCGCGGGTCGTCGCGGCCGGGCTTGGTGGGCCCGTCGCCGCTGCCGGGCGCACCGCCTCCCGGGCCGCTTCCGCCCCGGCGCAGGTACTTCTCGAACTCCTGGGCGATGGCATCACCGGACGCTTCCGGCGAGTCCCACGTGTCGCGCGTGCGCTCGAGCTGCTGGATGTACTCCGTCATCTCCTCGTCGTCGGCGGCCGCGGCATCGATCGATGCCTCCCACGCCGCCGATTCGGTGGACAGCTCCCCGCGCGGGATCGGCGCGCCGGTCAGGTCTTCGAGGCGGTCCAGCAGTGCGAGGGTCGCCTTGGGCGACGGCGTGTGTCCGGCGACGTAGTGGGGGACGCTCGCCCACAGGCTCGCCGAGGGGATGCCGGCGGCATCGGCCGCGTGGGAGAGCACGCTGAGGATTCCCACCGGTCCCTCGTAGGTGCTGCGCTCGAGGTCGAGCGAGGTGCGGATCTGGTCGCTGTCACTGCCGGCGAACACCGAGATCGGCCGGGTGTGCGGCACATCGGACATCATCGATCCCAGTGCGACGAATCCGGTGATGTCCTCGCGCAGCGCGACGTCGACGAACTCTCCGGCGAAGGCCTGCCACGCTCGCGCCGGCTCCACGCCGGTCAGCAGCCACAGCTGCGTCGAGCGAGTGGGCTTGACCGGCTTGAGGATCGTGGCCTCCGGCCAGGTCAGGACGCGCCTGCCCTCGCCGTCGATCGCGACCTGCGGTCGCGTGTACTGGTAGTCGAAGTACAGTTCGGGGTCCACGGAGAACACAGGCTCGTAGGCGCCGCTGTCGCGCAGGTGCGCCACGGCCGCCGATGCCGCCTCGCCCGCGTCGTTCCAGCCGTCGAAGGCGGCCACGAGCACCTTGCGTCCCAGTCCGTCCACACGACCTCCTCGGCCCCCCGGCGTCGAGCCGGAACAGGGTCCATCCAGAATAGGCTCCGCACCTCGATCGCGGGCGGGTCCGCGCGCGGCGAGCCCCGACGCGGGCTGCCCGCGAGGGCGATCGGCCGGCGCTGACTAGCATGAGACGGTGAACCCGAGCACTCTGAAAGCGGTCCTGTGGGACATGGACGGGACGCTCGTGGACACCGAGCCGTACTGGATGGCGGCCGAGACCCCGCTCGTGGAGAGCTTCGGCGGCACGTGGTCGCACGAACAGGCGCTGCGGCTGGTCGGCCTCGGACTGGAGGACTCGGCCCGGATCTTCCAGGACGCCGGCGTGCGCATGGGGATCCACGACATCGTCGATCACCTGACCGATGACGTCATGCGTCAGCTCTCCACCAAGGGCGTCCCGTTTCGGCCGGGCGCGAAAGAGCTGCTCGCGGACCTCCGTGCCGCCGGGATACAGACCGGCCTCGTCACGATGTCCTTGCGCCGCATGGCCACCACCGTCGTCGACCTGATCGACTTCGAGGCGTTCGACGTCATCATCGCCGGCGATGACTCCACCCGCCCCAAGCCCTTCCCCGATCCTTACCTGCAGGCCTGCGCGGCGCTCGGAGTCACCCCCGCCGAGACCGTCGCGATCGAGGACTCTCCGAACGGGCTTCGCTCCGCGGTCGCCTCGGGAGCCGCCACGATCGGCGTCCCGCTCATGGTCTCGATCGCCGGCGCAGGAGCTCATGCGGTGTGGCCGACGCTCGAGGGGTGCACCGCCGAGGATGTCACCCTGTTCCATTCCGCTCACCGCGGCACCGTCATCAGCAGGGACGGCCGCACCCGAGGAGAGACACCATGACCGTCGACCGCCCGAGCGGCCCCTTCCGGATCGGCGACCGCGTGCAGCTCACCGGTCCGAAGAACCGCATGCACACGATCACCCTGCGCGCCGACGGAGAACTGCACACGCATCACGGCGTTCTGCGGCACACCGCGCTTCTCGGCCGACCCGACGGCTCCGTCGTCGTCAACAGCGGCGGTCACGAGTACCTCGCCCTGCGGCCGCTGCTGCGCGACTTCGTCATGTCGATGCCCCGTGGCGCCGCCATCGTCTACCCGAAGGATGCCGCTCAGATCATCGCCCAGGCCGATGTGTTCCCGGGCAGCGTCGTCGTCGAGGCGGGGGTCGGATCCGGTGCCCTGGCGCTTTCGCTCATCCGTGCGATCGGGCAGGAGGGTCGACTGGTCTCGTTCGAGCGCCGCGCCGAGTTCGCCGATGTCGCCCGAGCGAACGTCGAGACGTTCCTCGGGCGTGTGCCCGAGAACTGGAGCCTCGTGGTGGGCGACCTGGTCGCGGAGCTTCCGGGCGCGGTGGCACCGGCATCCGTGGATCGCGTCGTCCTGGACATGCTCGCGCCGTGGGAGTGCATCGACGTCGTCGCGGACGCGCTGCAGCCCGGCGGTGTCGTGCTCTGCTACGTCGCCACGGCCACCCAGCTGAGTCGAGTCGCGGAGTACATCCGCGGCACGGGCCTGTTCACCGAGCCGGACGCGAATGAGACCATCGTGCGAGGGTGGCACGTGGAAGGTCTCGCCGTGCGACCCGACCACCGCATGGTGGCGCACACCGGCTTCCTGATCTGGGCGCGCCGTCTGGCGCCGGAGGCCATCGCGCCCGAGCAGCGACGGCGCGCGTCGAAGTCCAGCTACGGCGACGAGGACGTCGAGCTGTGGACGCCCGGCGCAGTGGGGGATCGTCAGATCACCGACAAGAACCTGCGCAAGCGCGTGCGTGAGGCCGAGCGGGCGGCTGACGGAGCGCGGACCGCCGCCCGAAGCGCGGAACCGGACGATTCCGCCGAGGGATCCGATCTCGGGATCGTCGAGTAGGCACCGGGGCAGTGGGGAGCCGGAGCCGCATCTAGACTGTTCCGGTGCGCAAGATCTCCGCTTCTGTCGCGGTCCTCGGACTCCTCGCCGTCGGACTCGTCGGCTGCTCCCTGCCCGGTTCCAGCTCGTGCGACCGGGCGGCGGGATCCGACGCATCAGCCCTGTCCGCGGTCTCCGTGACGGGCGACACGGACACGGCGCCCGACATCGAGGTCTACACGCCGTTCCGCACCTCCGACACCGCGTTCGAGGATCTCGCGGTCGGCGAAGGGACCCGCATCACCAGCGAAGACCAGCTGATCGTCATGGACATCAGCATCGCCAGCGGCGAAACGGGCGAGACCCTGGTCAAGACCGACTATGACGGCGACCTCTCGCGCGTCTCGCCGGCGTCGCGCTGGATGGAGGTCCTTCCCGGTCTGGACGGCGTGCTGGACTGCGCCACTGAGGGCTCACGCATCGTCGTGGCGCTGCCTCCGGGCGGCGTCGAGGAATCCACCGCGACGAGCCTCGAGCTGGGCGCCGATGACTCGGCCGTGGCCGTCCTGGACATCCGCAAGGTCTTCCTGTCTCAGGCCGCGGGTGCCCTGCAGTTCAACGCCGGCAACGGGCTGCCCAGTGTCGTGCGCGCACCCGACGGACGACCCGGGGTGATCATTCCGGATGCCGTTGCGCCGAGCGAGCTGGTGGTCCAGACGCTCATCAAGGGAGACGGCGAGGAGGTGACCGGCGACCAGCCCGTTCGCGTGCACTACACGGGGCTGACCTGGGCGGATCGCAGCGTGTTCGAGACGACGTGGGATGCCGAGCCGAAGTCGGTCGATCTCGACACGATGCTGCCGGGGTTCGCCGAAGCGCTGAAGGGTCAGACGGTGGGCTCGCAGGTTCTCGTGGTCATCCCGGCCGATCAGGCATACGGCGACCAGGCGCAGGGCCCGATCCCGGCCGACTCCACGTTGGTGTTCGTCGTCGACATCCTCGGCGTCGACCAGGCTGCCGCGACCTCCGACGCGGGCTGAGCCGGGACCGCGCCGTCGGTCCGGACGCGCGGCACATACGCGCGGGGGACGTCAAGGGCACTTCGACGGTTTCGAATCGACGCCTAGGATGAAGGGCGTGCCTGCGAACGCTTCTGCGAAGAACCCGCCTGAGGAGCGCCTCGTCAACCTCGTCGTCGCCCTGGTCGCGACCGAGCAGGGACTGACGAAGGACACGATCCTCAGCTCGGTTTCGGGGTATCGCGAGCAGTCCGGCGCGGGTGCCTCCAAGGACGCCCTCGAGAAGATGTTCGAGCGCGACAAGGAGAGCCTGCGCCGCCTGGGCGTGCCGATCGAGACGATCGGCGACTGGGCCGACCCCGACGATCTGCGCGAGGCCCGCTACCGCATCCCCACCGCGGAGTACGAGCTTCCCGAGGACATCGTGTTCACCTCCGCCGAGCTGGCACTGCTCAACCTCGCGGGCGGTGTGTGGAGCGAGAGCTCGATGTCGGATCAGGCACGCAGCGGGCTGCGCAAGATCCGCGCACTCGGCATGACCGTGGACGAGCCCATCATCGGCTACTCGCCGCGGATCAGCCTGCGCGACCCCGCTTTCGCCGCGCTGCAGCAGGCGATCGAGCTCTCGCGCGTCGTGACGTTCGGCTACCTCAAACCCGGCGAGCGAGCTCCGCGGACGCGGCGCGTGCAGCCTCTCGCCCTGGTGGAGTACGAGGGTCGCTGGCACGTCTTCGGCGTCGATCTGGGAGTGGGTGCGGAGCGGACGTTCCTGCTCCAGCGTGTGGTGGACGACGTCGAGATCACCCGCGAGAACTTCGATGCCGCATTGCGAGACGGAGCGGGGGAGAGGGCTCTGGCGGGGCTGACGGCCGTCGCCGAGCGCAGCCACGCGCTGCTGGAGGTGACACCGGGCACCGAGGCCGCGCTCCGCCTCAGCCGGCGTGCCCTGCCCGCAGATCAGGGCATCCGCGTGCCCTTCGTCGATGTGCACGTGTTCGCCGACGAGCTCGCCTCCTACGGTCCGGAGGTGCGGGTCGTGGAGCCCGTCGAACTGCGCACCCAGGTCATCGCGCGCCTCGAAGCCGCGCGCGCCGCTCATGGAGGATCCGCATGAAAGCCCGCAAGCCCCTCGTGGCGACCGATCGCGCCGCGCTCATGCTGCAGCTCGTGCCGTACCTCATCGGCAAGGGGGAGGTGTCGATCGCCGAGGCGGCCGACGAATTCGACGTCACCTCCGATCAGATGCGAGCGATGGTGGAGACGCTCACCGTCATCGGGCTCCCCGGCGACGGCGGCTACTGGCAGATGGCCAACGACCTGTTCGACATCGACTGGGACCTCCTGGATGAGCGCGACATCGTCGTGATCACCAACTCGGTCGCCCTCGAGCGCGCTCCGAAGCTCACCGCCCGGGAGGCCGCGGCGCTGCTGACCGGGCTCCAGATGGCCCGTGCCATCCCCGGCGTCGGCGACACGGAGCTGTTCGCCGGCCTTCTCGCCAAGCTCGCGCGCGGCGCGTCCAGCGCCCCCGCCGACGTCATCCTCGCGCCCGGGCCGGTCGACGCCGTGCGCGATGCGGTCGCCGAGGCGCTGCAACGCGGAGTCGCGGTGTCCTTCACGTACAAGGCTCCGGACGCCGCCCCCACGACGCGCACCGTCGACCCGGTGAAAGTGCTCATCGCGACGGGCGAGTGGTACCTGCAGGGCTGGTGCCATCTCCGCGAGGCGATGCGCACGTTCCACCTGGACCGCGTGAGCGACATCGAACTGACCGACATCCCGATCGAACACGGTCAGGACCCGGTCCCGGCATGGTTCGAGACCGGCGGCGGCGACATCGTCGCCCGCATCCGGTTCCCGGCATCGGTCGCTCCGTTGCTGGGGGAGTATCTCGACCGCGCGCTCGTGGAGACGACCGGTGGGGTCTCGACCGCGACGATGCGCATCGCAGACGAGAACAGCCTCCGGCGCCTTGCGGCCCGACGGGCCGGTGCGGTGGAGATCCTCGAGCCGGAGTCCGCGCGGGCTGCTGCGGCGGCGTGGGCCGAGGCCGGCCTCGTGCAGTACCGTTGAGATGACGTGACGATCCCCGGCCGGGCAGCTATCGGGCCGTGCGCGGGATACACTTGTATGACGAACGGGAAGGGCCCGACATGTTTCAAGGTCTCACAGGATGGCATTTCCTGATCATCCTCGCGGTCATCCTCCTGCTGTTCGGTGCCGCGAAGCTCCCCGCGCTCGCGAAGAGCATGGGCCAGTCTGCTCGCGTCTTCAAGGGCGAGATGAAGGCCATGAAGGACGAGGACACGACCGAGGGCAAGACGGAATCGGTCGCAACCCCCGCAAGCGAAGCATCGGTCACCGCGACCAGCGCCGACGCGAGCAGGGCTGCTGATACCAAGTCCTGACGCGCGCGTGGCCACGGTAGGACCGCCGCGCGTCGCCGATCCCGGCGAGCCCAAGCGCGACAAGCGGATGTCGCTCGGCCAGCATCTGGTCGAGCTTCGCAAGCGACTCATGTTCGCTGCGCTCGCGTTGGTCGTGGGGATGATCGTCGCGTTCTTCATCACCGACGCGGTCATCTACCTCATCACCGAGCCGCTTCGCCAGATCGCGGCCACGGAGGGCGAGACCGCGAAGGTCGAGCTGATGTTCAGCACGGTGACCGGCGCTTTCGACCTGAGACTGCGCATGTCGTTCGCGATCGGCATCCTGATCTCCGCGCCGATCTGGCTCTGGCAGATCTGGGCGTTCATCATGCCCGGACTCACGCGCAAGGAGATCAAGTACACGATCGGCTTCATCGGCGCTGCCGTTCCGCTGTTCTTCGCCGGCTGCTACGTGGGCCTGCTGGTCATGCCGCACATCGTCGAGCTGATGGCCGGCTTCGTGCCCGACGGCGGCGCCTCCTTCTTCGAGGCCGGCTACTACTACGACTTCGTCTTCAAGCTGCTGATCGTCGTGGGGGTGTCGTTCGTCCTGCCGGTGTTCCTGGTGGCGCTGAACCTCGCCGGCGTCATGAGCGGCAAGGCGATCCTCAAGGGCTGGCGCGTCGCCGTCCTGATCGCGATCGTGTTCTCCGCTCTCGCGACGCCCGCCGCGGACGTGGTGAGCATGCTGATGCTCGCGGGCATGCTCGTCGTCCTGTTCTTCGCCGCCGCAGCGCTGTCGATGCTGTTCGATCGGCGCCGCGCCAAGCGTGCCGCCACCATCCTCCCGCCGGAGGCCATCGCGTGAGCGAATCCCGCCCGTGACGGGACCGAGCCCGGCTGAGCGGTACGCACGAGCTTCGCAGGACCGCTCACATCCCCTGACCACTGCATTCGCGGCATCCCAGCGGTTCGAGCTGGATCCGTTCCAGATCGCCGGCTGTCATGCTCTCGAAGAGGGTCGGAGCGTCCTGGTGGCAGCGCCCACGGGAGCGGGAAAGACGATCGTCGGAGAGTTCGCGATCCACCTCGCGATGCGCGAGCCCGCGGCCGGCGGGCACGGCGACAAGGCGTTCTACACCACGCCGATCAAAGCGCTGTCGAACCAGAAGTTCCGCGAGCTGCAGGACGTGTACGGCGTGGACGAGGTCGGGCTGCTGACCGGCGACACGAACATCAACGGGAACGCGCGCATCGTCGTGATGACCACCGAGGTGCTGCGCAACATGCTGTATGCGGACTCGGCGGCGCTGCGCGGACTGCGGTACGTCGTCATGGACGAGGTGCACTACCTCGCCGACCGCTTCCGCGGGGCGGTGTGGGAGGAGATCATCATCCACCTGCCGCCGGCGGTGCGGCTGATCTCGCTCAGTGCGACGGTCTCCAACGCCGAGGAGTTCGGCGACTGGCTGGACACCGTGCGCGGGGACACCGAGGTGATCGTCTCGGAGATCCGCCCTGTGCCGCTCGAACAGCACGTTCTGGTGCGCGGCGACCTGCTGCCGCTGTTCGATGACCGAGCCGGCATCGCGACCGCGCAGGTCAACCAGGAGCTCATGCGCATCCGCTCGTTCAAGGGTGCGAACTTCGAGAACAACAGGCGTGCACAGTCGATGCGCAGCGACGCCGCCAAGAGCGGAGGCCGCTACGAGGGCGCGGGTTACCGGGGCTCGGGACGACGACCGCCGAAGGGCGCCCAGCGCCCGGTGCGTTCGGCGAATGCGCAGCGCATCGAGCGCCTGGACAGGCCGGAGGTCGTGAAGCTCCTGCAGCGATCCAACCTGCTGCCGGCGATCTTCTTCATCTTCAGCCGCGTCGGCTGCGATGCCGCAGTGCAGCAGGTGCGCCGATCGGGGGTCAAGCTGACCACGCCGGAGGAACGCGCGGAGATCCGCACGCTGGTGGAAGAGCGCACCCGGGCGCTGCTGGATGAGGACCTCGCCGTCCTCGGCTACTACGAGTGGCTGGACAACCTCGAGCGCGGGGTCGCTTCGCACCATGCCGGATTGCTGCCCGCCTTCAAGGAGGTCGTGGAAGACCTCTTCAAGCGCAAACTCGTCAAGATCGTCTTCGCCACCGAGACACTGGCGCTGGGCATCAACATGCCGGCGCGGACGGTGGTGCTGGAGAAGCTCGAGAAGTTCAACGGCGAGGCTCGCGTGGCCATCACCTCGGGGGAGTACACCCAGCTGACCGGCCGGGCCGGCCGCCGCGGCATCGACGTGGAGGGCCACGCGGTCATCCAGTGGACCGAAGGCGTCGACCCCCAGCAGGTCGCCGCCCTCGCCTCGCGCCGCACCTATCCGTTGAATTCGAGCTTCCGACCGACGTACAACATGGCAGTGAACCTGATCGACCAGTTCGGTCGGCCCAGGGCCCGCGAGATCCTGGAGTCCTCGTTCGCGCAGTTCCAGGCCGACCGCGCGGTCGTGGGTCTGGCCCGCCAGGTGCGCGAGCAGGAGCAGTCCCTCGCCGGCTACGCCACGGCGATGACGTGCGACCGCGGAGACTTCACCGAGTACTCCGGAATCCGTCGGGAGCTCAGCGACCTCGAGCGCCTGAACCGGAAGGACGCGGGTGCGTCGCGGTCGACCCGCGATGCCCGCCAGAAGCAGATCGCCGGCCTTCGCACCCGGATGCTGCGCCACCCCTGCCACCAGTGCCCCGACCGCGAGGACCACGCCCGGTGGGCCGAGCGGTACTGGAAGCTCAAGCGCACCGTCGACAAGGTCCGCAAGGAAATCGACAACCGCACCGGCACCGTCGCGCGCATCTTCGACCGCGTGGTCGACGTGCTCCGCGACCTCGACTACGTCGCGATCGACGACGACGGTCAGACCGCTCTCACCCCCGCCGGGCGGACCATGAGGCGCATCTACGGCGAGCGCGACCTGCTCGTGAGCGAATCGCTGCGCACGGGCATCTGGGAAGAGCTGGATGCGCCGGCGCTGGCGACTCTGGCGTGCTGCCTGGTGTACGAGCCCCGGCGCGACGAAGCCGGTCCCGGTGAGCGTGGGCTGCCGCGCGGACCCTTCCGTGCGGCGCTGTCGGCGACCGAGAGCCTCTGGCAGCGCCTGGACGACCTCGAGCAGGAGCACCGCCTTCCGGGAACGGAGCCGGTGGCCACCGGTCTCGCGCAGGCGATGCACTCCTGGGCTCGCGGCATGCCGCTGGAGCGCGTCCTGATCGAAGCCGACATGGCGGCCGGCGATTTCGTGCGGTGGGCGAAGCAGTCCATCGATCTGCTCGATCAGCTCTCGCTCGTGGCCGACGCTGATCTCGCGGCGACCGCTCGCAGGGCGATGGACGCCGTGCGTCGCGGGATCGTCGCCTACAGCTCCGTCTGAGCGGCATCCGCCTCTGCACCCCGCGGTTAGGGTTGTCAGGTGACCCTCGCCGCCGCGCCGCGACCGCTGGTGCCGCTGTGGATCGCTGTGGGCGCCTCGGTGGTGAGCGGCCTGCTCCTCACGCTCGCCTTTCCCGCACTGAGCTGGTGGCCGATGGCCTTCCCGGCCGTGGTCCTGGCGCTGATCGGGCTGATCGGCCGCCGGCTCTGGTCGTCCGTGCTGGTCGGCTTCGCCTTCGGGGCGGCGTTCTTCTTCGTGAACCTCCTCTTCACCGCGCGCTACCTCGGCCCGGTGCCGTGGATCGCGCTCTCCATGCTGGAAGCTGTCCTCACCGCAGCCGGAGCGGTTCCGATCACGCTGGCCTACCGCTGGCTTCCCCGCGTTCTGCCCGGAGTCACCGCGCGTCTGCTCCTCCTGCCGCTGCTCGTCGCCGGCCTGTGGACGCTGCGGGAGCAGGTGGTGGGCTCCTGGCCGTACGGCGGATTCCCCTGGGGTCGCATCGGCATCAGCCAGGTCAACGGCCCGGTCGCCGATCTCGCCTCCTGGGTCGGCGTCTCAGGAGTGACGTTCCTGGTGGTCCTGCTCTGCGCTGCGGCGATCGAATACGTGCGACTGGCCCGCTTCCGTCGGCTGCTGACGGCTCTGCCGATGGTCGTCGTCGCCCTTCTGCTCCTGCTCGTCCCGCAGTTCCCGACGACGGCGGCCGGCAGCCTGCGCGTCGGCGCTGTTCAGGGCAACGGGCCGGCGGGCTACTTCGACGAGAGGACTCCGGATGCCGTCCTCCGGGCCCAGCTCGAGGCCACGGCCCCGCTCCTGGACGAGGACATGGACGTGCTCCTCTGGCCCGAGGGCGGTGTGGACTCCGACCCGACGGTCGAAGGCTCGACGGCCGACATCCTCGATGCACTCTCGGCACGCCTGGAGGCACCGCTCATCGTCGCGGCCGTCACCCAGCGTGGCGACGAGTACTTCAACTCGTCCCTGCTGTGGGAGGCGGGGGAGGGCGCCGTCCAGACCTACGACAAGCGGCATCCCGTCCCCTTCGGCGAGTATGTTCCGGACCGCGCATTCTTCGAGCCGTTCGCTCCCGACCTGATCGGCTTGATCCAGCGGGAGTACACGCCCGGCGCGACCCCGCCGTTCTTCGATCTCGGGGGTGTGGGGGTCGGCCTCGGGATCTGCTTCGACGTCATCTACGACGATGTCATCTGGGACGGCGCCCGAGAGGGTGCTCAGATCTACATGTTCCAGACGAACAACGCGGACTTCCGCGGAACCGATGAGAACCTGCAGCAGCTCGCGTTCGCTCGGATGCGGGCGATCGAGACGGGAAGGTCCGTCGTCAACCTCTCCACGGTCGGCACGAGCCAGATCATCTCCTCCGACGGTACGACGATCCTCGGGCTGCCCGCCGATGAGGCCGGGCACATGCTCGCCGACGTGCCGCTGCGCACCGGACTGACGCCTGCCGTCGTGGCGGGGGAGGCCGTGAAGATCCTGATCGGCTGGGGAAGCATCCTCGCGCTCGGGGCCGCCGGAGTCTTCGTGCTGCGCGCCGTTCGCCGAGACCGTCGGGCGTCGGCGCACGCGAAGAAGCCGGTCCCCGAAGGGACCGGCTCCAGAGGCTGAGTCTCAGGCGCTGAGCTTGTTCGCCGTCACGTCTTCGCCGGCGCCGCGGCGTGCACGCACGAACGCGAGGCGCTCTTCGAGCAGCTCTTCCAGCTCCGGGATCGTGCGGCGCTCGAGCAGCATGTCCCAGTGGGTGCGAGCGACCTTGTCATCGCTGTGGTCGACGGTCGCGGTGCCCTCGCCGATGCGCAGCAGGGATTCGGCGCCGCAGGTGCGGCACTCCCAGGCCTCGGGGATCTCCGCGTCCGCCGCGAAGGTGACGGTGGTGTCACGCCCGCACACGGTGCACTTGTAGATGTGTTGTGCGCGTTCATGGAACACGACGCCCTCTTCGCTCTGTAGGCTCTGGGCGCCGAGTCGAATGCCGCGCAGGCTGCGGTCTGCCATTGTGTGGTCCTCTCGTCGCTGTACAGGTATAACGTCACCACCTGAGCGGATCATCCGAACGGGGCTTGCGCAGACGTCATTCACAGAGGATGCTCAGGGCGAGATCTGCGCGATCCGTGACGATGCCGTCGATGTCCATGGCGAGAAACCGGCGCATGTCCGCGGGATCGTTGACGGTCCAGACGTGCACCTCCACGTCGTGGCGGTGCGCCGCGGCGATCAGCCGCGGGGTGACGATGCGCACGCGCCCGTGGCGCTCGGGCACCTGCAGCGCGTCGACCCCGGCCAGAGCCCGCGCCAGAAGCCGGGAGGAACGCGCGGAGAGTGCCGCCAGGACGCGGCCGATCGTCGCCGACCCCGCCGATGTCGCCGGCCGGGTGCCGGCTCCCGCGTCCGCGGCGGCCGCGAGCGCCGCGCGTCGGCGGGCATCCGAGAAGCTCGTCAGCAGCACCCGGTGCGCGTGCGGTGCGACGATGCGGCCCACCTCGGGTGCAGCATCCCTCGCCTTCACGTCGAGGTTGAACCGGATCGATGGGAAGGCGTCGAGGGCCTGAGGGAGTGTGATGAGTCCGCCGCGGCCTGCCATGAGCGTGTCGAGCTCGCGCAGGGACACCTCAGCGACGCGCCGCGGGTCTCCGGTCACCCGCGACAGATCCTCATCATGGAAGAGCACGACAGCGCGGTCGGCGGTGAGGTGACAGTCGGACTCGACGTATGCGGCGCCCGCCGCGTGGGCCGCGGAGACCGCCGCGAAGGAATTCTCGACGACGCCGTGCTCGAGATCCGCCGCCGCGACGAGCCCGCGATGAGCGAGGACCCGAGGGCGCGTCGCGCCCTCGAACCAGGGGTGGCTCACGACAGCGGCGGCTCGGCGGGGTCGGCGGCCGGACGCACGGCGGCGGGCTGAGGCTCCTGCGCTCGATCGGACATGTCCACGACCGTGCTCGCGAAGGCGGTGCTCATGCCCTTGAGCGCCTCCGTGAACTCGCTGGGGATGATCCACAGCTTGCTCGAGGCGCTGTCGGCGATCTTGGGCAGCGTCTGCAGATACTGGTACGCGAGGAGCTTGTCGTCCGGGTTGCCCAGGTGGATCGCGCTGAAGACGGTCTGGATCGCCTCCGCCTCGCCCTGCGCGCGAAGGACCGCGGCGGCCTTGTCGCCCTCGGCGCGCAGGATCTCCGCCTGCCGGGCTCCTTCGGCCGTGAGGATCGCGGACTGCTTCGTTCCCTCGGCGGTGAGGATGAGGGCGCGACGGTCTCGTTCTGCGCGCATCTGCTTCTCCATCGAGTCCTGGATGCTCACCGGCGGGTCGATCGCCTTCAGCTCGACGCGGCCGACGCGGATTCCCCACTTGCCGGTCGCCTCGTCCAGCACGATCCGAAGCTGGCCGTTGATCTCGTCGCGGCTGGTGAGCGCCTCCTCCAGGTTGAGGCCGCCGACCACGTTGCGCAGCGTCGTGGTGGTCAGCTGCTCGACGGCCCCCAGGTAGTTGCGGATCTCGTACGTCGCGGCGCGGGGGTCGGTGACCTGGAAGTAGATCACCGTGTCGATCGAGACGACGAGGTTGTCCTCGGTGATCACCGGCTGCGGCGGGAACGAGACGACCTGCTCCCGCATGTCGATCAGCGGCCGAACGCGGTCGATGAACGGCACGAGGATGTTCAGGCCCGGCATGAGGGTCTTGTGGTACCGCCCCAGCCGCTCGACGACGCCGGCGGTGGCCTGGGGGATGATCCGGATCGAGCGGACGATGACGACCAGCACGAACACGAAGACCGCCGCGGCCAGAAGCCAGCCGATCGCGGTCGGGATGAAGCTCTCGGGGTTCACGGGGTGGACTCCTCTTCCTCGGGGCGGACGAATGCGGTGGCGCCGTCGATGCGGCTCACGCGGATGACGGTTCCCGGCTCCAGCTGCCCCCGCTGATCGGGGCGGGCGGTCCAGGTGTCGCCGTTGGAGAGCTTGACCTGGCCACCGTGCGGTCCCACCGTCGACAGGACCTGTCCGCTCAGCCCGACGAGGGCGGCGACGTTGGTGGGGGTCGGGTCCTCGCCGCGCCGCAGTCGCTTGAGCAGGGGCGGTCGCAGGACGAGGATGAGCACCGCGGCGACGACCGCGGCGACGATGACCTGGAGCCAGATGGGCGCGCCGAGCAGATCGGCGCCCAGCCCGGCGATGCCGCCGATGCTCAGCATGAGGAACGTGAAATCGAGCGTCAGCATCTCGATCACGAGGAAAGCGAGGATCAGGACCAGCCATCCGATCCACGCGAATTGTTCGATGGTCTGGATGAGCTCCACGGTGTGCCTCCCCTTTGATTCCAACCTAACACGGGCCTTTTCGCCCGGATCGGGACCGGTCGCCGGAGGGTGCCGATTGGTAGGGTCGAGAGGTGACCGAGTCTTCTGAAACGCCCCTTTCCCCCGGATCGCTCAGCGGCAGGACCGCACTCGTGACGGGGTCCTCGCGCGGCATCGGCGCCGACACCGTCCGCTATCTGGCGCAGGCGGGAGCGAACGTGGTGATCAACTTCCGCAACAAGGCGCCCCGCGCCGAAAAGCTCGCCGCCGAGCTGCGAGGGCTGGGGGTCGAGGTGCTCGTCGTCGGGGCCGACCTGACCGACGTCGAATCCGTGCGCGCGATGTTCTCCGAGGTCGAGCGCACGTTCGGCTCGCTCGACGTGCTGGTGCTCAATGCATCGGGCGGAATGGAATCGGGCATGGGAGAGGAGTACGCGCTCACCCTCAACCGCGACGCGCAGATCAGCGTGCTCGAGAACGCCCTTCCGCTGCTGCACGACGGCTCACGCGTCGTGTTCGTCACCAGCCACCAGGCCCACTTCATCCGCACGACCCCGACGATGCCGGAGTACGTTCCCGTGGCCCTGTCCAAGCGTGCCGGGGAGGATGCGCTGCGCGAGCGGATTCCGGCGCTGGAGGAGCGCGGCGTCGGCTTCGTCGTCGTGTCGGGGGACATGATCGAGGGCACGATCACCGCGACGCTGCTCGAGCGCGCCAACCCCGGCGCGATCGCGTCGCGTCGCGAGTCGGCCGGCAAGCTCTACAACGTGGCCGAGTTCGCGGCGGAGGTCGCCCGTGCCGCGGTCGATCCGGTTCCCGTGGACAACACCCGGCTGATCGGCGACACGAGCTCCTTCGCGGGGGAGTGAGCGTGCGCGCCACCGATATCGACAAGCTCGTCTCCGTCGGTCGTCCCGACATCGCGCCCGACGGGTCGTTCGCCGTATTCGCGACCTCTCGTCCCGATCTCGCGGCGAACCGCGCGGTGGGCCAGGTGTGGCGCGTGGATCTGCCCGACGGACGGCCCCGGCGCCTCACCCGGGGGACCGCCGACTCGGGCCCCCGGCTGTCTCCGGACGGCACGCGCATCGCGTTCCTGCGCGACGTGGAGGGAAAGGCGCAGCTTCATGTGGTCGCCTCCGGTGGCGGGGAGCCCGTGCAGGTCACGGACGCGCCGCTCGGCATCCAGGACTTCGACTGGTCGCCGGACGGCGGTTCGCTCGCCTTCACCGCGCGCATTCCCGAGACGGGCCGCTACGGCAGCGTGGAGGGACTGGATGCCGCCGCCGAAGCGCCCCGCCGCATCACCGGCATCCGCTGGCATGCCAACGGACTCGGCTACCTGGCCGATCGTCCCGCCCAGCTGTTCCTGGTCGCGGCGCCCGCGGTGGATGCGGAGCCGCTCTACGATCCCGCGCCGGCCGTCGTCCCGGAGGGCGGGGTCGCGCCGGAGAAGAAGGTCGTCCCGGAAGAGGCCCGTCAGCTCACCTCGGGTGCGTCGTCGCGATCCGGCGTCGCGTTCCTGGGCGACGAGGTTCTGACCGTCGTCGATGAGATCGAGCCCGATCGCCGCGACCTCCGCTCGCGGGTGATCGCGGTGCGCACGGACGGCTCCGGCGAGCGGGACGTGCTGACCGCAGAGGCGAACCTGTCGGTGTCCGAGGTCGCGGTGGCCCACGACGGCGTCATCGCCCTGCTCGCGGCCGACGCCGGGCCGTCCGGCATCGACTTCGTCGCTCCGGCGGCGGCGCTGTGGGTCCTCGAAGACACCGGTCCGCGTCGTCTGACGGATGCCGAGACGATCGACCTGGGCGAAGTCGGAAGCCACCTCACCGCGGTCGGTGACGCGTTCCTCGTGCAGGACCGCACGCGCGGGCGCGTGCGGCTGATCCGCGTCAGCCGCCGAGGGGAGATCGACGAGGTGCTGGGCGGCGATGTGGAGGTGGGCGGTCATGCCGCCGCGGGGGAGCGCATCGTCGCCTCGATCGCCACCCCGACGTCCTCCGGAGACCTCGTCCTCATCGAGAACGGTCACTCGGGCACCCTGACGACTTTCGCCGCCGATGTGGATGCTGTGCTTCCCCGCGAACTGACGATCGACGGCCGAGACGGATATCCGGTCCACGGCTGGGTCGCGAAGCCTGCGGGGCCGGGCCCGTTCCCGGTGATCCTGCAGATCCACGGAGGGCCGTATGCCAGCTACGGCATACACCTGTTCGACGAGACGCAGGTCCTCGTGGCTGCGGGCTATGCCGTCGTCTACGGCAATCCCCGCGGCTCGGCGGGGTATGGGCGGGCCCATGGGCGCAGCATCCGGGGCGCGATGGGCACCGTCGATCTCGCGGACGTCCTCGACCTGCTCGACGGCGCCATCGCCGCCGATGCGAGCCTGGATGGCGCGCAGGTCGGCATCATGGGCGGATCGTATGGCGGGTACCTGACGGCGTGGACGATCGCTCATGACCACCGGTTCGCCGCGGCGATCGTCGAGCGCGGCTTCCTCGATCCCGTTAGCTTCCAGGGGACGAGCGACATCGGCTCGTTCTTCGGCGACGAGTATGTCGGCCTCGAGGCCGACGCGATCGCCCGGCAGAGTCCGATGGCCGTCGTCGGTCAGGTCACCACGCCGACACTGGTCATCCACTCGGAACTGGACTACCGCTGCCCGCTCGAGCAGGCGACGCGCTACTACTCGGCGCTGAAGCGTCAGGGAACGCCGGCGGAGCTGCTCGTGTTTCCGGGGGAGAACCACGAGCTCACGCGCTCGGGTCAGCCGCGCCACCGTGTCGAGCGGTTCGATGCCGTCCTCGAATGGTGGCGACGCCACCTTCCCGTTTCGTAGTCGCCGACGCCGGCACAGCGAAAAGCGCCCCGGATCGATCCGGGGCGCTTGTTCGTTCGTCGGGCCTAGAGGTCTCTCTTGCCGAACGTGAAGGCGCGGACGATCTGGATGATTCCCAGGACGATGAGCGAGATCCCGAGGATCCACCAGAGGATGGCCGCACCGACGACCGCGTTGAAAAGCAGGAAGAGGCCGGCGATGATGCTGATGATCGCGAAGAAGATCGTCCACCCGCGCGAGGCCGCCTCACCCAGCGTCGAGAGCGAGACCACGCCCTCGATGATCCACAGGATGCCGACGAGGATGCCGATGAAGGCCGCGAGCCACAGCGTGGCCGCACCCAGGTTCACGAACGCCAGGATTCCCACGATGATGAACAGGATTCCGAGGGCGATGTGGCCGATGCGCGACCAGCCGCCCTTGGTCTTGGAGAAGATGCCGAGGCCCGCGTAGACGAGGCCGGCGGCGATCGCGTAGATCGCGATGATGGCCGTGATGACCGCGGCCGACTGGCCCGGCCACGCGAGGATGAGGATACCGGCGATGACGGACAGGACGCCGCCGATG
Source organism: uncultured Microbacterium sp. (assembly GCF_963524805.1). Taxonomy (GTDB): domain Bacteria; phylum Actinomycetota; class Actinomycetes; order Actinomycetales; family Microbacteriaceae; genus Microbacterium. Next base: position 502,543 of record NZ_CAURGG010000001.1, on the reverse strand, counting down.
CCGAGGGCGGTGCGGATGCCGTTGACGGCTGATTGTTCCGCTGCGGATTCGGTAGACATGTGAGTCTTCCCTTTCTGGGAGTTACCTGAGAGGTGCGGTCATAGCCTAGACCCAGCCGTGAAACCGTGCCGGACGATCGCGCCGTGTGTCGCGGGATGACGGAGCGTCGTCCGGGGGAGCGGCGTCAGCCCAGCAGCAGCGTGGCCAGCAGAAGCACCGGGATGCAGCCGATCGTCGTGAGGAAGACCGTGTCGCGGGAGATCGTCTCACCGACGCCGTAGCGCTGCGAGTAGTTGAACACGTTCTGAGCGGTGGGAAGCGCTGCGAGCACGACGACGATCAGCACCTCGTGATCGCTCAGACCGAAGACGTAGGTGGCGACAGCCCAGGCGATCAGAGGCATGACGATCAGCTTGAGTCCCGTCGCCAGGAAGATGTCACGGCGCCTGCCGGAGGATCCGAGCACGCGCTGCCCGTAGAGCGAGATGCCGTAGCTGATGAGCAGCACCGGAACGCACGCGTTCGCGATGAGCAGCGCCGGCTGGAAGAGGATCGGCGGCAGCTCGAGTCCACTCACCGACACGGCGGTGCCGAGCACCGAGCCGATGACGATGGGATTGGTCAGAGCGCGGCCGACCGCGCGGCCGAACGACCGGCGCCCGGAGGTCGCCGCCTCGAGGACGGCGATCGATATCGGCGTGAAGAGCAGCAGCTGCATGAGGATCACCGGCGCCGGGTACGCGGCGCTGCCCAGCAGGTACAACGACAGGGGGATGCCGATGTTGTTGGAGTTCACCTGGCCGGCCGACAGGGCGCCGATCATCACGTCGCCGACGGGCCTTCGCCACACGAAGCGGGAGATCAGGACGAAGACGGTGATGACGACGAGCGCGGCGATCGCCGACACCGGGAGCAGCGCCGAGAAGAGCGTGCGCACGTCGGCTTCGGCCAGCACCACGAACAGGAGGAAGGGCGACAGGACGAAGAAGGTGAGCCGCGCAAGCACCGGACGTGCGTGTTCGCCCAGCAGATCGATGCGCCCGATGACATAGCCGATCGCGATCGCGAGACCCACGACGACGAATCCCGTCAGAGTCTCCAGCATGCTTTCGAGCCTAAGACCTCAATCATCCGGTCCGTATGACGACCCCTCCGCCCGCCCGGCACTAGCCTGCGAGCATCCGGCGCGCCGCGGCGGAGTGGCCGTGTCCCGCGATGGGAAACGGCGTCGGGGTGCGGGGGAGAGGTGCGGATGTCGGTCCTGACGCGACTGGTACCGGAGTGGATTCGCCACTACAAGATCGGCTGGCTGTCCGTGGACGTGCTGGCCGGGGTGACGCTGGCGGCGGTCGCGGTGCCCGAGGTGATGGGGTACACCTCGATCGCGCAGACCCCGGTCATCACGGGTCTGTACACGATCATCTTCCCGACGCTCCTGTTCGCCCTCCTCGGGTCGTCCCGACTGCTCGTCGTCGGTGCGGACTCGGCGACCGCGGCGATCCTCGCTGCGGGCCTCGCCGGCATCGGGATCTCGGGGCTCTCGCCGAACTCGTCCGAGTGGGTGGCGTGGACCAGCCTGGTGGCACTGGTCTGCGGCGCGATGCTCGTCCTGGCGAGGCTGCTGAAGCTCGGCTTCCTCGGCGATTTCCTCAGCGCCTCCGTGCTGATCGGGTTCCTCACCGGCGTGGGGATCTCCGTCCTGACCGGCCAGCTTCCCGACATGCTCGGCATCCCCAAGGGGAAAGGCAATTGGTTCGAGCAGCAGTGGAGCACGCTGACCCATCTGACCGATGCGAGCTGGTGGACCGTCGCGTTCGCCGCCGGGACCCTGGTGATCATCGTCGGCTGCAGGCTCATCAGCCGCAAGATCCCGGGAGCGGTGATCGCCGTCGTCCTTTCGATCGTCCTGTCCAATGTCCTGGACGCGTCAGGTCACGGTGTGGCAGTCATCGGACCGGTGCAGGGAGGGATGCCGCCCTTCGGGCTTCCGCCGGGCATCGACCTCACCGACATCCCCGCCGTCATGGGCGTCGCGCTCTCGTGCTTCTTCCTGATCATCGCGCAGAGCGCGGCGACGTCGCGCAGCTTCGCGATGAAGCACAGCGAGCGAGTCGACATCAACAAGGACATCCTGGGTCTGGCCGGCGCCAACTTCGCAGCAGGTCTGACGGGAACGTTCGTGGTGAACGGCAGCCCCACCAAGACCGAGATCCTCGACGAGCAGCGCGGTCGCAGTCAGATGGCGAACATCACGATGTCGCTCGTGGTGATCGTGGTCGTGCTGTTCCTGACGAAGTACCTGACGAACATGCCGGTCGCGGTGCTGGCCGCGATCGTCTTCATGATCGGTCTGGGGCTGGTCGATGTGAAGGGACTGCGCAGGATCAGCGCGGCGCGCATGAGCGAGTTCGTCATCGCGGTCGTCACCGCGATCGTGGTGTTCTCCTGGGGAGTCGAAGAGGGCATCATCCTGGCGATCGCCCTGTCGGTGATCGAACTGGTCCGCCGTGCCTACACGCCCAGCGACTTCCTGGTGGGCGTGAACAAGGGCGGAGAGCCGGTCTACACGCCGGCGCAACCGGGCAGTGAGAGCCTGCCAGGCCTTCTGGTCTTCCGCTTCGACTCGCGGCTGTTCTACGCCAACGCCAGCCTGTTCGTGGACCGGATCCAGGAGCTGATCGCCGCGGCACCCACGCCCGTGCGCTGGCTCATCCTGGACTGCTCATCCATCGGCGACATCGACTACTCGGCCAGCCTCAACCTCACCGGACTCATCGAGGCGCTGCACGAGCAGAAGCGCGTGTTCGCGCTGGCCGAGGTGGATCCGCAGCTGATGAAGGTGCTGGTCAAGCTCGAGACGCTCGAGCACTTCGACAACGCGCACATCTACGCGACGGTTCCCGAAGCGGTCGCGGCGTTCCGCGCGGCGGCGGCACCCGCGCCCGCGTGACGGCTCGGCCTGCCATCGCTCGTCGTGGCATTTGCCGATAATGCACATTATGTCAACTCACTGATATGAAAGAACCCGGTCGGGGCGGGAGCGCTCCCCGACCGGGTCTGGGATCGTGCGAGTCAGACGACGTCGTCGGTGGACCGCGTGGTCTGGCGGGTGACGCGCTCGCCGGCGGCCGGATCGACCGCCGTGCGCGTGACGGTGTCGCTGGAGCGACGACGCATCAACAGGATCAGGCCGATGATGAAGACGACGACTCCGGCGCCCATCAGGATGTACCCGATCAGGTCGAGGTTGATCCAATCCAGCTGCACGTTCACGGCGAACGCGAGGATCGCTCCGATGACGAAGAGGACTACTCCGGCTCCGATGCTCATGGCACTTCCTTTCCGTGAGGACGCGGCGGGCCTCAGCCTTTCCAGGCTCGTCGGCAGCGTGCGCAGCGGCAAGGGCTTGACACGGAGCCCGCGCATGGTTTCAGCGCACGATCGAGGCCACGACCTTCGCCATGTCATCGATGAAGGCGTTGTAACCGGCGATGGTTGCGGCGACCTGTTCGTCCGAGAAGTCCGAGCGATCCTGCCGGATCGTCAGCTGTGTGCCGCCCTCCACCGCTTCCAGGTCGAACAGCACCGGCAGACCGGTGTCGTCACCCGGCTGGTCGGTGAGGGTCATCGCCACGTGAGCCGGAGGATCCACCTCGATGTAGGTACCCGACCAGTTGATCAGGTTGCCATCCGGAAGATGCATGACGGCGCGGAAGGCTCCCCCCGGGCGCACGTCCATGGACAGCGTCTCCTGCGGGACCTCCACCGCGGCGGTGCCGAACCAGACGGCGAAGTGCTCGGGCCGCGTGATGGCCTCGAAGACGAGTTCCCGCGGCGCGGCGAGCGTGCGGGTGACGGTGAAGTAATCAGTCATGGGTGTTCTCCTGCTCCTGTGGTGGTGACATCGTGTCGGTCGCCTGCAGCTGCTGCAGGGCGTTGAGATACTGGTCCAGCGAGCCGAGGCTGTCCGTCCAGAAGCGGGCGTAGTCGGCGATCCATCCGGATGCCGCTGCGAGGGGCTGCGCGTCCAGTCGCGCCGGCCGGAACTGGGCGTGGCTCCCCCGGCTGACCAGCCCGGCGTTCTGGAGCACGCGAAGGTGCTTGGAGACGGCGGCGAAGGTCATGTCGAAGGGAGCGGCCAGCTCCCCCACCGTCGCCTCGCCCTCCGACAGGCGAGCGAGGATCGCGCGGCGCGTGGGGTCGGCGAGGGCGGCGAACGTGCGACTGAGGCCATCCACGGTCGTCATGTCGTCCCCTTTATTCAACCAATCAGTACAATACCGATGAGTTGAGTAATCGTCAACATCTCGCACGCCATGTCGGCCCTTTTCGCTAGCGTGTGCGCATGCCACGCGTCGTCTACAACACCGCCACCACGCTCAACGGCTACCTGGCCGACGATGAGAACTCGCTATCCTGGCTCTTCGCGGTGCCCGGCGCTGATGAGGCGGAATCCTCCTTCTCCACATTCCTCTCCGGCATCGGTGCCCTGGTCATGGGATCGACGACCTACGAATGGCTGCTCCACCATGAGGGTCTCGTGGAGAGCCCGGAGAAGTGGTTCTACCCGGACATCGTCAGCTTCGTGCTCTCATCGCGACGCCTTCCCCGGCTTCCCGGCGCGGACGTCCGGTACCGCAGCGGCGATGTCGAGTCGCTCTGGCCCGAGGTCGCGGCGGCCGCCGGTGAGCGCGATGTGTGGATCGTGGGCGGCGGCGATCTGGTCGGCCAGTTCGCCGACGCAGGTCACCTCGACGAGATCCGGCTGTCCGTCGCACCGGTCACGCTCGCGTCGGGGAAGCCACTTCTCCCCCGACGTCTGGAGTCCGACAGTCTGAGGCTGGAATCGGTGACGGCGGCCGGCCAGTTCGCCGAGCTCGTCTACTCGGTGCGACGCCCGTCAGAGCCCTGACGGCTCGACGAGGGCCCAGTCCGGATGCTTGGGCACCCGTCCGTCACCCGATGAGGTGCCGGTGAGGCGACGCCGCACCCACGGACCCAGGTGCTCGCGGTAGTACGTCGCGCCACCCATGCGGGCGGCATCCGGCAGCCGCGGCAGCGACCACCACGCCGGCGGCGGCTCCATACCGAGCGCCGTCAGCACGCGTGCCGCCACGCGGTGGTGACCGCGGGAGTTCATGTGCAGGCGGTCCTCCGACCAGTACGACGTCGAGGACAGTTCGCGGTCGGGCCAGTTGAACGCCGTCGTGATGTCCGCGCGGTCGGCGATCCGCTCTCCGACGGCGTACGAGAGGATGTCTCCTCTTCGCTGGATCATCCGGCTCAGCGGCAGCTGGGCGGACGGGTTGGCGCCGGACAGGAGGATCAGGCGGACGCCCTGTTCGTCGCAGCGCTCGATCACCCGGTCGAACGCGGCGATGACCTGCGCGATGGAGGTGCGCGGCCGGATCATGTCGTTGCCGCCGCCGTTGAACGACAGGTGCGTCGGGTTGAGCGCGAGTGCGGGCTCGAGCTGCTCATCGACGATGGGCCAGGCGAGCTTGCCGCGGATGGCCAGATTGGCGTATCCGACCGGCTCGGCGGTGGCATCCGCCCATCCCTGTGCGACCAGGTCGGCCCAGCCGCGCACGCGCCCGTCGGGCAGATCGTCGCCGACACCCTCGGTGAAGGAGTCGCCGATCGCGACGTATCGTACGGTGGTCACCTCCTCAGCCTACGGCGCACTCACCGGTCATCGAGTGCCCGCCCGCGCCGATCGAGCAGGCCCCAGGCAGCTCCGGCGGCGATCGCGAAGAATGCCGCGAACACCACGAACAGCAGCGGCGCTCCCCCGGCAGCCAGCAGCAGCGGAACCATCAGCGGTGCGACGATCGATGCGATCCGACCGACGCCGGCAGCCCACCCCGATCCGGTCGCCCGGAGCGAGGTCGGATACATCTCCGGCGTGACCGCGTACAGTGCACCCCACGCTCCGAGGTTGAAGAACGACAGAGCCATTCCGGTGCCGATGACCGTCGCTTCGGCGCCCGCCGTGCCGAAGAGGATCGCCGCGACCGCCGAGCCCGCGAGGAACACCGACAGAGTGAGACGGCGACCCCACACCTCGATCAGCCACGCCGCCACGGCGTAGCCCGGCAGCTGGGCGAGCGTGATGATCAGCGTGAATCCGAAGGAGCGAACCAGGTCGTAGCCCTGCGAGACCAGGATCGACGGGATCCAGATGAATGCGCCGTAGTACGAGAAGTTGACACAGAACCACACCAGCCACAGGCACGCCGTGCGCACGCGGAATTCCGCCGACCACAGCGCCGCGAGGCGCTCACGCGCCGACTGCGCGGCCGCGGGGGCGGCAGGGGCGCCCGATTCGGACCCCGCATGCACGGGCACTCCGGCGGCCTCCTCGAAGCTCCGCACGACGGCATCCGCCTCGACGAAGCGCCCCCGCCGAGCGAGCCATCGAGGAGACTCCGGAAGTGCCCATCGCACGATGAGGGCGTACGCCGCCGGGATCGCGCCCAGTGCGAATGCCCACCGCCAGCCGTTCTCGGATCCGGGGATGGCCAGGAATCCGATGAGCGCGGCGGCCGTCCATCCGACCGCCCAGAACGCCTCGAGGATGACGATCAGCCGACCGCGGATCCTGGCGGGAGCGAACTCGCTGACATATGTGGAGGCCACGGGCAGTTCGGCGCCGAGGCCCAGCCCGACGAGGAATCGCAGCACCAGCAGGGCGGCGAGGCCGCCGACCAGTGCACTTGCACCCGTTGCCACTCCGTAGATCAGCAGCGTGACGGCGAAGACCTGGCGCCGGCCGAACCGGTCGGCGAGCAGTCCGCCCACCGTCGCGCCGACGGCCATGCCGACGAACCCGATCGACGCGATCCACGCCGTCTGGCCCGGCTCGAGGTTCCACTGCACCGCGAGCGCGGCGATGACGAACGAGATGAGCCCCACGTCCATCGCATCCAGGGCCCATCCCAGGCCCGAACCGGTCAGCACGCGCAGGTGCGGCCTGGTGAACGGCAGTCGATCGAGGCGCTCGGAGAGCGTCGCGGCGCCGGCGGGGGCGTGCGTCATGAGGCCATGCTACGAGAGCCGGCGGCAGCGTCAGCCGCGCTCGGCGAGCATCTCCCGCACGAGGGGCTGGACTCGCGTGCCGTACAGCTCGATCGAGGTCATCAGCTTGTCGTGCGACAGGGTGCCCGTGGAGAACTTCATGTCGAAGCGCGTGCTGCCCAGCGAACCGACCGTGTCGGCGATCTTGCGCGCCACGGTCTCGGGCGATCCGACATACAGGGCACCCTCCGGACCCACGTCGTGCTGGAAGCGGCCGCGGCTGTACGCAGGCCACCCGCGCTCCCGGCCGATCGTGTTGTTCATCGACTCGAAGCCTTCGTAGGCCTCTTCCCACGCCTGCTGATCGGTTTCGGCGATGTGGCCCGGAGAGTGGATGCCGACGGGAAGGCGATCGCGGCCGAACGAGTCCAGCGACCGGTGGTAGAGATCCACGAACGGACGGAAGCGCGCGGCCGGACCTCCGATGATCGCGAGCATGAGCCCGTAGCCGTAGCGAGCGGCCCGCACGACCGACTCGGGAGTTCCTCCGACCCCCACCCACGCCGTCAGGCCGTGGGCCGTCTTCGGGAACACGTCGGCCGCCTCGAGCGGCGCGCGCAGCGACCCCTGCCACGTCACCGGGGATTCGGTCAGCAGCTGGGAGAACAGATCGAGCTTCTCCTCGAACAGTGTCTCGTAATCGCGCAGGTCGTAGCCGAACAGCGGGAAGGACTCGATGAACGATCCGCGCCCGAGGATGACCTCGGCGCGGCCGTTCGAGACGGCATCGAGCGTTGCGAAGCGCTCATAGACGCGCACCGGATCGTCCGAGGACAGCACGGTGACCGCGGTGCCGAGGTGGATGTCCTTCGTGCGCGCCGCGGCCGCGGCGAGCACGATCTCGGGACTGGAGACCGCGAATTCGGGGCGATGGTGCTCCCCCACGCCGAAGAAGGCGAGACCGACCTCGTCGGCCAGCACCGCCTGCTCGACGACGTTGCGGATCGTCTGGGCGTCGCTGACGCGCTCGCCGGCCGCGTCGCGCGTGATGTCACCGAAGGTGTCGAGTCCGAGGTCGAGGTCGGCGGGGTCGATCGCGGTCATCGCAGTCGCTCATTTCTATTCATGCGCATAAGAACAGTGCGCGACAGGAGGGCATTCCCGCGAGCGGGCGGATGCTGCGGCGTAGGGTGTCCGCGTGGCCATCTTCGCGGATCGTGCGGACGCGGGGCGTCAGCTCGCCGTGGAGCTGAGCACCCTGGACGATCAGACGGCGATCGTCTTCGGCATCCCCCGCGGCGGCGTGATCGTGGCCGCCGAGGTGGCGCGCGTGCTCGGGCTTCCGCTCGCCGCGGTCGTCGTGCGCAAGCTCGGCGCTCCCGCGCACGAGGAGTATGCGATCGGCGCGATCGCCGAGGAGGCGGAGGTCGTCGACGAGGCTGCGATGCGGCACACCGGCGTCACGGCGGCACAGTGGGCTGCCGTGGAGGATCGGGAACGCGAGGAACTGGTGCGCCGCACCCGGCTGTTCGCCTCCGTGCCGGCAGCGCCGGCCGACCGCACCGCGATCGTCATCGACGACGGCATCGCGACGGGCGCGACGGCGACCGCAGCGTGCCGGTCCCTGCGGGCCCGGGGCGCGGCCCGGATCGTGCTGGCGGTCCCGGTCGCGCCGGCCACCTGGCGACCGGACCCGGCGATCGTCGATCGGTACGTCTGTCCGCATCCGATCCACGACTTCTGGGCGGTCGGCCGCTTCTACCGCGATTTCCGGCAGACGCCCGACGATGAGGTCAGCCGAGCGCTTTCGGCCGGCCTCCCCGTCGATGACGCGTCAGGTGAGGGCTGACCGCAGAGTGTCCAGGCCCACGCCACCCATGTCGAGGGCACGCTTGTGGAACTTCTTGATGTCGAACGCGTCACCCTCGGCGGCCTGGGCGTCGTCGCGGATCTGCTCCCAGATGCGCTGTCCGACCTTGTACGAGGGGGCCTGGCCCGGCCAGCCGAGGTAGCGGTTCACCTCGAACTGCACGAACTCGTCCGACATGTTGACGTTGCGGCGCATGAACGCCAGAGCGTAGTCGGCGTCCCAGGTGCCCTCGCCGTCGGGGCGCGGCTTCTCCAGGTGCACGCCGATGTCCAGCACCACGCGGGCCGCGCGCATGCGCTGACCGTCCAGCATGCCGAGCCGGTCGGCGGGGTCTTCGAGGTAGCCCAGCTGCTCCATCAGGCGCTCCGCGTAGAGAGCCCAGCCTTCGGCGTGGCCCGAGGTGCCGGCCAGCAGGCGACGCCAGGAGTTCAGCTCAGCGCGGTTGTACACCGCCTGGGCGATCTGCAGGTGGTGCCCGGGAACGCCCTCGTGGTACACGGTGGTCAGCTCGCGCCACGTGTCGAAGTCCTCGACGCCCTCGGGAACCGACCACCACATGCGCCCGGGGCGGGAGAAGTCATCCGTCGGTCCCGTGTAGTAGATCCCGCCCTCCTTGGTGGGTGCGATCATGCACTGCAGTCGGCGGATCGGGTCGGGGATGTCGAAGTGGGTCTTGCCGAGCTCCTCGATCGCCCGATCGCTGGTCTGCTGCATCCACCGCTGCAGCGCGTCGGTGCCGTGCAGCTTGTGTGCGTCGTCTTCCTCGAGGAAGGCGATCGCCTCTTCGACCGAGGCGCCGGACTTGATCTGCTGCGCGATCGACTCCTGCTCGGCCACCATGCGGGCCAGCTCCTCGGTGCCCCACTCGTAGGTCTCGTCGAGGTCGATGGTCGCTCCGAGGAAGCGGCGCGACTGCAGCGCGTACAGCTCCCGGCCCACGGCATCCTTCTCCCCCGCCACCGGGGCGAGCTCGCCGCTGAGGAATTGCGAGAGAGCGTCGTACGAGACGCGCGCGGCATTGGCGTTGTCCGCCAGCTCACGGGCGAGGGATGCCGGCAGCTGGCCGTCGGCCGGCGCGGCCTCGGCGGCGAAGGTGGCGAAGAAGCCCTGGTCGGCGGTGTACCGGGCGATCTGGGTGACGACTTCGACGACCTGCCGACGTGCGGGGACGATGCCTTGCGCGATCCCCTCGCGCAGCGTCGTGATGTAGCCGTCGAGGGCGTCCGGAATGGCACCCAGGCGCGTCGAGACCACCGACCAGTCCTCGGCGGTCTCGGTCGGCATGAGGTCGAGCACCGAGCGGATGTCCTGCACCGGCGAGGCGATCACGTTCAGGTCGCGCAGATGCCATTTGGCGTCGTGCAGGTCGATCTCCAGGCGGATCTCCCGGCTGAGGTCCTCTTTGGTGACGGCGTCGATCGGGTCGACTGGGGTGGCGGCCTCGAGCGCCGCGAGCGTGCTCCGGCCCTCCGCGATCAGGCGGTTCTGGCCCTCGGGCGTGTAGTCGCCGTATCGGTCGTTGTACTCCGAGCGACCGATGTAGGTCGCGAGGGTGGGCAGCTGTTCGGCGAGCGTGTCGACCCACGCGTCAGCGATCGTGTCGATCGGCGTGGGTGTGCGTGTGGCATCTGTCATGACATCGAGCCTAGGAGGACTCGGGTTCCGCCGACACCCTCAGTGCGCGGCTTCGTTCCAGTCCTGGCCGCGGCCGATCTGCACGTCCAGCGGTACCGCGAGCTCGGCGGCATCGCCCATCCGCTCCCGCACGACGCGCTCAGCGGCGTCCCACTCCCCCGGAGCAACCTCGATCACGAGCTCGTCGTGGATCTGCATGAGCACGCGCGAGCGCAGCTGCCGGCTGGCGAAGTCGTCGTGGATGTGGAACAGCGCGATCTTCATGATGTCGGCGGCGCTGCCCTGGATCGGCGCATTGAGAGCGGCTCGTTCCGCGTTCTCGCGCAGGACGCGATTGGGGCTGGCCAGATCGGGGAACGGCCGCCGCCGTCCGAAGATCGTCTCGGTGTACCCGTCGATCTTGGCCTGCTGCACCGAGGAGCGCAGATAGTCGCGCACGGCGCCGAAGCGGTGGAAGTACTCCATCATGAGCTGCTTGGCCTCGGTCTGCTCGATGCGCAGCTGCTTGGACAGGCCGAAGGCGGACAGTCCGTAGACCAGTCCGTACGACATCGCCTTGACCTTGGTGCGCATGGCCGAGGTCACATCCTGCGGGTCGACGCCGAACACGCGCGCGCCGACGAAGCGGTGGAGGTCCTCGCCCGAGTTGAACGCCTCGATCAGCCCCGGATCCTCGGACAGGTGCGCCATGATGCGCATCTCGATCTGCGAATAGTCGGCGGTCAGCAGCGTCTCGTAGCCCTCGCCCACCTGGAAGGCCGAGCGGATGCGCCTGCTCTCCTCGGTGCGCACGGGGATGTTCTGCAGATTGGGGTCGGTGCTGGAGAGGCGCCCGGTCTGGCTTCCCGTCTGCACGTAGGTCGTTCGGATCCGCCCGTCGGCGGCGATGGCCGTGTCGAGGGACTCGATGATCTGGCGCAGCTTCGTGGCCTCCCGGTGCTGGAGGAGAAGGTCCAGGAACGGGTGCGGGTTGGAGTCTTGAAGGTCGGCCAGCACGGCGGCGTCCGTGGAGTATCCGGTCTTGGTCTTGCGCGTCTTCGGAAGCTGCAGCTCTTCGAACAGGACCTCCTGCAGCTGCTTCGGCGAGCCCAGATTCACTTCGCGTCCGATGGCCGCGTACGCGTCCTGGGCGAGTGCGTCCGCGCGAAGACCGAGCTCGGTCGAGAACTCGGAGAGCTTCTCGTGCGAGACGGCGACCCCTGCCAGTTCCATGTCGGCCAGGGTCAGCAGCGTCGGCAGCTCGACGTCGGTGAGCACCGCCGACACGGAGGCTGCCAGCTCGGTGCGCAGCGCCGCCGTGACCCGCAGCGTGAACCACGACAGTTGTCCGGGTGTCGCGCCCTCGGTCTCGGGCACGAGCTGGGTCGGATCGGCCTCGGGGAGCTTCTCGTCCAGGTACCGATCCACCAGGTGCGCCAGCGTCTTGTCCGGGAAGCTCGGCCGCAGCAGCCATCCCGTCACGATCGTGTCGAACGCGAGCCCGCCGAGCGCGACGCCGGCCCGGCGCAGCGCCTTGACCTGCAGCTTGGCGTCGCTGAAGACCTTGGGGGCGTCCGAGCTCAGCCAGGGGGTGAGGGATGCCGCCACCTCGGGCGTCCAGCCCGCCTCGACGGCCGTGTTGCCCCGGGCGAAGCCGACTCGCGCGGGCAGGCCGCCTTCGATGACGACGGTGACCCCGACCTCGTCGGCGCTCGCGGTCAGCCAGGCAGCCAGCTCGTCCGGGGCGGGCTCGGTGGGGACCGGCGCGGCGACGGCCGCAGCGGCCGAGATCGACGCCATCTGCTGCTCGATGCCGGCCAGCTCGGCCACCCGGGGAATCAGCGTCTTGAACTCCAGCCGGGCGAAGATGTCGCGCACGGCCTGGGCGTCCATCGGCTGCACCTCGAGGTCGCTGATCGTCACCGGGAGCTCGACGTCGCGCAGCAGGCGGTTCAGGGTGCGGTTGCGGCGCACGTCGTCGAGGTGATCGCGCAGATTGCCGCCGACCACTCCCCCGATCTTGTCGGCGTTCTCGAGGAGCGCGTCGAGCGAGCCGAACTGGCCGAGCCACTTCACGGCCGTCTTCTCCCCCACCTTCGGCACGCCCGGAAGGTTGTCGCTGGTCTCGCCCACGAGCGCCGCGATGTCGGGATACTGCTCGGGCCGGACACCGTACCGTTCGATCACCGCGGCGGTGTCGTAGCGCTTGAGCTGGGACACCCCCTGCACGTTCGGGTACAGCAGGGTGATGTCCTCGTCGACGAGCTGAATGGTGTCGCGGTCGCCCGAGCACACCAGAACGTCGTAGCCCTGCTCGGCACCCTGGGTGGCGAGGGTGGCCAGGATGTCGTCGGCCTCGAAGTCCTCCTTCTGCAGCACGGTGATGCTCATCGCCGCCAGACAGTCCTGCAGGAGCGGGATCTGACCCTTGAACTCGCTCGGCGACTCGGAGCGGTTCGCCTTGTACTCGGTGTACTCCCGCGTGCGGAAGGACTGTCGGGAAGTGTCGAACGCGACGGCCATGTGAGTCGGCTTCTCGGCCTTGATCAGGTTGATCAGCATCGAGAGGAACCCGTAGATGCCGTTCGTGTGCTGGCCGTCCTTCGTCGAGAAATTGTCGACCGGGAGGGCGAAGAACGCCCGGTACGCCAGCGAATGGCCGTCCACGACCAGAAGGGTAGGCTTTGCGGAGTCCGTCACCCTGCAAGCTTAGTGAGGGCTTCGGACGCCCTTTCCTGCCACCGGAAGCGAGCCATGACCGAGACTGCCCCCATCGAAGAGAACGGCCTGATCTGGGCTGCGCGACGCGGCATGGGGGCGCTCGCAGAGAAGATGGGGATGCGGTTCGAGGAGTTCACGGTGCAGCGGGCGGTGGCGACGATGCCCGTCGAGGGCAACACCCAGCCCGTCGGTCTCATGCACGGGGGCGCCTATGTCGTCCTGGCCGAATCGCTCGGATCGATGGCCGCGAACCTGCATGCAGGGCCCGGCCGCCTGGCGGTCGGCGTGGACATCAACGCCACCCACACGCGCTCGGCCACCTCGGGCCTGGTGACGGGCGTGTGCACGCCGATCCACCTGGGTCGCAGCATGACGGTGCACGAGATCGCCGTCAGCGACGATCAGGGTCGCCGGCTGTCCACGATCCGGATCACCAACATGATCAAGGACATGCCGCGGAACTGAGTCGGTTCAGGCCTTCTTGGGCGCGAGCTGCTCGATGATCGCCTTGGCGACGTCCTGCATCGTGAGGCGGCGGTCCATGGATGCCTTCTGGATCCAGCGGAACGCCTCCGGCTCGGTCAGGCCCATCTTCTCGTTGAGGAGGCCCTTGGCACGATCCACGAGCTTGCGGGTCTCGAAGCGCTCGACCATGTCGGCGACCTCGGCCTCGAGCGTGATGATCTGCTCGTAGCGCGCCAGGGCGATCTCGATCGCCGGGAGCAGGTCGTTGGGGGTGAACGGCTTGACGACGTACGCCAGCGCACCTGCTTCGCTCGCGCGCTCGACCAGTTCCTTCTGGCTGAACGCCGTCAGCAGCACGACCGGGGCGATGTGGTTCTTGCTGAGCTTCTCGGCAGCCGAGATGCCGTCCAGCTGCGGCATCTTGACGTCCATGATGACCAGGTCGGGGCGCAGCTCGGTGGCCAGCTGCACAGCCGTCTCACCGTCGCCCGCCTCGCCGACCACGTCGAAGCCGTTGTCGCGCAGGATCTCGACGATGTCGAGGCGGATCAGCGATTCATCCTCCGCAACGACGACTCGTCGGGGCGTGGATGCCGGAGACCCAGTGGCCTGCTCTTGCTCAGTCACAGCTGCAATCCTACGGTATGGTCGTTCGCGGACGTGCCGGGGCCGGTGTGGCGGAATGGCAGACGCGGAGCACTCAAAATGCTTTGCCCGAAAGGGCATGTGGGTTCGAGTCCCACCACCGGTACGAGTGAGAGGGCTGACCCCGTCAGGGGCCGGCCCTCTCACTCGTACCGGCGGTGGTGGGACTCGAAGCCCAATGGCCGGCGGGCGGGTCCGGACGGCGGGTGTCGCTGTCAAGCCCCGCGCCCTCCCGCGGAACGGCTCGGCAGGATGGCCTCTGCCGTCGCGTGGTCGCGGCGTGGAGAGGAGTGCCCGTGCCCGATTCAGCGATCACCGAGACCGCGAGGGACATCTTCGGCTGGGCCGGCCTGCGCGACGGACAGGAGCCGGCGGTGGCCGCGCTGCTGCGGGGCAGAGACGTCATCGCGGTTCTGCCGACCGGCGCCGGCAAGTCGGCCGTGTACCAGCTCGCCGGCACGATGATGCCGGGGGTCACGGTGGTCGTCTCGCCGCTGATCGCGCTCCAGTCCGATCAGCTCGACCAGCTCCGTGAACACGATGCCGCCCCGGGTGCGGTGGCGATCAACTCGACCCTGGGCGAGCGGGCATCCGAGGCGGCGTGGACGTCTCTGGCCGATGGCTCGGCCCGATTCGTGTTCCTCGCCCCCGAACAGCTGGCCAACGACGAGGTGGTACAGCGCCTGAAACGTCTGGACGTCTCGCTGTTCGTCGTGGACGAGGCTCACTGCGTCGCGAGCTGGGGACACGACTTCCGGCCGGACTATCTCCGCCTGGCGGACGCGCGTCACCGCATCGGCGCTCGCACCACTGTGGCACTGACCGCCACGGGAGCCGCCCCGGTGCGCGCCGAGATCGTTCAGCGCCTGCAGCTGCGCGACCCCCTGGTCGTGGTGCGGGGAGTCGACCGCCCCAACATCGACCTGGAGGTGCGACGCGAGAACTCCCCCACCGACAAGCGAGACGCGATCCTCGAACTGGTGCCGGCGCTTCCTCGCCCGGGGCTGGTGTACACGGCCACCCGTCGCGAGGCCGAGCAGTACGGTGCGCAGTTCGCGGCCCGGGGAATGAGCTCCGAGGTGTACCACGCAGGTCTGTCGGCACGGGAGCGCGCCCGGGTGCACGAGGCGTTCTCGGAGGGAACCGCCGACGTCGTCGTGGCGACGAACGCCTTCGGCATGGGCATCGACAAGCCGGACGTCCGGTTCGTCGTTCACACCGCCGCGCCCGAGTCCCTCGACGCGTACTACCAGCAGGTGGGTCGCGCGGGGCGGGACGGCGAGGCGTCGTCAGCGGTCCTCTTCTATCGTCCCGAGGATCTCGGGCTGCGCAGGTACTTCGCCGCCCGGACTCCGGATCCGGAGCGGCTCACCGCCGTCTACGTCGCGCTGCAGACGGCAGCCGGCGCGCTCCGCAGCCGCGACATCGGTGAGAGGACGGGGATGTCTTCACGAAGCGCCACCGCAGCGGTCAATCAGCTCGTCGAGGGCGGCTGCGTCCGTCTGGGCCGTCGGGGGGCGGTCGCCATCGCCGGCGCATCCGCCCGCGAGGCGGTGGAGGCGGCGGTGGACGCCGCGGAGCGCCGCGAGCGCATCGAGGAGTCCCGGATCGAGGTGATGCGCCGCTACGCCGAGACCAGGGACTGCCGTCGGCGGACGCTTCTGGGCTATTTCGGTGAGGAGCTGCCGCGCGCGTGCGGAAATTGCGACACCTGTCGCGCCGGGACCGCCGAGGAGATCGCCGACGGTGCCGAGGGCGCCGTTTTCCCGACCGGGGCGTCCGTCGAGCACGTCGTGTGGGGTTCGGGAAGCGTCGTGGACGTCGAGGACGATCGCCTCACGGTGTTCTTCGCCGACCGGGGGTACAAGGTGCTCTCCCTGGAGGCGGTGCGGGCGGGTGGCATCCTCACGGGCACACCCTGATCAGGCGGCAGAGCTGAGTCCAGCCGCGCGCATGCGCCGCACGTTGATCTCGTTGAGGGCGACGAACAGCGCGATGAGGCCGACGCATGCGGCGACCACGGTCTCTGCGCCGACGATCTCCGCCAACGGCACGAGCAGCCACGGGAGGACGATGCCGGCGGGGCCCCACAGCACGACGTCGCGCAGGGGCGCGCCGTACCGCAGCGACTCGGCGGTGCTGGCGACGAAGAACAGGCTGATGCCCGCGGCGAGGCAGACGGCAGCACCGACGGGAAGGTGGTGGCCGGTCTCCGCCACAGCCGTGCCGAGCGCCGATGCGAACAGCACGATTCCGGAGATGAGCACGAACGGCAGGTACATGACGGTGTCGCGGAGCCCGCCGATGCTCCCCCGCAGCTGCAGGCGTCGCAGGCCCCGCTCCACGGCGGCCGTGGCGTAGCCGAAGAAGATCCACGCCAGCATCGAGACGGCGGCGAAGGCCAGGACGGCCGTGACGGCGGGCGCCGGTGCCCAGTGGGCGTCGAGCTCGGCGATGATGGCGAGGATCGACTCGCCGAAGACGATCACGACCAGCAGTCCGACCCGCTCGACGATGTGGTCGATGTCGATGTTCTCGCGCAGCCAGCCCGCCTGTCCGCCCAGGAAGCCGAGCAGCACGACCTCGATGGCGATCGCGATGGCCCAGAGCGCGAACTGCCACGGCGGGGCCACCGCCGCCGAGACGAGCCACAGGGACGCCGGAATGAGGCAGTACAGAACCGGCCGCCACCACGGGATGCCGGTGATCCTCCGCTTGGCGAACCACGGGATCGCCCAGACGAGACGGATCACGGCGTTGCCGATCGCGAAGGCGGCCGCGCGGTCCGTGAATGCGCCCGGCACGGCGGCCGCCATCACCCCGACCGACATCATCGCGATCGTCACGGCGATCCAGATCGACGGAGTGATCCGCGCGCCGAACAGGTTCATCGTCACGGTCGCGTTGACCCACGCCCACCAGGCTGCCGCCAGGAGGGCGAAGAAGCCCAGCGCGTCGACCCACGTGGGATCGCCGTGCATCGTGTGCGCGACCTGCCCGATGTAGGCCACGAGCACCAGATCGAAGAACAGCTCCAGCCAGTGCACGCGCCGGCCGGGGCGATGCTCCGTGCTCTCGGCCGCAGTCTGCGCGGACTCCCCGTGCTCCGCGGCCGTCATCCCGCTAGGCCCCGAAGTACTGGTGTCCGAGCGCCTTGCTCTTGAGCGCCTCGTACTCGCCTTGACTGATGGTTCCGGCATCCAGCAGCGCCTTGGCCTGCGCGATGTCGGCCGCGGGCGTCGACGACGCGGACGGACGGTAGTCGTCGGCCTCCGGCGCGGTCCCGCCGCCTCGGGCGATCGCTGCGCGCTCGGCCATGCCGCGGCCGCGGGCGATGACGTAGACGAGGGCAGTCAGGAACGGCATGAAGATCAGGAAGATGATCCACACCGCCTTCCACCAGCCGTTGAGCTTGTGGTCGCGGAAGAGGTCGCTGATGATCAGGAAGACCATGAAGATGTAGACCGTGAAGTAGAAGATCCACAGCAGATACCAGAAAAAGTCGCCGAACCCGATCATGGGCACCTCCGTCGAAGGGAATGGTCGCGCTCAGCATAGCGAGCGCGACCATTTCGCGCGTTACGGCGTCGCGGCGTCGCGGCTAGTCCCGGGACTGGTAGATCGGCGCTTTGCCGTGCACCGCATCGCCGATCTTGTGGATGCGGATGTCGTTGGTCGATCCGACGATTCCGGGAGGGGAACCGGAGATGACGACGACCTTGTCGCCGACCTTCGCGAGGTCATTGGCGAGGAAGAAGTCATCGACCTGGATGAACATTCGGTCCGTGTGAGCCACGTGCTCGACCAGTGCCGACTGCACACCCCAGGTGAGCGCCATGCGCCGACGGATCGCGGGCTCGGTGGCGAAGCCGATCATGGGGATCTTCGGACGCAGGCGCGACATGCGCCGCGCCGTGTCGCCGGACTCGGTGAAGATGCAGAGGTACTTGGCCTCGACGAAATCCGCGACCTCCATGGCGGCCAGGGTGATCGCTCCGCCCTGCGTGCGCGGCTTCGTCGTCAGCGGGGCGATGCGCTCCAGGCCGTGGTCCTCCGTCGAGGCGATGATGCGCGCCATGGTCTCCACGACGACGACCGGGTACTTGCCCACGCTGGTCTCGCCCGACAGCATGACGGCGTCGGCGCCGTCGAGCACGGCATTGGCGACGTCGCTGGTCTCGGCGCGCGTGGGCACCGGGTTGTCGATCATCGACTCGAGCATCTGCGTGGCGACGATGACCGGCTTGGCCATGCGGCGGCAGAGCTCGACGGCCCGCTTCTGCACGATCGGGACAGCCTCGAGGGGAAGCTCGACGCCCAGGTCGCCACGGGCGACCATGATGCCGTCGAACGCGTCGATGATCTCCTCGAGGTTCTCGACCGCCTGGGGCTTTTCGATCTTGGCGATCACGGGCACGTGACGGCCCTCTTCGGCCATGATGACGTGCACGCGCTGCACGTCCTTCGCGCTGCGCACGAACGACAGGGCGATCAGGTCGGCCCCGATGCGCAGGCCCCAGCGCAGATCGGCTTCGTCCTTCTCGGAGAGCGCCGGCACGTTGACCGCGACCCCGGGCAGGTTGATGCCCTTGTTGTTCGAGACCGCGCCGGCGACGATGACCTTGGTCGTGACCACCGGTCCCTCCACCTCGACGACCTCGACGCGGACCTTGCCGTCGTCGATCAGGAGGAAGTCCCCCGGATTGACGTCGGCGGGGAGCCCCTTGAAGGTCGTGGAGACGATCTCCTTCGTGCCGGCGATGTCGTCGGTGGTGATCTTGAAGATGTCGCCCTCGGCGAGATCGTGCGGTCCATCGGCGAACTTGCCGAGCCGGATCTTCGGTCCCTGCAGGTCGACCAGCACGGCCACGGGACGACCCGCGTCGTCGGCGGCCTTGCGCACGTTCGCGAAGTTGGTCTCGTGAACGGCGTAGTCCCCGTGGCTGAGGTTCATGCGAGCGACGTCGACGCCGGCCTCGATGATGGCGCGCACCTGTTCGTAGGTCGAGGTGGCGGGTCCCAAGGTGGCGACGATCTTGGCGCGTCTCATCGTGAATATGCTCCGTGCTGTTCGAGGGGGTTTGGCAGAAGAGCCGCGGCCAGCCTACGCGGGCTGCAGACCGATCGCGACATCGGTGGGACGCACCGGCGCGGGCAGCGAGGTCTCGCCCATGAGGTACTGGTCGACGTGCGCGGCCGCGGCGCGTCCCTCCGCGATCGCCCACACGATGAGCGACTGTCCCCGGCCGGCGTCGCCGGCCACGAAAACGCCCGGCGCTGTGGTCTGGAAGACGTCGTCGCGCTCGACGGCGCCTCGCGAGGTGAACTGCGCGCCGAGCTGGTCCTCGAGGTGCGTGCGCTCGGGCCCTGTGAAGCCCATGGCGATCAGGACGAGGTCGGCGGGGATCTCGCGCTCGGTGCCGCTCTTGGGGACGCGGCGGCCGTCGACGAATTCGGTCTCCGCCACGCGCAGTGCGCGCACTTCGCCCGCCTCGTTCCCGAGGAACTCGACGGTGGAGGCGAGGTAGGCGCGCTCGCCGCCCTCCTCGTGGGCGGATGAGACCTCGAACACGAGCGGGGCCATCGGCCACGGCTGGTTGTCCGGACGGGTCCCGGGCGGCTGCTTGCCGATCGCGAGGTTCGTCACGCTGAGCGCGCCGTGGCGGTGCGCGGTGCCGATGCAGTCGGCGCCGGTGTCACCGCCGCCGATCACGACGACGTGCTTGCCCTCGGCGGTGATCTGGCTGGGCACCGCGTCGCCCGCGAGCGCCTTGTTGGATTCGACCAGGTACTCCATCGCGAAGTGGACCCCGGCGAGGTCGCGGCCGGGAATGGCCAGCTCTCGGGGCAGGGTGGCTCCGGTGGCGATCACGACGGCGTCGTATCGGGCGCGCAGGTCGCTCCACGAGATGTCCTTGCCGATCTCGACACCGGCGCGGAAGCGCGTGCCCTCGTCCTGCATCTGGCGCAGGCGGTACTCGAGGTGGCGCTTCTCCATCTTGAAGTCGGGGATGCCGTACCGCAGCAGCCCGCCGATGCGATCGTCCCTCTCGAAGACGGCGACGGTGTGTCCGGCACGGGTGAGCTGCTGCGCGGCGGCGAGACCGGCGGGGCCGGAGCCGACGACGGCGACCGTCTTGCCGGTCAGGCGCCCGGGCGGCTCCGGTTCGACCCAGCCGTTGGCGAACGCCTCGTCGATGATGGAGACTTCGATCTGCTTGATCGTCACGGCCGGCTGGTTGATGCCCAGGACGCACGAGCTTTCGCAGGGCGCCGGGCACAGGCGTCCGGTGAACTCCGGGAAGTTGTTCGTCGAGTGCAGGCGCTCGATCGCCGAGCGGCCTTCGCCCCGCCAGGTGAGGTCGTTCCACTCGGGGATCAGGTTGCCCAGCGGGCAGCCCTGATGGCAGAACGGGATGCCGCAGTCCATGCACCGGCCGGCCTGGCGGCGCAGCACGGCCGAGTCGCCCGGCTCGTACACCTCTTTCCAGTCCATGATGCGCACGGGCACCGGACGCCGAGGCGGAAGCTCGCGGTCCGTCACCTTGAGGAAGCCCTTCGGGTCAGCCACCGGTCACCTCCAGGATGCGGGTCCAGACGACGTCGCCGTCGGGGTCGAGCCCCTCCGCGACCGCCTCCTGGCGGGTCAGCAGAACGGCGGCGTAGTCGCGGGGCATGACGCGGACGAAGTTCGCCAGTTCGTCGTCGAAGTCCTCCAGCAGGGATGCCGCGAGGGTGGAATCGGTCTCGGCGAGATGCTGCTCGAGCAGATCGCGCAGGATCTCCGCGTCGCCGGATCCGAGCTCGCCGAGTTCCAGTTCGCCGCTGGCCAGCGCCTCGCGGTTGACGAGCGTGGGGTCCAGCTTGTAGATGTACGCCGTGCCGCCCGACATGCCGGCGCCCAGGTTGCGACCCGTGGCGCCGAGGATCACCGCGAGACCGCCGGTCATGTACTCCAGGGCGTGGTCGCCGACGCTCTCGACGACCGCGGTCGCACCCGAGTTGCGCACGAAGAAGCGCTCCCCCACCGCGCCGCGCAGGAACATGGTCCCCTGCGTGGCGCCGTAGCCGATCACGTTGCCGGCGATGACGTTCTGCGACGCGTCGAAGGTCGCCCCCCGCGGCGGGCGGACCACGATCTGCCCGCCCGAGAGCCCCTTGCCGACATAGTCGTTGGAGTCGCCCTCGAGGCGCAGGGTGATGCCCGATGGCATGAAGGCTCCGAAGGACTGGCCCGCCGAACCGGTGAGGTTGACGACGATCGAGCCGGCCGGCATCCCGTTCTCGCCGTGCACCACGGTGACGGCGTGTCCGAGCATCGTGCCGACCGCCCGTTCGGTGTTGCGGATCGGCAGGTCGAACGAGATCGTGCCGCTGTGGGCGATCACGTCGCGGGCGGCGTCGATGAGCGGAACATCGAAGTGCTCGTCGAGCTCGTGCTTCTGCGGCCGCGTGTTGCGCCGCGCCTGCTCTTCGCCGAACGCCGGGCCGGTCAGGATCGGCGCCAAGTCGAGCCCACTCGTCTTCCAGTGCTCCACGGCGCCGTTGATGTCGAGGAACTCGTGGCGGCCGATGGCCTCATCCAGCGAGCGGAAGCCCAGCTCGGCGAGGTACTCGCGCACCTCTTCGGCGATGAACTCCATGAAGTTGATCACGAACTCGGGCTTGCCGTTGAATCGCTGCCGGAGCACAGGGTTCTGCGTCGCGACGCCGACCGGGCAGGTGTCGAGGTGGCAGACGCGCATCATGATGCAGCCGGACACCACGAGAGGGGCCGTCGCGAAGCCGAACTCCTCAGCCCCGAGGAGCGCGCCGATCATGACGTCGCGGCCGGTCTTGAGCTGACCGTCGACCTGGACGACCACCCGGTCGCGCATGCCGTTGAGCATGAGCGTCTGCTGCGTCTCGGCCAGGCCGAGTTCCCACGGCGTCCCGGCGTGCTTGAGCGAGTTGAGCGGGCTCGCGCCGGTGCCGCCGTCGTGACCCGACACGAGAATGACGTCGGCGAGAGCTTTCGCCGTCCCGGCCGCGACGGCGCCGATTCCGGACTGGCTGACGAGCTTGACGTGCACGCGCGCGTCGGGATTGGCGCGCTTGAGGTCGAAGATCAGCTGCTTGAGGTCTTCGATCGAGTAGATGTCGTGGTGCGGCGGCGGCGAGATGAGACCGACGCCGGCGGTCGCGTGCCGGGTGCGCGCGACCCACGGGTAGACCTTCGTGGGCGGCAGCTGACCGCCCTCCCCCGGCTTGGCGCCCTGGGCGAGCTTGATCTGGATGTCGTCGGCCTTGGTCAGGTACAGGCTCGTGACGCCGAAGCGCCCCGAGGCGACCTGCTTGATGGCGCTCCGGCGCTCGGGGTCCAGCAGCCGGTCGACGTCCTCGCCGCCCTCGCCCGTGTTGGACTTTCCGCCGAGGCGGTTCATCGCGATCGCCAGCGTCTCGTGCGCCTCTTTCGAGATCGAGCCGTAGCTCATCGCACCGGTGGAGAAGCGCTTCACGATCGAGGCGACGGACTCGACCTCGTCCAGCGGCACGGGCTTGCGCAGTCCGGAGCGGAGCGCGAACAGACCGCGCAGCGTCTTGAGCTGCGACGCCTGGTCATCCACGAGCCTGGTGTACTCGCGGAAGATGTCGTACCGGCGCGTGCGCGTGGCGTGCTGCAGCCGGAAGACGGTCTCGGGGTTGAACAGGTGCGGCGACCCGTCGCGACGCCACTGGTACTCGCCGCCGGTCCACAGCCGCTCGTGGGCGCGCACCGCCGCGTCCTCAGGGTAGGCGTACGCGTGACGCGCCGCGTTCTCGGCAGCGATGACATCCAGCGCGACCCCGCCGAGCTTGGTCTCGGTTCCGGTGAAGTAGGCGTCGACGAAGTCCTGGGCGAGGCCCACGGCCTCGAACACCTGGGCGCCGGCGTAGGAGGACACCGTCGAGATGCCCATCTTGGACATGATCTTCAGCACGCCCTTGCCGAGCGCGTAGATCAGGTTCTTGACGGCCTTCTCGGGCGTGATGCCGGTGATGTAGCCCGCACGCACGAGGTACTCGGCGGTCTCCATCGCCAGGTAGGGGTTCACGGCGGAGGCGCCGTAGCCGATGAGAGTCGCGACGTGATGCACTTCGCGGACGTCGCCCGCCTCGACCACCAGACCGCACTTCATGCGCGTCTCGTTGCGGATGAGGTGGTGGTGCACGGCGGCGAGCATGAGCAGCGACGGGATCGGCGCGAGGTCCTTGTTGGAGTCGCGGTCGCTGAGAACGATGAACTCGGCGCCGTCCTCGATCGCCTCGTCCACCTCGGCGCACATCTGGGCGATGCGCTTCTGCATGCCCTTGTGCCCGGCCTCGACCCGGTACAGGCCGCGGATCGTCACCGACGATCGACCCGGCAGGGCGGTGTCGATGTGCTGGATCTTGGCCAGCTCGTCGTTGTCGATCACCGGGAAATCCAGCGTCACCGATCGGGCGTGGTCGGCTCCCCAGCTGAGCAGGTTGCGCTCGGGCCCGAGCCCGAGGGCGAGGGAGGTGACGACCTCTTCGCGGATGGAGTCCAGCGGAGGGTTGGTGACCTGGGCGAACTGCTGCGTGAAGTAGTCGAACAGCAGGCGCGGGCGCTCGCTCAGCACGGCCACCGGGGTGTCCGAGCCCATGGCCCCGAGGGGCTCGGCGCCGTTCTGACCCATCGGGGTCAGCAGGATGCGCACTTCCTCCTCGGTGTACCCGAAGGTGCGCTGCCGCCTCGTGATCGAGGCGATGGGGTGCACGATGTGCTCGCGCTCCGGAAGATCGGCCAGCCGGACGGTGCCCGCATCCAGCCACTCCTGCCACGGCTCCAGGTCGGCCAGCTGGGCCTTGATCTCGTCCTCTTCGACGATGCGGCGCTGGGCGGTGTCCACGAGGAACATGCGCCCCGGGCGGAGCCGTCCCCGGCGCTTGATGCGCTCGGGTGCGAAGTCCAGCACTCCCGTCTCGCTGCCGATCACGATCAGGCCGTCGGTCGTCTCGGTCCAGCGTCCGGGACGCAGGCCGTTGCGGTCGAGCGTGGCTCCGACCAGCGTGCCGTCGGTGAAGATCAGCGCGGCCGGGCCGTCCCAGGGCTCCATCTGCATGGAGTGGTAGTCGTAGAACGCCCGCAGCTTCGGGTCGACGTCCGACTGCTTCTCATAGGCCTCGGGCACCATCATCATGATCGCGTGCGGCAGGCTGCGCCCGGTCAGGGTGAGCAGCTCCAGCACCTCGTCGAACGACGCGGAGTCGCTCGCGCCTTCGGTGCAGATGGGCAGCAGCGGGCGGATGTCGCCGAGCAGCTCGGACTCGAGCTGGGACTGACGCGCCCGCATCCAGTTGCGGTTGCCGTTGACGGTGTTGATCTCGCCGTTGTGGGCGAGCATGCGAAGCGGCTGTGCGAGCGGCCACGACGGGAAGGTGTTGGTGGAGTAGCGCGAGTGCACCACGGCCAGCTCGGAGGCGAACCGCTCGTCCTGCAGGTCGGGGTAGAACGGCTCGAGCTGCAGCGTGGTGACCATGCCCTTGTAGCCGATGGTGCGGGAGGACAGCGACACGATGTACGCACCCAGCTCGGTGCGGGCGCGCTTGCGCAGACGGAACACGCGGCGGTCCAGCTCGATGCCCGACAGGGCCGGCGCGTCGCCCACGGCGGGACGGGAGACGAACAGCTGCTCGAAGACGGGGCGCGCGTCGAAGGCCAGCTTGCCCAGGTTCTCATCGGCCGTCGGCACGTCGCGCCAGCCGAGGAGCACGAGGTTCTCGCTCGCCGCGATCTGCTCGATGCCGGCTTTCTCGGCCGCGCGGCGCTCGTCGTCGCGGGGCAGGAAGATCATGCCGGCGGCATACTCGCCGACCGGGGGCAGCTCGAAATCGACGACGGCGCGCAGGAACGCGTCCGGCATCTGCGTGAGGATCCCGGCACCGTCGCCGGTTCCGGCATCCGACCCGATGGCGCCGCGGTGCTCGAGGTTGCGCAGCGCCGTCAGCGCGAGGTCGATGATGTCGTGCCCGGCTTCCCCGCGCAGGGTCGCCACCATCGCCAGGCCGCAGGCGTCCTTCTCGAAGGCAGGGTTGTACATCCCCTGCTTGGGGGGCAACGCGCCGAAAGCGTGTTCGGCGTCGCCGGAACGGGGGCTCGAAGCCATACCTACCGTCCTCACATTGATGCTCAAGATGGGACGACGTCGGCCCTGAAGTGCGGAAGCTGAAGTTCCACCGCGGGGTGGGGCGCTGCGTGGAGCGCTACTTCGAAACGGCTGTGCTGGTAGCGGTGCTTGTGGCGGTGCTTGTCGCTGTGCCCTCGGTCGGTTCGGCCGTCGGTGGTTCGCTGACGTCGACGAACTCGCCGCTGTCCTCCGATTGTACCGTGCCCGGGCGCTGCCACTCTCTGCCGGGCACATAGGGCGAGGGCTCGTAGCCGGGGTGACGTCGCCCCTGGACGAAGTAGATGGCAAGACCGAGGATCACGCCGAAGATCGCGGCCCAGACGTTGCTGCGCAGGCCCAGGATGATCTCGCTGGGATCGATGCGGATGTTCTCCCACAGGATCCGGCCGCCGCTGTACCAGACGAGGTAGATGCCGAACAGGCGTCCCCACTGCAGCGTGAACCGCTTGCCCACCCACAGCAGGAAGAGCACGCCGAGGGTGTTCCAGATCACCTCGTACAGGAACGTCGGGTGGAAGAGCGTGCCCGGCGCGAGACCCGGCGCGAGCTTCTGGGCGATGTCATCGTCGATCTGCAGACCCCAGGGCAGATCCGTCGGGAGTCCGAACAGCTCCTGGTTGAACCAGTTGCCGAAGCGTCCCATGGCCTGGGCGAGCAGCAGGCCCGGCGCGAGCGCATCGGCGAAGGTCCAGAAGCGGATGCCGGTCCACCGGCAGCCGAGATAGGCGCCGATCGCCCCGCCGATGAGGGCGCCGTAGATCGCGATGCCGCCCTCCCAGATGCGGAAGACCGCCCAGATGTCCGTGCCGGGACCGAAGTAGAAGCCGGGGTGCGTGAGCACGTGGTAGATCCGCGCGCCGATGATCGCGAGCGGGACGGCGATGAGCGAGATGTCGATGACGACCCACGGCTCGGCGCCGCGCCGCGTGAGGCGCCAGTTCGTCAGCAGCACTGCGGCGATGATGCCGGCGATGATGCACAGCGCGTAGAAGTGGATGCGCAGCGGACCCAGGTCGATGTAGCTGACCTGAGGGCTCGGGATGCTGGCGAGCACGCCGTTCAGCGCGCTCGGGAGGGCGAACGTCATGCGACGAGTCTAAGCGGGCAGGCGCGTGCCGGCAGACAGGGCCCGCGCGGTCTCGGCGAGGCTCTCGAGGCCGCCGTCGCGCAGCGCCCGCACCAGCGCCGTGCCGACGATCGCGCCGTCGGCGTACTCGAGCACGCCGGTGACCTGATCGGGCGTCGAGATGCCGATGCCCACGCACGCGCGCAACGTGCCGGTGGAGCGCGCGCGCATCCGATCGACGAGGCCGCGGGCGGCGGCATCCAATTCGGCGCGCTCCCCCGTGATGCCCATGGTCGAGACCGTGTAGACGAACCCGGTGGAGGCCTCGAGGATCAGGTCGAGGCGCTCGTCGGTCGACGTCGGAGCGGCGAGGAAGACGCGGTCCAGGCCCGTGCGCTCGCTGGCGGCGATCCAGTCGGATGCCGAATCCGGGGTCACATCGGGGGTGATGAGCCCGGCACCGCCCGCGGCGAGCAGGTCGTCTGCGTAGCGGTCCACGCCGTACTGCATGACCGGATTCCAGTAGGTCATGACGAGCACGGGCACATCGACGCGCGCGGTGATCTCGCGCACCGCGGTGAACGTGTCGCGCAGGCGGAATCCCCCGGCCAGGGCTGCGACGGTCGCCTCCTGGATGACCGTGCCGTCCATCACCGGGTCGGAGTAGGGCGGCCCCAGCTCGAGAACGTCCGCGCCGCTCTCGGCGAGGAGCACCGCCGCATCGATGCTCGTCTGCAGGTCGGGGAAGCCGAGCGGCAGGTATCCGACGAAGGCGCCGCGGCCCTCGGCGTGCGCCGCGTCGATCGCGGCGGCCACGCGCGACGGCGTCGTCGCGGTCACAGCTCCGTTCCCTCGCCCTTTGCGCCTTCCGCAGGCGGCGGCACGGCGACCGGAGGCCCCTCGAGCAGGGCGTCGGCGTCGTACAGCTCGAACCAGCGGGCGGCGGTGTCCATGTCCTTGTCGCCGCGCCCGGAGAGGTTGATCGCGATCACGGCGTCCGGGCCGAGCTCCCGCCCGACCCGCATCGCGCCGGCCAGCGCGTGCGCCGACTCGATCGCGGGGATGATGCCCTCGGTGCGCGAGAGGAGGCGCAGCGCCTCCATCGCCTCGGTGTCGGTGGCGGGGATGTACTCGGCGCGGCCGATGGCCGAGAGCCAGGCGTGCTCGGGTCCGACGCCGGGGTAGTCCAGCCCGGCGGAGATCGAGTGCGACTCCACGGTCTGGCCGTCCTCGTCCTGCAGCACGAACGTCTTCGCGCCGTGCAGCACGCCGGGGCGTCCCCGTTCGATCGAGGCCGCGTGGCGCGGGGTGTCCACGCCCTCGCCTGCCGCCTCGACGCCGTACAGCTTGACGCCTTCGTCGTCCAGGAACGCGTCGAACATCCCGATCGCGTTGGAGCCGCCGCCGACGCACGCGAAGACGGCGTCGGGAAGGCGGCCGATCTCATCGAGCAGCTGCGCGCGCGCTTCTTCGCCGATGATCTTCTGGAAGTCGCGCACCATCGCCGGGAACGGGTGCGGCCCGGCGGCGGTGCCGAAGATGTAATTGGTGGTCTCGACGCTGGCGACCCAGTCGCGGTACGCATCGTTGATCGCATCCTTGAGGGTGCGCGATCCGGTCGTGACGGGGATGACCTCCGCGCCCAGCAGACGCATGCGGGCGACGTTCAGCGCCTGGCGCTGCGTGTCGACCTCGCCCATGTACACGACGCACTCGAAGCCGAACAGGGCGGCCGCGGTGGCCGTGGCGACACCGTGCTGGCCTGCACCGGTCTCGGCGATCACGCGGGTCTTGCCCAGACGCTTGGTCAGCAGAGCCTGTCCGAGCACGTTGTTGATCTTGTGCGATCCGGTGTGGTTGAGGTCCTCGCGCTTGAGGAAGACGCGTCCGCCGCCCGCGTGCTCGGCGAACCGCGGCACCTCGGTGAGCGCCGAGGGCCGGCCCGCGTAGGAGTGCAGCAGACCGCGCAGCTCGAGTTCGAACGCGGGGTCCGCCATCGCCTCCTCGTAGACGGCGGTGAGCTCGTCGATCGCGGCGATCAGGGATTCCGGCATGTACCGGCCGCCGAAATCGCCGAAGTAGGGTCCGGGTGCTTCGCGCAGACTCATGAGCCGGCCTCCAGGAATGCGGTCAGGGTGGCGACGGGATCGCCCGTCACGAGGGCTTCGCCGATCAGCACCACGTCCGCGCCCGCGGCGCGGTAGTGGGCGACGTCCGCGGGGGCGAGGACGGCGGATTCGGCGATCTTGACCGCGTCCGGCGGGATGCTGTCGTGGAGGCGCCCGAAGAGGTCGCGGTCCAGCGCGAAGGTGGAGAGGTCCCGAGCGTTCACGCCGATCAGCTTCGCGCCCACATCGGCCGCCCGGGCCACCTCGTCGGCCGAGTGGGTCTCGACGAGCGGCGTCATGCCCAGTTCGCGGGTGAGCGCGTGCAGGCGTGAGAGAGCGTCCTGCTCGACCGCGGCGACGATCAGCAGCACCAGGTCGGCGCCGGCGGCCCGCGCCTCGAGCACCTGGTATTCCGTCGCGATGAAGTCCTTCCGCAGCACCGGAAGGCCGACGGCGGCCTTGACCGCTTCGAGGTCGGCGAGGCTTCCCTTGAAACGCCGGCCCTCGGTGAGCACCGAGATCGTGGAGGCGCCGCCCCGCTCGTACAGTCGTGCCTGCAGCGCCGGATCGGGGATCTCGGCCAGATCGCCGCGCGAGGGGCTCGCGCGCTTCACCTCGGCGATGATCTTCACGCGGTCGGCGGGAGCCAGGGCGGCCAGGGCGTCACGGGCCGGCGGTTGCGCCAGCGCCGCCCGCTCGACGGCTTCGAAAGGCCGCTCCGAGGCCCGTGCCTCGGCATCCTGCACCGCGCCGGCCGTGAGGTCGGCGAGCATGGTCAATGCTCTTTCGGAGTGTACTTCGCGCCGCCCACGCCGTAGCCGGCCTTCGCCATGCCCCATCCGACGAGCGCGCCCACGACGAGCAGAGCAACCGAGGTCCACACCAGCCAGGGCAGGTCGAACCAGTACGCCACGGTGCCCAGCGCGATGGCGCCGAGCATGATGATCACGGCGGTCCATGCGGCGGGCGAGTGTCCGTGGCCCGGGTCGCCGATGGTGTTGCTCATTGTTTCCTCCGAGGTAGCGCGGTCGGCCCCAGTCTAGCGGGCTCCCGAGGTGGGATCCGCGGTGGGATCGGCCGTCGGATCGGCGCCGCGGGACAGGTCGTCCCACGAATCGATGGCGTCCACGGGACCGGATGCCGCAGGCCCGGCGACCGGATGAGCGGGGTCGGCGGCATCCGACTCGAAGCGACGCCCGGTCCTGCTCCACGATCGGGCGGTGGCGATGATGAACGCCCCGACCGCGAGCAGCAGCACCGACAGGGCGAACGTGACCGCGGGCCACGGCGTCACCCGCACCGAGGCGACGAGGTCCTCGATCGCCTCCGCACCGATGATCCCCGTGGCTGCCGTGACGGTGGAGGCGACGGCCGTGAGCGGCACGGTGAAGGCGACCTGGGCGCTCAGGAAGGCGAGCAGCGCCGCGATCAGCACCGTCAGCACGCCGAATACGTATCGCAGCACCAGGCCGACGATCGACAGCGCGGCGCCGAGCGCGAGCACGGCGAGACTGAGCGGCGTCAGCACGGGCACGGCGGCGGATCCGGTGACGGCGAGCTCGTGCTGCGCACCGTCATCGAGCACGGCCACCAGCCAGGTCTGCGTGGAGGAGATGACGCCGAGGGCGCCGACGGCGAGCGTCGTGACGACGGCGAGCAGTCGTGCGCGGCGGATCACGGACTCTGCCGGACGGGTCCGGGAACCGGGTCGAGGTCGTCGGCGTCGAAGCACGTCCGGGTGCCCGTGTGGCACGCGGGCCCGACCTGATCGACTTCGAGCAGGATCGCGTCTCCGTCGCAGTCGAGGCGCGCGCCGCGCACGAGCTGGATGTTGCCCGAGGTGTCGCCCTTGCGCCAGTACTCCTGCCGCGAGCGCGACCAGAAGGTCACCCGTCCGCTCGTGAGCGTGCGGCGGAGCGCCTCGGCATCCATCCAGCCCAGCATGAGCACCTCGCGGGTGTCGAACTGCTGCACGATCGCGGCGACGAGGCCGTCGGCGGTGAAGCTCACGCGTGCGATCCGCTCCTGCACGGACTCTGCTCCGGTCGACTCGCTCACGAGCGCACCTCGATCCCTTCGGCCTGCATCTGTTTCTTCACCTCGCCGATCGTCAGCTGACCGGAGTGGAAGACGCTCGCGGCCAGGACGGCATCGGCTCCGGCCGCGATCGCCGGTGCGAAGTCCTCCGCGCGCCCGGCGCCGCCGGAGGCGATCACGGGCACGCTCGAGACCTCGCGCATGAGGGTGACGAGCGCGAGATCGAAACCCTCCTTCGTGCCGTCCGCGTCGATGGAGTTGACCAGCAGTTCTCCCGCGCCGCGCTCGATGGCCTCCCGCGCCCAGTCCACCGCATCGCGATCGGTCAGGGTGCGTCCGCCGTGCGTCGTGACGACGAAGCCGGAGTGCGTCCCCGGCGCCCGCTTGACATCCAGCGAGAGCACGAGCACCTGCGCACCGAAGCGGTCGGCGATCTCGTCGATGAGGCCGGGGCGCGCGATCGCGGCCGAGTTGACACCCACCTTGTCCGCGCCGACGCCCAGAAGGCGGGCGACGTCCTCGGCCGAGCGGACCCCTCCGCCGACGGTGAGGGGGATGAAGACCTCCTCGGCGGTCCGGCGCACGACCTCGTACGTCGTCGCGCGCTCGTCCACCGTGGCGGTGACATCCAGGAAGGTGAGCTCGTCGGCGCCCTGCGAGAAGTACTCGCGGGCGAGCTCCACCGGGTCGCCCATGTCGCGGAGGTTCTCGAAGTTGACGCCCTTGACCACTCGTCCCGCGGCGACGTCCAGGCACGGGATCACACGGCACACCAGGGACACGGCTACAGCCTCGCGTTGTGGATCGCCGTCACGAGGATCGCCCGCGCACCGATCCCGTACAGATCGTCCATCACCCGGTTCACGTCTTTGCGGGGGCTCATGACGCGCACGGCCACCCACGCGGGGTCGCGCAGGGGCGAGATCGTGGGCGATTCGATGCCGGGAGCGATCGCCACGGCGGTGTCGATCAGATCGGCCGGCAGGTCGTAGTCGATGAGCACGTAGCGTCGGGCGACCATCACGCCGCGCAGACGTCGCAGGAGCGTCGCCGTGCCCTCGGCCTCGTGAGGCGCCTCGATCAGCACCGCCTCGGACTGCAGGATCACCGGACCGAAGATCTGCAGGCCCGCCTGCTTGAGGGTCGTTCCGGTCGAGACCACGTCGGCGACGGCGTCCGCCACGCCCAGGCGCACCGCGGATTCGACAGCGCCGTCCAGCGGCACGAGGTCCACGGCCACGCCTCGTTCGTCCAGGAACGCGTCCACGAGCCCGGGGTACGCGGTCGCGACCCGCACGCCCTGCAGGTCTTCGACGGCGTGGAAGCTGCCGGGAGGGGCGGCGAAGCGGAAGGTCGACTCGCCGAAGCCGAGGGACTCGATCTCCTTGGCCCCCGGCATCCGCGCGTCCAGCAGAAGGTCGCGCCCGGTGATTCCGACATCCAGCGCGCCGGAGCCGACGTAGGTGGCGATGTCCTTCGGCCGCAGGTAGAAGAACTCGACCTCGTTGGCGGGGTCGATGACGTGCAGGTCCTTCGGGTCGCGGCGGCCGGTGTAGCCGGCCTCCTGCAGCATCTCGGTGGCGGTGTCGGCGAGCGACCCCTTGTTCGGCACGGCGATTCGCAGCATGGCAGCGTGCTCTTTCAGATCAGTGGAGCGGTTCGAGGAGGTCGGCGGGCGGCTGCTCACAGATGTCGGTAGACGTCTTCGAGACTCAGACCCTTCGCGACCATCAGCACCTGCAGGTGGTACAGCAGCTGCGAGATCTCCTCCGCCGCGGCATCGGTCGACTCGTACTCGGCCGCCATCCACACCTCGGCGGCCTCCTCCACGATCTTCTTGCCGATCGCGTGCACGCCCGCATCCAGCTGCGCGACGGTGCCCGAGCCCTCGGGCCGCTCGGCCGCTTTCGCGGTGAGCTCGGCGAACAGCGCGTCGAACGTCTTCACCGTCCCAGGGTATCGCCCTTCATACGCGCGCTTCGCGCTCCCCGACCGGCGCTCGATCGCCGCGGCGCTCAGTGCACGATGATGCTCAACACGATCACGAGCAGTCCGAGCCCGGTCGTGGCCAGCACTCCCCCGAGCCGCCAGTACCAGGGGCTGCGGTTGCGGGCCGCGTTCGCGTACCCGATCAAGGCGAGCATGACCACGCCGCTGCCGAGCGCGAGGTAGTACGCGGTGTACTCCTCGACCAGTCCGATCACCGCGAGCGAGAGCAGCAGGGCGGGTATCAGCATCGCGACGAGCATGCCGTAGGTGTGGCGGATGCCGCGCGCCACGGCCGTGCGCAGCACGAGCGGCGTCTCCGCCGCCCGGCTGGCCACCACGGCGGCGTAGATGTGCGCGAGCCAGAAGACGAAGACGGTGCCGACGACGAAGACCAGCACCTCCAGATCCGTGTCATCGTCCCAGCCGACGGCGATCAGAGCCGTGACCAGGACGATGCCGTAGACCCCGTGCTCGCCGCTGTAGGCGTCGAGGACCCGCCGTGCGTGCTGCTTCATCTGCCGTGATGGTGTCGGGCGGCACTCGCGCGCAGGGAGGAGATCGCGGCATCCGGATCGGAGGCTCCGAACACGGCGGAGCCCGCGACGAACGTGTCGGCGCCGGCCTCGGCCGCCTGGGCGATCGTGGACTCGCTGATGCCGCCGTCCACCTGCAGCCAGACCGAAGAGCCGCGCAGACGCACCTCGTCGGCCAGCAGCCGCAGCTTGGGCATCATCTCGGGCATGAAGGACTGTCCGCCGAATCCGGGCTCGACGGTCATGATCAGGATCTGGTCGAATTCGCTGAGGACCTCCCACAGGCCCTCGATCGGGGTCGCGGGCTTGACGGCCACGCCGGCGCGCGCGCCGATCGCGCGCAGCCGGCGCGCGAGAGCGACGGGCTCGGTGGCCGCCTCCAGGTGGAAGGTGACCGAGGCGGCGCCGAGCTCGGCGTACTCGGGCGCCCAGCGCTCCGGCTCGTCGATCATCAGGTGCACATCGAGCGGAACCGGACTGGTCTCCTGGATGCGACCGACCATCTGCGGGCCGAAGGTCAGGTTGGGCACGAAGTGGTTGTCCATCACGTCGACGTGGACGAAGTCGGCTCCCGCGATGCCGGCCAGCGCGGCCTCCATGTTGACGAAATCCGCCGCCAGCACGCTCGGGTTGATGCGCACCTGCGCCGTCTCGGTCGCTCGGGCGTGTTCTCGTCGTTCCTCGCGGCTGTGCACGCGTCCATTATGGTCGAGCCGTGGACCCCATCACGGCGCTGCTCGAAAAGGTGCTCATCGACGTCCGGCCGCACGATGACGGGCAGCCCGCGTCGTACATCCCGGAGCTGGCCTCGGCCGATCCCGACCTGCTGGCGTTCGGCGTCGTCGGTCCGCGCGGCCGGGTGATCACGGCCGGGGACGACGGCGCGGAGTTCACGATCCAGTCGATGTCCAAGCCGTTCGTCCTCGCCCTGGCGCTGCAGACCCTCGGCCGCGACGCCGTGTTCGCCCGCGTGGGTGCCGAGCCGAGCGGCGAGCCGTTCAATGCCATCAGCCTGGAGGCGCAGACCGGCCGCCCCGCGAACCCGATGGTCAACGCCGGTGCGATCGCCACCACCGCGCTGATCGACGGGGCGGACATCGACGAGCGCACGAGCCGGGTCGTCGCGGCGATGTCGGCGTTCGCCGGGCGCTCGCTGTGGATCGACGAATCGGTGTACTCCTCGGAATCCGGCACGGGCGACCGCAATCGCGCGCTGGCCCATCTGCTGAAGTCCTACGGCATCATCCGGGGATCCGTGCACGACGCGGTGGAGACCTACTTCCGCCAGTGCTCGGTGC
Source organism: uncultured Microbacterium sp. (assembly GCF_963524805.1). GTDB lineage: Bacteria > Actinomycetota > Actinomycetes > Actinomycetales > Microbacteriaceae > Microbacterium. Next base: position 468,009 of record NZ_CAURGG010000001.1, on the reverse strand, counting down.
TGGTCACCGTGCGCGACCTCGCCGTCATGGCGGCCACGCTCGCCTTCGGGGGACGCAATCCGGTCACCGGCGAGCGCGTCGTCTCCGAGCGGGTGGCGCGCGATGTCACCTCGATCATGGCCAGCTGCGGCATGTACGACTTCTCCGGTGAATGGATGCTGCGCGTCGGGCTTCCGGCCAAGAGCGGCGTGAGCGGCGGGGTGATGGCCGTGGCCACATCGCAGTTCGGCGTCGCGGCCTTCAGCCCGCGGCTGGATGCGCACGGCAACAGCGTGCGGGCGAGCGCGATCGTGGAGATCCTGTCGGATCGGTTCGGGATGCACGTGCTCGAGCCGCACGAGAGCATCGCGGCGCCCGGTGTCACGGTGGAGGAGTCGGCCGCGGGCCCGGTGGTGAGACTGGGCGGAGAGCTGGGGTTCGCGGGTGCGGAGCGGGTGATCTCGCTCCTTCGCGAGATCGCCGCCTCCACGCCGAGCGCCGCGCAGATCACGGTGGATGCGGCCGAACTGGCGCGTGTGCACCCGGCAGCGGTCCTGGTGCTGCGCACCGAGATCGAGGCCCTCGCGCCGCGCTTCCGCCTTCTCGAGTGACCTGACGCGACTCAGCGCCGCCGCAGCAGCGTGATCGACATCGCGTCCGCGTTGTGCCGGTGGGGCCACAGCTGCGCGCGGCCGGAGCCGTCGTTCGGACTCGCGAGCTCCGGGTCGGCAGCGGACAGCCCGGTCAGCACCGCACGTGCGTCCAGCTCTTCGATCGCGTCGCCGAACTCCCTGCGGACCTCGGTGACGACCCCGGCGGTCTCGGCGAGGTGCGGCGAGCACGTCACGTAGGCGACGACACCGCCCGGGCGCAGGCCGCCGATCGCCGCGGTCAGCAGTTCGCCCTGCAGCTGCGTGAGCTCGGGCACGTCCGCCGGCGACTTGCGCCACCGAGCCTCGGGACGCCGGCGCAGCGCACCCAGCCCCGTGCACGGGGCATCCACGAGAATCCGGTCGTACCCTCCCGCTGCCGGGCGGATCCGGCCATCCTCCTCGGAGACCGGGACGTCGAGGGGGACCCCCGCGATCGCCTGGCGCACCAGACCCGCCCGCGCGGCGGAGACCTCGTTCGCCTCGAGCCGCGCCCCGTGCTGCAGGGCCTCGGCGGCCAGCACGGCCGTCTTCCCGCCCGGGCCGGCGCACAGGTCGAGCCAGCGCTCGCCCGCCCGCACCGGCAGGGCACGGGTCAGTGCCAGCGCGGCGAGCTGCGAGCCTTCGTCCTGCACCCGCACGCGGCCGCCCGACTCGCGGACGAGTCGTTCAGGATCGCCGCCGCCGAGGCGGAAGCCGAACGGCGAGTACGGCGTGCGCCGTGCGTCCTCGGGCACCTCCGCAAGGCCGGGCAGTGCCGCCATCGTCACGCGCGGCGAGGCGTTGTCGGCGGTCAGGAGCGCCTCGAGCTCCTCGGCGCGGCCTTCCGCGGCCAGCGCGCGGCGGAACGCGCGGACGATCCACACCGGGTGCGAGAACACCAGCCCCAGCCGCTCGTCGTCCGAGCGCGCGCTCGCCGCGACCCGGCTCATCCACTCCCCCGGAGTCTCGCGCGAGATCCGGCGCAGCACGGCGTTCGCGAAGCCGGCCGCTCCGCGACTTCCGGCGCTGCGGGCCAGTTCGACCGACTCGTTGACCGCCGCATGCGAGGCCACCCTCGTCGACAGCAGCTGGTGGGTCCCCAGGCGCAGGGCATCCAGCACGGCGGGGTCGATGTCGTGCACCGGGCGGTCGGCGGCGATCTGGATCACCGCGTCATACGTGCCCTGTCGCCGCAGCGTGCCGTACGTCAGCTCGGTCGCCAGGCCCGCATCGGCGGTGTCGAGGCCGGCGCGGGCAATGGCCTTGGGCAGCAGCAGGTTGGCGTACGCGTCGGACTCGTTGACGGCGCGGATCGTCTCGAACGCGACGCGACGCGACGTGTTGGCAGAGCTCATGAGCCGAACCTCGCCGTGCCCGCGTCCCGGCGGCCGCGCCACCAGTCGGTCGCCGCCATCGCACTCCTGCCGGCGGGCTGGACGCGATCGAGGACCACCGGATCGGTGGCCGTGCCCACGAGCACACGGCGCTCGTGGAGCGCCGGTTCCCCGGGACTCAGAGGCGGCGCGTCCTGCGCGCCCGGACCGGCGGCAAGGATCTTCACGCGCGTCCCCTCGATCGTGGTGTGGGCGCCGGGCTCCGGCGTCACACCGCGGATGCGCGCGAGGATCGCGTCGCGGCTCTCGTCCCACCGGATGCGTCCGTCGTCGTCGCCGAGTTTGGGAGCGAACGTCGGCTCACCGGTCTGCGGTCTGGACTCGGCCGTGCCGCTCGCGATCGCGTCGACGACCTCGGTCAGCAGGTCCGCGCCTTCCCCGGCGAGGGCGTCCAGAACGCTCCCGGCGGTCGCGCCCGCGGGTACCGCGTGAGGTCGTTGCGCGAAGACGTCGCCGGCGTCCAGCGCGGGAACGAGCTGGAACACGGCGGCGCCGGTGACCTCATCGCCCGCGATGAGAGCCCGCTGCACCGGGGCGGCGCCTCGCCAGCGCGGCAGCAGCGAGAAGTGCAGGTTGATCCAGCCGAGAACCGGTGCCGAGAGCAGCGGCTCGCGCACAAGTCCGCCGTACGCCACGATCACGCCCAGCTCGGGCTCGAGCGCTGTGATCTGCTCCGTGGCGGCGGCATCCAGGCGATCCGTCTTGATCGTGGGGATGCCCAGCGCCTCGGCCGCGAGGGCCACCGGCGACGGCGTCAGCACCCGCCGGCGTCCGAGGGGCGCATCTCGGCGGGTGACGACGGCTGCGACCTCGTGATCGGACTGCGCGAGCGCGCGCAGAGACGGCACTGCGGCATCCGGCGTGCCGGCGAAGACGAGGCGCATGGCGTTCCTCACAGGTCGAGGTCGGGCACGTCCACCCGCACTCTGAGTGTAGGACTCGCGGTGCGCGTGGTCGGGGTCGAGCGCGTGCGGGCGCTCTTGCGGGCGCGGAGGGCGTCCGCGACGATCGAGGCGCGCAGGCTCTCGGAGACGCGCGCGCCGTGCGCGTAGTCGAACCGCACGAGCGCCCGCACGGCACCGTCGGGGCCGTCGGCGGCTCGGGCGCCGGCCGGTGTCGACGGGCGGGCGACGGGGCCGAGGATCGCATCGTCGTCGAGCGCGGGCACCGCTTCGCGCAGCGCTGTGATCGCGGCTTCCACCGCGGTCCTGCCGCCCTCGAGCGCCGCGACGCGCACGGTGGGCGGCATCCGCAGGGCGGAGCGGTCGGCCAGCTCGGCGCGCGCATAGGCGGGCTGGGTCCACGTGGCCAGGGCACGAGCCACCGACCCGGTCACTCCGACCAGGTGCACGGGTGCGCCGGGCCGGGCGAGCGCGGCGGCATTGGACCACCAGCGCAGGCAGGACTCTCCGATGCGCAGATCGTCGGCCTGCAGCATCCGATCTCCGTCGAGCAGGACGACCGCGCGATAGCCGCCTTCGGCGATCGGCTCGGCGCCGCGGGTGGCGACCACCAGGGCGGGGCGGTTCTCGACCGTGAGGACCGGGTGCTCGCCGTCGGCGACGATGATCCGGATGCCGGGAAAGGCGCGACCGAGTTCGTCGGCCGTGCGCTCGCTGCCGGAGGAGGCCATCCGCACGCGGGTCGACGAGCATGCGGGGCAGGACCATGTCGTGGCGGCGCGGCCGCACCAGCCGCACTCGGGGACGGCGCCGCGCCGGGCTGCGTGCAGCGGTCCGCCGCAGTGCAGGCAGCGGGCGGGGGTGCGGCACTCCGCGCAGACGAGCACCGGCGCGTAGCCCGGGCGCGCCACCTGCACCAGCACGGGACCGTGCTCGAGCGCGTCGCGCGCGGCGGCGAACGCGGCGGAGGGCACGCGGGCTCCCCGGGATTCGCCCTCTTTCGTGGCGCTGAGCACCACCCGGGGCGAAGACCTGCGGGGTGCCGACACGTCGCGCACCCAGCCCAGGCCCACCAGCCGCTCGACATCCGTCGTGCGGGTGTGACCGGCGAACACGACGGCGCAGCCGTCCAGCTCCTGTCGGATGAGCGCAGCGTCGCGCGCGTGCACGCCCGGGCTGAGCGGCTCGGCCAGCAGCGGATCGCCGTCGTCCCAGATGGCGATGAGTGCCGGGTCGTGCACCGGGGCGTACACCGAGGAGCGGTTGCCGACGACGATGCACGGCGCATCGGCCAGCATCCTCAGAAAGCCCGCGTACCGGGCCGGCGAGCTCTGCCGCGCGTCGTTGCGGATGACGGCATCGGCCGGCGCCCTTCCGGCGAGGGCCTGTTCCACCTGTGCCTGGTCGCGGTGGTCGGGGACCACCAGGATCGCGCTGCGTCCGGACGCCAGAGTGCGCACCGCTGCCGCCGCCAGGAGGACCGCCCACGCTCCCGTCGTGCCACGGTCCTCGAGGCGGACGGGTTCGGCCGGAGCGTCCAGCGCGCCCCGGCCGCCGAGGTCGACGCACTCGATCAGCGCGGGATGACCGTGCAGCATCGCGTCGGCCCACGCGCGTCCCGCGCGGTCGATGACCGGCACCGCGGGCGGCCCGGCGGCGAGCCACGCCTTCTCGGCGCGCACCATCCGCTTCGGGATCGCGAGGCGCAGGATGTCGGTCGCCGATCCGGCGGCCCGGTCGGCCGCCCGGCGGGCCAGGGCGTACAGCCCAGGGGTCAGCACGGGCGTCGCCGCGATGACTGCGTCGATGTCCGACAGCGGCCGATCGACCGGGTCGGCCTCGCCGAGTTCCACGACGTACGCGTCGAGCATGCGCCCCGCGCTGCGCAGCGGGACGCGTACGCGGACCCCCGGGTGCACCTCCGCAGCGAGGCCATCGGGGATCGCGTAGTCGAACAGACGATCGAGCTGCGGCAGCGGCGAGTCGATCAGCACACGGGCGACGCGCCGCACAGTCACCTCAGCACACCGGCCGCTGCGCGGTGGGTCACAGGCCGGCGGCTGCGCGCAGATCGTCGACGCGGTCCGTGCGCTCCCACGTGAAGTTGGGAAGCTCGCGCCCGAAATGCCCGTACGCGGCGGTCTGGGCGTAGATGGGGCGCAGCAGATCGAGCTGATCGATGATCGCCTTGGGACGCAGGTCGAACACGTCGAGGATCGCCCGGGTGATGTCCTCGTCGGAGACCGCCCCCGTGCCGAACGTCTCCACGTAGAGGCCGACCGGCTTGGCGCGACCGATCGCATACGCGATCTGCACCTCGAGGCGCTCCGCGAGTCCGGCAGCCACCGCGTTCTTGGCGACCCACCTCATCGCATAGGCGGCCGAGCGGTCGACCTTGGAGGGGTCCTTGCCGCTGAACGCGCCCCCGCCGTGACGCGAGGCGCCCCCGTAGGTGTCGATGATGATCTTGCGGCCGGTCAGTCCGGCATCCCCCTTGGGACCGCCGATCACGAACGGTCCGGCGGGATTGATGATGGATGCCGCCCCTCGCACGTCCAGGCCGGTCTCGGCGAGCACGGGTGCGATCACCTCGGCCTCGACGGCGGCCCGCAGCGCGGTGAGCGAGATGTCCGGGTGGTGCTGCGTCGAGAGCACCACCGTCTCGACGGTGCGCGGGATCGTTCCGTCGTACCCGATCGTGACCTGCGTCTTGCCGTCCGGTCGCAGGAACGGGAGGGCGCCGTTGCGCCGGGCGTCCGCGAGGCGCTCCGCGATGCGGTGCGCGGTCCAGATCGCGATCGGCATGAGCTGCGGCGTCTCGGTCGTCGCGTAGCCGAACATGATGCCCTGGTCGCCCGCACCCTGCGCGTCGAGCGGATCGATCGATCCGCCTTCGCGCTGCTCCTGCGCCGTGTCGACGCCGGTGGCGATGTCGGAGGACTGCTCGCCGATCGAGATGCTCACCCCGCAGGAGTCGCCGTCGAAACCGGTGTCGCTCGAGGTGTAGCCGATGCGGTTGACGACGCGGCGGACGATTCCGGGGATGTCCACGTACCCCGAGGTGCGCACCTCGCCGGCGACGTGCACCAGACCGGTGGTCACGAGCGTCTCCACCGCGACCCGGCTGTTCGGGTCCTCGGCCAGCAGCGCGTCGAGAATGCTGTCGGAGATCTGATCGCAGATCTTGTCGGGATGCCCCTCGGTCACGGACTCGGAGGTGAACAGACGCAGCTCGGTCATCGATGCTCCAGGTGGAGGGCCCGCGTTCGCAGCGGGCCTCGGGGCGGGTAGGCACAAGTATGCCCGCCCCGGCCGACAGGGCCGAGACGGGCGCCTCGCAGGGTCACGCGCGGCGCATCATGCGCCGCACGGGATCACTCGGCCGCGCGCAGGCGCAGCTTGTCCTCGTGGATCTCGTGCATCGCGATGGTGAGCGGCTTGTCCTCGACGGTCGAGTCCACGAGGGGGCCTACGTTGTCGAAGAGGTTGCCCTCGTGCAGGTCGGAGTAGTAGTCGTTGATCTGACGCGCCCGCTTGGACGCGTAGATGACGAGCTGGTACTTCGAGTCGACCTTCTCGAGCAGGCTGTCGATGGGCGGGTCGATGATTCCGTTGTTCGTTCCGGCCATGGCGAAACCTCCTGGTTTGTGGGCGACGGTTCTCGGATGAAGGGTGCGGGCCCGGCGGCGCGCAGAAATCAGCGCGCGGGCACCTTCACCAATTCTACGACTTCTTCGGCCGCAGCGGCGACATCGTCGTTCACGACCCGGAAATCGAACTCGTTCTGGGCCGCGAGCTCCTTCTTCGCGGTCCGCAGCCGGCGGGCTCTCTCCTCGTCGCCCTCCGTGCCCCGGCCCACCAGGCGCTGCACGAGCTCGTCCCAGCTGGGCGGAAGCAGGAAGACGAGCGTCGCGGACGGCTCTGCGGCGCGCACCTGGCGCGCGCCCTGCAGATCGATCTCGAGCAGCACCGTCCGACCCGCCCGGAGTGCCTCCTCGATCGGGCCGCGCGGAGTCCCGTAGCGGTGGGTGTTGTGCACCGTCGCGTGCTCGAGCAGCTCGCCGTCAGCGATCAGCCTGTCGAACTCGGCGTCATCGACGAAGAAGTAGTGCTCTCCGTCCACCTCGGTCGGGCGTGCAGGCCGGGTCGTCGCGGAGATCGAGAGCAGGATCTCCGGGTGGTGCTCCTTGATGTGCGCGGCGACCGTGCCCTTGCCGACCGCGGTCGGACCGGCCAGCACCACGAGTCTGCTGCGGCCCTCACGGGCACCCTGCTCGGGCCACCGGGAGTCCAGGAAGGCACCCAGAGCGCGGCGCTGACGGGCGCCGAGCCCGCCGATCCGCTTGACCGGGGAGATCTGCAGCTCGGCGAGGATCCGCTCCCGCTTGCCCTCGCCGATCGCCGGCAGGCTGGTGAGGAACTCCGTCACGCGCATGGTGCCGGCCGGTGACGAGGGGTCGGCGAGGGCCCGGCGCACGAGTTCCTGGGGCGTGATCACGCGCATCGCGACGTCGCGCTTGAGCGAGGCGCGCGCCCGGCGCGCGGCGACGGCGCGTCGGGATGCCGCGACGCGGTCGACATCGGGGGGTCTTTGATCAGCCATTCGAGCTCCTGTATTCCTGGACCCGGGTCGAGATCGCGGCGGCGAGCCCGTCGGGACCCGCGGCCAGCAGGCTGCGACTCTCCGAGGCGATCACGAGCGGGGCGGCGGCGCCGAACCGCTTTCGCAGATCTTCGGGCCCCGCCCCCTGGTGTCCGAAGCCCGGCCCCAGGATCGGTGCCGGCGGCTCGAACGGCGCGAGTCCGGCATCCGTCCAATCGACCGTCGAGCCGACCACGAAGCCGATGCTGCCCCACGATCCTTCCGGCGCCGTTCGGGCGTTGTGCGCGGAGACCTCGGCGACGATGCCGCCGGACACGGTCTGCGAATCAGGGAGCCTCGCGCGCTGTGCGGCGAAGGCATCCGGGTTGCTGGTGGCGGCGAGCACGAGAACGCCCTTCCCGGAATCCTCGGCGAGCCGGAAAGTGCCCTCGAGGGTTCCGATGCCCAGGAACGGGTTCACGGTCATCGCGTCAGCCTCCAGCGGCGCGCCCGGCGTGAGCCATGCCTGGGCGTACGCGTCCATCGTGGTTCCGATGTCTCCGCGCTTGGCGTCGGCGATGACGATCAGACCGGCTTCGCGCGCCACGGCCATCACCTGCTCGAGGGCGATGAATCCGGCGGCTCCGTAGCGCTCGAAGAAGGAGACCTGCGGCTTGACGATCCCCACCCGCCCGGCCGCGGCATGCACCACGCGCAGCCCGAATTCCCGTGCGCTCGCGGACGACGCGTCCAGCCCCCAGTCGGCGAGCAGGTGCGGGTGCGGGTCGATTCCGACGCACAGCGGCCCGAACTCGGCGAGCGCGGCGCGGACCCGGTCCCCGAAGCCGTGCGACGCCGTCACAGAGCCGCCGCCCGGTCGGCCGCGTACTCCTGCAGGCTCTTGACGTCGTAGCCGGCGCGCACGGCGTCCATCGCGCTCACGGCAGCGCCGAGGACGGCGATCGTGGTGAACAGGGCCTTGTCCGCCGTGACGGCGGCGGCGCGGATCTCGTATCCGTCGGCGCGCGCCGAGCGACCGCTCGGAGTGTTCACGACGATGTCGATCTCGCCGGCGTTGATCAGGTCGACGATGTTGCGCTCGCCCGATTCCTGCGTCTCGCTGTACTTGTTCACGACCTCGACCGCGATGCCGTTGCGCGCCAGGATCTCGGCCGTCCCCTCGGTGGCGACCAGGGTGAAGCCGAGTTCCTGCAGGCGGTGAGCGGGAAGGATCACGGCGCGCTTGTCGCTGTCGGCGACGGAGATGAACACCGTGCCCGACAGGGGCATGCCGCCGTACGCCGCCTCCTGGCTCTTGGCGAACGCACGCGGGAAGTCGCGGTCGATGCCCATCACCTCGCCGGTCGAGCGCATCTCGGGGCCGAGGACGGAGTCGACGGTCTGCCCGTCCTTGGTGCGGAAGCGCTTGAAGGGCAGGACCGCCTCCTTCACCGACACCGGCGAGTCCAGCGGCACGCGCGAGCCGTCGATGAGCGGGAGCAGCCCCTCCGCCTTGAGCTCGGCGATGGAGGTGCCGGTCATGACGCGCGCGGCGGCCTTGGCGAGCGGGATCCCCAGCGCCTTCGACACGAAGGGCACCGTGCGGCTCGCCCGCGGGTTCGCCTCGATCACGTGCAGCACGCCGGCGCTGATCGCGAACTGCACGTTGAGCAGTCCCCGCACGCCCACGCCCTCGGCGATCGCGAGGGTCGCGATGCGCACCCTGTCGATCTCGGAGCGGCCGAGCGAGACGGGCGGAAGGGTGCAGGCAGAGTCTCCCGAGTGGATGCCGGCCTCTTCGATGTGCTCCATCACGCCGCCGATGTACAGCTCGGTGCCGTCGTAGAGCGCGTCGACGTCGATCTCGATCGCGTCATCGAGGAAGCGGTCCACGAGCAGCGGCATGCCCGGCCCGACGATGACCTCGCCCGCGGTGCGGACGAAGTAGTCGTGCAGGCTCGGGGTGTCGTAGACGATCTCCATGCCGCGGCCGCCGAGCACGAAGCTCGGGCGCACGAGCACCGGATAGCCGATGTCCTCCGCGACCGTGACGGCGCCGTCGGGATCGGTCGCCGTGCCGTGACGCGGGGCGATCAGGCCGGCGGCGTCCAGGATGTCGCTGAAGAGCTGGCGCTCCTCGGCGAGGTCGATCGCCTCGGGGCTGGTCCCCAGGATGCGGTAGCCGGCGTCCTGGATGCCCTTGGCGAGCCCCAGCGGAGTCTGGCCGCCGAGCTGGCAGATGACGCCGAGGATCTCCCCGGACTGGGCCTCGGCGTGCAGGACCTCCAGGACGTCCTCGAGTGTCAGCGGCTCGAAGTACAGCCGGTCGCTCGTGTCGTAGTCGGTCGAGACCGTCTCGGGGTTGCAGTTGACCATCACGGTCTCGTAGCCGGCAGCCGAGAGCGCGAACGAGGCGTGCACGCACGAGTAGTCGAACTCGACGCCCTGCCCGATGCGGTTGGGACCCGAGCCGATGATGACGACCTTCGTGCGCTCGGACGGCGCGACCTCGGTCTCGAAGTCGTAGCTGGAGTAGTGGTACGGCGTGAGGGCGGGGAACTCTCCCGCGCACGTGTCGACGGTCTTGTAGACCGGTCGGATGCCCAGCGCGTGCCGGATGCCCCGCACGGACGGCTCGGTGTCGTGTCGCAGCTGCGCGATCTGGGTGTCGCTGAAGCCGTGCTCCTTCGCGAGGCGCAGGGTGCCGGCATCCAGCTCGCCGGCGGCCGCGACATGCTCGGCGACCTCGTTGATCAGCACGATCTGGTCGAGGAACCACGGGTCGATGCCCGTCGCGTCGAACAGCTGGGCGACGGTGCCGCCCTTGCGCAGGGCCTGCTGCACCACCACGATGCGTCCGTCCGTGGGCACCGAGGCGATGCCGACGAGGTCCTCGAGCGAGCGGGGCTCGTCGCCCCAGTGGAAACTCGATCCGCGCTTCTCCAGTGAGCGGAGCGCCTTCTGCAGCGCGGTCGCGTAGTTGCGACCGATCGCCATGGCTTCGCCGACCGACTTCATGGTCGTCGTCAGGGTCGTGTCGGCGGCGGGGAACTTCTCGAAGTTGAACCGGGGCACCTTGACGACGACGTAATCCAGGGTCGGCTCGAAGCTCGCCGGGGTGACCTTCGTGATGTCGTTCGGGATCTCGTCGAGCCGGTACCCGATCGCGAGCTTCGCCGCGATCTTGGCGATCGGGAAGCCGGTCGCCTTGGAGGCGAGCGCGGAGGACCGCGAGACCCGCGGGTTCATCTCGATCACGATGATGCGCCCGGTGGCGGGATCGACGGCGAACTGGATGTTGCAGCCGCCGGTGTCCACGCCGACCGCGCGGATGATGTCGATGCCGATGTCGCGCAGCTTCTGGTACTCGCGGTCGGTGAGGGTGAGCGCCGGGGCGACCGTGATCGAATCGCCCGTGTGCACGCCCACCGGGTCGACGTTCTCGATGGAGCACACGACCACCGTGTTGTCGGCAGTGTCGCGCATGAGTTCGAGCTCGTATTCCTTCCACCCGAGGATCGACTCCTCCAGCAGCACCTCGGTGGTCGGCGAGTCGCGAAGACCGGCGCCGGCGATGCGGCGCAGATCCCGCTCGTCGTACGCGAATCCCGAACCGAGGCCGCCCATCGTGAAGGACGGTCGCACGACGAGCGGGTATCCCAGTTCGTCGGCGGCGGCGAGCACCTCCTCCATGGTGTGCGCGATGCGGGATGCCGCGACATCGGCACCGGAATCCAGGACGAGCTGCTTGAAGATCTGCCGATCCTCGCCCTTGTTGATCGCCTCGAAGTTCGCGCCGATCAGCTCGACGTCGTATTTCTCGAGGATGCCGTGATTGTGCAGCGCGATGGCGGCGTTCAGGGCCGTCTGCCCGCCGAGCGTCGGCAGGATCGCATCCGGGCGCTCCTTGGCGATGATCGTCTCGATGACCTGCCAGGTGATCGGCTCGATGTAGGTCGCGTCGGCGAAGTCGGGGTCGGTCATGATCGTGGCCGGGTTGGAGTTGACCAGGATGACCCGCACTCCCTCTTCGCGCAGCACGCGGCAGGCCTGCGTTCCGGAGTAGTCGAACTCGCACGCCTGGCCGATCACGATCGGGCCGGAGCCGATCACCAGGACGCTCTTGATGTCGTCGCGCTTAGGCATTCGGGTCCTTCTGAAGGTGGTCGCGGACGAGGTCGGCGAACCGGTCGAAGAGGTAGTTGGCGTCGTGCGGTCCCGCGGCGGCCTCGGGGTGGTACTGCACCGAGAAGGCGGGGATGTCCAGGGCTCGCAGCCCTTCCACGACGTCGTCGTTCAGGCCCACATGGCTGACTTCGACGCGTCCGTAGCCGTTGGGGCTGTCGAAGGAGCCCTCCAGCGGAGCGTCGACGGCGAAGCCGTGATTGTGGGCGGTGATCTCCACGCGCCCCGTGGTCTTGTCGAGCACCGGCTGGTTGATGCCGCGGTGGCCGAACGGCAGCTTGTAGGTGCCGAGCCCGAGGGCGCGGCCCAGCAGCTGGTTGCCGAAGCAGATCCCGAAGAACGGCAGGCCGTCATCGAGCACCGCGCGCAGCAGCCCGACGTGATCTCCCGATGCGGCGGGGTCGCCGGGTCCGTTGGAGTAGAACACCGCAACCGGGTCGATGGCGCGCAGCTGCTCGATCGTGACGTCCTGCGGCAGCACGTGCACCTCGAAGCCCCGCTCGGCGAGATTGAGGATCGTCGCCTGCTTCACGCCCAGGTCGAGGACTGCGAGGTTGCCGATCCGCTCCCCCACCGCCGGTGTGACCTCGGCGGTGGCGACCGAGACCGCGGCCGAGAGGTTCTGTCCGGCCATCTGCGGGGCGGCCTGCACGATCGCGAGCTGCTCGTCGGCGCTCAGAGCGGCGGCATCCCCGGAGAAGATCCCGCCGCGCATGCTGCCGGCGGAGCGGATGCGGCGGGTGACCGCCCGCGTGTCGATGCCGCTGATGCCGATCACGTGGTCGGCGGTCAGGGCGTCGTCGAGCGACTCGTCGGCGCGCCAGTTCGACACGACGCGCGAGGGGTCGCGCACGATGTATCCGGACACCCAGATGCGTCGCGACTCGGGGTCTTCGGCGTTCATGCCGGTGTTGCCGATGTGCGGAGCGGTCTGCAGCACGATCTGTCCGGCGTACGACGGATCGGTCAGGGTCTCCTGATAGCCGGTCATGCCGGTCGCGAAGACCACTTCGCCGAGGGTCGTGCCGCGGGCGCCGTAGGCGCGCCCGACGTGGCGGGTGCCGTCCTCGAGCACGAGGACCGCGGGGTCGTGGGTGAGGAGCGTCATTCGTCCGTTCCTGTCGGTGTGAGAAGGGCGCCGATCTCGTCGGAGACGGCGCGAGCTGAGGCATCCTGGGCGCGGATGTACGAGTCCACGACGGTGCCCGGACCGCTGCCGTCGGACTCGATCCGCCACGCGATGCGCACGAGGCCGTCGCGCTCGACGACACGGTCGATCGCCACGGTCGCCTGATCGACCGCGACGATCCGGTCGGTCGGCAGGAACAAGCGCGGCTGACCGGTCAGGTCGAGTGCGACGCCGTCGCTGGTGACCGTCAGCTCCGCTCGCGAGCGGAACCCGAGGCCGCTGATGGCCAGTCGCTCGAGCGGCTCGTCGTGGCGTGTCGTGGCGACGTACAGCGCCTCGTGCGTCGCCAGGACGGTGGCCCCGGCCGGCGCCTCGCCGATCGGCGGGGTCAGGCCCGAGTCCCGCCGGGTACGACGCCACCAGGCCCAGACGAGGACCCCGATCAGCACGAGCGCGAAGGCGATCGTGACGGCGAGCGCCCCTTCGCGGGTCATGCGCGCTCCCCCGGCTGATCGAGCAGGCGCCCGTCGGCGACGGTGGGGATGCCGGCGTGCAGCGTCCAGCGCACTTCGCCCGGAAGCTCGCGGCCGAGGTACGGCGAGTTCGCACTGCGGCCGTGCAGATCGGCGGTCGAGAAGGTACGGCTCCGAGCCGGGTCGTAAAGAGTCAGGGATGCCGGCTGCCCTGCCTCCAGCGCGGTCCCGTGACCTGCGAGCCGGCCGATCCGCGCGGGCGTCCGGGACATGACGCGGGCCACGTCGCTCCAGGTCAGCATCCCCGTCTCGACCATCGCCAGCTGCACCACGCGCAGCGCACTCTCCAGGCCCACCATGCCGTTGGCGGCGGCCGGCCACTCGCACGCCTTCGCCTCGGCGGGATGCGGCGCGTGGTCGGTCGCGACGATGTCGATCGTGCCGTCGGCGAGTCCCTCGCGCACCGCCTGCACGTCTTCTTCGCGGCGCAGCGGCGGGTTGACCTTGAAATGCGCGTCGTAACCGCGGGCCAGCTCGTCGGTCAGCAGCAGGTGATGCGGGGTCACCTCGGCCGTCACGTTCACGCCGCGGCGCTTGGCCCAGCGGATGATCTCGACCGACCCGGCGGTGGACAGATGGCACACGTGCAGCCGGGAGCCGACGTGCTCGGCCAGCAGCACGTCGCGCGCGATGATGGACTCCTCGGCGACCGCGGGCCATCCGGCCAGTCCGAGCTCCGCGGAGACTGCGCCCTCGTTCATCTGGGCGCCCTCGGTCAGGCGCGGATCCTGGGCGTGCTGGGCGATCACGCCGTCGAACGCCTTCACGTACTCCAGTGCTCGCCGCATGATGAGCGGGTCCCACACGCAGAAGCCGTCGTCGCTGAAGACGCGGACGCGCGCGCGGGAGTCCGCCATCGCGCCGAGTTCGGCCAGACGCTCCCCCTTCTGCCCGACGGTGACGGCGCCGATGGGCTGCACGTGGACGAAGCCGGCGGCTTCCCCCAGAGCGAGCTCCTGCTCCACCACGCCCGCGGTGTCGGCGACAGGCGAGGTGTTGGGCATGGCGAACACCGCGGTGTACCCGCCGGCCGCGGCTGCGCGCGACCCGGTGAGGACGGTCTCGGACGCCTCGAATCCGGGTTCGCGCAGATGCGTGTGCAGGTCGACCAGGCCGGGCAGTGCGATCAGGCCGTCGGCATCGATGACGGTCGCTCCTGTCCGGCTGAGCGATGCGCCGGTGTCCACGATCAGGCCGTCCTCGAGGAGCAGATCGGCTGTCCCCGCGCCGTCCAGCTGCGCTCCGCGGATGAGGAAGGTCTCAGCAGTCATCGCGTCTCCTCCTTCTCATCGCTCCGCTGGCCGCGGCGCTCGCCCGCCAGCAGCAGGTACAGCACCGCCATCCGCACCGAGACGCCGTTCGTCACCTGCTCGAGCACGGTCGAGAGGGGCGAATCGGCGGCTTCGGCGGAGATCTCCAGGCCGCGGTTCATCGGGCCCGGATGCATGACCATGCTATCGGGGCGAAGCGAGGCGAGCCTGCGCGCGTCCAGACCCCATCGGCGGGAATACTCCCGTTCAGTGGGGAAATAGGCCGCATTCATCCGCTCGAGCTGAATCCGCAGCATCATCAGGGCGTCCGGCTCGGCGGCGATCGCCTCGTCGAGATCGAAGACGACCCGCGCCGGCCACCCTGTGACGTCGTGCGGCACCAGCGTCGGCGGCGCCACGAGCGTGACCTCGGCTCCCAGGCTGTTCAGCAGCCACACGTTGGAACGTGCGACGCGTGAGTGCAGGATGTCGCCCACGATCGTCACCGACATGCCTCCCAGATCGCGTCCGCGACTCTCGGCGCCGTATCGGCGCTTGCGGATCGTGAACGCATCCAGCAGGGCCTGCGTGGGGTGCTCGTGCGTGCCGTCTCCGGCGTTGACGACGCCGGCGGTGATCCATCCGCTGGTGGCCAGCGTGCGCGGTGCGCCCGACGCGCCGTGGCGGATGACGACGGCATCCGCCCCCATCGCCTGCAGAGTCTGCGCGGTGTCCTGCAGCGACTCGCCCTTGGAGACGCTCGAGCCCTTCGCGGAGAAATTGATGACGTCGGCGCTCAGCCGCTTCGCTGCGGCCTCGAAGGAGATCCGCGTCCGCGTGGAGTCTTCGAAGAACAGGTTCACGATCGTCTTCCCGCGCAGCGTCGGGAGCTTCTTGATCTCGCGCTGCTGGGTGTCTGCCATGTCCTCGGCGACATCGAGGATCTCGAGCGCGTCATGGCGCGTGAGGGTCTTCGTCTCGAGCAGGTGCCTCACGAGTCGGCCCCTTCGATCGTGACGAACTCCTGACCGTCGACCTCGGAGAGGCGCACATTGACGCGCTCGTCCGCCGCGCTGGGCAGATTCTTGCCGACGAAGTCAGGGCGGATGGGCAGCTCGCGGTGCCCCCGATCGATCAGCGTGGCCAGGCGCACCGCCGCGGGCCGGCCGATGTCCTGCAGGGCGTCGAGGGCGGAGCGGATGCTGCGTCCCGAGAACAGGACGTCATCGACGAGCACGACGACTCTGCCGTCGATGCCCCCGGCGGGGATGGATGTCGGCTGCGGCGACCTGGTCGGATTGCGGTGCAGATCGTCGCGGTACATCGTGACGTCGAGGGCTCCGACCGGGACGCTCGCGCCGCTGAAATCGGCGATGAGCGTGGCGATGCGGCGAGCCAGGGCGACGCCCCGAGTGGGGATGCCGAGGATGACCAGGCCGTCGGGGCCCTTGTTGGACTCCAGGATCTCGTGGGAGATCCGAGTCAGTGCCCGGGCGATGTCGGCCTCATGCAGCACGGTTCTCGTGCTCATCCGCCGCTCCCTTCTCCGCCTCACAGGACGGTGTTAAAGGTTGCTGTGGTGGTTCCAGTCTAGCCTCAGGCGATGACCGCCGACGTGCTGGTCGCCGTCGCCGTCGCATCCTGAGCGTGGTGAGCGCGGACCGGGTGCCCGTGCGATGTGAGGCACTTGCCGCTGGCCAGGTCCCACTTCCAGTCGTGCAGGCTGCAGGTCAGCACCCCGTCCTCGATGCGGCCGGTCTTGGACAGGTCGGCGCGCAGGTGCGGGCAGCGCCGCTGCACGACCCACTCCTCCAGCTGGATGTCCTCGGAGACATCCGACTGCTCGGCGTACCAGTTCTCGACGTACTCGATCCGGTCACGCGAGAGGCACTTGAGGAACGTCGTCAGCAGCTCGTTGAACTTCCCGCTGCGCCCGACCGAGAACTGCATCGACAGGAAGATGGAGTTCGACCAGTCGATCTCGCGGTCCCGGATGTTCGTCGAGACCAGGTTGGCGGGGATCGTGTACCAGTAGATGCACTCCTCCCCCGCGTACTCGCGGACCTTCGCCTTCGGGAAGTCGACGACCATGTCCAGCTCGCCGATCCGGAACCTCACGTTGCCGCCCACGCCTTCCCGGATCGTCCGAGCCCGGCGCAGCAGCGGCTCCCACCATTCCTTGATCGCAGCCAGCATCTCCTCCGGCGGCAGCACCGGAGCGCGAGTCGCCTCCTCGGCGACGATCTCCTCCCGGCGAGCTGCCTGCTGCTCGGCGAAGTAGTCCCAGCGGTCCGGGCCGAACATCCGCTCCAGCTCGCGCTCCGAATGGAGCGTCTGCTCGACGGTCACTTCGCCGTCGTTGAGCTCGACGACCGTGCCCGAGACGAACAGGTGCCCGGTGCGCTCCGGCGACTCCTGCTGCATGCGCTCGAGGAACTGGGCCTGGCTGGTGAAGATCGCATCACCCTCCCGGCCCTCCCCGTTGTAGCGGAAGAGCTCGTCGCGCAGGAACATCGGCGGTCCCGCCATCGGGAACACGTGGGGGGCGTCGACGCGCTCGACGTAGTGCATCGCCCGCTTGTGCTGCGCTTCGCGCTTGAGGTGGGCGAAGTTGCGCTTGGCGTCCTGCGGCAGGTCGTAGACCATCGGCCACCAGATCGCACCCGAGACCTGGGTGAAGTAGGCCTCGGGTCGTGAGAACTCGAACAGGAGGTCCATGTCGAGCGGATGCGAATCGTTCTGGTTGAGGACGGACGCCGTGCCGTCGTCGATCGACAGGCTGGAGTCGCCGATCGGACCGTCGCTGGGGGCGCGCAGGGGGTTGACCATCATCTTCAGCGGTCCGCGCTCGATGATCTCACCGGCGCGGGTGTAGATGATGTTCTCGTAGCCGAGACGTCTCAGGTCCTGCTCGAGCTCGTCGGTCGGGTAGTCGGGGAGCAGGACCTCGATGTCCTTGGGGACGTGGGTCTGCAGCAGCCACGGATCGAAGTGATCGCGGTGGCGGTGGCTGACGTACAGGAAGTCGGCCTTGCCGAACCGCTCCCAATCCAGCGCACGGTTGTCGGGGAACGGGAACCACGAGCCGAAGAACGCCGGCTTGACCCACGGGTCGCACAGGATGCTGCCGCCCGCCGTCTCGATGAACATTCCGGCATGGCCGAGCCCCGTGATGCGCATGGATTCCTCCCGTGTCGAACAGCTCTCGAGTCTACGCGGAGCGTGTGCGCAGGGCCGGGCGCGGCGCCGCTGCCGGCCGGCTCATTCCTCGAGCAGGGCGCGGATGTCGTCGGCTTTCAGGGACTGCGCGAAAAGAGCGTCCTCATCCAGAACCGACCGGAACAGCCGCGCCTTGCGGCGCTGCAGGGCCATGACCTTCTCTTCGATCGTGCCGGCGGCGATCATCCGGTACACCATGACCCGGCGGGTCTGTCCGATCCGGTGCGTCCTGTCGACCGCCTGCTCCTCGGCGGCCGGATTCCACCACGGGTCCATCAGGAAGACGTAGTCGGCCTCGGTGAGGGTCAGGCCGAATCCCCCGGCCTTCAGGCTGATGAGGAAGACCGGCGCCGTCCCCGAGCGGAACTGCTCGATCACCTCCTCGCGGCGTCGGGTCGATCCGTCGAGGGAGGAGTAAGCGATGCCGGCGGCATCCAATCGATCCGAGACGAGTGTCAGGAACGAGGTGAACTGGCTGAAGACGATCGTGCGGTGGCCTTCGGCGACGATCTCGCGCAGACGCGTGAGCAGCTCGTCGAGTTTGCTCGAGGGGATGCCGGCGTCCTCGGCATCGATCAGCGCAGGGGTGAGGCTGAGCATGCGCAGCAGCGTGAGCGAGCGGAAGACGATGAAGCGGTTGCGGTCGAGGTCCTCCAGCAGGCCCAGCACCTTCTGCCGCTCCCGCTGCAGGACGGTGTCGTACAGCGCGCGATGGGCGGGCGCCAGTTCGACCAGCAGCTCCTGCTCCTGCTTCGGCGGAAGATCGGGCGCGACGAGTTCTTTGGTGCGGCGCAGCACGAGCGGGCGGATGCGCCGCCGAAGGCGGGCCAGACGCGCGGCACGGTACGCTCCACCCTCGGCGTTCTCGGGCACCTTGCCGAGCTCGATCGGCTGCACGTACTGCTCCCGGAAGCGCCGCGCGGACGGGAACAGACCCGGGGCGGTCAGCGAGAGCAGCGCCCACAGCTCGGTGAGGCTGTTCTCGAGCGGTGTGCCGGTGATTGCGAACGTCATGGGCGCTCGCAGGTCGCGCACGGCGCGGTGGAGCTTCGTGGCGGCGTTCTTGACGAACTGCGCCTCATCGAGCACGACGGCGGCCCATTCGACTTCGCCGAACACCGCCGCGTCGAGGCGAGCGAGCGTGTACGACGTGATCACCAGATCGGCGGATGCCGCCACCTCGCTGAGGGCGAGGCCGCTCTTGCGGCGCGTCGCATCGACCGTCCGCACCCGCAGCCCGGGTGCGAACCGCGCCGCCTCGGCGCGCCACACCGACATCACCGACGTCGGCGCGACGACCAGGAAGGGTCTGCGCTCGCCCTGCTCGCGCGCGTGGAGGAGCAGCGCCAGCATCTGCAGCGTCTTTCCCAAGCCCATGTCGTCGGCGAGGATGCCGCCGAGTCGATGACGCCAGAGGAAGGCGAGCCAGTCGAAGCCGGCGCGCTGGTACGGCCGCAGTTCGCCCGCCAGTCCCGCCGGAACGGACGTCGACTCGATCCGGTCGACGTCGCGAAGGCCCTCCGCGGTGGCTCTCCAGGACACGGCCGGAGCCGCCTGGTCGGCCAGGTCCTCGAAATCGGCCCAGAGGTCGACCTGATGCCGGCTGATGCGCGGCGTGGTCTCCCATTCGCTCAGGCTCGCCGCCTCATCCAGCAGCTCCCGCAGCCTGTCCAGTGCCGGGTGGGCGAGGGAGAAATACGCCCCGTCGGCCAGCAGCAGCTTGGTGCGCCGTCGCGTCAGAGCCGTGAGCAGGGGCGCGAACGGGATGCGTCGTCCATCGATCGTCACGATCACGCCGAGGTCGAACCAGTCGGGGTCGGTGCTCTCCACCGTGCTGACGGTGATCTCCGGATCGCCGGTCAGCTCGGCGTACTGTCGCTGGGCGCCGGTGCGGGCGATGCGCACGCCGACGACGGCCTCCAGGGCGGGAAGGGTGTCGGCCGCGAACTGCGCCGCCTCGATTCCGCGCAGCGTGTGCGGTGCCGGCGGGACCGTCGTCCCCGACGCCCGCCACGCGGCCTCGACACGGCCGAGCAGCTCGGCCTCCGCGCGGCGATCGCGCTCAGGGCCGGCATCCGCGTCCAGGGGGAATCCGCCCAGCAGGTCGTACTCCCACTCGAGGCGCACGTCGATCGTGTGCTCCGGGCGGAAGAGGACGTGGATCACCAGGGTCGGCGCGCCGACCGCCGGAATCTGCAGCCCGCCACGCGGGATGACCTCGAGCTGCCGGGCGATGCGCGGGAGGTGCGCGCGGACGAATTCGCCGGCTTCTGCGGCAGGAACCGGGATGCCGCCCGGAGCCGCGAGCAGAGCCCGCGCCTGCAGGCCCAGCGGCAGGGGTGCCAGGCGCAGCGTGATCAGGCCCGGCTCGACCGCGAACACGTAGATTCCCGTGTGGGCGACCGGGCGCGCCGATGCCACCTCGACGGGTTCGCGCTCGACGCTGATCCGCGCCCGCAGGAGCACGGCGCCGTCCGGCTGGGATTCGGCGACCATCGACAGCGCCGCCGTCGTCGCCAGAGAGACGGCGAGCTGAGCGGTGGTTCCCACGAGGGGCACATCGCGGGCGGCGGCGAGGGCGAGATGGGTCCACAGCAGCGACGAGGAGACGGTGTCGAGGGTGATCCACTCGGACGCGTCGGTGAACGGGCCGATGCTGCGGATCTCGCGCGAGATGCTGTGCAGCTCGGCGAACCAGCGCGCCTGATCGGGATCGTAGGGACCGCCCGGCCGGCGGAGTGCCTCCCACGAGACGTCGCCCTTGACCCACCGTCCGGTGGAGGCGCTGCGCATGAGGGGTCGAAGCCCCACCATGAGCTGATCCGTCCGAGCGGTGAGTGCGCGGGGGGTCACGGTCACGGCGCGACGGGGCTGCCAGGCATTGGCCGCGTTGCTCTGCAGCCGACGCAGCTCGACGCCGAGCGCCAGTCGGACGGGCGCGGGATCCGGGGGCGGCGCCGCGAGCAGGTCTCTCCAGGAAGGCGCCGGCACGAGTCCATCCTCACAGGGGCGTCGGACGCTGCCCGACGCCGCGATCAGGTCGAGCGGGCGATGCGCGCGAGCACTCCGTGGACGAATGCGCCGGAGTCGTCGGTCGAGAACTCCTTGGCGAGCTCGACGGCTTCATCGATGGCGACGGCCGTGGGCACCTCGTCGTTGTAGAGGATCTCCCACACCCCCATCCGCAGCAGCGCGCGGTCGACGGCGGGCATGCGCGCGAGCGACCAGTCCTTCGCGAACGTCGTGATCTGCTCGTCGATCTCGTCCTTGTTGTCGATCACGCCGTCGACGATCTCGCGCGCGTAGAGCCACGACGTCTCGCGAGACGGCTCGTTGGCTGCGCGCGTGGCCTCCGCCGCGAGCGTGACGCCGAGCGCGTCGCCGCGGATGTCGGACTGGAACAGGATGTCGAGGGCGCGCTTTCGCGCCTTGGTACGGGCGCTCAAGTCAGTTGACGCGGCCCAGGTAGTCGCCCGTGCGGGTGTCCACCTTGACCTTCGTGCCGGTCTCGAGGAACAGCGGCACCTGGATCTCGTACCCGGTCTCGACCGTGGCAGGCTTGGTGCCGGCCGAGGAGCGGTCGCCCTGCAGGCCCGGCTCGGTGTAGGTGATCTCCAGGACCACGGATGCCGGCAGCTCGACGTACAGCGGGTTGCCGTTGTTCAGGGCGATCTGCACCTGCTGGTTCTCGAGCAGGAAGTTCGCCGCCTCACCCACGACGGTGGCCGGGACGGTGAGCTGGTCGTAGTCGGCGACGTCCATGAAGACGAAGCCTTCGCCGTCGTTGTACAGGTAGGTGAAGTCGCGGCGATCGACGTTCTCGATCTCGATCTTCGCGCCCGCGTTGTACGTGCGGTCGACCGTCTTTCCCGAGACGACGTTCTTCAGTTTCGTGCGCACGAACGCGCCGCCCTTGCCGGGCTTGACGTGCTGGAACTCGATGACATTCCACAGCTGTCCGTCGATGCTGAGGACGACGCCGTTGCGGATGTCTGCGGTGGATGCCATGGCTGTGAAGTTCCGTTCGTGAGGAAAGACGGCGGGTCGGAGAGCGACCCGACGTTCGATTCTACGGGATGGCCCGCGAAGCGCCCGGATCTCAGCCCTCGGCTTGACCGGCGATGACGGCGATGAGCCGCTCGACCGCGGTCGCGTAGCCCTGCACGCCCTCGCCGACGACGTGCACCGCCGCGACATCGGACACGTACGAGTGGCGGCGGAACTCCTCGCGCTCGTGCACGTTGCTGATGTGCACTTCGGCCACCGGGAGATTCACGGCGGCCAGCGCATCGCGAAGGACGACCGAGGTGTGGGTCAGCCCGCCCGGGTTGATCACGATGCCCGCGCACGACCCGCGTGCCGCGTGGATCGCATCCAGCAGAACGCCCTCGTGATTGCTCTGGATCGCATCGATCTCGAAGCCGTGCGTCGCGGCGGTCTGAGCCGCGAGCGCCTCCACGTCGGCGAGGGTCTGAGCGCCGTAGATCTCCGGTTCGCGGGTGCCCAGCAGATTGAGATTCGGGCCGTTCACCAGCAGAAGTCGTCGAGGGGTGCTCACGCACTCACCCTAACCGGCGACCTCCTGGTACGCGGCGAACAGGAGCGACTCATCGGGTGCCCGCAGCACGGTCGGGCGTGCGATGTCATCCAGCACGATGAAGCGCAGCATCCCGGCGCGGCTCTTCTTGTCCCGCTGCATCGTGGCCAGCAGCTGCGGCCACGCGCCGGCGCGGTACGTGGTCGGAAGTCCCAGCAGCTCCAGCACGTCGCGGTGCCGCTGGGCAGCGGCATCCGGAAGTCGTCCGGCCAGGCGCGACAGCTCCGCCGCGTACATCATCCCGACCGAGACGGCCGCCCCGTGACGCCACCGGTAGCGCTCGGCGTGTTCGATCGCATGCCCGAGGGTGTGGCCGTAGTTCAGGATCTCGCGCAGGCCCCCCTCGCGGAAGTCCTCCCCCACGACCTGCGCCTTCATCGAGATCGCGAGTTCGATGCAGCGCCGGAAGGCGTCGGTGGTCGGGTCGACGGCGGCCTCATGGTCTGCTTCGATCAGGTCGAGGATCTCGGGGTGCCAGATGAAGCCGGCCTTGACCACTTCTGCGAACCCGGCGACGGACTCGTTCGGCGACAGGGTGGACAGCAGATCCAGGTCGCACACGACCGCCGCGGGAGCCCAGAATGCCCCGACGAGGTTCTTCCCCTCGGCCGTGTTGATGCCGGTCTTGCCGCCGACGGCGGCGTCGACCATGCCGAGCACCGTGGTGGGCACCTGCACCACCTGCACCCCGCGCAGCCAGGTGGCGGCCACGAAGCCGGCGAGGTCGGTCACCGCTCCGCCTCCGAAGCCGACGACGGCGTCGGTGCGGGTGAAGTCGGCCTGCCCCATCACCTGCCAGCAGAACGCGGCCACTTCGACTCGCTTGCCGGCCTCCGCGTCCGGGATCTCGGCCAGAAGCACCTCCCGCGTCCCGTCGGACATGAGCCTCTCGCGCAGCTGCGCCGCCGCGGCGCCCAGCGTCGGAGGGTGCACGACGAGGACTTTGCGCACCGTGGGCGCCAGCGCCTCGCCGACGCGATCCAGGATGCCGCGGCCCACGACGATGTCATAGCCCGCCTCGCCCGTCACGGAGATCGTGCTGGTCTGGCTCATGCCTGCTCCTCGGCTTTCTGCGTCTGCTGCGCCCACTGGACGATCTCGGCGACCACGGCGGCGAGCGGGCCGGACGAGGTGTCCA
Organism: uncultured Microbacterium sp.; assembly: GCF_963524805.1. GTDB lineage: Bacteria > Actinomycetota > Actinomycetes > Actinomycetales > Microbacteriaceae > Microbacterium. Next base: position 444,469 of record NZ_CAURGG010000001.1, on the reverse strand, counting down.
GCGTGAGGTCGGCGACCTCGTCGTACAGCCGGCGCCGTTCCGCGAAGATCTTCTGCCAGCGTCCGACGGGGTCGGCTTCGGCGAGCAGAGGCCGGTCCGTGCCCTGGATGCGTCCGGCCACGATCCGGGGCGAGACCGTCAGGAAGACCACCCGCTGCCCGGCGAGGTCGGCACGCGTGCGGGCATCGAGGATCGCTCCGCCGCCGAGGGCTACGACGCCGCCCCGCGTGAGCGCCTCGGCGACGGCCACGCGTTCGAGTTCCCGGAAACCGGCTTCGCCGACCTGCTCGAAGACCGCGGGAATCGGTCCGTGATCGCGGACGACGACCTTGTCGGTGTCGGTGAACGAGGTGCCGAGCGCGCGGGCCACACGCCGGCCGACGCTGGTCTTGCCGGCGCCCATGGGTCCGACCAGGACGATCGCGCTGACCGGGACCTCCCTAGAGGGCGAGGTCATGCTCGCTGAGGGCGGGATCGCTCGCGCTCGCGGTGCGGAGGGTCTCGGGGATCGCGGCGAGATATCCCTCGAGGTTGCGGCGCGTCTCGGCGACGCTGTCGCCGCCGAACTTCTCCAGCACCATCTCGGCGAGGACGACGGCGACCATCGCCTCGGCGACGACGCCCGCCGCCGGGACCGCGCACACATCGGAGCGCTGGTGGTGCGCCGAGGCGGTCTCACCGGTTGAGACGTCGATCGTGCGCAGCGAGTGCGGAACCGTCGCGATCGGCTTCATGCCCGCGCGTACCCGCAGCACCGTGCCGGTGGACATCCCGCCTTCCGTGCCACCCGCCCGGTCCGTCGAGCGGGCGATGCCGTCGGCCGTCGCGTACAGCTCATCGTGCGCCGCCGACCCCCGGCGGGTCGTGGTGAGGAACCCGTCCCCCACCTCGACGGCCTTGATGGCCTGGATGCTCATGATCGCCTGCGCGAGCTTCGAGTCCAGCCGCCGGTCCCAGTGCACGTGCGAGCCCAGTCCGGGCGGCAGGCCGTAGGCGAGCACTTCGACGATGCCGCCGAGCGTGTCGCCGTCCTTGCGCGCGGCATCCACCTCCCCGACCATCCGGGCGGAGGTGATCGGGTCGAAGCAGCGCAGCGGGTCGGCATCCAGGGCGTCGACGTCGTCGGCACCGGGAAGCGGAGCGTCCTCCGGGACGCGGACCGGGCCGATCGAGAGGGTGTGGCTGACCAGGCGGATGCTGAGCTCGGAGAGGAAGCCGCGAGCGATCGCTCCGAGCGCGACGCGGGCGGCGGTCTCTCGGGCGCTCGCGCGCTCGAGGATGGGCCGCGCCTCGTCGAAGCCGTACTTCTGCATGCCGACCAGATCGGCGTGACCGGGGCGCGGCCGCGTGAGAGCAGCACCCCGCCCGCGCGACATGTCGGTGAGATCCACCGGGTCGGGGCTCATGACCTCGACCCACTTGGGCCATTCGGTGTTGCCGATGCGCAGGGCGATCGGGCTGCCCAGGCTCAGCCCGTGGCGCACTCCGCCGGAGATCGTCAGCTCGTCCTCTTCGAACTTCATGCGCGATCCGCGGCCGTAGCCGAGCTTTCGGCGGGCGAGGTCGGCTTGGATGGCGGCGCGGGACACGGGGACGCCCGCAGGCAGGCCCTCCATGATGGCGACGAGTTCGGGGCCGTGCGATTCGCCGGCCGTGAGCACGCGGAGCATTCGTCTAGTCTCCCATGATGCTCGAGCGCATCGCCGCGAGGACGGCCGCCTCGTCGGGCAGAGCCGCGTCCGGGTCGCCGCCGACGAAGACGCGCACCTGCAGCAGTGCTTGGTGCAGCAGCATCGCGAGGCCGGAGAACGCCGGCGCATCGGCCCGCCCCCACGCGTCGGAGAGGGCGGTGGGCCAGTGTCCGTAGACGACGTCGAACAGCGTGCCGCCGGACGATGCGAGGGCATCCGCCGCGTCGGGCGGCACCGCGGCGTCGCCGGGGAGAGTGGCGATCGTCAGTTCAACCGAGCCGAACGGGTGCGAGAAGGGCACGGCGACGACCTGGAGCCCCTGATTCTCACCGAGTCGTGCCAGCGCCTCGACCGCGGAAGGCCGGCGAGCCACGACCTCGACGCGCGTCGCACCGATCTCGGCCAGGGCCACCAGCGCCGAGGTCGCCGTCGCGCCGGCGCCGACGATCCGCGCACTCTCGGCCCGGTCGACCCCGACCTCGGCGAGGGCCCGGACCAGGCCGCCGACGTCGGTGTTGAACCCGCGGTGGCCGGACGTGTCCAGCAGCAGGGTGTTCACGGCACCGGTGAGCTCGGAGTTGCGGTCGCGGCGGGCCGCTGCCTCGAAGGCGACGCCCTTGAGGGGCATCGTGAGCGACAGTCCGCGGAACTGCCGTGAGAGGCCGGCGAGTTCAGCGGCGAATCCCCGCTCCCCCACCTGCCGTCGCGCGTAGGTCCAGTCCCGTCCGAGGACGGCGTAGGCCGCGGCGTGCAGCTGCGGCGAGCGGCTGTGCGCGACCGGGTCCCCCCAGACCTCGAGGCGGCTGGCGTCAGGCGTCAGCATCCCGAATCGGGGTGGTCACCGCACCATGCCTGCCACTGCGCGACCGCGCGGTTGTGATCGGCGAGATTGCTCGTGAACACCGTCTCGCCCGTGTCGAGGTTGACCGTGACGAAGTAGAGCCAATCGCCGTCTGCCGGGTGCATCGCCGCGTCGATGGCGACATCGCCCGGGTTGGCGATCGGACCGATCGGCAGACCCGTGTTCACATAGGTGTTCCACGGGTTCGGGTCTGCCAGGGCCTCGGCCGAGGAGCTCACCGTGCCGTCGTGCATCTCGCCGTAGCCGAACTGCGCGGTCGAATCCATCTGCAGGAGCCCGAACGTCTCCTGATTGCTCTGGCTGAGCCGGTTCTCGATGACCCGCGACACCTGCTGCATGTCCTTCTCGTACCGCGCCTCGCGCTGGATGATCGAGGCGACCGTGAGGATGCGCTGGCGATCCTCTACCGGTACGCCGGCGTCGTCGAGCGACGCGATCGTGCGGTTGACGAGCGTGGCGATCACGTCCTGGGCGGTCACGCCCGGGTCGAACGTGTACGTCGCGGGGAAGAGCCAGCCCTCGAGCGGCTGCCCGCCGGCAGCGACGATCGCGGGATCCACGGGGACGCCGTAGACCGAGGGATCCGCCACAGCGGCCTGGAAGTCCTCGATCGGGATGCCGGTCCCCTCCGCGAGCAGGGGCAAGGACTGCTCGACCGTGAGCCCCTCGCGCAGCTGCGCGCTGTTCTCCATCTTGTTGGCGGGATCCAGCAGTGCGGCCAGGGCCGCCTCGGAGGTCATCTGCTTCTGCAGCTTGAAGACGCCCGGCACGAACGGGGGGTTCTGTGCGGTGTCGATCAGATAGTCGTAGAACGCTTCGGGGGTCTTGGTCACCCCGGCGTCGAAGAGGCTCTGCGAGATCGGTGATCCCGTGTCGCCGGCGGCGACGGTCACGAACGCCTCGCCGTTCGCCATGCCGGCCGCGTAGTCCTTCGGCTCTTCCCAGCCCATGACCTCGCGGATCTTGTCCTCGTAGGTCGTCCATACGTAGAAGGCACCCCCGGCGATGCCGCCGAGAAGCAGAAGGACGACGCCGAGGGCGATCCACCCGCCGATGCGGCGACGGCGCTTGTTCCTCGGCGGTGGCACCTCACCGAGGCTATCGGTGGTGTGCGCTCCGGTGAACAGATCCTCGAGGGTCGCGGTGGCGACCGGGCGCGCCGTGACCGTGGTGCCCTGCTCGTCGTCGCGTCCGCGACGATACGCGGGTCCGTCCTGGGCCGACGCGCCGCCGAGGAATGGCCACTCGTCGGCCTCGGTGACCACGGCCGACGAGACCGGCGCCGCAGCGGTGGGCGCCGGCGCGGGGGCCGCACTCGCCCGGGTCGCAGCGGCCGCGGGAGCGGGAGCGGCTGAGGATGACGCCCGGCGGGCGGCGGCCTCGCGCGCCTCCCGGCGCGAGAGGGGCGTGGTTGCTGACGCATCGCCCGCCGCGCCTGTCACCGGTGCCGCCGTGCCGCGTCCCCCGTCGTCGCCGGATGAGCGGCGGTCGCGTGGATCGGGGAGCTTGCCGAACAGATCCGCGAACGGATCGTCGAACGGCGACGGGGCATCGGGCATGTCAGGCGGGCTCCTGGGCCGTGGGGACGGGTGATCCGGCGGGCCGTCCGGTGCTCTTCTCGACATCGAGTGCCTGCTGCAGCAGAACGACGGCCGCGACCTGGTCAACAATGCTACGAGATGAACGCTGTGTTCTGCCCGAATCGCGCAGAACCGCGTGCGCCGAGACGGTGCTCAGGCGCTCGTCGATCATCCGGACGGGCACAGGGGATGCCGCCGCCAGGGCCGCGGCGAACTCCCGGGCGTCGGTGGTCGAAGCCGTGTCCTCGCCGCGCATGTTCAGCGGCAGGCCGACGATGAGCTCGACCGCGTCGTACTCGCCGGCGAGCTCGACGATGCGTCCGATCGAGGAATCGGAGCGCGCCACGGTCTCGACCGGCGTGGCGAGCATGCCGTCGGGATCGCACCGAGCCACCCCGATGCGCGCCTTGCCGACGTCGATTCCGAGCCGGACGCCCCGCCGAAAGCCCGTCACAGCGCGCCGAGCGCATCCTTCACGGCGCTGAGCGCGGCCGGAAGTGCACCGGCATCGGTTCCGCCGCCCTGCGCGACATCGTCGCGCCCGCCGCCCCCGCCGCCGAGCGTGGCCGCCGCGACCTTCGCGAGCGCGCCGGCCTTGGCGCCGGCAGCGCGGGCGCCGTCGTTCGTGGCGACGATGACGACCGGGCGCCCGCCGACCTCCGCGCCGATCGCGACGACACCGGCCTGCGAGCCGAGTCGATCCCGGATGCCCAGCGCGAGCGATCGCACGTCGTCGGCCGAAGTGGCCGAGCCGATGGACTCCGCCACGAGCCGGTGCGGACCGACCGCGACGGCGTTCGCTGCCAGGGCCGGGATGCGGTCCGTCAGCGCGCGCGCCTCGAAGGCGGCGATCTTCTTCTCGGCCGCCTTGAGGCTCGCGGCGAGCTCGGCGATGCGGTTCGGCAACTGGTCGCGCGGCGTCTTGAGGGTCGAGGTGAGCTGCGAGACGATCGCGCGCTCGGCGGCGAGTTCACGGAAGGCGTCACGGCCGACGAGGGCCTCGACCCGGCGGTTGGACGCGCCCACCGAGGACTCCCCGACCAGGTTCACCAGTCCGATCTCGGCGCTGGAGGAGACATGCGTGCCCGCGCAGAGCTCGCGCGACCACGGACCGCCGATGTCGACCATGCGCACCGTGTCGCCGTACTTCTCGCCGAACAGCGCCATGGCGCCGAGCGACTTGGCCTCATCGAGCGACACGATCCGCGTCGTGACCTCGAGGTTGTCCCGCACCGCGTTGTTCGCGATCTCCTCGATCTCGCTGCGTGTGTCGGCAGACAGCGCCTGGCCCCAGGTGAAGTCCAGCCGCATGTATCCGGCACGGTTGAGCGATCCCGCCTGGGTCGCGCTCTTGCCGAGCGTGTCACGCAGCGCGGCGTGCACCAGGTGGGTCGCCGAGTGCGCCTGCCGTGCGGCGCGCCGGTTGACCGCATCCACCACCGAAGTCGCCGGCTGACCGACCGCGACTTCTCCCGAGGTGACCTCGACGGTGTGGCTGATCAGTCCGACGACAGGCTTCTGCACGTCGAGGACCTCGAGCTCGTATCCCGGCCCGACGATGATGCCCTTGTCGGCGACCTGCCCTCCGGACTCGGCGTACAGGGCCGTGTCGGCGAGGATGACCTCGGCGATCTGGCCTGTCGTGGCGCGGTCGGCGGACACACCGTCCACCAGCAGCCCGAGGACCGTGGACTCGGTCTCGAGGTCTGTATAACCGGTGAAGACCGTCTCGCCGTGCGCGCGGAACTCGCGGTAGACGCTCGTATCGGCCAGTTGGCGCTTGCGCGAACGGGCGTCAGCCTTCGCGCGCGTGCGCTGCTCGAGCATGAGCGAGTCGAAGGCATCGCGATCGACGCTGAGCCCGGCCTCTTCCGCGATCTCCAGTGTCAGGTCGATCGGGAAGCCGTATGTGTCGTGCAGCAGGAAGGCCTCGGAACCGGCGATCGTGGTTCCTCCGGACTGCTTGGTCTGAGCCACGGAGAGGTCGAGCGTCGTCGTTCCGGCCGCCAGGGTGCGCAGGAACGTCTCCTCCTCGGCGAACGCATACGCCGACAGCCGCGGGTACTCGGTCTCCAGCTCGGGGTACACCGCCTTCATCGCGTCACGCGATGCGGCGAACAGCTCGGGGAAGGTCGGGCCGTCCACGCCCAGCAGGCGCATCGAGCGGATGCCGCGACGCATGAGCCGGCGCAGGATGTAGCCGCGGCCCTCGTTCGAGGGCGTCACACCGTCGGAGAGCAGCATGAGCGAGGAGCGCACGTGGTCGGCGATGATGCGCATGCGCACGTCGTCGCCGTGGTCGGCGCCGTAGCGTCGCCCGCTCAGCTGCGCGGCCAGGTCGAGCACGGGGCGCACCTGGTCGGTCTCGTACATGTTCTGCACGCCCTGCTTGATGAACGCGATGCGCTCCAGGCCCATGCCCGTGTCGATGTTCTTCTGCGGCAGCTCGCCGACGATGCGGAAGTCGTATTTCGAGGTCACGTCGTCGATCGCGTACTGCATGAAGACGAGGTTCCAGATCTCGACGTAACGGTCATCGTCCGTGATCGGTCCGCCGTCGACGCCGTACGCGGGCCCCTGGTCGAAGAAGATCTCCGAGCAGGGCCCGGCGGGGCCGGGAAGCCCCGTGCTCCAGTAGTTCGTGTCCTTGTCCAGGCGCTGGATGCGCTCTTCGGGAAGTCCCGCGATGCGCCGCCAGAGGTCGAACGCCTCGTCGTCTTCCTTGTAGACGGTCACCCAGAGGTCCTTGGGGTCGAAGCCCAGTCCGCCGTCGGCCTCCGACGTGGTCAGCAGCTCCCACGCATAGGTGATCGCGCCCTCTTTGAAATAGTCCCCGAAGGACCAGTTGCCGAGCATCTGGAAGAACGTTCCATGGCGGGGGGTCTTGCCGACCTCTTCGATGTCGTTCGTGCGGATGCACTTCTGCACGTCGGCGGCGCGCTTGTACGGGGCGGGGACGTCACCGCTCAGGTACGGGATGAACGGAACCATGCCGGCCACCGTGAACAGCAGGGCCGGGTCGTCCGTGACCAGGGAGGCGGAGGGGACGATGGTGTGGTCGCGCTTCTCGAAATAGCGCAGGAAACGGTCGGCCAGCTCGGCGGTCTGCATGGGAATCCTCGAAAAAGGGCGGCGTCCTTCACGGACACCGCCTGACGGGTGGGTCAGTCGGTGAGCTTGCCGGCGGCGCTCTTTGCCGAGGCGATCGCGTCCGTCGAGGCGTCGGCGGCGGCATCGATCGCGTCGGATGCCGATTCCCTTGCGGCCTCGACCGCTTCGCCGACGGACTCCTGCGCGGAGCCGACGAGCCCCGACATGCGTGCTTCCTGCTCGCGATACGCATCCCCGATGCGGTCGGTGAACTCCGTGATGCGCGCGTCGACCTCGGCGAGCACCTCGTGGCCGCGGGGGTCCTTGTTCAACAGATGCGCGGCGACGAAGCCGCCGATCACGCCGAGCAGGAACCACAGGAGGTTTCTCATGTCATCACTTCCTCAGCCGCGGGCGCGGCATCCCCTCATCGTAGTCGCGAACGCGAAAGGGCGCCGGGAGTGATCCCGGCGCCCTTCTGCGTTGCAACCTATCGCGCGGCGTAGTACTCGACCACGAGCTGGACGTCACCGGTGACGGGGACCTCAGCGCGCTTCGGGCGACGCACCAGACGTGCGTGCAGCTTGTCGAGCTCGACCTCGAGGTAGCCCGGAACCGGGGGCAGCACCTCGGCGTGACCGCCGGCGGCTGCGACCTGGAAGGGCTCGGTGCCCTCGCTCTTGGCCTTGACGTGGATGAGCTGACCCGGCTTCACGCGGAACGACGGGCGGTCGACGGTCTGACCGTCGACGAGGATGTGGCGGTGCACGACGAGCTGGCGGGCCTGCGCGGTGGTGCGGGCGAAGCCGGCACGAAGCACGAGGGCGTCCAGACGCATCTCGAGCAGCTCGACCAGGTTCTCACCGGTCAGGCCCTGCGTGCGGCGCGCTTCGTTGAACGTGTTGCGCATCTGCTTCTCGCGGATGCCGTACTGCTCGCGCAGACGCTGCTTCTCGCGGAGGCGGACCGCGTAGTCGCTGTCCTGCTTGCGCTTGGTGCGGCCGTGCTCACCCGGAGCGTACGGACGCTTCTCGAGGTACTTGGCGGCCTTCGGCGTCAGCGGGATGCCGAGCGCGCGGGAGAGGCGGACCTTGCGGCGGTCCTGGGACTTCGTGGGCACGGATGTGTCCTTCCAAAACGACATGGCCGCGTCTTTCGCGGACTCATGGACGTATCTCCGGCCCTTCCCTGTCAGCGCGCACGTCGGGGCGCACCGGAGGTGTGATGGGGAAAGGAGATACCCGAAAACTGCGTTTCGAGCCGGTCAAGTCTAACAGATCGGCTTCAGCCCCCGAGGATGCGCCGGATCTTCTCCAGCCGCGCCTGCACGTCCCGCTCCTGACCGTGACCGGTCGGTTCGTAATAGCGTCGGCCGGCCAGGTCGTCGGGCAGATACTGCTGCCCCACGACACCGACGTCGGAGTCGTGCGGATACCGGTAGCCCTTGCCGTGCCCCAGCCGCTTCGCGCCCGGGTAGTGCGCGTCGCGCAGGTGCGGCGGGACGCGGCCGAAGCCGCCCGCGCGGACATCGGCGATCGCCTTGTCGATCGCGAGATAGGCGGCGTTGGACTTCGCGGTGGTGGCGAGGTAGGCGGTCGCCTCGGCGAGCGGGATGCGGCCCTCCGGCATCCCGATGAAGGCGACGGCATCGGCCGCCGCCACCGCGATCACCAGCGCCTGCGGGTCGGCCAGTCCGACGTCCTCCGCGGCGGAGATCACCAGTCGCCGTGCGATGAACCGCGGGTCCTCCCCCGCCTCGACCATCCGGGCGAGGTAGTGCAGGGACGCATCGACGTCGGAGCCGCGAATGGACTTGATAAAGGCGCTGATGACGTCGTAGTGCTCATCGCCCTGCCGGTCGTAGCGCAGCAGGGCGCGATCGACCGCGCTGGCCACGTGGTCGGCGGTGATCTCCACGGGAGCCGTTGCGTGAGCCTCGGCCTCCTCGGACTCGTCCGAATGGTCCGCCGGTTCGGCGAGGGATGCCGCGGCCTCGAGCGCCGTCAGAGCCCGGCGTGCATCTCCGGAGGCCAGCCGCACGAGCGCATCGCGGGCTTCGGGCAGGAGGCTCACACTGCCCCCGAGGCCCCGCGAATCGCTCACCGCGCGATCGATCAGCATCCCGAGGTCCTCGTCGGTGAGCGGCTGCAGCGTGAGCAGCAGAGACCGCGACAGCAGAGGCGAGATCACCGAGAAGGAGGGGTTCTCGGTCGTCGCGGCGATGAGCACCACCCACCCGTTCTCCATGCCCGGCAGGAGCGTGTCCTGCTGCGCCTTCGTGAAGCGGTGGATCTCGTCGAGGAAGAGGATCGTGGACTGCCCGTAGAGGTCGCGCTGGGTCAAGGCCTCCTGCAGGACCTCGCGCACGTCCTTCACCCCCGCGGTGACGGCCGAGAGTTCCACGAATCGGCGGCCGGACGACCGCGCGATCGCCTGCGCCAGTGTCGTCTTCCCGGTGCCCGGGGGTCCCCAGAGGATGACGGATGCCGCCGCCCCCGTCGAGACGTCGGGACGCGCGAGCAGCACGAGCGGTGAGCCCGCCCGCAGCAGGTGCGACTGGCCCGCCACCTCATCCAGCGACGTCGGGCGCATCCGCACGGCGAGGGGGGTCTGCCCCTGGAACAGCGCGGCGGAGGTCACCGATCAAGGCTATCCGTCGCACCGGACGCCGGGTGCGGACGCGGTTTTGTCCCTGATGCGGACGGCCCGTAGGATCAACCCCGCCCGGGATGACCGGGGAGCGAGGGAGGTCCCGTGGCGACGGGTGGAAAGCAGCGGGACACGCGCTCCGAGCGTGAGCGGGTCCGGGTCTATCAGGCCCGTCAGGCGTTCCACGCCGGGCAGTCGCGGCGACGCACGCGCGACAACCTCATCGCCGGGATCGGCGGAGGGCTTCTGATCCTCGCGATCGTCGCGGGGCAGGCCGCCTACTTCATGGCCGGGCCGGGTGCCCCCGAGCCCACGCCGTCGTCGACTCCGACGCCGACCTCCACTCCGACGCCGTCCCCGGCCGGCACCGCCAGTCCCGACCCGACTCCGGCGGAATCGGTCGCGCCCACCCCGACCCCGACGCCCTGACGCGCCACGCCCTCTCGCGCGGGGCGCACCGTACTAGGCTGGGGAGCCGTCCATCCCCCACAGGCGGCGAGAGCCGCGATGAGGTGCATCCCGTGACTGCTGCAGCAGAGTCCACTCCCGAATCCGCCGTCGACCCCACGCCCGAGAGCGACCCGTCGGTCGCCGACGACGCTGTCGTTGCAGAGCACGAGAGCGCGCCGGCGGAGCCCGAGGCCCGGGAGCCCGAGGCGGGAGAGCCGGACGAGGCGGCCGCCCCTGTGGCGACCGCGACCCCGACGCCGGCGGCTGTGACGCCGCGCGCCATTCCGCGCGCAGGTGCGCTGCCCGGACCCCGCAGGACCGAGACCGCGGCCGCGGAGCCCACCGTCGAACCGGCCGACGACGAGCCCTGGGGCCGCGTCGAGGAGGACGGCACCGTCTCGGTGCGCGAAGCGGACGGATGGCGCGTCGTCGGCCAGTATCCCGACGGCACGCCGGATGAGGCGTTGGCCTACTACCGCCGCAAGTTCTCGGATCTGGCCGGCGAAGTCACCCTGCTCGAGGTGCGTCACCGTCGTGGCGGTGCTTCGCCCGCCGACCTGCGCGCGACCGCGAAGGCACTGCATGCGAAGCTGCAGGACGCGGCGGCCGTCGGCAACCTGGCTGCTCTGGACGCGCGCGTCCTCGCCCTGACCGGCGAGCTGACCGAGGCGTCGGCCACCGAGGCCGCGGCATCCCGTCAGGCTGTCGAAGAGGCCGTCCGGGCTCGCACCGAGCTGGTCGAGAAGGCCGAGGCGCTCGCGGCCCGCGACCCCCGCAGCGTCCAGTGGAAGCAGGCGTCGGCCGACCTGACGTCGCTGTTCGACCAGTGGCAGTCGCAGCAGCAGAACGGTCCGCGCCTGCCGAAGTCGACCGGTCAGCAGCTCTGGAAGAGATTCCGGGACGCGCGCGCGACCGTCGACAAGCATCGCCGCGAGTTCTACGCCGAGCTCGACGAGGCGCACAAATCGGTGCGCGATCAGAAGGCCCGCCTGGTCGAGAAAGCCGAGGCGCTCGCGCCCAAGGGCGAAGACGGCATCGCGGCCTACCGGGAGCTGCTGGATCAGTGGAAGACGGCGGGCCGAGCGGGCAAGAAGGCCGACGATGCGCTCTGGGCGCGGTTCAAGGCCGCCGGGGACGCGCTGTACGGGGCGCGCGGGGAACGGGAAGCAGCGGATGCCGAGGCGTCGCGCGAGAAGATCGATGCCAAGCGCGCACTCCTCGAGGAGGCCCGCGGTGTCGCGGACGAGCGCGACCTGGTGAAGGCGCGCAGCACGCTCACCGCGATTCAGCGTCAGTGGGACGAGATCGGCCGGATCTTCCCGCGTGACAAGGAGCGCGTCCTGGACGACGATCTGCGTCGGATCGAGACGGCGCTGCGCGGTCGCGAAGAGATCGACTGGAAGCGCAACAACCCCGAGACCAGGGCTCGCGCCAACGACATGACGCGCCAGCTGACCGAGGCGATCCAGAAGCTCGAGGACGAACTGGCGACCGCGCAGAAGAGCGGGGACAAGGCCGCGATCGCGAAGGCGACCGAGGCGCTCGAAGCCCGGCGCGCCTGGCTGAGCGCACTCGGCGGCTGAGCGCGCCAGCGGGCGCCGGCGTTCTCCACAGGTGACGTCGGATGCGGCACCCTCGTCGCCGCATCCGGCACAGTTGCTGTCATGCCGTCACCGTTCCTCTACTTCGCAGGCGGACGACTCTCGCCGGCGGAGCTGTCGGCCGCCCGCCTCGACGGGCACCTCGTCGAACTCGGTGATGCCTACATCCCGGCCGATGCGGTCGAGACGCGCGAGCTGCGCGCCGGCTCGCTGCGGGAACTGCTCGGCGACACCCTGGCGGCCACGCATCTGAGCGCGGCGTGGATCCATGGGGCACTCCACGAGCCGCCCTCCCGCCATACCGTTCAGCGCGCGGTGCCCCGGCGCCTGCACCAGGCGTTCGTGCGGCGGCTGCACTACCGGGACCTGCGCGTCGATCCGGCCGATCTGCAGCTTGTGTTCGGCGTGCTCGTGACCACTCCGGAACGCACGCTCGCCGACCTCTCCCGGGTCGACGAGGAGCGCTACGCCGCCGCGGCGCTGTCCATGGCGGATGCCGATCCGCGGCTGCCGGCGCGCACCGTCGACTGGCTCGAGTCTCGCGGCCCCCTGCCGAACAAGCGGGCTGCGCTGGTCGGTCTGCGGTCGCTGGCGGCGCGAGAAGCCGCGCGAGTCAGGACGACGTGACGCGGTAGACGTCGTAGACCGCGTCGATGCGCCGGACGGCGTTGAGCACGCGCTCGAGGTGCACGATGTCGCCCATCTCGAACACGAAGCGGCTGAGGGCGAGACGGTCGTTGGTCGTCGAGACGGTCGCCGAGAGGATGTTGACGTGATGCTCGCTCAGCACACGGGTGACATCGCTGAGCAGGCCCGAGCGATCCAGCGCCTCGATCTGGATCTGCACCAGGAACACGCTCTTGGTCGTCGGTGCCCATTCGACCTCGATCAGCCGCTCGGCGTCCTCCATCAGCGACTTGACGTTCGTGCAGTCGGTGCGATGCACCGATACGCCGCTGCCGCGGGTCACGAAGCCGACGACGTCATCGCCGGGAACAGGGGTGCAGCACTTGGCGAGCTTGACCAGGATGTCGGGCGCGCCGCGCACCAGCACCCCCGAATCTCCGTTCCGCGGCTGACGGGAGCGGCCGACGTGCGGCAGGTCGATCGGCCCGGTCGAGGTGTCGTTCGCACTGACCGCGGCAGTGACCTTCTCGATGACCGACTGCGTCGACACATGGCCTTCGCCGACCGCGGCATACAGAGCCGTGACGTCCTCGTAGTTGAGCGAGCGCGCGACCTCGGCGAAGGAGTCCTGGCTCATCAGGCGCTGCAGCGGCAGGTTCTGCCGGCGCATCGCGCGGGCGATGGCCTCCTTGCCCTGCTCGATGGCCTCTTCCCGGCGCTCCTTGGTGAACCAGCCGCGGATCTTGCTGCGCGCGCGGGTGCTCTTGACGAAGCTCAGCCAGTCCTGGCTGGGGCCGGCATCCGGGTTCTTCGAAGTGAACACCTCGACGACGTCGCCGCTCTGCAGTTCGGATTCCAGCGGCACGAGGCGCCCGTTGACTTTGGCGCCCATCGTGCGGTGGCCCACCTCGGTGTGCACGGCGTAGGCGAAATCCACCGGGCTGGCGCCGGTCGGCAGCCCGATGACGCGGCCCTTCGGTGTGAAGACGTAGACCTCTTTCGCACCGATCTCGAAGCGCAGGGAATCCAGGAACTCCCCCGGGTCGGCGGTCTCGGCCTGCCAGTCCGAGATGTGCGCGAGCCACGCCATGTCGGCGTCGACGGATTTCGCGTCGGGCTTTCCGCCGGTCATCCGCTCCTTGTACTTCCAGTGCGCGGCCACGCCGTACTCGGCCTGCTGGTGCATCTCGTTCGTGCGGATCTGGATCTCCACCGTGCGTCCACCGGGACCGATCACCGTCGTGTGCAGCGACTGGTAGAGGTTGAACTTGGGAGTGGCGATGTAATCCTTGAAGCGGCCGGGAAGCGGCGTCCAGCGCGCATGGATCGCGCCGAGGACGGCGTAGCAGTCGCGCACGCTTCCCACCATGATGCGGATGCCGATGAGGTCGTAGATGTCATCGAACTCGCGGCCGCGCACCACCATCTTCTGGTAGACCGAATACAGCTGCTTCGGCCGGCCCATCACGCGTCCGCGGATGCGCAGCTCGCGAAGATCGGCGTCCACGGCCTCGATCACGTTGTGGACGTACTGCTCGCGCTGAGGGGTGCGCTGCTTGACCAGGCTCTCGATCTCGGCATACAGCTTCGGATGCAGGACGGCGAAGGAAAGGTCCTCGAGTTCGGACTTGATCGTCTGGATGCCGAGCCGGTGCGCCAGCGGGGCGTAGATCTCGAGGGTCTCCGTCGCCTTCTTCTGAGCCTTCTCGGGCGGGACGAAGCCCCAGGTTCGCGCGTTGTGCAGGCGATCGGCGAGCTTGATGAGCAGCACCCGGATGTCGCGCGACATCGCGACGATCATCTTGCGCACCGTCTCGGCCTGCGCGCTCTCGCCGTACTTGACCTTGTCGAGCTTGGTGACGCCGTCCACGAGCATCGCGACCTCGTCGCCGAACTCCGCGTTCAGGGTCTCGAGTGCGTACCCGGTGTCCTCCACCGTGTCGTGCAGGAGCGCGGCCGCGATCGCCTTCGGCCCGAGCCCCATGTCGGCGAGGATCTGGGCGACCGCGAGCGGGTGGGTGATGTACGGCTCGCCGCTCTGACGCGTCTGCCCCGTGTGCGCCTCATCGGCGACGCGGTACGCGTGCTCGATGATGGAGAGGTCGCCCTTGGGGTGGTGTGTGCGCACCGTCCGCAGCAGCTGCTCGACGTCGTCGCGTCGCGCGGAGCGGGAGAAGATGCGCGGGACGAGGCGGCGCAGCGAGGATGTCTGAGCGGGCGGCGCCGGGGCAGGAGCTGACGTGGCGGATGGAACCGTCTCGGTCATCCGACTCCTCTCCTGCGCTGGAGCTCAATCCTACGCCCGCGGCGCGCGGTCGCCCGTGCCGGTGGGCCGGCCCTCAGGCGGGGACTCCGGCCCGCTCGCGAGCTGACAGTGCGCGGGCGTCGCGCGCCTTGATCTCCACCTCGTTCTCGCGGAACAGCGAGTACAGGGGTGCCGCGACGAAGAGCGTCGAGTAGGCGGCGACGATCGTGCCGACGAAGATCGCGAGCGAGATGTCCGTCAGCGTCTGCGCGCCCAGCCACAGAGCGCCGATGAACAGGATCGCTCCGGTCGGCAGGATCGCCACGACCGTCGTGTTGATCGAGCGGATCAGCGTCTGGTTGACCGCGAGGTTCACCGACTCGCCGAAGGTCCGCCCCGAGATCTCACCGTCGTCCGTGGTGTTCTCACGGATCTTGTCGAACACGACAGTGGTGTCGTACAGCGCATACGACAGGATCGTCAGGAACCCGATCACGGCCGCGGGCGAGATCTCGAAGCCGCACAGCGCGTAGACGCCGATCGTGATGATGAGCACGTCCAGGAGCCCGATGATCGAGGTGACCGACATCTTCCAGGTGCGGAAGTACAGCGCGAGGATCAAGAAGGTCAGGGCGAGGAAGATCGCCAGTCCCCAGAGCGACTGTCGCGTGACGTCCGCGCCCCAGCTGGGACCGATGAAGGATGCCGTGACCTCGGTGACGGGCACCTCGTACGCGTCGGCGAGGGCGGTCGTCACCTGCTGCGACTCGGCCGGCGTGAGCTGATCGGTCTGCACGCGCACGGTGCTGTCGCCGACGGTGGTCACCTTCGTGACGGCATCCGGAACCACGCTCTGCACCGCCTCGGTGGCGACGGCCTGGTCGGGCGAGGAGACGCCTGACACGGTGAACTGCGATCCGCCGGTGAACTCGATGGAGAACTGGATCGGCCGCACGAGCGGAACCAGCGCCGAGCCGATCACGAGGACGGCGGCGATGATGAACCACAGGCGGCGACGCCCCACGAAGGGGAACGAGGTCTTGCCGGTGTAGAGGTCGTTGCCGAACTGGCTCATGGAGCGCATCAGAGTTCTCCCCCCTTGTCGGTCTTGGCCGGTTTACCGGTGTCGGGAACCTTCTGCAGCTCCGCCTGCTTGCGCTCGGCGATCGTCTGACGGCGCTCCGCCTCGCCCCGCGAACGGGATGCCCGCCGCTCGGCCTGCGTCTTGGCGGTCTGCGCGACGGGCGCGCGGAACTGCGCGCGGCCGCGGTAGACAGCCCCGAGGGCCGCGGGATCCATCCCAGAGAGGGGATGCCCCGATCCGAAGAACTTCGTCCGCGCGAGCAGCTGCATCACCGGGTGGGTGAACAGGATGAAGATCATGACGTCGATCACGGTCGTGAGCCCCAGCGTGAACGCGAAGCCCTTCACCGTGGCATCGGCCAGGATGTACAGCACGACCGCGGCGAGGATGTTGATCGACTTGGAGATGTAGATCGTCCGCTTCGCACGGCCCCAGCCGTCCTCGACGGCGCCGGTGATCGATTTCCCGTCGCGCAGCTCGTCTCGGATGCGCTCGAAGTACACGATGAACGAGTCGGCCGTGAACCCGATCGACACGATCAGACCGGCGACACCGGCCAGCGACAGGCGGAAGCCCATGCGCCAGGCGAGGATGCAGATGGTGATGTAGGTCAGGACACCCATCACGATGAGCGACGCGATGATCACGAGGCCCAGAGCGCGGTAGACGATCAGGACGTAGATCGCGACGAGCGCGAGACCGATCAGGCCGGCGATCAGGCCGATCTGCAGCTGCTGGGAGCCGAGCGTGGCCGAGATGGTGTCGGAGCTGACGACCTCGAAGCTCAGCGGCAGCGCGCCGTACTTGAGCTGGTCGGCGAGCACCTTCGAGCTGTCCTGGGTGAAGCTGCCGGTGATGCTCGGATCGCCGCCGAGGATGACGGCGTTCATCGACGGGGCCGAGAGCACATAGCCGTCGAGCACGAAGGCGAACTGGTTCAGCGGCGGGTTGGCCCCGAACAGGCGCTGGCTGATCTCACCGAAGGTCTTCGTGCCGGCGTCGTCGAACTTGAGGTTGACCGCCCACTGGTTGTTGGTCTGCTGCAGGCCGAACGTGGCGTCGCTGATGGAGGACCCATCCAGTTCGACCGGTCCGAGGATGTATTTGACGGTGCCGTCCGGGTCGCACGTGATGAGCGGCTCGTCCTTCGGGGCGTCAGCCGGCGCATTGTCGGGATTCGCACAGTCGTAGGCGAGGTACTCGGCCTGAAGGGCAGGAGTGATCCAGGCCACGTCGCTGCCATTGGTCGGCGATGCGGTCGGTGTCGACGGGAGCGCCGGGTCCGGAGTCGGATAGGGCGTCTCCTTGCCGTCGTCGCCCACGAAGGTCGTGGCGGGCTGCCCGGCCACCAGGACAGCGCGCAGCTGGAGTTGCGCGGATGCCTCGATGCGCTGGCGCGTCTCCTCGTCGGCCTGTCCGGGGATCTGGACGACGATGTTCTTGCCGCCCTCCGTGGTCACGTCCGCCTCGCCGACGCCCGAGGCGTCGACACGCTGGCGGATGATCGTGACCGCCTGGTTGAGCTGCTCCTCGGTCGGCGCGGCGCCGTCCGCCGTCTGCGCTTCCAGGATGATCTGCGTGCCGCCCTGAAGGTCGAGCGCGAGCTCGGGACTCCACGAGCTGGCCTTGAAGACGTAGACGCCGAGCGCGTTGATGCCGAACAGCAGTGCGGTGATGATCAGAAGACCTGTCAACGCACGCCAGGCATGCCGGACGGGGGTGGATGTCGCCACGAGGGGTCAGCTTTCTGGGAGCCCGGGAAGGGCGAGCGGTCAGGCCTTGGGCTTGGTGTCCGAGTCGGCGTCGGGATCGACGACCGCCTCGGCCTCGCGCGATCGCGCGGTGTCGTCGCTGATCGAGCTGATCGCGCCGCTGGCGACTCCGCCGACGTATCCGGCCTCGTTGGCCTCGGCCTCGATGAACTCGTCCTCGGTGACGACGCCCTCGACGGGGTCCACGACGCGCAGGATCGCCTGGCTGTGCACCTTGATCTGCACGCCCGGAGCGATCTCGACGAGCGCGGGCTGGTCGAGGTTCTCGGGGTCGAACGCGACGATCGTGCCGTAGAGGCCGCCCTGCATCAGGACCTCTGCACCGGGCACCGTCTGGCGCGCCTTCTGCTCCTGCTCGAGCTTCTGCTTCTGCATGCGTCGGCGCGAGCTCCAGAACATGAAGCCGAGCAGGACGACCAGCAGGATGATGAGGCCGTAGTTGGAGAGGAATTCCATGGAGGCGAGAGCCTTTCGAATCAGGCGCGCGCCGGGGCGACACTGCCTTGCAGGAGGGGGTGAGGCGAGAGCCTTCAGCGATTATAGATCATCGAGTCTGAGCGCCGACTCGGGGTGCGAGGCGCCCAGATGCGCGAAAGCCGACGGCATCGCGATCCGGCCCCGGGGGGTGCGTCCCATGAAGCCGATGCGCACGAGGTAGGGCTCGACGACGGATTCGATCGTCTCGGCCTCCTCTCCGACGGCCACCGCCAAGGTGCTCAGGCCCACCGGTCCCCCGCGGAACCGTCGCACGAGTGCGTCCAGGACGGCGCGATCGAGCCGGTCGAGTCCGATGGAGTCGACGTCGTACAGATCCAGCGCGGCGTCAACGGTCGCGGTGCTGCCCCCGCCGCCGCGCACGATCATGAAATCGCGCACGCGCCGCAGGAGCCGGTTGGCGATGCGAGGCGTCCCGCGCGAACGGCGGGCGATCTCGGCACGGGAGGCGTGGGGCAGATCGACGGCGAGCATGGCCGCCGAGCGTTCGATGACCCGTTCGAGCTCTTCGGGCTCGTAGTACTCCAGGTGGGCGGTGAAGCCGAACCGGTCGCGCAGCGGATTGGGCAGGAGTCCGGACCGGGTCGTGGCACCCACGAGAGTGAAGGGCGCGAGATCGAGGGGAATGCTGGTCGCCCCCGCGCCCTTGCCGACCATGATGTCGATGCGGAAGTCCTCCATCGCGAGGTAGAGCATCTCCTCGGCCGAGCGCGCCATGCGGTGGATCTCATCGATGAAGAGAACTTCGCCCGGAGTGAGGCTGGAAAGGAGCGCGGCCAGATCGCCCGCGTGCTGGATGGCCGGCCCGCTGGACAGACGCAGCGGCCGGCCGCTCTCGTGCGCCACGATCATCGCGAGGGTCGTCTTGCCCAGGCCCGGCGGCCCGGAGAGCAGGATGTGATCGGCGGGCCGCTGCTGGATGCGGGCGGCGTCCAGCAGGAGCTGGAGCTGACCTCTGACCTTCTGCTGGCCGACGAATTCGGCGAGGGATGCCGGTCGCAGAGCACCCTCGATCGCCAGCTCCGCCTCGTCGACGGGCTCGTCGGCGTCGTGGACGTCAACCACCCGCATGCTCCTTGCGCGCCGGCCCCAGCGTCGCGAGGGTCAGGCGCAGCAGCGCCGGCACAGCGGCTCGCTCGGACGGGCTGGCCT
The DNA here is from genome assembly GCF_963524805.1 of uncultured Microbacterium sp. Classification (GTDB taxonomy): domain Bacteria; phylum Actinomycetota; class Actinomycetes; order Actinomycetales; family Microbacteriaceae; genus Microbacterium. Next base: position 425,171 of record NZ_CAURGG010000001.1, on the reverse strand, counting down.
CTTCGACCGCGGACGCCACCGCATCGCTCGCGGCGCGCTCGCTCCAGCCCAGTCCGACGAGCGCCTGCGTGACCTGAGCGGCCACGCCGGGAGCGGCATCCGATCGGGCTGCGCTGCCGGCCTGCGGGGCGACGACCTTGCCGGCCAGCTGCACGACGATCAGCTTCGCGGTCTTCGGCCCGATGCCCGAGACCCGGCGGAAGGGCGCGTCATCATCGGCTGTCACGGCTTCGGCGATCTGGGCGACGCTGAGCGCCGCGAGCACACCGAGCGCCGACTTGGGCCCGACGCCCGTCACGCCGAGGAGCTGCGTGAACACGATCAGCTCGTCGCGGCTCTCGAAGCCGAACAGCGAGAGCGCATCCTCGCGCACGATGAGGTTCGTGTGCAGGTGCACCTCGTCGCCCACGTTCGTCGCGGCGGCCACGTGCGGCGTGACCGCGACCGAGAGCCCGACGCCGCCGACCTCGACGATGAGCCCATCGGAATCGACGTGAGCAGCTCGGCCGCGCAACGAGGAGATCATGCTCCGAGCCTAGAGCGGCGTTCGCACATCTGTTCGACCGACACGCGTGGTCAGCGTCGCGCCAGTCGCTCGGCGTCGGCCCACGCCCGCTGCGCAGGGGTCAGGGTGCCGCTGCCCGTCGCGGGTGACGACCCCGCGCGCCAGGCGTGGCACAGTGCCAGTGCGAGCGCATCCGCCGCGTCGGCGGGCTGAGGGAGCTCGTCGAGGCGCAGGATCCGCGCGACCATCGTCTGCACCTGACGCTTGTCGGCGGCTCCGTAGCCGGTCACCGCCGCCTTGACCTCGGTCGGGGTGTGAGTTGTCGCGTTCAACCCGCGCTCGCCTGCGATCAGCAGCGCGATTCCGCTGGCCTGCGCGGTGCCCATGACGGACTGCCGGTTGTGCTGCGAGAAGACCCGCTCGACGGCCACCACCGACGGGCCGTGCTCGTCGATCACGGCACGGATGCCGGCCGCGATCGTCGCGAGGCGCCGTTCGATCGGCTCGCCGGGATCGGAGCGGATGACGCCGACGTGCACGAGCGTCGCAGACCGATCGCGAGCGACGTCCACGACGCCGACGCCGCACCGGGTCAGGCCGGGGTCGATGCCGAGAACGCGCAGTGCTGCCACTCCCCCACGCTAAGCGGCCGGTGCACCCGGCACCGCGTGGCGCGCCCTACTCGTCGTTCTCGAGCTCGGCCTGCACCTCTGGCGACAGGTCGAAGTTGCTGTAGACGTTCTGCACGTCGTCGCTGTCTTCGAGGGCGTCGATCAGGCGGAACACCTTGCGCGCCGTGTCGGCGTCGACCTCGACCTTGAGTGACGGCACGAATTCGACATCGGCGGACTCGTAGTCGATCCCCGCATCCTGCAGCGCGGAACGCACGACCACGAGCTCCGAGGCATCAGTGATGACACCGAAGCCTTCGCCGTGCGGTTCGATCTCCTCGGCACCGGCGTCCAGGACCGCGAGCATGAGGTCGTCTTCGGAGGTGCTCTCCGAAGACACCACGATCACACCCTTGCGGTGGAAGTTGTAGGCGACGCTGCCCGGGTCGGCCATGGTTCCGCCGTTGCGGGTCATCGCCGTGCGCACCTCGGCCGCCGCACGGTTGCGGTTGTCGGTGAGGCACTCGATCAGCAGCGCGACGCCGTTGGGTCCGTACCCTTCGTAGAGGATCGTCTGGTAGTCGACGGACTCGCCCGTGAGCCCGGCGCCGCGCTTGACGGCGCGGTTGATGTTGTCGATGGGGACGGAGGTCTTCTTCGCCTTCTGGACCGCGTCCTGCAGGGTCGGGTTACCCGCGAGGTCGGCGCCGCCGATCTTGGCTGCGACTTCGATGTTCTTGATGAGCTTGGCGAACGACTTGGCACGGCGCGAATCGATGATCGCCTTCTTGTGCTTCGTGGTCGCCCACTTGGAGTGGCCGGACATGCCGCCAGTTTACGTGCCGAGCCCGATGGTGTGTGTCGTGCTCACGCCGCCACGATCTTCTGCAGGGTGCGGAGGTTGCGGTTGGTGGTCGTCGCCCGGTACTGCCTGCGCGAGAGCAGCTTCGCGAACGCCGTATCGGTCGTCGTGCCCTTTCGCGGGTTCCAGTAGAGGACGCCCTCGCCTCGGGCGACGGGGTCGACGACAGGGTCGAGACCTTCGGCCGCGACGACCAGCTCATCCAGCGCCGCCTCGTCCGATCCGAAGACGACCCACGGCTGCCGGGTGTCGTCTTCGGCGTCGAACGGGAACGAGGAGATGGCCTTGTGCACCTCCGCGCGAGTGACGAGCACGATCCACGCGTCGTAGCCGAAGCGAGTGCGCAGCGCGCCCTCGATCGAAGACTTCAGCGCCGCGCGCGCGGCCGGCCCGGCATCCGCTTCGAAGGTGACGTTGCCGCTGGCCAGCACGGTGCGAACGGCGCCGAGCCCCAGATCGTCGCTCATGGCGGCGGCGAGATCGGCGTTGCGGATCGTGACGCCGCCGACGTTCACGCCCCGCAGCAGCGCCACCCAGGCCGTCATCGTGCCCCTAGAGCGCGAACTCGAAGCCGAAGCGCGAGGACAGCAGCGCGACCAGATCGCGGGGCACCTTGCTCAGATACGCCGGTGCCGGAGCGAGGGTGTCTGCCGACCCGATGAACGGGAAGTAGACCGGGCCCTCCGTGGAGGACTCGACGGCATCGCGGATGGCCACGATGTCTCCGCCGATGCGGCGGAGCCCGCTCAGGGTGATCGGGGTCGCCAGCCGCAGGGTGTCGCTGACGGGCATGCGCCAGTGGGGCATCGTCTCGCCGCGCCGCGCGCGGCTGTCCTCGCCGAGCGGGCCGAGGACCCGTCCCCACGCGCCGATGCCCGGCACCGCGAGCGTGCGGTCCCAGACGAAGAGCGTGTCGCCGGGCTCGGTGAATCCGACGAGCTCGTGGGACCACTCGAACCGACGGTCCGCCGAGGCTTTCGGCGCGCTCAGCGCATCACCGACGACACCGCGCGACGGGGCGATCATCCAGTACCGCTCTTCGGGGCGGTCGCGCCACCAGTCGTTGACCGTCATGTCTGAAATCTAGCCGCTGGGCGCGCGGGCGTCAGGCGGCGCGCACCGTGTCGAGGAACAGCGAGTGGAATCGGTGCTCTCCGGTCACCTCGGGATGGAAGGAGGTGCCCAGCAGCTGCTCGCGGCGCACCGCGACGACCCGCCCGTCCGCCAGGCGCGCAAGCGGCTCCACACCCTCTCCCACCTCCTGCACCAAGGGAGCGCGGATGAAGACGGCGTGCACCGGCGGCTCGCCGAGCACGGGGACGTCCAGGTCTGTCTCGAAGGAGTCCAGCTGACTGCCGAACGCGTTTCGTCGGACCAGGACGTCGAGTCCGCCGAACGTCTGCTGATCCCTGATGCCGTCGGCGATGCGATCGGCCAGGAGGATGAGCCCGGCACACGTGCCGTAGACCGGCATCCCCGCCGCGATCGCGTCGCGCAGCGGCTGCTGCATCCCGAACGCGCGCGAGAGCTTGTCGATCACGCTCGACTCTCCGCCCGGGATCACCAGCCCCTCGACGGCGGCCAGCTCCGCAGGACGACGGATGAGCTCCACGTCGGCGCCGAGCTCGCTCAGCACGCGGACGTGCTCGCGCACGTCGCCCTGCAGGGCGAGGACTCCGACCCGCGGCCGTCTACCAGCCACGCTCGGCGAGGCGGTGCGGGGCGGGCAGGTCGGACACGTTGATGCCCACCATCGCCTCGCCGAGGCCGCGCGAGACATCCGCGATGACCTTGGCGTCGTCGAAGAAGGTCGTCGCCTTCACGATCGCCGCGGCGCGCTCGGCCGGGTTGCCGGACTTGAAGATGCCGGACCCGACGAAGACGCCGTCCGCGCCCAGCTGCATCATCATCGCCGCGTCGGCCGGGGTCGCGACGCCTCCGGCGACGAACAGGACCACCGGAAGCGCACCGGTCTCGGCGATCTCCGCCACGAGCTCGTACGGTGCCTGCAGCTCCTTCGCGGCGACGTAGAGCTCGTCCTTCGTCATGGAACGCAGCATGTTGATCTCGCCCGAGATCTTGCGGATGTGCTTCGTGGCCTCGGAGACGTCCCCGGTGCCTGCCTCCCCCTTGGAGCGGATCATCGCCGCACCCTCGTTGATGCGCCGCAGCGCCTCACCCAGGTTGGTCGCTCCGCAGACGAAGGGAACCGTGAACTTCCACTTGTCGATGTGGTTGACGTAATCGGCGGGCGAGAGCACCTCGGACTCGTCGATGTAATCGACGCCGAGCTCCTGCAGCACCTGGGCCTCGACGAAGTGGCCGATCCGGGCCTTGGCCATGACGGGGATCGAGACCGAGGCGATGATGCTCTCGATCATGTCCGGATCGCTCATCCGCGACACCCCGCCCTCCGCCCGGATGTCGGCCGGCACGCGCTCGAGCGCCATCACGGCGACCGCGCCGGCATCCTCGGCGATCCGCGCCTGCTCGGCGGTGACGACGTCCATGATGACGCCGCCCTTGAGCATCTCGGCGAGGCCGCGCTTGACGCGGTCGGTTCCCGTGTCGGCAGAGGTCACGGCGGGTCCTTTCGTGAGAGCGCGAAACGCGCGGTGTGCGAGGTCGAGAAGCATTGACCTAGGCCAAAAGATAGCATGTACCGGGCCCTACGATGGGCGACGAGGAGCGCTATGGAATCGCAGATCAACGGACGGTCGGCATCGGAGATCGCCGACAGCCTCCGTGCCCTGATCGAGCGTGGCGCCCTGCGTCCCGGCGACCCACTGCCGTCGGTCCGCGCCTTGGCGGAGAGCCTCGGCGTGAACCGCAACACCGTCGTCGCCGGCTACCGGCTGCTCTCGGGAACCGGGGTGATCGTCTCGCGCGGTCGCGGCGGCACACGGGTGGCCGACCTCCTGCCGGTCGCCCAGGAGGGATTCGCCGGGGACAGCTTGCTGCGCGATGTGGCTACGGGAAATCCTGACCCCGACCTGATCCCGGACCCCTCGCAGGCGCTGGCGAGCATGGCGGGCCGGCCCGTCCTGTACGGCGAACCGGTGATCGACCCCGATCTGCAGCGGTGGGGCCTCGAGTGGATGAGCGATGCGCATGCCGGTGCAGCGCCTATGCGCCTGACCGTGACCAGTGGCGCCGCCGACGCGGTCGAGCGACTGCTCGCGCAGGCGCTCACTCGCGAGGACGCCGTCGCGCTCGAAGATCCGTGCTTCCTCGCCAGCATCCACACGGTGCGGCTCGCCGGCTATCGCCCGATCGCGGTCCCCGTGGACGATGAGGGGATGACGGTCGCCGGGTTGAAGGCGGCCCTCGAACAGGGCGCCCGTGCGGTGGTCTGTACGCCCCGCGCGCAGAACCCCTCGGGGGCGAGCCTGTCGGCGCGCCGGGCGACGCAGCTGCGTGAGCTCCTCGCGGCCCATCCGTACGTGCTGATCATCGAAGACGACCACTTCTCGATGCTCTCTCGCGAGCCCTTCCACTCCCTGATCGGACCTCAGCATCAGCGCTGGGCGGTGGTCCGCTCCGTTTCGAAGTTCCTCGGCCCCGACATGTGCCTTGCGCTGGCGGCATCCGATCCGGAGACGGCCGATCGTCTCGCGATGCGACTGACTCCGGGGACGACGTGGGTGAGTCACCTGCTGCAGCGCCTGGTCCTGGTCCTCATGACCGATCCCGACGTCCTCGCGCGCATCGGCGCCGCCAGCGAGCACTACGCCGCGCGCAATGCGGACTTCGCCGAGCGGCTGAGCGCGCACGGGGTGCCGACCGAGGCCGGCGACGGCCTCAATCTCTGGGTGCCGCTCGAGGTCCCCGCCCGCGCGGTCGTCGAGCGCCTCATGCGGCGGGGATGGCTCGCGCGCAGCGGCGACGAGTTCACTCTCGGCACACTGTCCCCCTCGTACCGGCTGCGGCTCACCGTCCACGACCTGAGCCAGGACGAGGCCGAGCTGCTCGCCGCCGACATCGGCGCCGCTGTCCGCGCGGTCGGCGGACGATCCGGCGACCGCGAAGTGGCATGATCGAGCGGTGAAGATCCTCTCCATCCAGTCCGCGGTGGCGTATGGCCACGTCGGCAATTCCGCCGCCGTGTTCCCGTTGCAGCGCATCGGCGTCGAGGTGATGCCGGTCTACACCGTCACGTTCTCCAACCACACCGGCTACGGCGCGTGGCGCGGACCGCTCATCTCTCCCGACGATGTCCGCGACGTCCTCACAGGCATCGAGGAGCGCGGCGCCTTCCCGTCCGTCGATGTCGTCCTGTCCGGCTATCAGGGCGGCGAGGGCATCGCCGATGTGATCCTGGATGCCGTCGCACGGGTGAAGACCGCGAACCCCGCCGCGATCTATTCGTGCGACCCGGTGATGGGCAATGCCAAGTCCGGCTGCTTCGTCGCTCCCGCGATTCCCGTGCTCCTGCGCGACCGGGTCGTGCCCGCGGCCGACATCATCACGCCGAACCAGTTCGAGCTGGGCTTCCTCACCGGCACCGAGCCGCTCTCACTCGAGGACACCCTGCTCTCAGCCGACATGGTGCGTGCCACCGGGCCGCGGACGGTGCTGGTCACCAGCGTCGAGCGCCCGGACCGCCCGGAGGGCACGATCGAGATGCTCGCCGTGACCGACGACGGCGCCTGGATCGTGCAGACCCCGCTGATCCCGATGAAGGCGAACGGGTCGGGCGATGTCACGGCCGCGCTGTTCACCGCGCATCACACCCGCACCGGCGATGCCGCCGATGCGCTCGTGCGGACCGCCTCGAGCGTGTTCGACCTGCTCGAGCGCACGCATGCCTCGGGCGAGCGCGAACTGCAGCTCGTCGAGTCGCAGGAGGCGTACGCCCACCCGCGCATGCAGTTCACCGCCCGTCAGGTGCGGTGAATCTCAGACCGTCCAGGCGTCTGCGACGGTCCGGCGAACCTCGCCGAGCAGTTGAGGCAGCGCCTTGGTCTTCGCGATGATCGGGAAGAAGTTGGCGTCGGCCGTCCAGCGCGGCACGATGTGCTGATGCAGGTGGCCGTCGATGCCCGCCCCGGCGACGTGCCCCTGGTTCATCCCGATGTTGAACCCGTCGCAGCGTGAGACCTGCCGCAGCACCTCCATGCCGCGCTGAGTGAGCGCGCCGATCTCGGCGACCTCTTCGCTGCTGGCCTCGTCGTACTGCGAGATGTGGCGGTACGGGCAGACCAGCAGGTGGCCGGAGTTGTAGGGGAACAGGTTCAGCAGCACGAACGCGGTCCGGCCGCGCGCGACGATGAGTGCGTCCTCGTCGGACATCCCGGGGGCCGCGCAGAAGGGGCAGGCATCCCGCAGCGGCTGAGGGCCGGCGGCGATGTAGGCCATGCGGTGCGGCGTCCACAGTCGCTGGAACTGGTCGGGCACTCCGGGGAGCGTGGCGGCGTCGACCAGTTCCGGAGTCGCGCCGTCCGTCGTCGGGTCGCTCACGCCCGGGTCCTCACGCCAGGTCCTCCGCGGTGTTCACGAGTGCGCGGGTCGTGATCGCCTCGCGGATGCGGCGCACCGCGTCCTCGATCGGCACCCCGTTCTGCTGCGATCCGTCTCGGAAGCGGAACGACACGGTGCCGCCGGCGCGGTCCTGCTCGCCGGCGATCAGCTGCAACGGCACCTTGTGGGTCGTGTGGGTGCGGATCTTCTTCTGCATGCGGTCATCGCTGTGGTCGACCTCCGCGCGCACGCCCTCGGCCTTGAGGCGGACGATGACATCGTCGAGGTAGTCGTAGTACTCCTCCGCCACCGGGACGCCGACGACCTGAACAGGCGACAGCCACACCGGGAACGCGCCGGCGTAGTGCTCGAGAAGGATCGCGAAGAAGCGCTCGATCGAGCCCATGAGCGCACGGTGGATCATCACGGGGCGCTTCTTCATGCCGTCGCGGTCGGTGAACTCGAGCTCGAAGCGCTCGGGCAGGTTGAAATCCAGCTGCACGGTGGACAGCTGCCAGGTGCGACCGATCGCGTCGTGCACCTTCAGGTCGATCTTCGGCCCGTAGAACGCCGCCTCGCCCGCCACCTCGGTGAGCTTCAGACCGCTCGCCAGCGCGACCCGCCGCAGGGCGTCCGTCGCCTCGGCCCAGTGCTCCTCGTCGCCGATCCACTTCGACTTCTCGTCGTCGCGCATGGACAGCTCCAGCTCGAAGTCGCTGAGGCCGAAGTCGCGCAGCAGCGACAGCACGAACTCGAGCACCTCGGCGACCTCGCCCTCGAGCTGTTCGGGGGTGACGAACAGGTGGGCGTCGTCCTGGGTGAAGCCGCGGACACGTGTGAGACCGTGCAGAGCGCCGGAGAGCTCGTTGCGATAGACCGTGCCGTTCTCGGCCAGGCGCATCGGCAGATCCCGGTAGCTGCGCGCCCGCTCGCGGTAGATGAGGATGTGCATCGGGCAGTTCATCGGCTTGAGGTAGTAGTCGACCCCCACCTTGGTGATCTCGCCGTTCTCGTCGCGCTCCTCATCCATCCGGATGGGCGGGAACATGCCCTCCGCGTAGGTCACCAGGTGGTTGGACTCGATGAAGAGGTCCTTCTTGGTGATGTGCGGGGTGTACACGTAGGTGTATCCGGCAGCGCGGTGGCGGTGCAGCGCGTGCCGCTCCATCTCCTGGCGCACGATCCCGCCCCGCGGGTGCCACACCGACAGTCCCGACCCGATCTCCTCGGGGAACGAGAACAGGTCGAGCTCCTTGCCGAGCCGGCGGTGATCGCGCTTGGCGGCTTCTTCGAGACGCTGCTGGTAGGCGCGCAGTTCGTCCTTCGAGGGCCAGGCGGTTCCGTAGATGCGCTGCAGCTGCGGGTTCTTCTCACTCCCCCGCCAGTACGCCGCGGCGATGCGGGTGAGATCCCAGCCGTTGCCGATCATGCGGGTGCTGGGCAGGTGCGGTCCTCGGCAGAGGTCTTTCCAGACGACCTCTCCGTCGCGGTTCACGTTGTCGTAGATCGTGAGCTCGCCGGCCCCCACCTCCACGGACGCGCCGTCCGCGGCATCCTTCCCCGTCGCCGTTGCGCCCTTGAGTCCGATCAGCTCGAGCTTGAACGGCTCGGCGGCCAGTTCGCGGCGCGCCTCCTCGTCGGTGACGACCCGGCGGACGAACCGCTGACCCTCGCGGATGATGCGCTGCATCTCCTTGGCGATGGCCTTGATGTCCTCGGGCGTGAACGGCTGCCGCACGCCGAAGTCGTAATAGAAGCCGTCGGTGATGGGCGGGCCGATGCCGAGGGTGGCCTGCGGGTCGATCCGCTGCACGGCCTGAGCCAGCACGTGCGCGGTGGAGTGGCGCAGGATCGACAGTCCCTCGGGGCTGTCGATCGTGATCGGCTCGACCGCATCGGACTCGGCGACGGTCGTCGCCAGGTCCGCGAGTTCGCCGTTGACGCGCAGGCCGACGACGGAGCGGTCGGGGAACAGGGCGAATCCGTCGGCGGGATAGGTCACGTCCGGCTCGGGGGCGACGTCGGTCAAGGAACTCTCCAGAGGTGGCTCGGATGGATGGCTGCTCAGCTTCGGGCGCGCGACGCGCCCCGCCCGCTCAGGCGCCGAGCGTTCGGGCGGCGGTCGCGATGATCGCGCAGGTCTGCCGGTCGAGGTCCACCCGACCATTCTAGGGATCCGAGGATGCCGCGGCGCATCGACCTTCGCAACCAGTGCCGGGACGCGAGCACCGTGTCATCGCTGCCCGCCCGGCCGACGATGATGGATGCTGTGAAGCTCGCCGTGGTCGGAGTCGTGCTCCTGCTGCTGGGCGGGATCGCGATCGCGCTCGGCGTGCTCCCGGCGCAGGACGCTCTGGCGATCGCGGACCGGGTGTGGCCGATCCTCCTGTTCGTGGTCGCGGTGACGATCGTCGCCGAGCTGGCGGCGGCCGCCGGAGTCTTCGACGTCGCTGCCTTCGCCCTCGCCCGGCTGGGACGCGGACGCACGTGGGCGCTGTGGGGGCTGGTGGTGCTGCTGGCGATCGCGGCGACGGCCTTCCTGTCACTGGATACGACGGCCGTGCTGCTCACGCCCGTCGTCGTCGCCGTCGCCCGCGCGCACCGGCTCGATCCGCTGCCGTTCGCCTTCGCGACCGTCGTGCTCGCCAACACCGCCTCACTCGTGCTGCCGGTTTCCAACCTGACGAACCTGCTCGCCGTGGAGCGGCTCGGATTCGACGACCCGCTGTCGTTCCTGATGCTCCTCGGCCCCTCGGCGCTCGTCGCGATCGTCGTCTCCACGGGTCTGCTGTACGCCGTGCATCACCGGTCGCTCGCGGGGCGCTACTTGCCTGCACCCGCGCCGCGCATCGAGAACCGCCCCTTGCTTGCAACCGCGGCCGTCGTGGTGCTGCTGCTGATGCCGCTGCTCGTGTCGGGACTGCCCCCCTGGATTCCGGCCGCGGCCGCCGCCGTCGTCCTCGTGGCGGTCTTCGCCTGGCAGTCACCGCGGACGCTGCGCGTGCGGCTCGTGCCGTGGCAGCTGGTCGTCTTCGCCTCCGGGCTGTTCCTCGCCGTCGGCGCGGTCGAGGCGCTCGGCTCTCAGCAGCTCGTCGAGGCGGTCACCGGGACGGGCGGCTCGCTCGCGTCGCTGCTCCAGCTGGCCGGGGTCGGGATGCTGGGAGCCAACGCGCTGAACAACCTGCCGGCCTACCTCGCCCTCGAGGCGGCAGCACGAGCGCCCGAGCGCCTGGCCGCGCTCCTGGTCGGAGTGAATGCCGGTCCGCTGATCACCCCGTGGGCGTCGCTGGCGACGCTGTTGTGGCATCAGCGGCTGCACGCGATGGGCGTCGACGTCCCCTGGCGGCAGTACGTGCTGTTCGGTCTGGTCGCCGCGCCGCTCACGGTGGTGCTGGCCGTCCTGCCGCTGGCGCAGCGGTGAAGCGGTCGTGCGTCGCTACTCGGACGCGTCGGTCCGGTGGCGACGGTGCCAGATGACGCACGCCGCCGCATAGACCGCGACGGCGGCGAGCACCAGTGTGCGCAGGAACTCGTAGACGACCAGGACGCCGTCCGCATACGCCAGGCCCAGCGAGACGACGGTGCACGTGATGCCGACGAGCAGCAGCAGCCATGAGGCGCGCTCGGAGCGGATGATGTACAGGCTCTTGCGGCCCTCGGGAACTGCCATTCGTCGAGAGTATGTCCGAAACGGCCCGCGTGGCGACGGGGATCCGGCGGGCCGCTCTGGTGCGGGTGGCGCTCGTCCAATACCGTGAGCCCATGATGACGACACCGGCAGCACGTCCCCTCGGCGAGCCTGCCCCCGGGGAGGCCGGCGGAACCGAGTCCACGCGCGTGTCTGTGGCGCACGGATGGTGGAGCGTGGGCCTGGCGCTGGGCTCGGCAGTAGTCTTCTGGATCGTCGGGACCCTCATTGCCATCACCATGATGGCGATCTTCGGCGGAACGCTCGATGCGGAAGGTCAGTCGGTGAACGCCGTCGTCGGCGTGGTGATCCGCCTGCTCGCCCTCGCCCTCGCGATCGGCGCCATGGTCCTGGGGGTCACCTCGCTCGTTCGCGCGGCCACGCAGCCCGGCCGATCGGGGCGAGCGGCGGCGATCGCGCTCGGAGGGATCGGCATCGCGCTGAGCGCCGTGATGGGGTGGCTGCTCCTGGCCACGTTCATCTGACATCGTCGAAACGAAGGAACCCCCGACCAGAATCAGCTTCTGGTCAGGGGTTCTGTGGTGCGCGATACTGGGATCGAACCAGTGACCTCTTCCGTGTCAGGGAAGCGCGCTACCGCTGCGCCAATCGCGCCTGTACAGGCGTATTCAGTTGTCCGGCGAGGTGGCGACGGGATTCGAACCCGTGTAAACGGCTTTGCAGGCCGGTGCCTAGCCGCTCGGCCACGCCACCGTGTGGATTGACCCCACGTGCCGTGGTTCCTCCGGAGAGGAACCCCTGCACTCGAGCGGATGACGAGACTCGAACTCGCGACCCCAACCTTGGCAAGGTTGTGCGCTACCAACTGCGCTACATCCGCGTGCTCCGGATTGCTCCGGGCGCTTCAACGACTTTAGCCGATGAAATCGGACTCGCCAAACCAGTGCGGGGTCTCGCGTGTCATCCCCGCGGACGTTCGCGGCACTCCGGGGCATCCGGTAAGATCGTGACTCGGCCCCGCGGGGCCATGGGCGATTGGCGCAGTTGGTAGCGCGCTTCCTTCACACGGAAGAGGTCATCAGTTCGAGTCTGGTATCGCCCACCACGAGGCTCGCCTCAGCTTCCGATCGACCAGCCGTAGCGGCCGTGCAGCGCGTCGGCGACGCGGCCGAAGCGCGCCCGGTCCAGAGCAGACGCCTCGCGACGCATGCCGTCCGCATGCACTCGATAGACCTGGTCGATGTCCACCCACGATGGCCTCCCCTGCGCGTCCCACGCGCCGCTGCCGATGGCGAGGAAGTCCCGGTCCCCGTCGTGCGCCTTGCTCGTGAGCCGCACCGCGAAGACGTGCTCGGCATCCTGTCGTCCGACGATCAGCACGGGGCGATCCTTTCCACGGCCGTCGTTCTCCGCATACGGCACCCACGTCCAGACGATCTCGCCGGCGTCGGGGTCGCCGTCCTGGTCGGGTGCGTAGGTGATGGTCAGGGCGTCGGCGTGGGGGGGCGGGATCTCCACCGTGAGCGTGCTCGCCTCCGCCGTGACCGATCGAGCGGGGGCGGTCGAGCTGCGGAACAGCCGCGAGAGCGCTCCGAGCAGTCGCGCACCGGTCGTCATGCTCAGACCCTAGCCGCACGCACGGCGGAGGGCCCCGCGACGGCTGTCGCGGGGCCCTCCGGTCGTGCGGCTGTCAGGCGCGTGCGTCGGCGAGGACGTAGCCCTCTTCGCCGTGCACGATCGTGTCGATGCCGGCGATCTCGTCCTCGTTCTTCACGCGGAACCCGATCGTCTTCTGAATCGCGAAGCCGATGATCCACGCGAGGACGAACGAGTAGATCAGGACCGAGAAGGCCGCGATCGCCTGGACCAGCAGCTGGGTGCCCGAGCCGCTGTAGATCAGGCCCGTGCCGTTGGCGAAGAAGCCGAGGTACAGCGTTCCGATCAGGCCGCCGACCAGGTGGATGCCGACGACGTCGAGCGAGTCGTCGAAGCCGAGCTTGAACTTGAGCTCGATCGCCAGCGCGCAGACCGCACCGGCCACCAGGCCGAGCACGATCGCCCAGATCGGCGTCAGCGAGGCGCACGCGGGGGTGATCGCCACGAGGCCGGCGACCGCACCGGAGGCCGCGCCCACCGACGTGGGCTTGCCGTCCTTGATCTTCTCCACGATGAGCCACGCGAGCAGCGCCGCGGCGGGGGCCGCGATCGTGTTGACGAACGCGAGCGATGCGGTGTTGTCTGCGGCCAGCTCCGAGCCGGCGTTGAAGCCGAACCAGCCGAACCACAGCAGGCCGGCACCGAGGAGCACGAACGGCGGGTTGTGCGGGACGTGCACGCCCTTCTGGAAGCCGACGCGCTTGCCGAGGACGAGCGCGAGGGCCAGGCCCGCGGCTCCGGCGTTGATGTGCACCGCGGTGCCACCGGCGAAGTCGATCGCTCCGACACCGAACCAGGTCTGCAGGCCGTAGGTGATCCAGCCGCCGTAGGCGAAGCTGCCGTCCTCGGCCAGACCGAAGTTGAACACCCAGCTCGCGACCGGGAAGTAGACGACCGTCGCCCAGATCGCGGCGAAGATCATCCACGCCCCGAACTTGGCGCGGTCGGCGATCGCGCCGGAAACGAGCGCGACCGTGATGATCGCGAACGTCGCCTGGAAGGCGACGAACGCGAGCGGCGGGTATGCCGCGCCCTCAGGCGTCTCGAGGAGGCTCGCCAGTCCCAGTTCGGCGCCGTCGATCGTCCAGGGGAACTGGATCGTGCCTGCCGCGGTCGTCGGGAAGGCGATCGCGTAGCCGTACAGAACCCAGAGGACTCCGATCAGGCCCATGGCGCCGAAGCTGAGCATCATCATGCTGATCACGCTCTTGGCCTTGACGAGGCCGCCGTAGAAGAATGCGAGTCCTGGCGTCATCAGCAGCACGAGTGCTGCCGCTATCAGGATGAATGCTGTATTGCCTTGATCCATCTCGAAATGAACCTCTCTGCAGGGACGCAGGGTAAAAGCGTCGGGTGGTCCCAGTGTCGAGGGTGCGGGTTTCCTCCGGCGCACACAGTGTGTTTCACGTGTGTTACGCGTCCCCTGTCGAGGTAAACATCACGTTTCCGGATGCCGGAAGCATGAGCCGAATCGGATGCCGGCGCGAGCGCTGCGCGCTAATCGAGGGTAGAGGCCACCAGGCGCGAGATGGCTCGCAGGTACTTCTTGCGGTAGCCACCGGCAAGCATCTCGTCGGGAAAGACCAGGTCCAGCGTCTGACCCGTCGCGCGGATCGACAGCTGCGCGTCGTAGACCCGGTCGATGAAGGCCACGAATCGCAGGGCGGCTGACTGGTCGGTCAGGGGCGCGACATCGCGCAGCCCCACGATGCTCAGCCCCTCGATCAGCCGGATGTAGCGGGACGGGTGGACCGTGGCCAGATGCGCCACCAGCCCCGCGAACGCGTCGTCGGACACGATGCCGCGGGTGGCGGCATCCGCGATCGTCCTCTCGTAGTCCGCCTCGCTCAGCACGGCGGCATGACCGTCGAGCTGACGATGCCGGTAGTCGGTCCCGTCGATCCGGATGGTCTCGAAGCTCGCAGCCATCGCATGGATCTCGCGCAGGAAGTCCTGGGCGGCGAAGCGGCCCTCGCCCAGTGCGTTGGGTGGAGTGTTGGAGGTCGCCGCCAGGCGGGTTCCCGTGGCGACGAGCTCGCCCAGAAGCCGCGTCATCACCATCGTGTCGCCGGGATCATCCAGCTCGAACTCGTCGATGCACAGCAGCTCGGCCCCGCGGAACAGGTCGACGGTGTTCTTGTAGCCGAGCGCGCCCACCAACGCGGTGTACTCGATGAAGGAGCCGAAATACTTCCGCCGCACCGGCATCGCGTGGTAGATCGCCGCCAGCAGGTGGGTCTTGCCGACACCGAACCCGCCGTCGAGGTACACCCCCGGCCGCGGTTCCGGACCCTTCTTGGGGCGACGGAAGAAGCCGCCGCGCGCTTCCGGCTGCGCCAGTCCCGAGAACGCCATGAGCATGCCCTTGGCTTCCTGCTGCGACGGGAAGGCGGGGTCGGCGCGGTAGGAATCGAAGGTGGCGTCGGTGAACTGCGGCGGCGGGATGAGCGAGGAGACCATCTCGGCACCGGAGAGCTGAGGGCTGCGCTCGGTGAGGTGAACGATTCCCGTGCGGGTCGCGGAGGGTGTCATCCTGCTGATCCTGTGTCGCCTTCTTACGCCGGTGGGTGCACTCCGGAGCCCGGGAATCTAGGGTCGAAGAGACGGTCCAACCCTACGCCGTCGCTTCCGCCATCCTGACCCGAGGAGCAGCCGGTGCCCGTCGAATTCGACACGTCCTCCCCCAAGTTCGCCGAGTACTCCGAGCCCGGCAGGCTCGTCAGCGCGGACTGGCTCGAACCGCGCCTGGGCCAGCCGGGCCTCGTGGTGGTCGAATCCGACGAGGACGTCCTGCTGTACGAGACGGGACACATCCCGGGTGCGGTGAAGGTGGACTGGCACACCGAGCTGAACGACCCGGTCGTGCGCGACTACGTCGACGGCGCCGGCTTCGCTGCGCTGCTGAGCGCCAAGGGCATCTCCCGCGACGACACGATCGTGATCTACGGCGACAAGAACAACTGGTGGGCCGCCTACGCGCTCTGGGTCTTCTCGCTGTTCGGTCATGAGGATGTGCGCCTGCTCGACGGCGGGCGCGACCGCTGGATCGCCGAAGGCAGGCCTGTGACGACGGAGGCCACGGTGCGCGATCGCACCGACTATCCGGCGATCGAACGGGACGACAGCACGCTGCGCGCATACAAGGACGACGTGCTCGCGCATCTCGGAAGGCCCCTCATCGACGTGCGCTCGCCGGAGGAGTACAACGGCTCGCGCACGTCTGCCCCGGCCTATCCCGAAGAGGGCGCTCTCCGAGCCGGCCACATCCCCACGGCCCGCAGTGTCCCCTGGGCGCGAGCGGTGGCCGCCGACGGCGGATTCAAGCCCCGAGCCGAGCTCGACGCGATCTACCGCGACGAGGTCGGGCTGGTGGACGGGGACGACATCGTCGCCTACTGCCGCATCGGCGAGCGCTCCAGTCACACCTGGTTCGTCCTGCAGCACCTGCTCGGCTTCCGGAACGTGCGCAACTACGACGGCTCGTGGACGGAGTGGGGCAGTGCGGTGAGGGTGCCCATCGCGACCGGTGACGAGCCGGGCGAGCTCCCCCGCTGATCGCCGCCGTGGGAGAATGGTGCCGATGACTGCGCACGTTCTTCCCGACTCGCTCGCCGAGATCCGCGACGAGTTCCTGGAGCTGCCCGAGGCGGAGCGGCTGCAGCTCCTGCTGGAGTTCTCCAACGAGCTTCCGGACGTTCCCGCGAGATACGACGGGCACCCCGAGTTGCAGGAGCGGGTCGCCGAATGCCAGTCGCCGGTCTACATCATCGTCGAGATCGACGACGACGGACTCGTGCAGATGCACGCCACCGCCCCGAAGGAAGCGCCGACCACTCGCGGGTTCGCGAGCATCCTCGCGCAGGGGATCTCCGGGCTCACGCCGGACGAGGTTCTGGCGATCCCCGACGACTTCCCGCAGAGCATCGGTCTGACCCGCGCGGTGTCACCGCTGCGCATCATGGGCATGACCGGCATGCTCGCCCGCGCCAAGCGTCAGGTCGCGCTCAAGCGCTCACTCTGACGGCTCAGTCACCGGACAGGTCCTGCCGCCGCAGCCAC
Organism: uncultured Microbacterium sp.; assembly: GCF_963524805.1. GTDB lineage: Bacteria > Actinomycetota > Actinomycetes > Actinomycetales > Microbacteriaceae > Microbacterium. The sequence continues at coordinate 408,369 of NZ_CAURGG010000001.1, read as the reverse complement.
TCCCGGATGCTGTCGCTCCACCGCTCCTGGTCGTAGTTCCAGAGCTTGGTGTGCCGGGCGACGTCGAACACCTGCATCTCGACCAGATCGGGCCGCGCCACGACGAGGTCGTGCGACGCGTCCGAGGGGACGAACCCGTCGTCGTCGCTGTGCAGGATGAGGATGGGATGCCGCAGCTCGGCAGCGCGGGCGATGACATCGAGCCGGTCGAACCGGATCGCCGCCCCCGCGCCGGTCATGGGCGCCGCCCATTCCGTCTGCAGCGCTCCGATCGCGAGGCCGGTCACTGCCGCGGGCACGTGCATCTGCCTGGCGTGGAAGCCGAGGACGACGCGCCAGTCCACGACCGGCGACTCCAGGACGAGGCCGGCGATCACATCGCGGTGCGCGGAGTTCAGCTCCAGCTGCAGCGCGATCGCCCCGCCCATCGACCATCCCATGAGGATGATGCGCCGCGCTCCGCGGCGGCGGGCGAACCCGACCGCCGCGTCGACATCGCGCCACTCGGTGGCACCGAGCGCGTAGGTGCCCGTCCGGCTGCGCGGCGCCTCGCCGTCGTTGCGGTACGACACGACGAGCGAGGTGATGCCCGCGGCGTGGAAGACCGGAACCGCCCTGAGGCACTCTGCCCGGGTCGCGCCGCGGCCGTGCACCTGGATCACCCAGACCTCCCCCGGGCCTGCGGGGAACAGCCACGCCGGGCAGGGGCCGACGGGCGAGCCGATCAGCTCCGAGGTGAAGGGCAGGTGCAGCTGCTCGGGACGGTCGTAGTACCAGCCGCTGAACGCCGCGTCGGCCGAGATGCGGGTCTGGGCGCCGATCTCGGTCAGGAGTTTGCGCTTGACGCTGGCGTCGTCTTCGGCCAGCACCGACCCGAGCTTGATGTAATCCTCGGTGCCGGTGGTGAACAGTCCGTATCGGCCCGGAAGCTGGGTGTCCTGCGTGCGCGCGAGCGTGATTGTCTGGGCCGCGGTGTCCAGCGAGAGGATCCGCGTGTCCGAGACGCGCACCGACGGCGTCACCACTCGGCGCGCCATGCGCAGCGAGGCGAAAGCCAACCCCGACACGGTCAGCCCCAATGCCGCGCTCAGGACGGCCAGAGCCGTCCGCACCCCGGTCACGAGGGCAGGAGAGGGGGTGTGCATCGCGGCGCGCCTGGAGTCGACCATCGAGGCCCCACTCTAGTCTTTCGGCGTGGCTGAGCTTCGTCCCCCGACTGCGCCGCCGTCGTTCGAGAGTGCGGCGGCGGACGTGCGCGCGACCGTCTTCCGCGCCGACCTATCGGTGCGTGAGATCCCGGCGCCCGCCGGACTGGCACCGGATAGCCTCGCGCTGGCGGGCGATGTGCGTCCGGAGCAGGACGGCGTCGACTCCGCCTACGGGACCGGCCGTTTCATCCTGCTGCACGACCCCTCCGAACCGTCGGCGTGGGAGGGCGCGTGGCGGATCGTGTGCTTCGCGCAGGCGCCGCTCGAGCCCGACATCGGCGTCGACCCGATGCTGGCCGACGTCGCCTGGTCCTGGCTGATGGACGCTCTCGCCTCCCGCTCGGCGCCCTTCCGCGCGGCATCCGGCACCGCCACGAAGACGCTGTCCAAAGGATTCGGGTCACTGGCCGCCGAAGGAGAGGGCGCGCAGATCGAGTTGCGCGCGTCGTGGTCGCCGGCCGGAAGCCTGACCCCCCACGTCGAGGCGTGGTCCGAGCTGGTCTGCATGCTCGCCGGCCTTCCGCCGGGGTCCGAGGACATCGCCGTGCTGGGTTCTCGCAGGGCACCGCGTGACTGAGTACACCGTCATCACCGATCCCGCCGGTCTCGCGGATGCCGTCGCCGCGCTGTCCGCCGGGACGGGGCCTGTCGCGGTCGACGTCGAGCGGGCATCCGGATTCCGCTATTCGCAGCGGGCGTACCTCGTGCAGGTGTTCCGCCGGGGCTCCGGTGTCTTCCTCTTCGATCCGCCGGCGGTCGGCGCCTTCGAAACCCTGCAGTCGGCGATCGGCGGCGAGGAGTGGGTGCTGCACGCTGCGAGCCAGGACCTGCCGTCGCTGCGCGAGCTCGGATTGGACCCCGTCACGATCTTCGACACCGAGCTGGCCGCCCGGCTTCTCGGTCACGCCAGGGTCGGGCTGGGGGCGGTCGTGGAAGACACCCTCGGCATCACTCTGGCCAAGGCCCACTCCGCGTCGGACTGGTCCACCCGTCCCCTCCCCCAGGCGTGGCTGGAGTACGCCGCCCTCGACGTCGAACACCTCGTGGACGTGCGGGACGTGCTGGCGGCTGAGCTCTCGGAGCAGGGCAAGGTCGAGTTCGCGGCCGAGGAGTTCAGCGCTGTTCTCCAGCGCACCCCCAAACCGCCCCGCGAAGACCCCTGGCGCCGGCTCAGCGGACTGCACACCGTGCGCGGTCGTCGGGCTCTCGCCGTCGCACGGGAGTTGTGGACGGCGCGGGAGGAGTACGCCCGCGGCGAGGATGTGGCGCCCGGTCGGCTGGTGCCGGATCGCGCTCTGATCGCCGCTCTGATCGCCGACCCGCAGTCCAAGCAGGAGCTGGCGCAGGTGAAGGAGTTCACCGGCCGCGCCAGTCGAAGCCAGCTCGATCGCTGGTGGGCCGCCTTCGAAGCCGGCCGCGCTGCGACCGACCTCCCGCTCGAGCGCGCGCCCGGTGGCGAGTCGATCCCCCCCGCACGCGCGTGGTCGGACCGCAACCCCGCCGCCGATGCCCGGCTCAAGGCCGCGCGGACGGTCGTCGAGGCTCTCGCGGAGCAGCTGCAGATGCCCACGGAGAATCTGCTCACGCCGGACCTGCTGCGCCGCGTGGCCTGGACTCCTCCCGAGCCGCTGAGCGCGGCATCCATCGGGGATGCGCTGGCGGAACTGGGCGCGCGCCCCTGGCAGATTGCGCAGACTGCACAGTCGATCGCCGATGCCTTTGTGCATTCCGTGCAAACGGCGTCGTCCACGCCGGAGAGCGCTTCGTAGGTTCGATCCAACCGATTCCAGGCGCCGCAACCCGGCTCCTAGGCTGGTCGCATCCCTACTTACGGAGGCAGAGTGGCCGAGATCTCGGACGTCTTTTTCGTCGATGGAATGCGCACCCCCTTCGGGCGCGCCGGCGAGAAGGGCATGTATTGGAACACCCGTGCTGACGACCTGGCGGTCAAGGCGACGATCGGTCTCATGGAGCGCAATCCCGGCGTTCCCGCGGACCGCATCGACGACGTCGCGGTCGCCGCGACCTCGCAGACCGGCGACCAGGGCCTGACCCTCGGCCGATCGGTGGCGCTGCTGGCGGGGCTTCCCCAGAGCGTGCCCGGCTTCGCGATCGACCGCATGTGCGCGGGCGCCATGACCAGCGTCACGACGATGGCCGGCTCGATCGGCATCGGAATGTACGACCTGGCCCTCGCCGGCGGTGTCGAGCACATGGGTCGCCACCCGCTCGACGGCAGCAACGTCGACCCCAACCCGCGATTCGTCGCCGAGAAGCTGGTCAGCGCGGATGCCCTCAACATGGGCATCACGGCCGAGCGCATCCACGACCGCTTCCCGCAGCTGACGAAGGAGCGCGCGGATCGCTTCGGGATGCTGAGCCAGCACAAGGCGCAGGCCGCGTACGAGGCCGGCAAGTTCCAGCCCGACCTGGTCTCGGTGGCGACCAAGGACGCCACCGGCGCGTGGGGTCTCGCGACCGAGGACGAGGGTCGTCGTCCCGAGACCACGATGGAGGGGCTGGCGGCGCTCAAGACGCCGTTCCGCCCGCACGGCCGGGTCACCGCGGGCACCTCCTCGCCCCTGACCGACGGCGCCACCATGAGCATCCTCGCCGGCGGAGGCGCCGTGAAGGAGCTCGGTCTGGCACCGAAGATGAAGCTGGTCTCGTTCGCCTTCGCGGGGGTCGCCCCCGAGATCATGGGCGTGGGACCGATCCCCTCGACCGAGAAGGCGCTGCGCAAGGCCGGGCTGACGATCGGCGATATCGGACTCTTCGAGCTGAACGAGGCCTTCGCCATCCAGGTGATCTCGTTGCTGGATCACTTCGCAATCGCAGACGACGACCCGCGCGTCAACCAGTGGGGCGGCGCCATCGCCCTCGGGCACCCTCTCGCCGCCTCCGGAGTGCGGCTCATGATCCAGCTCGCGGCTCAGTTCGCCGAGCGACCCGACGTGCGCTACGGCCTGACCGCGATGTGCGTCGGCCTCGGGCAGGGCGGGTCCGTCATCTGGGAGAACCCGCATTTCGACGGCAAGAAGCGCAAGAGCTGAGCGGGCGGAACAGCGGATGACGAATTACGCAGACATCGACTTCTCCCCCATCCTCGCCATGACAGAGGGCGAGGTGGTCACGCACTCCCCCGTGCGCGACATCCGCCTGGCTTCGGGCAAGGTGCTCGCGCTGATCACCCTGGACAACGGCCGCGACCACACGCGCCCCAACACCCTCGGCCCGGCGACCCTCGCGGAACTGGACACGACCCTCGAGAGCCTCAAGGCACGTGCCGCCGCCGGCGAGATCCAGGCAGTGGGTGTGACGGGGAAGCAGTACATCCTCGCCGCCGGCGCCGACCTTTCCGACATCTCGCGCGTCGGCTCGCGCGAGAACGCGAAGCTCGTGGCGCAGTTCGGGCACATGGTGCTCGGCAAGCTCTCCGAGCTGGGCGTGCCGTCGTTCGCCTTCGTCAACGGTCTGGCACTGGGCGGCGGACTGGAGATCGCGCTGAACTCCACCTACCGCACGGTCGATGCCTCGGCAGCAGCCATCGCGCTGCCCGAGGTGTTCCTGGGGATCATCCCGGGGTGGGGCGGTGCGTACCTGCTGCCGAACCTGATCGGCATCGAGAACGCGCTCGAGGTCGTGATCTCCAACCCGCTCAAGCAGAACCGGATGCTGAAGCCGCAGCAGGCGTTCGACTACGGGATCGTGGACGCCATCTTCCCCGCGTCGAACTACCTCGAGGAATCGCTGCGCTGGGCCGACGGGGTGCTCCGCGGCACGACCAAGGTCGCACGGCGCAACGAGCCGGGCAGAATCGAGCGGCTCACCAAGTGGCCGATCGCGATCAAGATGGCACGCGGCATGCTCGAGAGCCGCATCGGCACCGTCCCGCGCTCGCCCTACGTCGCGCTCGAACTGCTCGAGAAGGCCAAGGGAGGCACGAAGGCCGAGGGCTTCGCACGCGAAGACGACGCGCTGGCCGACCTGGTCACGGGCGACCAGTTCGCGGCATCCATGTACGCCTTCGATCTCGTCCAGAAGCGCGCCAAGCGCCCCGTCGGCGCGCCCGACCGGGCACTGGCGAAGAAGGTCAGCAAGGTGGGCATCATCGGCGCGGGCCTCATGGCGAGCCAGTTCGCGCTGCTGTTCCTGCGCAAGCTCCAGGTGCCGGTGCTGATCACGGATCTGGATCAGGCCCGCGTCGACAAGGGCCTGGCCTACATCAACGATGAGATCGGCAAGCTCGAGGCAAAGGGCCGGCTCGACGGCGACGGCGCGAACCGCCTCCGGGCGCTCGTGCACGGCACGACCGACAAGACCGAGTACGCGGACTGCGATTTCGTCATCGAGGCCGTGTTCGAAGAGGTCGGCGTCAAGCAGCAGGTGTTCGGCGAGATCGAGAAGATCATCGCCGAGGACGCGGTCCTGGCGACCAACACGTCATCGCTGTCCGTGGAGGAGATCGGCGCGAAGCTCGAGCACCCCGAGCGTCTCGTCGGCTTCCACTTCTTCAACCCGGTCGCGGTCATGCCGCTCATCGAGATCGTGAAGACGCCGCAGACGACGGATGCCGCGCTGTCCACGGCGTTCGTCGTGGCGCGCGGTCTCGGCAAGAACGCGGTGCTCACCGCGGACGCGCCGGGTTTCGTGGTCAACCGACTGCTCGCGAAGGTCATGGGCGAGGCCGCGCGCGCGGTGTACGAGGGCACTCCCCTGCTGAGCGTCGAGAAGGCGTTCGCGCCGATCGGTCTGCCGATGACGCCGTTCCAGCTGATCGATCTGGTGGGCTGGAAGGTCGCCGCGCACGTGCAGGACACGATGGCGCAGGCGTTCCCCGACCGGTTCTTCGCCTCGGAGAACTTCCACCAGCTCGCCGAGCTGCCCGACGTCGTCGAAAAGGACAAGTCGGGTCGCGTGACCGGCTGGACCAAGGCCGCTCAGAAGGTGCTGAAGACCGGCTCGAGCCCGGTTCCGGAGGATGAGATCCTGCGACGCGTGCAGGACGGCCTCGCTCAGGAGATCCGGATCATGCTGGATGAGGGCGTTGTCCCGGCGGTCGAGGACATCGACCTGTGCCTGATCCTGGGCGCCGGCTGGCCGTTCATCGACGGCGGAGCCTCGCCGTACCTCGATCGCGAGGGAGCCTCGCAGCGCGTGTCCGGCGACACTTTCCACCACCCCGTGATCACCGGCATCGGCGACTGAGCTCCGCAGGCGACGAAGCGCCCGTCCTCGATGCGAGGGCGGGCGCTTCATCGTCCGTCGATGCCGTTCAGGCGTCGCGGACCTCGTCGTGCTGCTGCGTGCCGATGCCGGTCAGCCAATCCGGATGCTGCTCCGTGGGCCGAGCGACCGGGATCCGGGTGCCGAGCACCTGGGAGACGACATCCTGCGCGATCTTGGCCGCCGTGAGGCCGGCATCCTCGAGGATCTGCTCCCGGCTGGCGTGGTCGATGAACTCGTCGGGCAGGCCCAGCTCGTCCACGGCGGTGTCCACGCCCGCCTCACGCAGCACCTGGCGCACGCGCGTGCCGATCCCGCCCACGCGGATGCCGTCCTCGATCGTGATGACCAGGCGATGGCTTGCGGCCAGTTCGACGATCGACGGCTGCACCGGGACCACCCACCGGGGATCCACCACGGTCGCCCCGATGCCCTGCGCACGCAGGCGGTGCGCCACGTCGACCGCGATGTGGGTCATCGGTCCGATGCCGACCAGCAGGACGTCCTGCGCCTCGGATCTGACCAGCACGTCCACGCCGTCGGGCAGCCGTTCCAGAGCGGGCAGCGTCGGGCTCACCGAGCCCTTGGGGAAGCGGATGACCGTCGGGGCGTCCTCCACCGCCACCGCTTCGCGCAGCTCCTCCTGCAGGCGCTCGGCGTCCCGGGGCACAGCGATGCGGATGTGCGGAACGATCTGGAGCATCGCGAGATCCCAGATGCCGTGGTGGCTCGGACCGTCAGGTCCGGTCACGCCGGCACGGTCGAGCACGAACGTGACGCCGGCACGGTGGAGCGCGACATCCATCATCACCTGATCGAACGCGCGGTTCATGAAGGTCGCGTAGATCGCCACGACGGGGTGCAGGCCTCCGAAAGCCAGACCGGCGGCGGACGCGACAGCGTGCTGCTCGGCGATGCCCACGTCGTAGACCCGGTCGGGGAACCGCTGCGCGAACGGAAGCAGGCCGGTGGGGCGCAGCATCGCCGCGGTGATGCCGATGACGTCGGGGCGGTCCTCGCCCACCGAGACGAGTTCGTCGGCGAAGACATCGGTCCATGCGGTGGCGGCCGAGCTGCCGACGGGTTCGCCGGAGAGCGGGTCGATGCGTCCCACGGCGTGGAACTGATCCGCCTCGTCGTCGCGGGCCGGCTGGTAGCCGCGCCCCTTCTCGGTGATCGCGTGCACGATCACGGGTGCACCGAAGTCCTTCGCCAGTTCGAGCGTCTCGATCAGCATCGGAAGGTCGTGGCCGTCGACGGGACCGAGGTACTTGATGTCGAGGTTGGAGTACAGCGCGGCGTTGTTGACGAAACGGCTCAGGAATCCGTGGGTCCCACCCCGGACACCTCGGTAGAACGCACGAGCGGCGGGACCGAGCTTGCCGAAGAACGAGTCCGAGCCGCGATGGAGCGTCTGGTAGGTGTCGGCTGTGCGCACGCGGTTGAGGTAGCGCGCCATCCCGCCGATGGTGGGTGCATAGGAGCGCCCGTTGTCGTTCACGATGATGACCAGGTTGCGGTCGTTGTCATCGGAGATGTTATTGAGGGCCTCCCACGTCATTCCACCCGTCAGGGAGCCGTCGCCCACGACGGCGACGACGTGGCGGTCCTTGCGGCCGGTGCGGGTCAGCGCGCGCGAGACGCCGTCGGCCCAGCTGAGCGAGCTGGATGCGTGTGAGGACTCCACGACGTCGTGCGGGCTCTCGGAGCGCTGCGGGTAGCCGGCGAGGCCGCCCCGCGATCGGAGTCCGGCGAAGTCCTGACGGCCCGTCAGCAGCTTGTGCACGTACGACTGATGGCCCGTGTCGAAGATCATCGGGTCGTTCGGGGAGTCGAACACGCGGTGCATCGCGAGCGTCAGCTCGACGACGCCGAGGTTGGGTCCGAGATGGCCGCCCGTCTGGGAGACGTTCTCGATGAGGAACGCGCGGATCTCGCCGGCGAGCTGCTCGAGCTGCTCCGGTGTCAGCGCGTCGAGGTCGCGGGGTCCCGAGATCGACGACAGCAACGACATCCGTGCTCCTTCCACGCGCCTACAGCAGGCTCCGCAAGTCTACCGTCGGCGGGTATGCCGAAGGGGTCGGGCACCGAGCGCCCGACCCCTTCGGTGTGCTCAGACCAGCGAACGCAGGACGTACTGGAGGATGCCGCCGTTGCGGTAGTAGTCCGCCTCACCGGGCGTGTCGATGCGGACCACTGCGTCGAATTCGACCGCGGCCTTTCCCGGGGCGGAGAACTCGCTCGGGACTGCTGTCACGCGCACCGTCCGGGGCGTGACGCCGTCATTGAGCTGCTCGAGTCCGGAGATCGAGACGATCTCGGTACCGTCCAGGCCCAGCGACGACCAGGACTGCCCGGCGGGGAACTGCAGCGGCACGACGCCCATGCCGATCAGGTTCGACCGGTGGATGCGCTCGAAGCTCTCGGTGATGACGGCCTTCACGCCCAGCAGGCTGGTGCCCTTGGCCGCCCAGTCGCGTGAGGAGCCCGACCCGTACTCCTTGCCGCCGAAGATGACCAGCGGAGTGCCGGCGGACTGGTAGTGCTGGCTCGCGTCGTAGATGAACGACTGCGGACCGCCGTCCTGCGTGAAGTCGCGGGTGTACCCGCCCTCGACCCCGTCCAGCAGCTGATTGCGCAGGCGGATGTTGGCGAACGTGCCGCGGATCATGACCTCGTGGTTGCCGCGGCGCGAGCCGTAGGAGTTGTAGTCCTTGCGGGTGACGCCGTGCTCCTCGAGGTACCGGCCGGCCGGGCTGTCGGCCTTGATGTTGCCGGCGGGGCTGATGTGGTCGGTCGTCACCGAGTCGCCGAGCGTCGCGAGCACGCGCGCGCCGGTGATGTCGCTGACGGGGGTCAGTTCCATCGTCATGCCGTCGAAGTAGGGCGGCTTGCGGACGTACGTCGATTCGGCGTTCCACTCGAACACGTCGCCGGTCGGGGTCGGCAGCGTCTTCCATCGCTCGTCGCCCTCGAACACGCTCGCGTACTGGTGCGTGAACATGTCCTTGTTGATCGAGGAGTCGATCGTGGACTGCACTTCGGCGGCGTCCGGCCAGATGTCCTTGAGGAACACGTCGTTCCCGGCCTGGTCCTGCCCCAGCGGGTCGGTCTCGAAGTCGAAGTTCATCGACCCCGCGAGCGAGTAGGCGATCACCAGCGGCGGGCTGGCCAGGTAGTTCATCTTCACGTCGGGGTTGATGCGACCCTCGAAGTTGCGGTTGCCCGAGAGCACGGCCGTGACCGCGAGGTCGTTCTGCTGGACGGCGGCGGAGACCTCCTCGATGAGCGGGCCGGAGTTTCCGATGCACGTGGTGCAGCCGTATCCGACGGTGTAGAAGCCGAGGTCCTCGAGATCCTGGGTGAGACCGGCCTTCTCGTAGTAGTCGGTGACGACCTTCGATCCCGGCGCGAGAGTGGTCTTGACCCAGGGCTTGGCCTTGAGTCCCTTCTTCACGGCGTTGCGCGCGAGCAGGCCCGCAGCCAGCATGACCGAGGGGTTGGACGTGTTCGTGCACGACGTGATGGCGGCGATCGTGACCGCGCCGTGGTCGAGCGTGAACTGCTCGCCGTCGGGCATGACGACGGGAGTGGGCTTGGATCCCTTCGTCGGCGCGTGGCTGTGGTGGTGGTGCGTGTGCCCGCTGTACTCGTCGTCCGGCGAGTTGCCCGGAGGATCCGATGCCGGGAAGGACTCCGAGCCCTCGAGGTCGACGAGGTCGTGCTCGACGTCGGCGTAGTTGGTCAGGTCGCTCGCGAACTGCGTCTTGGCCTGCGTGAGGATGATGCGGTCCTGCGGTCGCTTCGGACCGGCGATCGAGGGCACCACCGTCGAGAGGTCCAGCTCGAGGTATTCGCTGAACACCGGCTCCTGATCGGCGTCGTGCCAGAGCTTCTGCAGCTTCGCGTACGCCTCGACCAGCGCGACCTGCTCCTCTCCGCGGCCGGTCAGGCGCAGGTAGTCCAGCGTGACCTCGTCGATGGGGAACATGGCCGCAGTGGATCCGAACTCCGGGCTCATGTTGCCGATCGTGGCGCGGTTGGCCAGCGGCACCGAGGCGACGCCCGATCCGTAGAACTCGACGAACTTGCCGACCACGCCGTGCTTGCGCAGCATCTCGGTGATCGTGAGCACCACGTCGGTCGCGGTCACGCCCGTGGGGATCGCACCGGAGAGCTTGAAGCCGACGACCTTCGGAATGAGCATCGAGACCGGCTGGCCGAGCATGGCCGCCTCGGCTTCGATTCCGCCCACACCCCAGCCGAGCACGCCCAGGCCGTTGACCATCGTGGTGTGCGAGTCGGTTCCGACGCAGGTGTCGGGATAGGCGCGCAGCACCCCTCCCACTGACCGGTCGTAGATGACCTTGGCGAGGTGCTCGATGTTGACCTGATGCACGATGCCGGTTCCCGGCGGCACGACCTTGAAGTCGTCGAACGCGGTCTGACCCCACCGCAGGAACTGGTAGCGCTCGCCGTTGCGCTCGTATTCGATCTCGACGTTGCGCTCGAGGGCGTTCTCGGAGCCGAACAGATCGGCGATCACGGAGTGGTCGATCACCATCTCGGCCGGTGAGAGCGGATTGATCCGCTTGGGGTCCCCGCCGAGCGCCTCGACCGCTTCGCGCATCGTGGCGAGGTCGACGATGCAGGGCACGCCGGTGAAGTCCTGCATGACGACGCGTGCGGGTGTGAACTGGATCTCGGTGTCCGGCTCCGCTGCGGCATCCCACGAACCCAGCGCCTCGATCTGCGCCTTCGTGACGTTCGCACCGTCTTCGGTGCGAAGCAGGTTCTCCAGCAGCACCTTGAGGCTGAAGGGAAGCCTCTCGAAGCCGGGGACGGCGTCGATGCGGAAGATCTCGTAGTCGGTGCTGCCGACCGTCAGGGTGCTCTTTGCACCGAAGCTGTCAACCGTGGACACGCGTGTCTCCTTCGTCGGCGGCGGAGCGGGCCATGGGCCCGGCTCTGTCCATCATCCCTGTCCCCGGGCACAGTGGCTAGTGAGGCTGGCCTAACCGTCGGACGGAGAAATTTATCTTGATGTCAAGATAAATATATCACTTGCCGCGTGCGGGATAGAGAGCCCGGACGGCCAGCCAGGTGACCGCGACGAGCGGGGCGAACAACGGCAGTCCCATGATCAGCTTCAGGGTGCCGAGCGCCGTGACGTCGCCCGCGAAGTACAGGGGCAGCTGGACGGCGAGACGGAATGCGAACAGTCCGGCCCAGGCGATCGCCAGCCAGAAGAACACCCGCCGCTTGCGTTTGTCGGCCCGCCAGCGCGTGCCCTCGTTCATCAGGAATCCCACCGCGAGGCCGATCAGCGACCATCCGATCACCGCGGAGACCAGGAACGCGCTGCCGTACACCGCATTCGTGATGAAGCCGAAGACGAAGTTGTCCTGACCGCGTCCGGTGAACAGAGCCAGGGCGGCGGCACCGGCGGTTGCGACCAGGCCCCCGATCGCGGCGCTCGGCGGCGACTTGGTGGCCAGGCGGATGATGGTGAAGACGGCGGCGAGCCCCACGGACAGGCCGAGCGACAGCGGGAGATTACCCGTCTGGGTTGCCCGGTCGTACGTGAGGGTGAACAGCACGACGAACACGAGGCTCGGCAGGACCGATTCCAGGATGCCGCGCCACCCGCCCATGGCCCGCCACACGACATGACCGGTGGGAGCTCCCTGCGCCGGGTCCATGCCCGCGCGCTTGGCCGCCTCGCCGAGCGCGGCGCCCACGAGCTCCGAGGCGGACGGGGGCGGCGTCAGAGACGGTGTCGAAGACGGCGCCGGATCGCTCTCGCGATCGGACGCCGGTTCGGGCGCGCTGGTCACGCGGTGCCCGGCGTGGCGGGCATCCGCAGCGGGATCAGGTCGCGCGGAGGCATCGGGGTCCCGCCGCGGACGACGACGATCGAGCGGAACAGCTCCTCGACCTGGGCGGCCGCATCCACCTCCGCCGTCGCCGCGCCGCCGATGACGCCGCGCAGGAACCAGCGGGGTCCGTCGACCCCCACGAAGCGCGCCAGCCGCTTGCCGGCGGCGCCGTCCGCACCGGCCGCCACGGGTACCTCGGCGAGCAGCTCCGGTCCGAGCGGGCCCTCGCGCTCTTCGACGCGTCCACCCTGCTGGCGGATCTGCGCGCGGATCTGCTCGCGCGTCTCCTCCCACAGTCCGGTCGTGCGGGGCGCGGCGAACGGCTGCACCTGCAGAGTCGAACCGGCGTAGTCCAGTCCGACGGCCACGATGCGCTTGGTCTGCTCCTCCACCTCCAGGCGCAGATTGAGCCCTTCGCGCGGAAGGATCTTGATCCCGCCGAGATCGATGTACGGGCGGACGGGGTTGGCCTCCGACTCGTCGAAGGGGCCGGCCGTCGCGCGGTCCTCGAGAGGATCCGGGCGAGGGGTGTCGGCGGGTGTCGCGTCGGTCATGCGTGTGCTCCGTTGGTCTGATATCCCGTGGATCCGAATCCGCCGTCGCCGCGGACGCTGTCCGGCAGCTGCTCGACGGGGATGAAGTTCGCCCGCGACACCGGCATGACGATGAGCTGGGCGATGCGATCGCCGATTCCGATGTCGTACGCCTCCGTGGCGTCCGTGTTCAGCAGTGTGACCTTCACCTCACCGCGGTAGCCCGCGTCCACGGTGCCCGGGCTGTTGACGATCGTGATGCCGTGCCTGGTGGCCAGTCCGCTGCGCGGAACCACGAAGGCCACATAGCCGTCCGGAAGCGCGATCCGCACGCCCGTGGCGACCAGCGCGCGTTGGCCGGGCTCGAGGCGCAGCGCCTCGGCCGAGACGAGGTCGGCGCCCGCGTCACCCGGATGCGCATACGTGGGGACGCCGGGGGCGATAATGAGGACGTCCACAGTTTCAGCCACGCAACGAGGGTAATGCAGAAGACAGTGAGCGGTGTCCGAGGCCAATCGGCGCTCTTCTACCGCGAGAGACTGAGCCCGTCGCTGTGGGTCATCGTCAGCGCGGCCGTGGCGGCGCCGATGGCGGCGCTGGTGATCGCGCCGATCGACACCACCGTGGCTCTCGTCGCCGGCGCGGTCGTGGGCGTGGCGATCGTCGCCCTGCTCATCGCCGGTTCGCCGGTCGTGCAGGTGCGCGACGGCATCCTCATCGCCGGCCGCGCGCACATCGACGTCGGCTACACGGGCGAGGCGACGGTGCTGACCGGTGATGACGCCCGTCACGCGCGCGGCCCAGGCCTGCATCCGCGTTCGTGGCACGTGATCCGCGGCGGGATCGACGGCATCGTCATCGTCGAGATCACCGACCTCGACGATCCGGCGCCGTCGTGGGTGCTTTCCACGCGGACTCCCGACCGCTTCGCGGCGGCCCTCCGGCGCGCTCAGGCTACGCGGCGCACTCCGAGCAGATAGGTCCGTCGGCGCCGTCGTGGTCGAGCTGGGAGCGGTGCTTCACCAGGAAGCAGTTCACGCAGGTGAACTCGTCCTCCTGCGCCGGGAGCACGACGACGTCCAGCTCCAGGTCCGACAGATCCGCGCCGGGCAGCTCGAACCCCGAGGGGTTGTCCGCGTCCTCCACGTCGACCGAGCCCGACAGTTTGTCGGGCACCCGCTCCTTGAGAGCCTCGATCGACTCGCTGTCGTCTTCGGTCTTGCGGGGGGCGTCGTAATCCGTGGCCATGCGTGAACGTCTCAACTTCCGGGGAATAGCAGGGGTGCCAGACCCTGTCGGGCGGCGATAGTTTGCACGACCTGAACCCATTTCGCAAATGCGCGATCCGATCCAGGCCTGCGTTGCCCTGAAACTCGCGGCGCGCGTCGGATATTCCCGATGCGGGACGGGCCCTGTGACACCATGGGCGCACACCGCTGGATCGGAGGGGCGTTTCGCATGGAGCAGCTCAAAGTCATCGGAACCGAAGACGATGTGCTCGTGCTGGTCACCGAGTCTGGTGACCGGTTCTCACTGGCCATCGACGACGTGCTGCGCGTCGAGCTTCGCAAGGCACGCAAGGACCGTGATGCGGACTCGCAGGTCGTGCGCCCGAGTCCGCGCGAGATCCAGATGCACATCCGCGCCGGCATGTCCGCCGAGGAGGTCGCGGCCCTGCTGGGCGCGCGCGTCGAGGACGTCGCCCGCTTCGAGGGCCCGGTGCTCGCCGAACGCGAGCACATCGTGAGCCAGGCCCTTGCCGTGCCGGTGCTCCTGGGCGCCGAGCTGGATCCCGACGTCCACCCCACTTTCGGAGGAGCCGTGCGCGCGAAGCTCGCCGAGGCGGGCGCCTCGGGCGAGCGCTGGACGAGCTGGAAGGAGGCGACGGGCTGGGTGATCAAGCTCGAGTTCGCGGCGAACCAGGTCGAGCACGACGCGCGGTGGGGTTTCGACCCCCGCCGCAGCACCCTTTCACCGTTGAACGCCGACGCGATCCAGCTCTCCCGCCAGGGTTCCCTGCCGGAAGGACTCATCCCGCGCCTGCGGGCACTCGAGTCCGCGCCCGCCAAGGACGACACCCGCTTCGACAGCGGCGCGTTCGGCCCGCGACGCCTGCCGGATGCCGATCTGGAGAGCCCGGAGCTGCACGAACCGGTCGCACCGGCCGTGCAGGAGGCCGCGATGAAGCGGGCGAGCTCGTCCGCGGTGACCTCGTCCGAGACCGCCGATCTGCTCGAGGCGCTGCGCCGTCGCCGCGGGCAGCGCGAGCCGCTTCCGGGAGCCGAGGAAACGGCTTCCTCCCGCAATCACGCCCCGGTCGCCCTGTTCGACGCCCTCGAGCCCGGCTACGACGAGACGCCCCACGACCAGCGCCAAGAGTCCTCCGCGGACAGGGAGCGCGAGGCCGTCGCCGAGGCGGCGGGCAGACGCAAGGGCCGCACGTCGATGCCGTCGTGGGACGAGATCGTCTTCGGCGCCCGCACGGAGGACTGAGCGGCTTCAGCCGAACGCGCCGAGGCGGATCAGCGGCACGCTGCGCTCCTCGGCCGTGAGAGAGCCGTGCTGGCCCACCATCCGCTGGGCGCCCTTGTCTTCGAGCCGGTCGTCGTAGTACGCGATCCCGCTGCGGGCCGAGACGAGCACATCCCCGATGCGAGGCAGCACCTCGCGGCTGACCGTTCCGAACAGCCCCGCGGCGACGGCTTCGTCCCGCCCGAGCACCCAGGACCGCCCGGACTCCCCGGCGCGCCAGCGCTCGAGCACCGCGGGCGCTTCGCCGGCCGCCGCATACAGGTGCAGCATGCGGGGTTCACCGCCGATGTCGTGCACGCCTTCGAGCAGCGCGTCTTCGTCCGTGAGCAGCACGTGCCGATGACGAGGGACATCCACCATGCCGTGGTCGGCGGTCACGATCGCGCCGATGCCGGGAGCCAGGGCGTCGGCGAGCACGCGTGCCGCGGCATCCACCCGCTCGAGGGACGCGACCCACTCATCGGACTGCCAGCCGCGCTTGTGACCGATCGCGTCGAGGTCGGGCGCGTAGACGTACACGAACGAGCCCGGATGCCGCGCCGCCAGGTCCGCGGCGATGCGGGTGCGCTCGGCCACGTCGGCCGCCCCGACGAACTGCGCCCCGCGCATCGTGGCGTGGGTGAAGCCGGTGCCGGCGTACTCGCCCTTGGACACGACGAAGGACGCTCGACCCTGCGACGCGAGGCGCTCGGTGAAAGGCGCCGCGCGCTGGAACGAGGGATCGAGGCCGTCGGTGTCCCACCCGCGCAGCTGGTTGAGCACCTCGCCCCGCTCGGGCACGAGCGCGCGATACCCGACGATGCCGTGTTCGCCGGGCGGCGTTCCGGTCAGCAGACTCGTCAGCGCCGAGGCCGTCGTCGAGGGGAAGACGGTCCGCGCGACATCCTTGCGCGAGCCGGCGGTGGCCAGGAAGCGGGCGTGACCGGAACGGGCGGCGAGGTTGTGCGCGCCGAGCCCGTCGACCACGAACACGATGGCGCTGCGAGCCGGAGAGAACCAGTCGGACCGGCCTTCCAGAGCGGCCAGCATCTGCGGCACGACACCGGTGAGGCTCCGGGCTCGCGGCGGGTCCGCGGGTAGGCTGAGGGACATCGGGGCCAGTCTCGCACACCGGCGGGACGACCTTCCCGAACACCCCCGCAGACGTCGTCACCCGAAGCCGGATCGCCATGCCCGCAGCGCCCATCGACTCCTCCCCCGCCGCCGAGGAGCGCATCGAAGACGTCGATGTCTCCACCGAGATGCAGGGATCCTTCCTCGAGTACGCCTACTCGGTGATCTATTCGCGGGCCCTCCCGGACGCGCGCGACGGGCTGAAGCCGGTTCAGCGCCGCATCCTCTACCAGATGGCCGACATGGGCCTGCGCCCCGACCGCGGGCACGTCAAGAGCGCTCGCGTGGTCGGCGAGGTCATGGGCAAGCTGCATCCGCACGGCGACGCTCCGATCTACGACGCACTCGTCCGCCTCGCCCAGTCGTTCTCGCTGCGGGTGCCGCTGGTCGACGGCCACGGCAACTTCGGCTCACTCGACGACGGCCCGGCCGCCCCCCGATACACCGAGGCCCGGCTCGCCCCGGCGGCGCTGGCGCTCACCGAGAACCTCGACGAGGACGTCGTCGATTTCATCCCGAACTACGACGGACAGTTCCAGCAGCCGGCCGTGCTGCCGGCGGCCTACCCGAACCTGCTCGTCAACGGGGCGACCGGCATCGCTGTCGGCATGGCGACGAACATGGCGCCGCACAACCTCATCGAAGTCGTCGCAGCGGCGATCCATCTGCTCGACCATCCGGACGCCACCGTGGAAGAGCTCATGGAGTTCGTCCCCGGGCCCGACTTCCCCTCGGGCGGGATCGTCATGGGCCTCGAGGGCGTGAAGGATGCCTATACACGGGGTCGCGGCGCGTTCAAGATCCGCGGCCGGGTGTCGGTGGAGTCCCTCGGACCCAGGCGAACGGGCCTGGTCGTCACCGAGCTGCCGTACCAGGTCGGCCCCGAGCGCGTGATCGAGAAGATCAAGGACGCCGTCCAGTCCAAGAAGCTCACGGGCATCGCCGACGTGACCGATCTGACCGACCGCAACCACGGACTGCGCCTGGTGATCGGCATCAAGACCGGCTTCGATCCCCAGGCGGTGCTCGATCAGCTCTACCGGCTCACGCCGCTGGAGGATTCGTTCAGCATCAACAACGTCGCGCTGGTCGAGGGCCAGCCGCAGACTCTCGGCCTCAAGGAGCTGCTCGAGGTCTACCTCGGTCACCGCGTGCAGGTCGTCACGCGCCGCAGCCGCTTCCGGCTCGCTCGGCGCGAGGAGCGCCTGCACCTGGTCGAGGGTCTCCTGATCGCGATCCTCGACATCGACGAGGTCATCCAGGTCATCCGCACCTCCGACGACAGCGAGCAGGCGCGGGCGCGCCTGCGCGAGGTCTTCGACCTGAGCGAAGTGCAGGCGGAGTACATCCTCGAGCTGCGTCTGCGGCGCTTGACGAAGTTCTCGCGCATCGACCTCGAGACCGAGCGCGATTCCCTCAAGGCAGAGATCGCAGAGCTGCAGCAGCTGCTGGGCAGTGAGGCGCTCATCCGCGCTCAGGTCGCGCGCGAGCTCGACGCGGCCTCGGATGCGTACGGCACGCCCCGGCGGACGCTGCTGATGAACGGCAAGCCTGCCGCTCCCCGGCCGACGCGGGGCGCGCCCGCGCCCGACCTGCAGATTGCGGACGCACCGACCGTCGTGGTGCTCTCCACCACGGGGCGCGCGGTGCGCGTGGACCTCAACGAAGGACAGGAGCTGACGGCTCCGGCCCGGCGCAGCAAGCACGATGCGACCCAGGCGACGGCGGCTTCGACGACGCGGGGCGAACTGGGCGCGGTCACCACGGCTGGCCGGGTGCTGCGGTTCTCCCCCGTGGACCTGCCGTCCGTTCCGCCGGCTTCCGTTCAGCTGGCCGCAGGAGTCGTCCTGCGCGAATACCTCGGCATCACCGACAAGAACGAGCGGGTGCTCGCGCTGATCCGCTTCGAGGACACGACGCCGTTGGCCCTCGGCACGCGCCAGGGCGTCGTCAAGCGCATCGTGCCGGCCACCCTGCCGCCCAAACCCGACGTCGAGATCATCGGCCTCAAGCCGGGTGACGCCGTCATCGGAGCGGCTTCGGCACCGGATGCCGCGGAGCTGGTCTTCGTGGCCAGCGATGCCCAGCTGCTGCGCTTCTCGGCCGGCACGGTCCGGCCCCAGGGGGCGCCGGCGGGCGGCATGGCGGGAATCAACCTGTCCCCGAAGGCGAGCGCCGTCTTCTTCGGCGCCGTCCAGGGCGACGATCTGATCGCGGTGACGATCTCGGGGACCGACGGCGTGCTGCCGGGCACGGATCCCGGGCGCATCAAGGTGTCGCGGTTCGAGGAGTTCCCGGGCAAGGGACGCGCGACCGGAGGCGTGCGCGCGCACGCGTTCCTGAGGGGCGAGGATCGACTGTCCCTCGCCTGGGTGGGAGCGGCGAACGCCCGCGCGGTCGGGCCGGACGGTGCGGCCCGCACTCTGCCGGAGGCGACGGCGAAGCGCGACTCGTCGGGCCAGCCGCTCGATGCCGTGATCGGCTCGATCGGCGGCACGCTGGTCTGACGCCGGCGCGGCGATCCGGCCTCAGGCGTCGATCGCCTCGCGCGACAGGCGGTCCGAGGACTCCACGATGAACTCGCGTCGCGGTGCGACCTCGTTGCCCATCAGCAGCTCGAACACGCCACCGGCCATCTCCGCGTCTTCCAGTCGCACGCGGCGCAGCATCCGGCCCGATCGATCCATCGTGGTGGTCGCCAGCTGGTCGGCATCCATCTCGCCGAGCCCCTTGTAGCGCTGCACCGGCTCGTGCCAGCGGCGCCCGGACTTCGTCACCTTGGTCAGCAGCGCGTGCAGCTCGTTCTCGCTGTACGTGTAGATCGTCTCGTTCGGCTTGGTTCCCGGGTTCATCACGATGACCCGGTGAAGCGGCGGCACGGCGGCATAGACCCGGCCGTCGTCGATGAGGGGGCGCATGTAGCGGAAGAACAGCGTGAGCAGCAGCGTGCGGATGTGCGCGCCGTCGACGTCGGCGTCGCTCATCAGGATGACCTTGCCGTACCGGGCGGCGCTGAGATCGAACGTGCGTCCGGATCCGGCCCCGATGACCTGGATGATCGACGCGCACTCGGCGTTGCTCAGCATGTCGCTCACCGACGCCTTCTGCACGTTCAGGATCTTGCCGCGGATCGGCAGCAGCGCCTGGAACTCGCTGTTGCGGGCGAGCTTGGCGGTGCCGAGCGCGGAGTCGCCCTCCACGATGAACAGCTCGGACTGGGCGACGTCCGACGAGCGGCAGTCCACGAGTTTCGCGGGCAGGGACGAGGACTCCAGCGCGTTCTTGCGCCGCTGGGTCTCCTTGTGTGCGCGGGCCGAGATGCGGGCCTTCATCTCGGCGACGACCTTGTCGAGCAGGAGCGCGGTCTGGGCTTTGTCGTCGCGCTTGGGAGAGGAGAAGCGCGCGGCGAGCTCCTTGCGCACCACCTGGGTGACGATCTGGCGGACGGCGGGGGTGCCCAGGATCTCCTTGGTCTGCCCCTCGAACTGCGGCTCCGGCAGACGCACGGTGAGCACCGTCGTCAGCCCTGCCATCACGTCGTCCTTCTCCAGCTTGTCGTTCCCGACCTTGAGGCGGCGGGCGTTCTGCTCGACCTGCGTGCGCAGTACGCGCAGCAGTTCCTGGTCGAAGCCCTGCTGGTGGGTGCCGCCCTTGGGCGTGGCGATGATGTTGACGAACGAACGCGTGACGGTGTCGTAGCCGGTGCCCCACCGAACCGCGATGTCGACATGGCACTCGCGCTCCACCTCGGTCGGCACCATCGCTCCGGTCGGCTGAAGCACGGGAACCGTCTCGGTGAAAGTGCCGCTGCCGGTCAGGCGCCACGTGTCGGTGATCGCCGCGTCGGTCGCAAGATACTCGGCGAACTCCGAGATGCCCCCGTCGAAGCGGAAGGACGTCTCGTTGTGCTCCTCATGCCGCTGGTCGCGGACGACGATCTCCAGACCGGGAACCAGGAACGCGGTCTGCCGGGCGCGCGTGGCGAGCTCTTCGAGCTGGAAGGCGGCATCCTTCGTGAAGATCTGCCGGTCGGCCCAGTACCGGATGCGGGTGCCCGTGACTCCGCGCGGCGCCTTGCCCGTGACCCTCAGCTCGCTGCGCAGCTCGAAGGGCGTGAACGGCGAGTCGGGCGAGGGGTCGCCCTTGTCGGCGAAGATCCCCGGCTCGCCGCGGTGGAAGGACATCGCCCACGTCTTGCCGCCGCGGTCGACCTCGACGTCGAGTCGCTCGGAGAGTGCGTTCACGACCGAGGCGCCCACGCCGTGCAGACCACCGGAGGCCGCGTACGACCCGCCGCCGAACTTTCCGCCGGCGTGCAGCTTGGTGAACACCACCTCGACGCCGGACAGGCCGGTCCGCGGCTCGATGTCCACCGGAATGCCCCGGCCCGTGTCATGCACCTCGACGCTCGCGTCCGCGTGCAGGACGATGTCGATGCGCTTGCCGTTGCCCGCGAGGGCCTCGTCGACGGCGTTGTCGATGATCTCCCACACGCAGTGCATGAGACCGCGGGAATCGGTCGAGCCGATGTACATGCCCGGGCGCTTGCGGACCGCCTCGAGCCCTTCGAGCACCTGTAGGTGATGGGCGGAATACTCGGAGGTCACAATCCTCAAGATTATCCGTGGTGTCCGCGGCTGCCATGCACAGACACGGGGCACGGGATCCGCGTACGCGCTGAGCGAAATGTCATGCCACCGCGGCATAGCGGTAACAATCGCGTGGTTGTATGTGATGACCCCGCAAGGGTGACGAGATCCGAGCGACGCTAACGAGGAGGACCCGAGATGACCACGCTATCCACCCCCACCGAGCCCGCCGTTCTCGACTACCGCCTCACGGCGCTGGACCGCTGCGACTCCTGCGGCGCCCAGGCCTACATCGCCGCCGAGGTCAACGGCAGCGAACTGCTCTTCTGCGCCCACCACGGCCGCAAGTACGAAGAGAAGCTGCGCTCGGTCGCGACCAGCTGGCACGACGAGACGGCCCGCCTGCTCGAATCGGTCTGATCACTCGCCGCGGTAGACCCGCGGCACGAGCGGTGAGATCCGAACGAGGATCTCCTCGCCGACCGTTCCGATCGTCTCCGCGAGATCGGTCGCCGAGGATGTTTCCGGCCCGAACACGGTGACGTGATCGCCCACGGCGGCGTGCGGCCACGCCGTCACCCTCGAGTGCGCCAGGTCGATCCGGGCGAACTCGAGGTTCCGGTGGGCTCGGGTCGCGATCGCCGAGGGCAGGCCGTGCAGCGATCCCACGCCCACGGTCACGTCGTGTTCCCCGACATGGGTGACCGGCGCGACCAGAGCAGCGATCGGGCGGATGCCGAGATCGAGCTCGGAGGGTCCTCCCGCGGGCCGCACGCCGTAGCAGAACGCCCCGATCCGAACCAGGTCGCAACGGAACTCCGGGCGCGCGAACGCCGCGGCGCTCGCGGCCAGATGACGCGCCTCGAGGACGAACCCCGCGGCTTCCGCTGTCGCGACCGCTGTGTCGAAGACCGCGCGCGCCGCGTCGTCCTCGTCATCGCTCGCCTCGGCCAGGTGACTCCAGACTCCGACGACGCGGATGCGCCCCTGTCGCTGCAGCACGGCCGCGCGGCTCAGCACGTTCTCCCACTCCTCCGGGCGGACGCCGTTGCGGTGCAGGCCCGTGTCGATCTTCAGGTGGACGCGGCCCACCGCTTCCACCTCTTCCGCCACGGCGGCGATGTCCTCGAGGAAGCCGGCATCGCCGACTCCGAGATCGATGTCGGCTGACAGCGCGCGCGCGATGTCGTCGCGCCCGACCGTCGACCAGGACAGGATCCGAGCGGTGGGACCCGCGGCCTGGCGGGCCCGCAGCGCTTCGCGCACGTCGAAGGACCCGAAGCACTCGAGCCCCTCGGCGACCGCTCGGCGGACGATCCGCTCGATGCCGTGGCCGTAGGCGTCGTCCTTCACGACGAGCATCAGGCGGGCCGGGGCCACCCGTGCCCGGACGACCGTGAGGTTGGCGGCGAAGTCGTCCAGGTCGACCCTCAACTCGGGGCCGTTCATCTCACGTACTCCCGGTCGTTGCGCAACCCGACGGCCGTGACCAGTTCGGCCGCCTGCAGCCCCGTCGCCGCAGCCCATTCCGCGACGGCCGGTGCGTCGGAGACCGGATCGCCGAAGAACACGACCTCGTCGCCGCGGTCCACCGCGCCGAGCGGACCGACGTCGATCACGCACACGTCCATCGCCACCCGTCCGACGATCGGATGCCGCTCCTGGCCGACCCGCACGGTGGCGGCGTTGCCGAGTGATCGGACCACGCCCTGCGCGTATCCTCCGGTGACCAGGGCGACCACCGTGTCGCGGGTCGCCCGGTGCGTGTAACCGTACGAGACGCCCTCGCCCGCGCGCAGGACCTTGCAGCTGAGCACGACTCCCACGAGGCTCAGCACCGGCGCGAATCCGGGCGTGAGACCGTACACCGCCTGCGAATCGGCGGACGCCCCCGCGGAGACGAGTCGCGCCGGCTCGACGGCGCCGGCCAGCCGCGCCACCCCGGTCTCGTCCACCATGAGGGCCTGCGCGCCCTCGGACAGGGCCATGGTCGCGACGAACTCCAGGCCGTGACCCCAGGCGTCCGCGCGAACATCGACGATGCCGTCAGCGGAGCTGGAGAGCACCGCCCGCAGATTGAGCTCGAGAGCGGAACGTGAGATCCGCGCGAGGGGGGCGGTGCGCGCCGAGGGAACCGAACCGGACGCTGCGCGCCCAGGGATGCCGAAGGTCACGGCATCTAGACTAACCGGGGCGCATCGCCCGTCGACCTCCCGCCCGTCAACGTCCCACCCCGGAGCACGCATGCCTCAGAACGGCCTCGGCCTCGCGCCCCGCCTGCGCTATCTCGCCGGCCGCGCCCGACGCATCGACGTCGGGTCCGTCCTGGAGCGCGCGAAGGAATCCTCCGCCCAGCACGGAAAGTGGACGCCCGCGATCGTCGTGGACATGCTGTGGCAGGCGGGTTTCCGCAACGTCGGCTTCCAGGACTACATCGACTACGACTTCGCGATCCTCAGCCCCGCGGAGCGGGCGACGTACATGACGCATCCGGTGTCCAACCAGCTCTCGCAGCGATTCGATCACCCGGATTTCCGCCACATCTTCCAGGACAAGGTGGAATTCGACCGGGTGTTCAGCGAGCACCTGCACCGCGAGTGGATGGTGGTGAAGGACGGCAATGCCCTCGACGTGCGCGCATTCGCCGAGCGCCACGGCACCATCGTCACCAAGGAGCCCGTGGGCCAGGCCGGCACCGGCGTGCACCGCTATCACGCCGCCGACGTGGCGGACTGGGACGCGTTCCATCGAGGTCTGCTCGAGCGCGGCGAGATGCTCATCGAAGAGGTCATCGTCCAGCATCCCGACCTCGCAGCGGTCTGCCCGGGGACGGTCAACACCACCCGGATCACCGCATTCTTCGACGGCGAGCGCACCCACATCCTCGCGATGGCCCAGAAGTTCGGCAGGGGCGCCGTGAGCGACCAGATGACCTTCGGCGGCTTCTACACGATGCTCGATGAGGACGGCCACGCCGTGGGGCCGGGCTACGACTCCCACGGGCACGTGCACGTGCGGCATCCGGATTCGGGCTTCGTGGTCGGCGAGTTCCAGCTGCCGATGATGGACGAGGTGCGCGCCTTCGTCGACCGTGTGGCGCGCGTCGTCCCCCAGGTGCAGTACGTCGGCTGGGATGTCGTGGTGACCTCGGACGGCCCCGTGCTGGTGGAGGGCAACTGGGGCGCGGGCGTGTACGAGAACAAGCCCAGCGTCACCGGCATCCGCACCGGTCACAAGGCCCGCTATCGCGCGGCGATCGGGTTTTAGACACGAGGCGGATCAATGCGAGCGCAGCCCGCGTTGATGCGGCTGCGTGTCTAGGTCGAGTAGCGAGCTTGCGAGCGTATCGAGACCTAAGCAGGCCTGACCACGCCGAGCGGCGTGGACTGGTGACCCTGACCCAGGGGATTGTCCTTCAGGATGGCGACGAGGCGCTTCTCCCCGGCCTTGTCGAGCGTCGAGCCGAGGATGTTGCCGCCGAGGTCGTTGATGTCCACGACCGCCACCTCGGCTGTTCCGCCGAGCATGTCCTTCAGGTGCCGGGCGACTTCGCGCGGACGCTCCGGTCCGAGGACCACGGCGTTGTTGTACGGCGGAATGGTGCCGCTGGTCGGCCCGTCGATCGCGCGGGCCCTGTCACCCGCGATCCGGTAGAAATCGCCCTTGCGCCCGAAAGCCTTCGTGACTGCCGACACGGCCGCGGCGAAGAGGATGCGGGGCGTTCCGCACTCCCGCAGCGCCATCTCCATCGTCTCGGGCATGCCGAGGCCGATGCCGTACGGCGTCCTCGTCACGTACTTGGACAGGAACAGAGCGAGCTTGCGTGGGTGGATCTCATCGAGCGCATACGAGCGTCCCTGAGTGATCGCGACGATCTTCTCGGTGACGAAGAAGATGTCGCCGGGCGCCACGACCTCCGTCGCGTACTCGCGGATGAAGGCGTCGAGGTCGTCCCCGGGCATCACGACCCGCGTGCGGATGGGGATGCGCGAGTAGGTCGACCCTTCGACGTCGACGGTCAGCGCCTTGCCGGCGTTGGCCTCCGACATCACTCGAGGTAATCCCGCAGCGACTGCGACCGCGACGGGTGGCGGAGCTTGGCCATCGTCTTGGACTCGATCTGGCGGATCCGCTCGCGCGTGACCCCGAAGGTGTCGCCGATCTGGTCGAGCGTCTTGGGCTGACCGTCGCCGAGGCCGAAGCGCATCCGGATGACGCCCGCCTCGCGCTCGGACAGCGAGTCCAGGAGCGACTCGAGCTGGCGCTGCAGCATCGTGAACCCGACGGCATCGGCGGGGACAACGGCTTCGGTGTCCTCGATGAGGTCGCCGAACTCGCTGTCGCCGTCTTCGCCGAGCGGCGTGTGCAGGGAGATCGGCTCGCGCCCGTACTTCTGCACCTCGATGACCTTCTCGGGGGTCATGTCCAGCTCGCGGCTGAGCTCCTCGGGCGTGGGCTCGCGGCCCAGGTCCTGCAGCATCTGACGCTGCACGCGGGCCAGCTTGTTGATGACCTCCACCATGTGGACGGGGATGCGGATCGTCCGCGCCTGGTCGGCCATCGCGCGCGTGATCGCCTGACGGATCCACCACGTCGCGTACGTCGAGAACTTGAAGCCCTTGGTGTAGTCGAACTTCTCGACGGCGCGGATCAGACCGAGGTTGCCCTCCTGGATCAGGTCCAGGAACTGCATGCCGCGACCGGTGTAGCGCTTCGCGAGCGAGACCACCAGGCGCAGGTTGGCCCCCAGCAGGTGGCTCTTGGCGCGCTGACCGTCACGGGCGACCCACTGCAGATCCAGGCCGGTCTGGTTGGACTTCTCGGCCGGCGTCATGTGCGACAGCTTCTCTTCGGCGAACAGACCCGCCTCGATGCGCATCGCGAGCTCGACCTCTTCGGCCGCGTTCAGCAGCGGCACCTTGCCGATCTGCTTCAGGTAGTCCTTGACCGGGTCGGCGGTCGCGCCGGTGATCATCGTGGAGTAGACCGGGACCTCGTCGTCATCGCTCGAGGAGATGACGATCGCTCCGGTGGGAAGCGGCTCGGAGAACGCGGGCTTGGTCTCCTCCTCGTCGTCGTCCTCCTCTTCGGCCTCGGACGCCTCGGCGTCGGGCTCCGCCGCCGGTGCGGCCTTCGCCCTGCCGCGCGGGGCCTTGGGCTTCTCGTCCTCCTCGGCCACGTCGAGCTCGACCACGACGTCGTCCAGCTCGACGACGTCCTCCAGCTCGGCGTCCTCCGGCAGGTCCTCGGTGTCGTCCTCGGTCGCCTTGGTGGCGCGCGCCTTCGCAGGAGCCTTCGCCTTCGTCGCCGCGGTCTTGGTCGCGGTCGACTTCGCAGCGGGCGCCTTGGCCGCGGTCGTTCGGGCGGCCGGCTTCGTCGCCGTCGTCTTCGCTGTCGTGGTCGCGGACTCCTCCGCGGAAGCGTCCACCGCGGTGTCCTCCGCGCTGGTCGCGCGGGTCTTGGTCTTCGTGCCTGAGGTCACGGTTCGCCTTTCACCGTCGAGCGCGTGTCGCACGCCCCCCGGTCGATTTCGGACACTAGTAAGACCCTTGTCAAGTCCCCGCTCTGCTGAGAAACCTCGCAGAACCGGTTGACAACGGGTCAGGTCATCTATTGTCGCACATTCGCCGCGCACATCGGACGTGCGCGGCCGTCACACTTGATACAACGCCGGGAACGAGGCGGGCATTCCGGGATGCTCAGGCGCCGCGCTTCTCGTCGTCGCCGGTGGGTCGATTCGCCAGGAACCGCTCGAGCTCCGCCGCGAGCTCATCCGCGCTGGGCAGATCGCCCGTGTGGATCATCGGCGTGGCCAGCGTCGACCCGGCCATGTAGGAGTCGTAGCGCTCCTCCAGACCCTGCACCATCCGGGACAGTTCCTCACTGCCGGCGACCTGCTCCTCCACTTTGGCCAGGTACGTGCGGTTCTCCTCGCGCAGCTCGTCTCCGGCGAACACGAGTCCGGTCGCCACGGTCAGGCTGTCCAGGCCGGCGAGCGCGGCCGCCGGGTACTCGGTGTCGCCCAGGTAGTGAGGGATGAGCAGGACGAAGCCCGCCACCTGCGCCCCGGCTTCAGCGAATCGGTACTCCAGCAGATGACCGGCCGTGGCCGGGACCTGCGTGTGGGGCTGCCAGACCGAGTGCGCCTCGGTCAGCTCGCCGCGCGTTCCGCTGACGGTCGTCCCGATGGGCCGGGTGTGCGGAACCGGCATCGGAATCGAGTGCACCCACGTCACGGAGAGCACGTCGTACGCCGCCGCGAAATCCAGGACCGCTTCCGAGAAAGCGTCCCAGCAGAAGTCGGGCTCGTAGCCGGCGAGCAGAAGGAAGGGCTGGCCCAGCGAGTCGTGGGCGAAGGACAGCTCGAGGCGCGGCGGGCGGTAGTCCGTCAGGTGGTCCTGCTCGAAGGAGATGAGCGGACGCCGGGCGCGGTAATCCAGCAGCACGTCGTTCGAGAACACGGCGACCGGCGTCGGATCGAGGTCGTCGCGGAAGTAGTCGACCAGACGGCTGACCGCGCTGCCGGCATCCGTGAAGCCGGTGAGCGCGATCACAAGCGGCAGTCCCCGCGGAATCGGCGGCGCGGATGCCACCCGCTCGTAGAGCGGAGCCGAATGAGCCATGCCCCCATGCTACGAGGCGTGCCCACCGGCACAGGTCGTGGCCGTCCCGCTCACAGCGAACACGGCCGGGAAGCGGTACCTAGGATGGAGTCCATGTCGTTTCCCGACCTCGTCGTCCGCACGTCCCCCCTTCGAGAATCAGACGCCGATGCGATCCTGCTCGCGGTGCCGCCGCTCGATCGGGCCGACTCGGAGGAACTGGCCGCCTGGCCGGGCCTGCGCGAGGCCCTGACGGCCGTCGGGTTCAGCGGGGCGCCGTCCGCATACCAGCGGGTCTTCGCCCCTGAGAGCACATCGCTTCCGCTCGCGGTCGTCGGAACCGGCGCGGATCCGGATGCCGCCGCCATCCGTGACGCCGTCGGCGCCGGCATCCGTCTGCTCACCGGCTTCACGACGGTGGGCGTCGCCGTCCTGGCGGACGCGGAAGCAACGCACGGTGACGCCCTGTGGCGCGCGGCAGCGGAGGGCGCGACGCTGGGCGGCTACCGCTTCGACGGGTACAAGACCGAGGCCCCGAAGCCCCGGGCCGCCCACGTCATCGTCCACAGCGCCGCGGAGCCGGCCGACGGCGAGGTGGCCGCGGTCCTCGCGGCCGCGGACGCCGTCGCCCTGGTCAAGGATCTCGTCTCGATCCCGGCGGAGTGGCTCGGGCCGGCCGACTTCGCTGAGCGGGCCGTCGCCTCCGTCGCCGGCCTTCCCGTCACCGTCGACGTGCTCGATGAGACGGCGCTGCGGGAGGCGGGATACGGCGGCATCCTGGGAGTGGGTCAGGGATCGGACCGCCCGCCCCGCCTCGTGCGGGTCGATTACGCGCCCGCGGAGGCCACGCGTCACGTCGCGATCGTGGGCAAAGGCATCACGTTCGACACCGGCGGTCTCTCCCTCAAGCCGCCCAGCTCGATGGTCGGCATGAAATACGACATGTGCGGTGCAGCGACGGCGCTGAGCGTCGTGCGCGCCGTGGCCACGCTGGGGCTGCCGGTGCGCGCGACGGCGTGGCTGTGCATCGCGGACAACATGCCCTCGGGTCGCGCGACGCGGCCGGGCGATGTCCTGCGCATGCTGGACGGGACGACGGTGGAGGTGCTGAACACGGATGCCGAGGGCCGGCTCGTCCTCGCCGACGGTCTCGTGGCGGCCAGCCGTGAGCGCCCCGATGTCATCGTCGATGTCGCCACGCTCACGGGGGCCATCACGATCGCGCTCGGCACGCGCCACGCCGGGGTCATGGGCGAGGATGCCGCCGTCGCGCGATACCTGGATGCTTCCGCCGAGACCGGCGAGCTCGCCTGGCACCTGCCGCTGCCGGCCCATATGGTCGACGAGCTGGACTCCCCCATCGCCGACCTGCAGAACGCGAAGATCGGCGACCCCGCCGGTGGATCGCTGTTCGCCGGACTGTTCCTGCGCCACTTCGTCGGCCGCGTGTCGGACGAACCCGAAGCCCCGCGCATCCCCTGGGTGCATCTGGACATCGCCGGTGTGGGCATGAACAAGGGCGGCGGCTACGGGTTCACCGACAAGGGGCCGACGGGAGCGACCGTCCGGTCGCTGATCCGGTTCGTCGCCGGGGGCGTGGGCGGAGCCCCGGATGGTGAGGAGATTTAATGACTGATCACACGTTCGACATCGTCGTCCTCGGCGGCGGCAGCGGCGGCTACGCCGCTGCCCTGCGGGCGGCCGAGCTGGGCAAGTCCGTCGCGCTCGTGGAGAAGGACAAGGTCGGCGGCACCTGTCTTCATCGCGGCTGCATCCCCACCAAAGCGCTCCTGCATGCTGCCGAGGTGGCGGACGTGGCTCGGGATGCCGCATCCATCGGCGTCCGCGCGACGCTGGACGGCGTCGATCCCGATGGCGTCCGTGCCTACCGCGAAGGGATCGTGGCGAAGAAGTACAAGGGGCTCGAGGGCCTGATCAAAGCGCGCGGCATCACGGTCGTCTCGGGCGCCGGTGTCCTCGAGGCGGGCCCGGCGGTCCGGGTCGGCGACGACCTGTACCGGGGCGCGGATGTCATCCTGGCAACAGGCTCCTACAGCCGCACGCTGCCCGGCGTGGAGATCGGCGGCCGGATCCTCACGAGTGAGCACGCCCTGGAGCTGTCCGAGATCCCCGAGCGCGTCATCGTCCTCGGCGGCGGGGTGATCGGCGTGGAGTTCGCCAGCGTCTGGCGCTCCTTCGGCGTGGATGTGACGATCGTCGAGGCCCTGGATCACCTCGTCCCCAACGAGGACGCGGCCATGAGCAAGGCCCTGGAGCGGGCGTTCCGCCGCCGCGGGATCGCGTACTCGCTCGGCGTGCGATTCGCCGGTGTGACGCAGACCTCCGACGCGGTGACGGTTTCGCTCGAGAACGGCACGACGCTCGAGGCGGACTACCTTCTGGTCGCCGTCGGCCGAGGTCCGGTCACCAGCGGGCTCGGGTACGAGGAGAACGGCGTCACTCTCGATCGTGGCTATGTCACCACTGACGAGCGCCTTCGCACCTCCGCTGACCACGTCTGGGCTGTCGGCGACATCGTGCCGGGACTGCAGCTGGCTCATCGCGGATTCCAGCAGGGCATCTTCGCGGCCGAGGAGATCGCGGGGCTGAATCCGGTCCTCGTCCCCGACCTGCACATCCCGAAGGTCACCTACAGCCACCCCGAGGTGGCCTCCGTCGGACTGACCGAGGCGCAGGCCATCGACGCGCACGGTGCCGCTGGGGTCGTGTCGTACGAGTACAACCTCGCCGGCAACGGGAAGAGCGAGATCATCGGCACCTCCGGGCTCGTCAAGATCGTCCGGGCGAAGGAGGGCCCCGTTCTCGGCGTCCATCTCGTCGGCGACCGTGTCGGCGAACTGATCACCGAGGGTCAGCTGGCCGTGGGGTGGGAAGCGCATCCCGAGGACATCGCTCCGTTCGTGCACGCGCATCCGACGCAGAGCGAAGCGCTCGGCGAAGCGTTCCTCGCGCTGGCAGGCAAGCCGCTGCACACCCTGTGACCCGATGCGTGTTGACACCGTCCGCGGACGCGCGATCACAGCCGCATCTTCACGACAGCGGCATCACTAAGCTAGAAACGACATCGGCATTCTGAAGGAGTCATGCACATGAGCACTTCCGTAGTCCTCCCCGCGCTCGGCGAGAGCGTCACCGAGGGAACGGTAACCCGCTGGCTCAAGAAGGTCGGCGACACCGTAGAGGCGGATGAAGGACTGCTGGAGATCTCCACCGACAAGGTCGACACCGAGATCCCCTCGCCGATCAGCGGAGTGATCGAGGAGATCCTCGTCCAGGAGGACGAAACGGTCGAAGTCGGCGCCGTTCTTGCCAAGATCGGCGAGCCCGGATCCGCTCCGGCATCCGATCAGTCCCCTTCGGAGAGCCAGGCCCCGGCGGAGCAGCCGCCGGCCGAATCGCAGGCCGAGCCCGAGCCGAGCGCGCCCGCCCCCGCCCCGGCTGAGCAGCCTGCGCCGGAGCCGGTCGCGAGTGCTTCCAGCGCGCCCGCCGCAGCGTCCTCGGGCGGCAAGGACGTCGTGCTTCCCGAGTTGGGTGAGAGCGTCACTGAAGGCACCGTGACCCGTTGGCTCAAGAGCGTCGGCGACACGGTCGAGGTGGACGAGGCGCTGCTGGAGATCTCGACCGACAAGGTCGACACCGAGATCCCGTCGCCCTTCGCCGGAGTGCTGCAGGAGATCCTCGTCCAGGAGGACGAGACGGTCGCCGTCGGTTCCGCCCTCGCGCGGATCGGCGACAGCGCGCCGGCCCCCGCTGCCGAGGCTCCGGCCCCGGCCGCGCAGGAGGAAGCGCCCGCACAGCCTGCTTCCACGCCGGCCGAGACCCCCGCCCCCGAGCCCGCCGCACCCGCGCCCGCGCAGGAGGCTCCGGCCCCCGCACCGGCAGCACCGGCACCGGCACCTGCCCCGGCGGCACCGGCTCCGGCACCTGCCGAGGCAGCACCGGCCGCCCCCGCCACTGCTCCCGCTGCCGCGGACGACTCCGACGTGACGGCCTATGTGACGCCGCTCGTCCGCCGGCTTGCTCAGCAGCAGGGCGTCGACCTGTCCACAGTGACCGGGACCGGCGTCGGTGGCCGGATCCGCAAGGAAGACGTCCTGAAGGCGGCGGAGACGGCGGCCGCTCCGGCGGAGGCGCCCGCTCCGGCAGCGGCTGCTCCCGTTGCGGTGGAGATCTCACCGCTGCGCGGCACGACGCAGCCCATGTCACGCCTGCGCAAGGTCCTCGCCGAGCGCGCCGTGGCGTCGATGCAGGCCACCGCACAGCTGACGACCGTCGTCGAGGTCGACGTGACCCGACTCGCGACCTACCGTGACGCGGTCAAGGGTGACTTCCAGTCCAAGACCGGCGACAAGCTCTCGTTCCTGCCGTTCTTCGCCCTGGCCGCCGCCGAGGCGCTCCAGTCGAACCCGGTCATCAACGCGACGGTGGACGGCGACCAGATCGTCTACCCGGCCTCGGAGAACCTGTCGATCGCCGTGGACACCGAGCGCGGGCTGCTGACCCCGGTGCTGCGAGATGCGGCATCCAAGAATCTGGCTCAGATCGCGCACGAGATCGCAGATCTGGCGGCCCGGACGCGCAGCAACAAGCTCAAGCCCGACGAGCTGGCGGGCGGGACGTTCACGCTCACCAACACCGGATCGCGCGGAGCGCTGTTCGACACTCCCGTCGTATTCCTGCCGCAGTCCGCGATCCTCGGCACCGGCATCGTCGTCAAGCGGCCCGGACTCGTGAGCATCGACGGCAAGGATGCGATCGCGATCCGCTCCTATGTCTACCTGGCGCTGTCGTACGACCACCGGATCGTGGACGGCGCCGACGCGGCGCGCTTCCTCACCACGGTGAAGAAGCGCCTCGAGGACGCCTCGTTCGAGGGCCAGCTGGGAATCTGAGACCGTCACTGCTGCGGGACGTCGTGCACGTCCCGCAGCAGCCACGTGTCGCCGACGCGCACGATGACGACCAGTTGAGCGGCTGACGCGCCGCTCACCGACTCGGCGCGCAGCACCGCCGCGCCGCCGAACTCGTCGAGCAGAGTGATGGCGAGATCCTCAGCGGGCAGATCGATGACTCCGCCCGGGAGCTGAACCCCGGGCGACTCGACGACCTCCGCGAGACACACGGCCTCAGCTCCACAGGCGGTGCGGGCGGCGAGCAGGTCGGTCGTCACGACGCTGAGGTCGTCTCTCCCGCTCCACGAAGACGGCGGGGCCGCTGCCCCTTCTGCCGGAGCCGCCGGCTGTGACGTCGGAGCGGTGGATGCCGGCGCCGGAGTGCCGTCGGCACCAACGGGTGTCTCCGCCGTGGCAGGACCATTGCCGCCGGCGGGCCAGACGAGGCCGCCGACGAGCACGACGGCGGCCAGCGTTGCGGCGATCGCCCACGGTCGCCCGCGGCCCTCGCCTCGTGCCCGCATTCCCCGCCACACCGATGTGGTCGCCCGCGACACCAGATCGGAAAGATCGGCATCGACGTACCGGGCCATCGAGAGCGGCCACGGGGCCGGCGCGGCTTCTGCTTCGGGAACGTCAGTGGTCTGGGCGATGCTCATGCGAGCGCGCACACGCTTCGGGCCGAACGTCGTCGTGGCCAGCTCGAGGGGTTCGGCGACGGCGAAGACCTCGGCCTCCAGGCGCTCCGTCTCGCGCCCCCGCCTCCGCCCGTCCCGCACCACGACGGCCGCTTCCTCCAGGACGTGTGCCATCTCGGGGACCGCAGCGGCGAGGTGGCGAAGGTGCAGTGCGGTCTGGGCGATCGCACCCTCCTCGGGTGCCG
The DNA here is from genome assembly GCF_963524805.1 of uncultured Microbacterium sp. Lineage (GTDB taxonomy): Bacteria > Actinomycetota > Actinomycetes > Actinomycetales > Microbacteriaceae > Microbacterium. The sequence goes on along the minus strand of NZ_CAURGG010000001.1, from coordinate 374,891 downwards.
CATCGTCGATCTGCGTTCGCGTGGCGAGCACGGGGCGTCCTGATTCGGTGAGCCACCACGTGCCCTGCGGCTCGGGCATTTCCGAGGGGATCTGGGCGATTCCGCGCAGCAGACTCACCGCCACTGTCACGGCCTCACCGCTGGCCAGATCCGACCCCTCCACGCGCCGCCGCAAGAAGTCCCCGAGGCGCTCGGTGCAGACCGGCAGCAGGGCATCATGGCCGTCCGGACGACGCATCACGTCCGTCGGGGCGACGAGGTGACCCTCCGGATCGGCGCCCCAGCCGAGCCATTCCGGTCCGAGCAGCGCCGCATCGACGGCAAGGGCGGTCTCGCCGTCGGCCACGGCGACCAGAGCGCCGGGCCATGGCGCTTCCCCCTCACCCGCCACCCTGCGGATCACCCGGCACCCGGCCTGCAGCCAGCTCTCCGCACCGTTCGCCACCCCTCGACCTTGGTCCCGCGGCTCGCCGAGCGTCATCGACACCGCGGGAGTTGTGGACGGGGCACAGCCGCAGGCGCCTGTGCAGGAGGCGGCGAGGGCGACTCGGAAAGGTAGGCTGTCGGCATGGCAGCACGCAGTACCGCGCCCGAGAAGCGCCCCGGATTCTTCTCGCAGATCCGCACTCTGTTCACCTTCACGCAGAAGGCGTACCGGTGGCTTCCCTGGTTGCTGGTCGCGATCATGGTCTCGTCGATCGCGCTGGGTGTGGGCATCGGCTTCCTGCTGCCGCCCGTGGCGCTGTGGAGCATCATCCTCTGGGCCGTGACCGGCCTCATGCTGGGCGTCCTCGCCTGCTTGATGACGATGACGCGGCTGTCGACCAGTGCGATGTACAAGCAGATCGACGGGATGCCGGGCGCGGCCGGTCATGTCCTTTCGACCTCTCTGGGGCGCAACTGGCAGTCCAGTGACATGCCCGTCGGTGTGAACCCCAAGACCCAGGAAGCCGTCTACCGTGCCGTGGGCCGGGGTGGCGTCGTCATCGTCGGTGAGGGCGCGCGCGGCCGTCTCACCCGTCTGGTCAACGACGAGCGCTCGAAGGCTCAGCGGGTCGCGACCGGTGTGCCCGTGACGGTGTTCTACGTCGGCCACGGCGACGACGAAGTGCCCATCGCGAAGCTGGCGTCCTCGATCAAGGCCCTGCCCAAGAAGATCGACCGCGCCACGATGGCAGCGGTGATCAAGCGGCTCAGTTCGGTTTCGCAGTCGCTCGCCTCGTTGCCGATTCCGAAGGGGATCGACCCCACGAAAGCCCGCGCTCCGCGTCCGCGGTAGCGCGGCAGGCCGAGTGGCGTCAGGACCGGACGAGCACCGTGCCGGCCGCCTTGTCGTGCACTCCCCTGTTGTCGGCATCCCAGATCACGGCGGGAATGACCAGGGCGAGCAGGACCGACCGTACGATCGGTCGCCACAAGCCCGGCCAGCCGATCGGCATCCGCTGAACCCGCATGCCGAGGAGGCGATGACCCGGGCTGCCGCCGATCGTGGGGATGAAGGCGCACTGCACCACGACGAACACCAGCGTCGTCGCCAGTGGCGCGTAATCGAAGAACGAGATCGAGATGATGACCGCGCAGGTCCAGTCGATCACGATGGCCCACACGCGGCGTCCGAGCTTCGCCAGACTGCCCGATCCGCTCTCGGGCAGGCCGAGGCGTTCGCCGGGATAGGCGCCGGGGGGTAGCTGATCGGGCATCGGTCAAGCGTAACCATCGCGACGGTGGCCGAGGTCGCGTAACATGCCCGAAACAATGGTGTCACTGCCGGGCAACGCCCTCCCGGTACGGTTCGTGGAAGCCCGCATGCGGGCGGCAGTCCCGATGCCCTAACTCTGGAGCCTTCATGTTCAAAGATTCATCCGAGGTGCTCAAGTTCATCAAGGACGAGGACGTCAAGTTCCTCGACATCCGTTTCACGGACCTCCCTGGTGTGCAGCAGCACTTCAACATCCCGGCCTCGACGGTCGACGAGGAGTTCTTCACCGTCGGTCAGCTCTTCGACGGCTCCTCGATCCGCGGGTTCGCGAACATCCACGAATCCGACATGCAGCTGATCCCGGACGTGTCGACGGCCTACGTCGACCAGTTCCGCGAGGCGAAGACCCTCATCATGATCTTCGACATCTACAACCCGCGCACGGGCGAGATCTACCACAAGGACCCGCGCCAGGTCGCGAAGAAGGCCGAGAAGTACCTCGCCTCCACCGGCATCGCCGACACCGCGTTCTTCGCACCCGAAGCGGAGTTCTACATCTTCGACGACGTGCGCTTCGAGGTGAAGCAGAACTCGAGCTTCTACAGCGTCGATTCCGAAGAGGGCGCGTGGAACTCCGGCCGGGTCGAAGAGGGCGGCAACCTCGCCAACAAGACCCCGTACAAGGGCGGGTACTTCCCGGTGAGCCCGGTCGACAAGACGGCCGACCTGCGCGATGACATCACTCTCAAGCTCATCGAAGCCGGCTTCATCCTCGAGCGCTCGCACCACGAGGTCGGCACGGGCGGACAGCAGGAGATCAACTATCGCTTCGACACGATGGTGCATGCCGCCGACGACATCCTGAAGTTCAAGTACATCGTCAAGAACACCTCCGAGCAGTGGGGCAAGGTCGCCACCTTCATGCCCAAGCCGCTCTTCGGCGACAACGGCTCGGGAATGCACGTGCATCAGTCGCTGTGGCTCGAGGGCAAGCCCCTCTTCTACGACGAGGCGGGCTACGGCGGTCTGAGCGACATCGCCCGCTGGTACATCGGCGGTCTTCTGGCGCACGCGCCGGCGGTGCTGGCGTTCACCAACCCGACGATCAACTCCTACAAGCGCCTGGTCAAGGGCTACGAGGCCCCGGTCAACCTGGTGTACTCGGCCGGTAACCGCTCGGCGGCGATCCGCATCCCGATCACCGGGTCGAACCCCAAGGCCAAGCGTCTCGAGTTCCGCGCCCCCGACGCGTCCGGCAACCCGTACCTCGCCTTCGCCGCGCAGCTGATGGCGGGCCTGGACGGCATCAAGAACCGCATCGAGCCGCACGAGCCCGTGGACAAGGATCTGTACGAGCTTCCCCCCGAGGAGGCCAAGAACATCCCGCAGGTTCCGAACTCGCTGCTGGATTCGCTGGACGCCCTCGCGGCCGACAACGAGTTCCTCCTTGCCGGCGGAGTGTTCACGCCCGAACTGATCGAGACGTGGATCGAGTACAAGATCGAGAACGAGATCAAGCCGATCGCCGCACGCCCGCACCCGTTCGAATTCGAGCTGTACTTCGGCGTGTAGTCGAGAAATACCACTTCGCCTGGGATTTTCTGCGGGCGTTTAGGCAACAGTCCGCGGACAGTCCGCAAAAGATTCGCGCCAGGTCCAGCAACAGTCCGAAAATGGGACATCCCCCGACCGCTACTCGGTCGGGGGATGTCCCTTTTCACTTCCGGACTAGCGTCCTGACGCCGCCCACGGAAGTTGGCGAACCGGCGCTATGGTCGCGGGTTCCGGGCCTCGTATCACCGCGGAGATCGCGTCCCGCGTCGAGTCGTCGCGGTTCGGCCAGAGATGCCCGTACACGTCCAGCGTCGTCTTCGCTGACGCGTGTCGCAGTCGCGCCTAGACCGTCGTAATATCCAGTCCCGCCGCGATCAGCATCAACGCGAAGAAATGCCGCAGGTCGTGCAGGCGGAACCCGTCTGGCAGGTCCGCGACCGTCGCGGCGGCACGTTTGAAATGGACATCCAGGCGCGCAGGCGTGACAGCTTCGCCGTAGAAGCTGACGACCAGATAATCCGTTTCATACGTCGTCGGGACGATCTGCAACTGCAACGCCAGATCAGTCGGGACCGGGATCGGGTTCGTGCTTGTCCATCTGGGCGCGGCGTCGAACTGCCTGGAACGCGCGGTCGCGATGGACCGGCGGAGCGACGACCGGTTTCGGTCTGCGCGCAGATCGATCGCGGAAGCCGCCACCACCACAGCGGATGCGCTCCTATCCCCCAGCTGGACAACGATCCAGCGACTGAGGGCGAGCGTTGCAGCTGCCGCTGACGATCTCGACGCCTTAAAAGATGCAGACCCGCGACGATCCGCCCGCGGATGATCCGCTACAACCGGACGCGCTTCTCTGTCGTCATAGTCTGCGAATGCGGGTGGTCCGATGTCGGCACGTCGAAGGAATCCGCCTGGTCGCTGGCGGCGGATGACGAATTCCGAGCGCATCCGGGCGATTGGTGAATCCGGGACGCCCCGCGCAAGCGCCGACGATGGTGATTACGGCCTATGTGCCAGGCTATCTAGGGCGTGTCTCCTTAATCGCCTAGCCAGGTGAGGATTGCGTAGAGGGTGACGGCGGCCCGGTAAGTGATGGCGAGTTTGTCGTAGCGAGTGGCGAGCCCTCTCCATTGCTTGGCGAGTGCAAAGGAACGCTCCACGACGTTGCGGCCACGGTAGGCGGCGGCGTCGAAGCCGGGTGGCCTGCCGCCCCGGTGCCCGCGGCGTTTGCGGGCGACGATCTGGTCGCTCTTCTCCGGGATGACGGCTCTGATGCCGCGACGACGCAGCTCGGTCCGGGTCACGCCGGAGGTGTACGCCCGGTCGGCAATGATCGCGTCGGGTCGGGTGCGTGGTCGTCCCGGGCCGAGCCGGGGAACGTGGATCTCGGCGAGGACGTGGGCGAGCATCGCGCCGTCGTTGCGCTGACCGCCGGTAATCACCAAAGCCAGCGGCGGGCCACGCCCATCGACGACCTGATGAATCTTCGTGGTCAGCCCGCCGCGGGACCGGCCGATCCCGTGCCCAGGTGGTTCAACCTCGTGCCACGCCAGATTCTTGTGATTCGATCCTGCCCCCTGTGTCCTGCTCGGGGCGGGTGGTGTTCGTCGCGTGCTGGTGCGCACGCACGATCGTGGCGTCCACCGACACCGACCAATCAATCTTTCCGACAGCGTCGGCGTCGGCGAGGATCCGCGCGAGAACACGGTCCCAGGTGCCATCCCCGGCGTAGCGGCGGTGACGCTTCCAAACCGTCTGCCACGGCCCGAACGCTTCGCGCGGCAGATCACGCCATGGGATCCCCGTCCGGTACCGGTAGGCGATGCCCTCGACCACGCGGCGGTTGTCACCGAACGGATGCCCACGCCGCCCTTCGTTCGACGGCAGGAGCGGCTCGAGCCGCTTCCACTGCTCGTCGGTGAACACCCTCAATCGCGAATTTGGCCTCACCCGATCAGACTGCCCGAGCCTCACGCTCCGTACGGGATAGACGCCCTAGTTGTCGAGAATTCTCGAAGTACCCGAGAACACGATCGGGGCGGTTTCACCGGGGCTGATGAGTCCCGATTCGTAGCTAAGGATCACCAACTGCGAACGGTCGCGTGCAGAGAGCTTGGACAGGAGCCGGCTGACATAGGTGCGCGCGGTTGCAGGGCTGATGTGGAGGCTGGCGCCGATTTCGTCGTTCGATTCGCCCATGCCGATCCGGGTGAGGACTTCGCGTTCGCGGTCGGTGAGCGAGTCGAGCAGCGCCGGGCGCGTGCTGGTGGTCGGGCGTCCCGCCAGCGTGCCTATGACTTTTCGCGTGATCGCGGGCGATAGCAGAGCGTCACCGGATGCGACGGTGCGGATCGCGCTCCGCAGCTCGGCGGGGGCGATGTCTTTGAGGAGGTAACCGGCTGAGCCTGCCCGGATCGCCGCCAGCACGTTCTCGTCCTCATCGAAAGTGGTCAGCACCACGACCCGCACGTTTGCGAGGGAGCGGTCGGCCACGATCGCCCGCGTCGCGGAGATACCGTCCATCTGCGGCATGCGGATATCCATGAGCACAACATCCGGCTTGTGCTCGCGGACCGCGCTGAGGCCGGCGCTGCCGTTGTCGGCCTCTGCGACGACCTCGATATCGCCGTCGTGCTCGGCGAGGGTGCGTAAGCCGGTTCGGACGAGTTCCTGGTCATCGACCAGTACGACGCGGATCATGGCAGCCTCGCGCGGATGGTGGCTTCAACGGCGAACCCGGCGCCTGCGAAGGAGCGGGTGGTCAATGATCCGCCGAGCAGCCTGACTCGTTCGCTCATGCCAGTCATTCCATACCCTCCCGTTGCACCATCATCGCCGGCCGCTCCTCGCCCGTTGTCGGTGACGCTGATGTGAAGTCGGCCGTCACGGATGTTGACCTTCACTTGGGCGTGGGTGGCACCCGCGTGACGGACGACGTTGGTGATCGATTCCTGGATTACCCGGTAGGCCGCCGCGTCGACCGGAGCAGACAACTCCGAAGGGCTCGTGGTGATATCGGTCGTCACCTCGACGCCGGCACCTCTGGCCGCATCCGCGAGCTCTTGCACGGCCGAGAGCGAGTGGATGCCCCGTGTCTCGTCGCGGTCGGAGGTCGAGCGCAGGATGCGCACCATCGAGCGCAATTCTCGGAGCGATCGTGTGCTGGCCGACCGGATGCGTTCGAGGGCGTCGCTGACCGCGCGGTCATCTTGCCCGACGGCTTCGGCCCCTACCCCTGCGTGGAGGGAGATGACCGACATGGTGTGACCCACCGTGTCGTGCAGTTCGCGGGAGATGCGCTCACGTTCGCTCTGTATCCGCAGCTCCGCCTCGCGAGCGAGTTGCGCCTCGGCGAGGCGGGCGATTTCGGCCTGCTGTGCCGCCCGGAGGCGGCGGGCTCGAACGCTGTATCCGAGCGCGATCGCCGCGGCGAACAGAGCGAGGTTGGAGACGGACTCGTAGCCGAGAAGGAACCCGAGCGCCTCTGCGCCGTCGTAGACCCGGTAGAACATGGATACGCCGAAAACGACAATTGCTGCTCCTGTCGACCACAGCGTCAGTCCGGCCTCGGCTGCGGAGAACAGGGCGGCCAGCACCGGGACGGCGACGCCGATCGGCGGATAGTCGAGGGTGTAGTAGGCGAACAGCCCGAGCACGCTGAGCACGAGCACTGTCCGCGGCATCCTCCGGCGTAGCAGCATCAGAGCGCCGAAGCCAGCCGCGAACAGGTACGCGATGACATCGGGCGGCTTAGCGCCACCCGAACCCGTAGCGATGATGAGGGTGAGCGCGAGTGCGACCGCCGTTCCCAGCAGCGTGTCGATGACCCACGCCGCCACATGCCCAGCGCGGCGACCATCGCCCACCGGCCCACGCGGGGGCGCCGAAGATCGTTCAGCCATACCACCAAGGGTACGAGCAGACAGGGCTCTCAGTCATGAGCCTCCAGGCGATGCCCGGTGTCGCTTCTCGACGTACAGAAGACGAGACCGGGGGCGACACAGGTCGAGAGCGGAGGCCGATGTGATGACGCGAGCGCGTTTCTAGCGTTGCTGGCATGAACACAATCAAGTCACTTCAATGGCCCCTCATCCTCGGCCTCGGGGCGCTCGCGCTGGTCCGGCCACTTGTGAGCATCGTCGAGTATCAGCTCGATGTCAGCGACTCTCCCGCGGTGCCGATCATCATCACCCTCGTCATCTCGGCCGTCTGGATCGTGGTCGTCGGTCTGAGCAAGACCGCCCATCCCGTGCTGACCTTGTTGTTCACCGGGCTCGCCTACGCGGTGTTCTCCATCATCCTCAGCGGCATCCTCTCCCCGATCCTCACCGGGGAGCTCCAGGGCCCGCTCGCCATGCCCATCGCAATCATCCCGGTCTTGCTGACCAACGCGATCTGGGGTCTGGCCGCCGGTGGAATGGCGCTCCTGCTCCAGCGCGTCCGAGGCGCCCGGTCCCGCGATGCCGTCAAGTCCCGCTGAGCCGAGCCGGAAGGCAGACTCATGACCAACACGCCCCACGAGCCTGGCGATCCGCACGACTCGGATGAGCGCACCGAAGCCGATGAGGCACGCACTGACGCAGCCATCCGGGATCTGAAGGCCCGCGTCGTGTGGCCTCAGCCGCCAGTTCCCGCGTCCCTCGGCGCGCCAGAGCAGTCGTTCTTCGCCCGGGCAGCCCCTGCTGGGAACACCGACCGAACGACAACCCCCATACGCAAGGTCGGCGTCGGGATTCTCGGCCTGATCGGCGGTCTCCTCGTCGGCCTCCTTGCCCGATTCATCGCGCCCGGCGACCTTCCGCTGGTCCTCGCGCTTCTCGTGGGCGCGGTCACCCTCTCGCTCGCTGTCGCGGGCATGGTCATCGCACTCGTGATCGACCACGGCTACCTCACGCGACGCGCACGGAAGTCCCCGACCAAACAGCCCTGACAACCCGTCTCTCTCCCCCACGGTCCAGGTCCGCGGAGAGGCAACCAATGAAAAGGAATGCAATGCGAAAAGTTGGAATCGGCGCGCTCGGTGTCATCGGTGGAGTGCTGCTCGCACTCATTGTCCAAGACCTCCTGGCGACCGCCTTCCTTAGCAACGGGACCATCCCGATCGGCCTCGGCATCGTGCTCGGCTTCCTCATGCCCGTCTTCGCTGTGCTCGGAGCGGTCATCGCCGTCCTGACCTACAACCGGAGTACGAAGCGCAAATCGGAGAAGGCGATCGATGAGTGAGCCTCGCCGCGGCGACCTTTCCCGCCGTACGGTGCTGAAGATCGGCGGGGCAACGGTGGCCGGTGTCGCCTTGTCGAACCTGCTGGCCGCGTGCAATATCGACAGCGGTGGCTCCAACAACAGCATTCAGGGAAGCGCGGGACGCGTGCTCGACAGCGAGGCGCCACTTCCCGAGGCATTCCGCGCTCGCCTGCCGATCCCGCCCGTCCTCGAACCAGTCCGCCGCGACGGGACCACCGACTACTACGAGATCACGCAGAAGATCGGGCAGGCCGCGATCCTCGCCGGGCTCACGACCGAGGTATGGGGATACAACGGCATCCTTCCCGGCCCGACCATCGTCTCCCGCAGCGGCCGCCGCACCGTCGTAACCCATTTCAACGAGCTGCCGGTGCCTGTGTCCGTGCACCTGCACGGAGGCAAGACGGCACCCGAGCACGACGGGTATCCGACCGACCTTATCCTGCCGGCCAGCGGTGCGGGCGGACACTCAGGGCACGGCGGGACGAGCGTGATCGGCAGCAAGGAATATGTCTACGACATGGAGCAGGCCGCCGCGACGTTGTGGTACCACGACCACCGGATGGACTTCACAGGCCCGCAGGTCTACCGCGGCCTGGCGGGCTTCCATCTCATCCACGACGACACCGAGGACTCCCTCGGCCTTCCCTCCGGCGATCGGGACATCCCGCTGATGATTCTCGATCGCTCCTTCGCCGCCGACGGCTCGTTTCTCTACCCCTCGGTCGACCCCACCCTGACCGGCACTCCTGGGGTCACCGACGACTACATGAGCGGCGTCCTCGGCGACTGCATTCTCGTCAACGGCGCCCCTTGGCCGGTGCTGGAAGTGTCCGACACGAAGTACCGGTTCCGCATCCTCAACGCCTCCAACGCTCGCCGCTACCGCCTCCGTCTCGACGGCGGACCCGGCTTCACCCAGATCGGCAGCGACCAGGGACTGCTCGCAGCCCCCGTCGAGCACGACGCGATCGACATCGCCCAAGCAGAGCGATTCGACGTGATCGTGGACTTCTCCGGCCACAACGTCGGCGATCAGATCACGATGGTGAACGAGAACGGCAGCGGCGGCACCTCCCAGGTAATGCGGTTCGTCGTCACCCGCAATGAAGCTGACACGAGCGTCGTACCGGACCGTCTCGCCGCCCTAGAATCGCTCTCGGAAGACGACGTGAGCGTCGAGCGGGAGTTCGTCTTCGCTCGCGGGGGAGCCCAAGCCCACGGCATGACGCTGTGGACTGTGAATAGCCAGCCGTTCACGCCTGACACCATCGTCGCGCGCCCACAGCTCGGCGCGACCGAGAAGTGGACCATTCGCGCGCAGAACGTCGAGCATCCGTTCCACATCCACCTCGCCCCTTTCCAAGTCATCGGACGCGACGGCAACGACGATCCCGGCCGCTACAACCAGGGCTGGAAGGACACCGTGAACCTCGACAACGGCGGCAGGGCAGAACTCCTGATCCGCTTCGACGGCTACCGCGGGAAGTACGTCTTCCACTGCCACAACCTCGAACATGAGGACATGATGATGATGGCCAACTTCGAGGTCGTCTGAGACGGCCCCGTCTGCCCTCGGCCTTCAAGCGGGAGACACCGCTTGGCGGACCATCACCGCCAATCGGAAGCTCGACTTTTTGGATCGCGCTGCGCAGCCCGGACCGGAGAAGAGCAACCAGATCGTTGCCCGCAAACGCCGCGGGCACCGGGGCGGCAGGTCACCCGGCTTCTAAGCCGCCGCCTGGAGAGGGCTCGCCACTCGCTACGACAGACTCGCCATCACCTACGGGCCGCCGTCAATCTCAGCGCAATCCTCACCTGGCTAGGCCATTTGGGAGACACGCCCTAGTTGGTGATCGCCATTCCGCCGTCGTTCGCGGTGGATCGACCGCGGAATTAATCCACGGCGGTGTGGCTGAGCGCTGTGCCACACTGGGCGCACACGCGCAGAACCGCGCTGCGTCTTGGGGGGGACTGTGAAAAACTGGCCGCGTTCACGCTTTCGGTGATGATCGCTATTGGGGCAGCGGGGTGCACCGCGGGTCCTGCTCCCCAGTCCGCTCCCACAACGCCAGGTCCCAGTCCCAGCCCGACGCCCAGTCCCAGTCCTTCTATCGATTCGGGACCGATTCAGCTGAGCGATGCCGAAGCTGGAGAACGCTACTTACAGATCATCTGCCCCACCAACGTGAGCGCGAAAGCCGTGGCCGACGGGTTCGCCGGCTGGGATGACGCCTATGCGAATGGCACCGGTCCTGACCTGGATCAGGCGAAAGCTGCTGCGGGCGTTGCCCTCGATGCCAGGTATAACTCTGTGTTGCTGTTCGATGACCCGTACTTCCTATGGCCTTCAGCTGTGGCACCTGAGGTCATCATCGTTCGTGACGCGAGTCTCGCCGACGTGGGTCCCCTCAGCGCGATGAAGAACGCCTCATCCTATGAGCAGTTCCGAAACGTCGTCTTCCCGGACGCCACTGCTGCGTCGACTGCGGCTCAGGAGATCCGCCTGGCGCTGGGTCTTTCACCTGATACGACGGCGTCGTGTGCGGGCTACGAGAATGGGCATCAGATCCTGCTCCCAGAGAAAGCGGAACGAGAAGCCGCGCTTGCGGAACAGAAGACCACGTAAGTAGGCCCGGCTGAGACGCCGCTACCTTGTTCGATATGACGATGGACTCTCCACCTGCGGATGCTTTAGGACAGAGACTCCCTGCCGGGTTATGGGCCCGGCAGGGAGTAGCGTTCTAACTGGCGAGCTTGAGAAGAAGCCAGAGCACCAAGAACTGGACCAACGGTTGTTGCACCAACGCGTTGATTTCGGCCAGCAGTTGGATTGAAACGGGTCCCTTATTCATCGGAGGCCCTTTCTATTCAGTTATCTATCGAGCGGGTGCGCGATGGGTCGACGGTACGACCGGCGCGAGTCGGTCACGTTACCGACACGCGCACGCCGGGATGCCCCGCCGACGACGGGCGGGCAGCTGACCCTACGCTCAGCACATGACGAATGAGGAGTGGCCTGCAATACCGGAGTTGCCAGCGGTGCGCGCCACGCCAATCGCATGCGCGTTGTGCGACTGGACTACTGACCAAGATCCGCGCTTCGCCTGGGGTTAGCTTCGCGTCCACCACCACAGCGAGCATCCACGAGAGCCCCAACCGCTACGCGACCGGACCAGAGAACTTCGTGGTTACTGGGAGTACGCCGAGGCTGCCTGTCAATCTGGCGGCGGTGACGCCGGGGCGGCGTGGTTGGCCCTGAGAAAACTTCAAGAGCATCTCGATGAGCAGGGTCTTACCGACACTCCAGCGGACCCGCTACATGTGTATCGGCGGGAGATGGAGGCGCATGTCCTTTACGGCGAGTGGCGTGTGGCCCGGCTCGGACCCGACGAGGCGACGGAACGCACCGCTTATCTCGCTCTACTAGCTCATCTGGACGAGCAAGGGTTCGCGGGCCAGCGGTACGATCCGCGCCGCTAACGGTCACCGGCTGTCCGCGTCTGCCGTCCAGAGACTGCACGTCGGAATCCGGTGGCCGTCCGCAAACAGTCCGCAAAATGCCATCGACCGGCATCGAGCCGCATCGACCGTCCCCCGAAAACCCGCGGAATTCCGCACAATTGACCTGTCCACACGGATGAGCATCGACCGTCAATTAGTTCGAGCTGTACTTCGGCGTCTGACGCGCACTGCGCAAAGAAGGGCCCCGGGCAACCGGGGCCCTTCCGGCGTCTGAAACCGGATCAGCCGTAGAAGAGCTTCTCGAACACGCGCCGCGCGCGGCGGGTGGTTCCCAGGTAGTCCTCCTCGACCTGAGTCGCAGACCGTGGCGGGTAACCGAGCAGGCGGCCGATGCCGTCCAGCTTCTTGCGGTCGGTGGGCAGCACGTCGCTGGTCTGGCCCGACAGCAGCGTGTTGGCCGAGCGGAGCCTGCTGGCCAGGCGCCAGGCCTCGGTCAGCCGGTCGGCGGCGGTCTCGGCCACGATCCCGGCATCCTGAGCGGCCCGCAGGGCGTCGATCGTCGAGGTCGTGCGCATTCCGGGCACCCGGTGCGCGTGCTCGAGCTGCAGCAGCTGCACGAGCCACTCGACATCGCTGAGCGACCCCGGCCCGAGCTTGAGGTGACGCGCGGGGTCTGCGCCCTGCGGCAGTCGTTCGTTCTCGACGCGGGCCTTGATGCGCTTGATCTCGCGCAGTCCCTGCGGATCCACGGTTGCCGGATAGCGCACGTCGTCGGCGAGAGCGGTGAAGGCCCCGATCAGCTTGACGCTTCCGGCGACACCGCGTGCGCGCAGGAGCGCCTGGGCTTCCCACGAAAGCGACCACCGTCGGTAGTACTCGCCGTACGCGGCGAGCGAGCGGGCCATGGGCCCGTTGCGGCCCTCGGGCCGCAGTCCCGCATCCAGATCGAGAGGAACCCGGTGATCCTCGGAATGCCTGCGCAGGCCGGCCACGATCTGCAGGGACAGCTCGTGCGCCCGCTGCGCGTCCACGCCGTTGGGGCGGTACACGTACATCACGTCGGCATCCGACCCGAACCCGAGCTCACTGCCACCGAACCGGCCCATCGCGATCACGGAGAAATCCAGTGCGGCATCCTCCGCCGGCACGATGTCGCGTCGCACCGCCCGCAGCGTCGCCTGGATCGTGACTTCGGTCACCGTCGTGAGGGCGTTCGCGATCTCCTCGATCGTGGAGGTGCCGAGGATCGCCGACATCGCGATCCGCAGCAGTTCACGGCGGCGGAGCGCCCGCACCGATCGCATGGCATCGTCGATCGCCGCGTGCCGCGACTCGATCGCGCGGGCTTCATCCTGCAGCGCCCGGCCGGTCCGGGGCCGGAGCAGCTCGGGATCGTCCAGCCAGGCGGCGGATTCGGGAATCCATTCCATGAGCTCGCCGACGTAGCGCGAGCTGGACAGCACACGGGTGAGGTTCTCGGCTGCCCCGGAGGAATCGCGCAACATGCGCAGGAACCACGGCGTGCTGCCGAGTCGCTCGCTGATGCGCCGGAACGCGAGCAGCCCGTAGTCGGGATCGACGCCGTCCGCGAACCAGCGGATCATGATCGGCATCAGGTGCCGCTGGATCGTGGCGCCGCGGCTCAGCCCGCTCGTGAGCGCGGCGATGTGGCGGAGGGCGCCGATCGGGTCGGTGAAGCCGATGGCGGCAAGTCGGTCGTGCGCCTGCGCGGGCGAGAGCGTGCGGCCCTCCTCGGGCAGCGCTGCGACGGCCGACAGCAGCGGACGATAGAACAGGCGCACGTGGATGTCGCGGACTTCGCGCTTGACGGTCTCCCACCGCTGCCAGATCTTCTCGCCGGATTCGGCGATGCCCGAGGCCCGGGCAAGGACGCGCAGCTCATCGGGGCGGGAAGGCATGAGGTGGGTCCGGCGCAGATTGCGCAGCTGCATGCGATGCTCGAGCACGCGCAGCACTCGGTAGTCGTGCGAGAAGGTCCCCGCCTCCGCTCTGCCGATGTATCCCTGCTCGACGAGGGCGTCGAGTGCCTCGAGCGTCCCGCGCTGCCGGATGCGGTCGTCCGACAGTCCGTGCACGAGCTGGAGCAGCTGCACGGTGAACTCGATGTCCCGGATGCCGCCCGGTCCGAGTTTCAGCTGGTACGCCACTTCGGCGGCCGGAATGTGCTCGGTGACCCGCTCCCGCATGCGCTGCACGCTGTCGACGAAGTTCTCGCGTGCGGCGCTGGTCCAGATCTTCGGCTGCACCGCGTCGACGTAGGCCGCGCCGAGCGCGGCGTCTCCGGCGATCGGTCGTGCTTTCAGGAGCGCCTGGAACTCCCAGCTCTTGGCCCATCGGTCGTAGTACGACAGATGCGAATCCAGGGTGCGCACCAGCGCCCCCTGCTTGCCCTCCGGACGGAGGTTCGCATCGACCTCCCACAGCGGCGGCTCCACCTCGACCCCGGCGATCCCCCGCATCGTCTGGACGGCGAGGCGAGTCGCGATATCGACGATCCGGCTCTCCCCGATCTCCTCGGCCGCGCCCTCAGCGGCGCCCGCCACGAAGATGACATCCACATCGCTCACGTAATTGAGCTCGCGAGCGCCCGCCTTGCCCATCCCGATGACGGCGAGACGGGTCGCCGCCACTTCCTCACGCGGGAACAGCCCCGCTCCGGGCGCGCCACCTGCCACTCGCGTGCGCGCGACGCACAACGACGCCTCGAGCGCGGCGCCCGCGGCGTCGGCGAGCCGCGCCGCCACGCGTGCGAGCTCGTCCACCGGGGACGAGCTCAGGAGGTCGTACGCCGCGATCGCCGCGATCAGCTGCCGGTACCGCACCCGCAGCGCCACCCACGCGGCTTCCGTGCCGTCGTCCGCGAACCCGTCGACGGCTCCGACCGAGGCCAGCAGCGCGCTGCGCAGCTCATCGGGAGTCGGCAGGGCCGTTCCGGCACCGGCGAGATGGGCGAGCTCCTCGGGATGGCGCAGGTAGAAGTCCGCGAATCCGGTCGAGGCCCCCAGCAGCGCCCACAGCGAGCGCCATCCGGTCTGGTCATCGCGAAGAGCGCGGACGGATGCCGCATCCCTGCGGGCGATCCGGGTGAGCGCCGAGACCGCGGCGTCCGGATCGGCGGCCCGGGACGCCGGACCGGTCAGTTCCTCGCGCTGCAGACCGAGCAGCGACTGCAGCTCGAGGAGCTCGGCCTCCGCCTCGGCCAGGCGGCTGAACCCGATCCGCGCGAGATGGGTGAGGGCTTGCGACCGTTCGCTCGTGGACATCGTCTCGCGGGGCGAGCTCAGAGCATCTCGAGGTTGCTCTTCAGCTCGAAGTGCGTGACCTGCGAGCGGTACTCCTGCCACTCCTTGCGCTTGTTGAGCAGCACGTAATTGAAGACCTGTTCGCCGAGCGTCTCGGCCACGAGCTCCGACTCCTCCATGTACTCGAGGGCGTGATCCAGGCTGGCCGGCAGCGGGGCGTAGCCGAGAGCGCGACGCTCGGCATCCGTCAGCGACCACACGTTGTCCTCGGCCTCGGGGGGCAGCTCGTAGCCCTCCTCGATGCCCTTGAGGCCCGCGGCGAGCATCAGCGCGTAGGCCAGGTAGGGGTTGGCGGCCGAGTCGAGGGCGCGGTACTCGACCCGGGAGGACTGCCCCTTGTTCGGCTTGTACATCGGGACGCGCACGAGCGCCGAGCGGTTGTTGTGGCCCCAGGTGATGAAACTCGGAGCCTCGTCGCCGCCCCACAGGCGCTTGTACGAGTTGACGAACTGGTTGGTGACCGCCGAGATCTCAGCCGCATGGCGCAGCAGGCCCGCGATGAAATGGCGGCCGGTCTGCGACAGCTGGTAGGTCGCGCCCTCCTCGTAGAACGCGTTCACATCCCCCTCGAACAAAGACATGTGGGTGTGCATGCCGCTTCCGGGCTTGCCGCCGAGCGGCTTGGGCATGAAGGTCGCGTAGACGCCCTGCTCGATCGCGACCTCTTTGATGACGGTGCGGAACGTCATGATGTTGTCGGCAGTGGCAAGGGCATCGGCATATCGCAGGTCGATCTCGTTCTGGCCGGGACCGCCCTCGTGATGGCTGAACTCGACCGAGATGCCGAGGTCTTCCAGCATGCGCACCGAACGGCGGCGGAAGTCGTGGGCGGTGCCTCCGGGCACATTGTCGAAGTAGCCCGCCGAGTCGACCGGCTCGGGACCCTCGGGGCCGAACGAGGAGGACTTCAACAGGTAGAACTCGATCTCGGGGTGCGTGTAGAACGTGAATCCGGCGTCGGCGGCTTTGGCGAGCGACCGCTTGAGGACGTGGCGGGGATCGGCGACGGCGGGCTGACCGTCCGGCGTCGTGATGTCGCAGAACATGCGCGCCGTCGGGTCGATCTCGCCCCGCCAGGGCAGGATCTGGAAGGTCGTCGGGTCGGGATGGGCCAGCAGATCCGACTCGTACGAGCGGGTCAGCCCCTCGATGGCCGAGCCGTCGAAGCCGAGACCCTCTGCGAAGGCGCCTTCGACCTCGGCCGGGGCGATCGCCACGGACTTGAGGGTGCCGATGACGTCGGTGAACCAGAGGCGGACGAACTTGACGCCGCGCTCCTCGATCGTTCGCAGTACGAAGTCACGCTGCTTGTCCATCGATTCCCCTCCGGTGCCGGCCGAGCGGCCGGTCTAGTTCTCGTCGTCTGCGGGCGTTGCGGGCTCCGCCGAGCGCGGCGCGGCGTCGCGTCGCTCCTCGTCAGCCCATGCCCGGGAGCGTTCGCGGATGATCTCGGGAGCCCGCGCCGCCTCTTCAGCGGTCTCGAAAGGGCCGGCGCGATCGACGTGGGGCGACACGAAGCCGCGCTCCACCTCGCCGGTCGTGAGGTTGTACCAGTACTTCTCGCTGTCGCCGGTCACTTCCCGCTCCTCCCGCGATCCCCGAATCGTTCGACGGGTTCACTCGCTCGATCCTACTGATCGCCCGCGCGCTCCTGGATAGGCTGGGCCCATGGCTACGGACAAGACTCGCGCTGTCGGTGTGGACATCGGCGGAACAGGCATCAAGGCGGCGATCGTCGATCTGGAAGCGGGGACGCTGCTCAGCGACCGCATCAAGGTCGCGACCCCGCAGGGAGCCGAGCCGAAGGACGTCCTGGCAGCCGTCCTGAAGGTTCTGGAGAAGCTCGAGGTGCTCGAGGACGCGATCCCGCTGGGCGTGGCCTTCCCCGCCATCGTGAAGTCCGGGCGCACCCTCTCGGCTGCGAACGTCTCGAAGAAGTGGATCGGCTTCGAGGCCGAGAAGTTCTTCGAGGACGGGCTCGGACGCGACATCCACTTCGCCAACGACGCCGACGTCGCCGGCGTCGCCGAGATGCGCTACGGCGCAGCGCGCGGCATCCAGGGTCTGACGATCCTGACCACGCTCGGGACCGGAATCGGGTCCGCGATGATCTACAACGGCGTGCTGGTGCCCAACTCCGAGCTCGGTCACCTTCAGCGCGCTGGCCACAAGAACGACTTCGAGGCTTGGGCGGCCTACTCGGCGATGGAGCGCGAAGCGCTGGATTGGACAGCGTGGGCCAAGCGGCTGCAGGTGTACTACAGCCACGTCGAATTCCTCTTCACGCCCGATCTGTTCATCGTCGGCGGCGGCGTCTCCAAGCACGCCGATTCGTTCCTGCCGCTGCTGAAGCTGAACACGCCGATACTCCCGGCGGTGCACCGCAACAACGCCGGGATCATCGGGGCCGCCGCCTTGGCCCTCGACTGATCCTCGAGAGGGCGAATGGGCCGGCCTGTACGCCGGGTTCTGTCCGGGGGCGTGAGCCCCGTGGACGGTCATCTCTCTCGGCGACACGTTGCCGTGCCGCTCATGCGGTCTACCCGAGGACTCGGCGGGCCGCGTCAACATCCTCTGTCTGACCTTGCTCCGGGCGAGGTTTACCTTGCGGGTCGTGTCACCACGACCCCGGTGGTCTCTTACACCGCCGTTTCACCCTTACCGCGGCCGAAGCCGTGGCGGTCTGTTCTCTGTGGCACTGTCTCGCGGATCACTCCGGGTGGGTGTTACCCACCGCCCTGCCCTGTGGAGCCCGGACGTTCCTCGGCGCTGCGGTGAACCGCAGCGACGCGACCGTCCAGCCGACCCACTCGCGTCGCCGAGTCTAACCCGGTCGCCCCGGGATCACCCTCTGCGCATGCCCGCTCAGCCCTTGTCCGCCGTCTGCACGACGCGCAGCTCGAGCGGGAAGTCGATCGGGAAGTCCCCGAACAGGAGGCGGCCTGCGGCTGCGGCCGCCTCGCGCACCGCCTCGGCGACGGCCTCCGCGTGCCCGGCGGGGACATGCACCATGACCTCGTCGTGGAGGAAGAAGGCCAGATGCGGTGCTCTCGCGAACACGACTCCCGAGCGCGGCGCACCGGTGCTCGCGACGACCCCCGGCATGGCCGCCAGCCGTCCTCGGAGGTCGCCCATCCACGCGAGCGCCCATTCGGCGGCGGTGCCCTGAACGATGAAGTTCCGCGTAAACCGGCCGCGGTCGCGCGCCCATCGGCGCGCGCGCATCTCATCCGCGTCGGATGCCGCGACATCGCTGGCCTGCGACTGGGCGTCGTGCCAGGTGGCGGAAGGAGCCGGAGAACTCCGTCCGAGCCAGGTGGTGACCACTCCCCCGTTCTCGCCCGTGCGGGCAGCCTCGTCGACGAGCCGCATGGCCCGGGGGAACGTACGACGCAGGCGGGGAACAAGGCGGCCGCTCTCCCCTGTGGTCGCGCCGTACATCGCGCCGAGCATCGCGACCTTCGCCTCGGCGCGTTCGGCGACCGCCCCGGTGTCGACGATGCCGGCGTAGAGATCCCTGCCGCGCGCCGCGTCCGCCAGGGCGGTGTCGCGGGACATCGCTGCCAGCACACGCGGCTCCAGCTGGGCGACGTCGGCGATCACGAGACGCCAGCCGGGATCGGCGCGCACTGCTGCGCGCAGCTGGCGCGGGATCTGCAGCGCGCCGCCGCCGGAGGAGGCCCACCGGCCCGTCACCACTCCGCCGGGCACGTAGACGGGGCGGAATCTGCCGTCGTGCACCCACTCGTCCAGCCACGACCAGCCGTTGGCCGAGAGCAGCCGCGACAGCTTCTTGTACTCCAGCAGCGGCTCGACCACCGGATGCCGGTACCGCGCCAGCTCCCAGCGGCTCGTGGACTCGGCCAGCACTCCGGCCCGGTGCAGCGAGCGCAGGAGCTTCGGCTGCGAATCCAGGCTCGCACCGGCGTCTCCCAGCGCCTCGCGCACGCGCCGCGCGGCGTCCTCCAGCTTCGCCGGCGGTCCGCCGGTCGCGGGCCGCTCGCCGAGCACGTCGATCAGAATCGCGTCATGGGCGGCGGCATCCCACGGAAGCCCGGCCGTGCGGAGTTCGACGGCGATCAGAGCGCCGGCTGATTCGGCGGCGGTCAGCAGGCGCAGCCGTCCGGCTGCGGGTGACTCCTCGACCGCCGCGCGCTGGCGGGCGAACTCGCTCACACACTCGTCGATGTCGGCAGGCGGTCCGGCGGTGGTCTCCGTCCCACCGAGGTCGAACAGCGTCGGCGCCGATGCCGTTTCGGCCAGGAAGGGGTCGACGTCCCAGCCTGATGGCCTCCTGACCGCCGCGTCGCCGGCGACGAGCGCGGAGTCGCGGAGGATCGCGTGACACAGGCGCAGATCGTGGCATCGGCCGACGCGGACGCCGGCCGAAAGCAGGTCCGCGTACCACCGTGGTGTGTCATTCCACACCCATCGCACCGGCGAGTGGCTCTCGACAGCGCCGACCCAGCCGGGCAACTCCGCCGCGCGCAGCGTCATCCGCTCGCGCTCGGTCCCGTCCGGTCCGAGGATCACCGCGACCGTCCCCGCGTCTTCCTTGCCGAGGACGATCCAGCTCGCGCCGTCAGGCCTGTCCACCGTCGATGTCCCGCCGGAAGCTCTCGCGGCGATCCATCGATTCGTTCGCCGCGGCGTCCGCTCGCCTGTTCTCGAGGCGCGGAACCCACTCGAAGGAGACGTCCCGTTCCCCGATGAGCGAGCGTGCGCGGCCGGCGAGCACCTGCATGTCGGGATGCTTGATCTTCCACCGACCGGTCATCTGCTCGACGACGAGCTTCGAGTCGAGGCGGACGTGAAGGGATGCCGCGGGATCGCGCTCCAGCGCGGCCTCGAGTCCTGCGAGCAGGCCGTGATACTCGGCCACGTTGTTGCTGGCGACGCCGACGTAGACCCCGACCTCACTGAGCACGGCTCCGGATGCCGCGTCGATCACCACCGCGCCCCCTGCCGCGACGCCGGGGTTTCCGCGCGAGCCACCGTCGGCTTCGACGATGAGCCGGCGGGTCACAGACCCGACTCCTCCGTGCGCACGAGGATGCAGCCGCATTCGGGGCAGGTGATGACTTCGTCCTCGGCGGCGAGTCGGGCGGCCTGCAGATCGGTCCCGGCCAGCACCATGCGGCATCCCTCGCACGTCCCGCGTCGCAGCAGCGCTGCACCGGAACTGCGCGCCGAAACGCGGTCGTAGAAGGCCAGCAGGTCGCCGGCGACCGTCTCGGCCACAGCCGCACGGTCGCGGGTCGCAGCCTCGAACGCGGCCGAAGCCTCGGCCACGACGCGCTTGGCCTCCGCGCTCAGGGCGGCGCCCTCGGCGTTGGTCTGCCCCATCACCGACTCCTGCTCCGCCACGGCCGCGTCGGCCTGCTCGAGCCGTTCCATCACCTCGAGCTCGGCGTCCTCGAGATCGCTCTTGCGTCGTGCGAGCGAAGCGAGCTCGCTCTCGAGCCCCTGCGCTTCCTTCATGTTGCTGGTCGAGTTCAGCCGCTCCGCATCACGCGCGCGCCGCGCGTCGACCATCGCCACGTCCGATTCGATGCGCGCCATCTCCGCGCGCAGATCATCGCGGGCGCCCAGCCTGGTCGCCAGTTCCTGCGCGAAGGTCTGACGCTGGGCGAGAAGTGCCTGCACGCGCGCCGCCTGAGGCGGGTTGCGGCGAGCGGCGTCCGCCTGTCGGATGCGGGTGTCGAGTTCGGCGACTTCCAGGAGGCGGCGCTGATCCGCGGGGCTTGCTTTCACGCGTCCAACCTACCCCGGGCCCCCCGACGCGGATGCGTGGGCCCTGCCGGGATCGAACCGACGACATCCACGGTGTAAACGTGGCGCTCTACCAGCTGAGCTAAAGGCCCTCGGCCTCAGTCTAGAACGCACCGCAGCGGCGTCGCGCGGGCAGGGACTCGCTAGGCTGGATGCTGGTGCGTTGTGCATGCCGAACAAAGCCTGCGCCGCATCACAGGCGATTACCTGGCACGATCTGCCAGACGACGAAAGGTCTTCCGTGACTGTCCACGACCAGGATCCGTACTCCCAGGGCCCCCTTGACAGCGATCCCGACGAGACGGCGGAGTGGCAGGAGTCGCTCGAGCAGCTCGTCGCCGCGAAGGGCCACGGCCGCGGCCGCGAGATCATGCTGAGCCTGCTCAAGCGCTCGAAGGATCTTCACCTCGGCGTGCCGATGGTGCCGACCACCGATTACATCAACACCATCGCTCCCGAGAACGAGCCGGACTTCCCCGGCGACGAGGAGATCGAGCGCCGCTACCGCGCGTGGATCCGCTGGAACGCCGCGGTCACCGTGCACCGCGCGCAGCGTCCGGGAATCGGTGTCGGCGGCCACATCTCGACGTATGCCTCGTCCGCGTCCCTGTACGAAGTGGGGTTCAACCACTTCTTCCGCGGCGCCGATCACCCCTCGGGCGGAGACCAGATCTTCATCCAGGGGCACGCCTCCCCCGGCACCTACGCCCGAGCCTTCCTGGAGGGTCGCCTCAGCGAAGACCAGCTCGACGGCTTCCGCCAGGAGAAGTCCGCCGCGCCGAACGGCATCCCCTCCTACCCGCATCCGCGGCTGATGCCGGACTTCTGGCAGTTTCCGACGGTCTCGATGGGGCTCGGCCCGATCAACGCCATCTACCAGGCGATGACGAACAAGTACCTGACCAACCGTGGGATCAAGGACGTCTCGGACGCGCACGTCTGGGCGTTCCTGGGCGACGGCGAGATGGACGAGGTGGAGAGCCGCGGTCAGCTGCAGGTCGCTGCGAACGAGGGCCTGGACAACCTGACCTTCGTCGTCAACGCCAACCTGCAGCGCCTGGACGGCCCGGTGCGCGGCAACGGCAAGATCATCCAGGAGCTGGAGAGCTTCTTCCGCGGCGCCGGCTGGAACGTGATCAAGGTGGTGTGGGGCCGCGAGTGGGACGAACTGCTCTCGCGCGACACGGACGGCGCCCTGCTGAACCTCATGAACGTCACTCCGGACGGCGACTACCAGACGTACAAGACCGAGGACGGCGCGTATGTGCGCGAGAACTTCTTCGGTCGCGACGAGCGCACCCGCGCCCTGGTCAAGGATTACAGCGACGACCAGATCTGGAGCCTCAAGCGCGGCGGCCACGACTACCGCAAGGTCTACGCGGCGTACAAGGCGGCTGTCGAGCACAAGGGTCAGCCGACCGTGATCATCGCCAAGACGATCAAGGGCTACGGGCTCGGCAAGCACTTCGAGGGGCGCAACGCGACGCACCAGATGAAGAAGATGACGCTCGAGGACCTCAAGCACTTCCGCGATGAGATGCACGTTCCGATCTCCGACGCTCAGCTCGAACAGAACCCGTACCTACCGCCGTACTACAACCCGGGTCAGCAGGACGAGACCATCCAGTACCTGATGGAGCGCCGCCGCGCACTCGGCGGCTTCCTGCCCGAGCGCCGCTCAACCCACGTCGGGCTCGAGCTGCCCGACGACTCCGCCTACTCGCAGCCCAAGAAGGGCTCCGGAACGCAGGAGATCGCCACCACCATGGCGTTCGTCCGACTCCTGAAGGATCTGCTGCGGTCGAAGGGCTTCGGGCACCGCATCGTGCCGATCATCCCCGACGAGGCGCGCACTTTCGGAATGGACGCCTTCTTCCCGACGGCGAAGATCTACAACCCGAACGGTCAGCACTACACGTCCGTCGACCGCGAACTGCTGCTGGCGTACAAGGAGAGCCCCCAGGGCCAGATCCTGCACGTGGGCATCAACGAGGCGGGTGCCCTCGCCGCCTTCACGGGCGTCGGCACGTCGTACGCGACGCACGGCGAGCCGCTCATCCCGGTCTACATCTTCTACTCGATGTTCGGCTTCCAGCGCACGGGCGACGCGCAGTGGGCCGCCGGCGACCAGATGGCACGCGGCTTCATCATCGGCGCCACCGCCGGACGCACCACGCTCACCGGAGAGGGGCTGCAGCACGCGGACGGACACTCCCACCTGCTGGCCTCGACCAACCCGGCGACGGTGTCGTACGACCCGGCCTTCGGCTACGAGATCGCGCACATCGTGCGGGCGGGCCTTGACCGCATGTACGGCGGCACGCACCCGGATCCCAACGTCATGTACTACCTGACGGTGTACAACGAGCCGCTCGTGCAGCCCGCGGAGCCGGCCGGTGTGGACGTCGACGGCATCGTGCGCGGCATCCATCACATCTCCGCCGATTCGGGCGACGGGCCGCGCGCCCAGCTGCTCGCCTCGGGCGTCGGTGTGCCGTGGGCGCTCGAGGCGCAGAAGCTGCTCCGCGAGGACTGGGGCGTGAGCGCCGACGTGTGGTCGGTCACGTCGTGGACCGAACTGCGCCGTGATGGACTCGCCGCCGACGAGCACAACTTCCTGCACCCCGACCAGGAGCCCAGGACGCCGTACGTCACGGACAAGCTGAAGGACGCCCAGGGTCCGGTCATCGCGGTGAGCGATTACATGCACGCCGTGCAGGACCAGATCCGTCAGTGGGTTCCGCAGCGCTTCGCGTCGCTCGGCGCGGACGGTTTCGGCTTCTCGGACACGCGCGCGGCGGCTCGGCGGTTCTTCAAGATCGACGGCCCGTCGATGGTGGTCCGCACGCTGCAGGCACTCGCCGAGGAGGGAGCGGTCGACCGCTCGCTCGCGGCACAGGCGATCGAGAAGTACCGTCTGCACGATGTGACCGCGGGTACGAGCGGCAACGCGGGCGGCGAGAGCTGACCCCACAGATGGCGTCCCACCCCTCGCAGATGGACAAGACCGAGACCCTCGCATGGCTGCGGCGGATCTCGGGAGATCTGGCGAGCGCGACGATCAAGCGCCTCGAGGACACCCTCCCGTGGTACGCCGAGATGCCGCCCGCACGTCGGTCGGCGGTCGGGCTGGTCGCGCAGGCCGGTATCTCCTCCTTCATCCAGTGGTACGACGACCCGACCTCGACACCGTGGATCGCCGCGGACATCTTCGCCGCGGCCCCGCGTGAGCTGCTGCGCAGCGTGAGTCTCACGCAGACGCTCCAGCTCATCCGCGTCACCGTCGAGGTCACGGAGGAGCGCCTCGTGGGCAAAGGCGACGACCTGCGCGAGGGCATCCTGCTGTACTCCCGCGACGTGGCCTTCGCCGCCGCCGATGTCTACGCCCGGGCGGCTGAGGCGCGCGGACTGTGGGATGCCCGGCTGGAGGCCCTCGTGGTCGACTCGATCCTCACGGGCGAGGCCGACGAAGAGCTGCCGAGCAGGATCGCCGCCCTCGGATGGCACGGCCACGGTGAGGTGGCGGTGCTCGTGGGCACGACTCCGCCGCAGTTCGACGTCGACCAGCTGCGTCGCAGCGCCCGCAAGCTCGGCGTCGATGTGCTCATCGGCGTGCAGGGTTCGCGGCTCGTGCTGGTGCTCGGGCGCGCCGAGCTGCCCGGGCGTCCGGATGACGAGCCCGAACTGCCGTTCCCCGAGATCGCGAACCGCCTCGAACCGGGTTTCGGACCGGGGTTCCTCGTGCTCGGCCCCGCGGTTCCTGCCCTCGTGGACGCCAGTCAGAGCGCCCGGGCATCGCTGGCCGGCTTCGCCGTGGCGCGCGCCTGGCGCAACGCCCCTCGGCCCGTCGAGGCGGACGACCTGCTGCCCGAGCGCGCCCTGGCGGGCGACCCGCTGGCCAAGCAGACGCTCGTGGAGCGCATCTACCGCCCGCTGCAGTCGCACAGCGCCGACCTGGTCACCACGCTGTGGAGCTACCTCGACAACGGCCGCTCACTCGAAGCGACCGCGCGGGAGCTCTTCGTCCACCCCAACACCGTCCGCTATCGCCTCAAACGCGTATCGGACGTCATCGGCTGGGATGCGACCGGCCCGAGGGAAGCGCTCATCCTGCAGACGGCGCTCATCCTCGGTTCGATCGGCACCGACTCGACACGCCGTCGGGTGCCGTCACTGCGACGCAGCCCCGCGTGAGTGTGTGCGGCGCGCACAAAGCATTCGCCGATTCTTGTGACGAGATCGCCAGAGGCTCGCGCCTGATCCTTGACAGGATGGAACGGTGATGATCGCCGTCTTCCCCGGGCAGGGTTCGCAGACCCCCGGCTTCCTGACCCCGTGGCTCGAGATCGACGGTGCGCCGGAGCGTCTGGCGGCCTACTCAGAGTGGGCCGGGGTGGATCTGATGGCCGCCGGCACCGAGTGGGACGCCGACCGCATCCGCGACACCCAGGTGGCCCAGCCGCTCATCGTCGCCGCCAGCCTCTTGTCGTGGAACGCGCTCCCGGACCGCAGCGCCGTCGGCGGCGTCGCAGGACACTCTGTCGGGGAGGTCGCCGCCGCAGCGGCGGCGGGCATCATCACCGACGAGGACGCGCTGCGGCTCGTCGGCATCCGCGGGCGTGCGATGTCCGAGGCCGCCGCTGCCGAGCCGACGGGCATGAGTGCCGTTATCGGCGGAGACGAGGCAGTCGTCCTCGCGCGGTTGGAGGAGCTCGATCTCACCCCGGCGAACTACAACGGCGGCGGCCAGATCGTCGCCGCAGGGTCGCTGCCGGCGCTTCAGGCGCTTTCGGCTCAGCCGCCCGCGGGCAGCCGGGTGATCCCCCTGCAGGTGGCCGGAGCATTCCACACCCGCTACATGCGCTCCGCCGTCGAGGTGCTGCGTCACGCGGCGTCGACGGTGTCCGCTTCCGACCCGGCGGTTCCGATCTGGTCGAACCGCGACGGTGCGAGCGTCGAGTCGGGTGCGCAGTTCATGGATCAGCTGGTCGACCAGGTGGCCTCGCCGGTGCGCTGGGATCTGTGCATGGCATCCTTCGCGGCAGCGGGCGTGAGCGGCATCGTCGAGCTCTCCCCCGCCGGCACCCTGACGGGCCTGGCCAAGCGCGCCCTGCGCGGAGTCCCCAGCGTCGCCGTCAAATCCCCCGATGACCTCTCCGCCGCTCAGGCCCTTCTGAGCGGCGTCGCTGCATGACCGGAGATCCCCGCATGGCTCGTACCCTCATCCAGCCCACCGGGCCGGCACACACGCGCATCTACGCCTATGGGGCGGCTCGCGGAGAGGTCTCCGTCCCGAACGACGACCTGATCGGCCCGATCGACTCCAGCGACGAGTGGATCCGGCAGCGCACCGGCATCATCACCCGCACGCGCGCTCTGACCGGCACGACCGCGATCGATCTGGCGACGGATGCCGCAGCGGAGGCGATCGCGAAGTCGGGTGTGCTGCCCCAGCAGGTCGACGCCGTGATCATCGCGACGGTGAGCAACCCCAAGCAGACTCCCTCGGTGGCTGCGATCGTGGCCGACCGTATCGGATCGAACCCCGCGGCTGCGTTCGACCTGAACGCCGCCTGCGCCGGCTTCGCGTACGGCGTCGCGCAGGCTGATGCGCTCATCCGGGCCGGCGCGGCTCACTACGTCGTCGTGGTGGGCGCGGAGAAGCTCAGCGACATCGTGGATCCCACCGACCGCAGCATCTCGTTCCTGCTCGGCGACGGCGCCGGGGCCGTCGTCATCGGCCCGAGCGACACGCCCGGCATCGGGCCGACCATCTGGGGCTCGGACGGGTCGAAGGCCGAGGCCGTCGGCATGAACGGCACGCTGACCCAGTTCCGCGACGGAGAGGTCCCCTGGCCGACCCTCCGACAGGAAGGACCCACGGTCTTCCGCTGGGCGGTGTGGGAGATGGTCAAGGTCGCGCGCCAGGCGCTGGAGGCGGCGGGGGTCGAGGCGTCGGACCTCGCGGCGTTCGTGCCGCACCAGGCGAACATGCGCATCATCGACGAGTTCGCCAAGCAGCTGAAGCTCCCCGACACGGTGGTGATCGGCCGCGACATCGAGACGACCGGCAACACGTCGGCGGCATCCATTCCGCTTGCGACGCACCGGCTGCTCGAAGAGCACCCCGAACTGAGCGGCGGGCTGGCCCTGCAGATCGGCTTCGGGGCGGGCCTTGTGTTCGGCGCGCAGGTCGTCGTGCTTCCCTGACGCCGCGAACCCCGACTCTAGACTGATCAGGGCCCCGACGGGGCCACCCCGAAGAACAGGAGAAACCATGGCATTCAGCAACGACGAGGTCCTCGCGGGACTCGCCGAGCTCATCACCGACGAGACGGGGATCTCGGCCGACGAGGTCGCGCTCGAGAAGTCGTTCACGGACGACCTCGACATCGACTCGATCTCGATGATGACGATCGTCGTCAATGCCGAGGAGAAGTTCGGCGTCACCATCCCCGACGACGAGGTCAAGAACCTCAAGACGGTCGGCGACGCCGTCACCTTCATCACGTCGAACCAGGCCTGAGCGCCTCCCTTCCGGTGGGGGCGAGCGTGCCCCTGCCCTCCGGTGGGGGCTGCGGCCCCCACCGGCACACTCACGAGGATCTTTCGAACACATGAGCAACTCCCGCATCGTCGTCACCGGCATCGGCGCGTCATCCCCCATCGGCGGGACCGCAGCCGAGAGCTGGACCGCCCTGCTCGCAGGCACCTCGGGTGCCCGCTCCCTCGAGCACGAATGGGTTGCGCAGTACGAGCTGCCGGTGACCTTCGCCGCCGAAGCGCTCGTCAGGCCTGAAACGGTGCTCGAGCGGCCGGAGGCCAAGCGCCTGGACCCGGCGTCGCAGTTCGCCCTCGTCGCCGCGCGTGAAGCCTGGGCCGATGCCGGGGCGCCCGACGTCGAGCCCGAGCGGTTCGGGGTCGACTTCGCGACAGGCATCGGCGGGGTCTGGACGCTGCTGGACGCGTGGGACACGCTGCGTGAGAAGGGCCCCCGGCGAGTCATGCCGATGACGGTTCCGATGCTCATGCCCAATGCCGCCGCCGCGGCCGTCTCGATGCACCTGGGGGCGCGAGCGTACGCGCGCACCGTCGCATCGGCCTGTGCGTCCAGCACCGAATCGATCGTCAACGCCTTGGAGCATTTGCGTCTGGGGTTGGCGGACGTCGTCATCGCGGGCGGCACGGAATCGGCGATCCACCCGATCACGATCGCGTCGTTCGCCTCCATGCAGGCACTCTCCAAGCGCAACGACGATCCCTCGCACGCCTCACGGCCCTACAGCGTCGATCGCGACGGCTTCGTCATGGGAGAGGGCGCTGCGGCCCTCGTTCTGGAGACCGAGGAGCACGCCCGTGCTCGGGGCGCCAAGATCTACGCCGCGGTGGTCGGTGGCGGAGTGACCGCGGATTCGTACCACATCACCGCTCCTGAGCCCGAAGGCCTCGGCGCGTCCCGTGCGGTGCGGATGGCACTCGAGGCGGCGGGCGCCTCGGTCGAGGACGTCACCCACATCAATGCGCACGCCACGTCCACCCCGACCGGCGACATCGCCGAGTACCGGGCGCTGCTGAGCGTGTTCGGAGACCGGGTGCACGAGATCCCCGTCTCGGCGACGAAGGGCTCGACCGGGCACCTGCTGGGGGGCACCGGGGCGCTGGAGGCGATCTTCACCATCCTCGCGCTGCGCGACGGTCAAGCACCCCCCACGATCAACCTCACCACGCAGGATCCCGACATCCCGCTGCGGATCTCGGGCGACCCCATCCCGCTCGGCGATGGGCCGCAGCTGGCGATCAGCAACTCGTTCGGGTTCGGCGGCCACAACGCGGTCGTCGCCTTCGCCACCGCCTGACGCCGGCAGAGACGACGAAGACGCCCCGCGGGAAGCCACCGCGGGGCGTCTGTCGTGTCAGGCGATGAAACGGTTTCTCGACATCCGGGACCTTGGTGTCTCCGACTGCCGTTAGTCGCGCCTCGAGGCGCCTGAGTCTGTGGAGTTGTGCGGGGCTGACAGCGCAGTCCGGCGACGCGTCATCCGGCTTCGCCTCATCCGACTTTATGGAGCCACACCACGGATGCGTCGTCACTGGCGTGCCGGAACGGCTCGAGCTCTTCGTCCCATGCGGCACCGAGGGCGACCTGCAGCTCATGGTGCAGTTCGACGGGGTCTCCGGCGGCGAGCTCCATCGCGTAGCGGATGCGGTCCTCCCCGACCACGACATTGCCGGCGGTGTCCGTCTGCGCGTAGTGGATGCCGAGGCCGGGCGTGTGCAGCCACCGACCGCCGTCGCTGCGCGGGGACGGATCCTCCGTCACCTCGAAGCGCAGGTGCTCCCAGCCGCGGATCGCCGTCGCCAGAGCGGCGCCCGTGCCCGCGGGCCCCTCCCAGTAGAACTCGGCGCGCCGGCTGCCGGAGAGCACCGGCTGCTCCGTCCAGTCGAAGCTGACCGCGTGACCGAGGGCGCGACCCACCGCCCACTCGAGGTGTGGGCACAATGCTCGTGGCGCGGAGTGAATGAAGATCACTCCACGCGCGTGTGCTGAAGCCATGATCTCTTCCGTTTCGTCAGGTGCGTCTTCCCCAACGACCTGAACCGGAGCGCCATGGCGGCTATGCGATTGTGCGACTCATTATCGCCCACCCGACCGCCGAATGACAAGCGTGTGATTCGGTGTGTCTCCGGCGGGCAGGCGAAGAGGACCCGGCGGACGTGGCCGGGCCCTCTTCGCGTGGCGTCTGCGGTCGGATCAGGCCTCGCTCATCGCCTGCACTTCGACCTGGCCCTTGGCGGCGTAGTAGGCGGCGCGCGCGGCATCCCTCCGCGCCTGCTCGGCATATCCGGCGTCGAGGACCTCCTGCGCAACGTCGACGCTCTCGACGTGGTTCACGCCGTTGTACTTCTCGATGTAGGCATCCAGCTCCGGGCCCGAGGTCCACGACGTGATCAGGCAGTAGCGCGGCGCCTCCCCCACGTGCGTGGCCGCGTGCCAGAGCCGCTGCGTGTCGATGATCAGCTGCGCCCCGGCGGGGAGGGCGATGCGCACCTCGCCGGCGGGATCGGTGCGGTTCTCGCGGAGGACGAAGAAGCTGTCCTGATCATCCGTCAGATTGAAGAATCCCCGGACCACCCAGCCGGTGCCGTCCGGGTTGAGGCGGTTGTTGTCGTCCTGATGCAGGTTGTAGAGGCACTCGCCGTAGGGCGTCGGCTGCAGCTCGATCACGCGGCAGCGACCGACGTTCGCACCGGGCTCCATCGCGCGCCGCGTGAGGTTCGGAGCCTTCTCGACCTGGGAGTCGATCCAGACCCCGTCCTTGTCGGTGCGCGGCGGCTTGTGGTTCCAGAAGCCGTTGCACTCGATCTCGCCGAAGGCGCTGGCGAGCGGGGCGAATCTGGTGTCGCCGGAGGACTTCCAGTCGTTGTATTCGATATCCAGCCACTCCTGGGGATCGAGCTCCTGGTTGTAGCGGTCGAGGACGACGTAGCCGGTCTCTTCGAGAGCGGCGGACTTGATGTAACCCATGAGGTGGATCAGCCTTTCGTAGGGAGCCAGCACGTTTTAACAGGCTCGACGAAGGCAAGCCTACCCGCGGGCCCTCGGGGGTTCCCGGGCTCCGCCGCGGTGAAGAAGCGAGCGGTCGGTACCTGCATAAGCTAGAGGGATGACCGCCGACCGACGCGATGCGACGAACGTCGATGCCACGGCCGTCAACACGATGTCCTGGCTCTCGGGCGATCTCACTGTGGTCGTACCCGTCTATCAACGGCAGTACCGGTGGGACATCGGAGCCTGCGAGCAGCTGCTCTCGGACGTGCGCGCCGTCGCGGACTCCGATCACCGTCACATGCACTTCCTCGGGTCGATCCTGTCCTCCGTCAGCGGCCGCGGCGAGGGGACCGAGCTGGTTCTCATCGACGGCCAGCAACGGCTCACGACGCTCATGCTGCTGGTCGCAGCGCTGCACCACACCGTCAGAAGCGACGACCCGGCCCTCGCGGCCGAGCTCGAGCGCGTCCTGGTGCGCAGGGGCGATCGCACGCGCACCAAGCTGCGGCCCCACCGGGGCTGGGCGGACGTCTTCGAGAGCGTCGTCCTTGACCGCCTGTCCTCTGTCGAGGGCCTTCGCGAGTCGCGGTTCGATGACAACTACGCCTTCTTCCGAAGCCAGATCTCCCGTTCCGAAGCGCCGCAGATCTGGGCGGGGCTGCAGAAGCTCGAACATGTGTCGATCACGCTCGGGGCCGGGGCGAACGCCCAGCAGATCTTCGAGAGCCTGAACTCCACCGGCGAACCGCTCAGAGATCACGAACTGATCCACAACTACGTCCTCATGGGACTCAGCCATGCGGAGCAGAGCGAGATCGAGCAGTCGTTCTGGGTTCCGATCGAGCAGAACACCGGTGAAGCGATCCAGAGGTTCTGGCGGCACTACCTGGTGATGCGCACCGGGCGCGAGGTCGCCGTGACGGGCGGCCGGGGGGTGTACGAGGCGTTCCGATCGGAGTTCCCGCGACTCGAGCCCGACGACCTTCGCGCCTATGCGGCCGAGTGGAAGGAGTACTCGGAGATCTACCGCGTGCTGCTGGACCCCGCGCATGCGGACGACCTCGTGGCCGCACGCGAACTCGCCTTCCTCAATCTCTTCGGCGGAGCGGTCCATCCGCTCATGATGCGGGTGTACCGCGACCACACGCGCGGTGCGATCGACTTCCGGCAGTTCCTGGCCACGATCGCTGACGTGCAGTCGCTGCTGCTGCGACGCACTGTCGTGGGCACGCCCACGGAGAGTCTCGTGGCTCGCCTCTGCCGGGCACGCGAGGAAGGCACGGACGAGCTGCGCCTCGCGCTGGGCCGCATCACGCCATCAGATGAACGGGTCCGTGTGGCCCTGAAGTACGGCGAGCTCCCCCACCCGCGCCAGGTGCTGGGCCGCCTTGCCGGAGCGGATCCTGCGGACGAACTCGACGTAGACCACATCTTCCCCACGGCACCCGGAGACGCCTGGAGCGGTGACGGCGTCCGGGCGTGGGCGCAGTACACCGAGGATGAGCAGAACAGCCACCGTGCGCTGGCACAGACGCTCGGCAACCTCACACTGGTCGAACAGCCCCTCGCCGAGCGCGCGTGGGACCAGTCCTTCGCGCAGAAGCGGGTCCTCTACGGGCAGAGCCGCGTGTCGATGACCTCGGCCCTGACCGAGTTCCCCGCCTGGGACACCGCGGCGATCGTGGATCGGACCGCAGCCCTGACGGCCGAATTCGTCCGCGTGTGGCCGCGCCCGGGCGACTCGCAGATCGACGACGACGGCCTCACGCCGATCCTGGATGCACGGCGTCGGCGCGGATGGCCGCCGGGCTGGCAGCGCGAGTTCTCCTACGTCGAGTACCGCGGTGAGCACTGGGAGGTCCACGACGTCAAGGCGCTGTTCAATCGCATCTTCCGGCGCATGTGGACCGACGCCCGACCGGCGCTGCTCGCCTTCAACGATCGACGCGGGGGGCCGGTGTATCCCGCCCAGTCGTGGAACGGACAGTGGGATGCGCTCGACGAAGCGCATTTCCTCTACATGGGCTGGGACTCCCGCTACATGCTCACCGCCGTGCAGGACGTGCTGGAGGAGGCCGGGTTCGCCGCGGAGGTCTTCGTCAAGTACTCGTACATCGGCGACGCCATGAAGTAGAAGGTCTTCGCACGCACAGAAGGGCCACCCTTCGGGCGACCCTTCGATGCGTGGGGCGGGTGGGACTTGTCCCCACCGCCTCTCCACTCGCCGCTTCGCGGCGGGCGGAGCCTCTGGAGGCGTGGGCCCGCCTACGGTTCACGCGCTGCACTTGTCGCACGCATCGAAGGGCCACCCTTCGGGCGACCCTTCGATGCGTGGGGCGGGTGGGACTTGAACCCACGATCGTCGGGTTATGAGCCCGCTGCCTTGACCAGCTTGGCCACCGCCCCTCGACGAACGAGCCTACCCAACCGGGAACGCTCATCCGGTGCGTGGCAGAATGCCGATGTGGATCCGCTCGCCTGGCTCGTTGCGACAGCTCTCGTCGCTCTCGCCGTCGTCGGCGTGTGCCTCGCCCCGCGTCTGAAACGGGACAATCTGCGTCGGCAGCTGGACGGCGGCGGCGGCTCGCTCAGCGGAATCGGCGCGGGATTCGATGTGGTCTGGCGACCCTCGGCCGACGAGGCGCGCGCTGACTGGGAAGCGCAGGTGGAGATGCCCGCTCCCGCGCCGTCGCCTGACGGTTCGGGACGCCTTCGCGACGGACGGATCGTGATCGACGTCGGGCGGTGACCGTCAGCGGCCGCTGCGCAGGTCCTCGTCGCGGATGGGCGGTTCGGGCCAGACCTTCGAGACGGCCTCGGTGATGCGGGTCGAATTCGTCTTCGGTGCACTCGGGTCGACCGGCTCACTGCCGCGGGCGATCGGAAGCTCCCGGCTGTCGCTCACGATCTGCGGATGGTTGCGCGCGAGATCCCACACTCCGATGACGGCGATCACTCCCGCGATGGCGAAGCCGATGTACGCCCAGAGCGGCGCGTTGGCCGCCTCACCGAGCACCGTCAAGCCGATCACGATCGCGACGATGGGGTCGATGACCGTCAGCCCGGCGATCACGAGGTCCGGCGGTCCCGAGGAGTACGCCGTCTGCACGAAATACGCGCCGACGGCGGCAGCCAGAAGCAGTGCGACGAGACAGACGAAGGTGAGCCACTCGAAGTCGCCGCTCTGGATGCGGCTGATGACGACCTTCGCCAGCGTCGCCACGAACCCGTACATGACGCCGGCGCCGATGATGTAGAACAGCGCGGTCATCCGCTTGCGCAGCCAGAGCCACAGAGCGCCGAAGACCACCGTGACCACCGCCAGGATGATGAGGATCGTGATGAGCTGACGCGTGGAGACCGGCTCGTCGGTCGCGACCAACGCGGCGATCGTCACGAAGATGAAGATCCCGCCGACGCATTCGACGATGGCCCGGATGGACTTCTTGGTGGGGCGATGGCCGCTGATGCGCGCATTCAAGAGGGTCGTGATCACGAGCGCGATGGCGCCGAGGGGCTGCACGACGATGAGCGGTGCGACGGCCAGAGCACCCAGCTGACAGATGATCGCGAGGCCGAGCATGAGTGAGCCGACGACCCAGGAAGGCCGCGTGAGAAGGCGGCCCAGTTGTGCGAGTGTGAGCCCGCCGGAGGACGCGCCTCCGGACAGCCGCTCGACCTTCGTGACTCCCCGGTGCTGGTACTGGGCGCCGAAGGACATGAACACCGCGCCGAGCAGGGCGAGCGGGATGCCGATCAGCAGCTTCGGGTTCTCGAAGACACCGACCAGGACGTCGCCGACGTCCTGGATGTTGTCGATCTCTCCGCTCAGCCACAGCACTGTTCGACACTAACCGCACGGGCCTCTCGATAGGCTGAAGGCGTGGCCGTTCTGCCGATTCGCATCATGGGTGACCCGGTGCTGCACGCACCCGCCGCTGTCGTGGACGAGATCACGGACGATGTCCGCCGGCTGGTTTCGGACATGTTCGAGACGATGGATGCCGCTCCCGGCGTCGGCCTCGCCGCACCGCAGGTGGGTGTGCCGCTGCGCATCTTCACGTTCAGCTACCCCGACGATGACGGATCGCCGTGGCGAGGTGTCCTCATCAATCCTCAGCTGTGGATGATCCCGCTCGAGCCCGGCGACCCGGACCCCGATGAGGAGTCGGAGGGCTGCCTGTCCTTTCCCGGCGAACGCTTCGCCTTGCGGCGATCCGACCGGGCGGTCGTGACCGGCGTCGACCTGGACGGTGCCCCGGTACGCGTCGAGGTCGACGGATGGCGTGCCCGCATCCTGCAGCACGAGTTCGACCACCTCGACGGAGTGCTGTACGTCGACCGGCTGGACGACGGCGACTGGAAGACGGTGCAGAAGATCGCCCGCAAACGCGGCTGGGGCAGACCAGGGGCGTCGTGGATGCCGGGCGTCGACGACATCGACGCCTGAGGGCACACTCCCCTGCCGCATGAAGAACGGCCCCGGAGTGGAGTCCAGGGCCGTTCGCTCCCCGGCTTGGACTCGAACCAAGAACCTATCGGTTAACAGCCGATTGCTCTGCCAATTGAGCTACCGAGGAAAATGCCCGCCGGAGCAGGCAACCCGAATAGCTTAGCAAATCGTTCGCCGTGCTCGTGACCTCAGGAGGCCATCAGTCCGCGGTCGGCCTCGGCGCTCGGAGTCCACAGCAGGTCGGCCGTCCCGTGGCCGTATGCGATCGCGTGACCGCTGCGCAGAACCAGCACATCGGCCGAAAGATCGCGCACGACCTCGGCCTCGTTGGTCGCGAGCACGGCCGACATCCCGTAGTCCTCGCGCCGCCGGAGGATGGCATCGCGGGCCGCGCGGCGAACCTCGATGTCCATGTTGGAGAACGGCTCGTCTGCGATGAGCACGCGAGGCTGCAGGACGAGCGCCCTGGCCAGGACGACGCGCTGGCGCATCCCGGCGCTCAGCTCATAGGGGTACTTCGCCGATGCGCCCAGCGGCAGCATGAGCTCGTCCAGCAGGGTCGCCACCCGGACGGCGAGCGCGCGCTGATTCACGCGCCGGTCGCGGCTCGTGATCGGTTCCCCGATCACGTCGGCGACGGTGAGACGGGCGGGCAGCCGGGCGCCGGCGGACTGCGAGACGTAGCCGGTGAGGTAGGTCAGCGTGCGATGGGCGCGGCCGGGATGACGAACCGCGATCCCCTCGACGTGTGCACTGCCGCCCACCACGCCCAGGCCGGGCTCGTCGGCCCCCGCCAGGACCGCCAGCAGGCTCGACTTGCCCGAGCCGGTCGGGCCCATGACCGCCAGAGTGCCGGCGTGCGGCAGATCGAAGGACACCCCGTCGATCACCCGCAGGTCGGGTCCACCCCGCGTCGCACGCGCGATGGACAGGTCGGTGGAACGGATCGCGACATCAGCGTCTCGACGGCGGGGCATGTCCTCATCCTGCCCTGCAGCGGGCCCGGGCGCCAGCGCGCGCCGGGGTGCTCATGCGCTCACTCCGCGGCGAGTCGCTGGCGCTCGGCGTCCAGTTCGCGAAGGCGCATCCGGATCGCGCGGCCCTCCTCCGAATCAGGAGCTACTCGCTGGATCGCGCTCAGCAGTTCCACCTTCTGCCGATCGACCGCGCGCACGACGAGACGACGCGCGAGCGAGGTCGCCGAGACGGTCGCGGCCTCATCCGTGAGCGCCGGAAAATCGGCGGTCAGAAGCTCGGCCGCGAGCGAGCGATAGGGCTCCCTCACCGCCGAGACCGCGTCGGCCGCCCATCCGGGACGGTTGACGTCGGGCGCGGCGGCGATGGCGGCGCGCACCGCCTCCAGGGCGGGGTGCTGGAACGGCAGAGCGACCGACTTCTGCAGCAGCGCCGGGTCGAGGCGATGGCCGAACTGCAGCAGACCCATCAGCGCGTCGCGCTCGAGCGCCACGTCGGCCGTACGGGGAAGCGAGGCGATCGTGACACGCACCGCGCTGTCCTGTCCGTCGTCCTCGGACGCGGCGGACGACGGTCGCGATTGCTCGGGCGGTCGCCCGGCCGGGCCGCGAGCTGCTCGTTCGACGGCCGCGCGGACCTCGCCCAGATCCAGGCCCAGGCGTCGGGCGAGCACCCGGATGTAGCCCGGTCGCAGAGACGGATCCCGGATCTCCGCGACGATCGGCGCGGCGGCGCGCAGGGCGCCGGCACGGCCCTCCACCGTGGACAGGGCGAATCCGGCCAGTCTCTGGTCGATCACGAACTCGAACATGGGCACCTTGGTGTCCATCAGAGCCCGCACGGCGCCGTCGCCGCGCTGCAGGCGCAGATCGCACGGGTCCAGACCGCCCGGTGCGACCGCCACGTACGTCTGCGCGGCGAAGCGCTTCTCCTCACCGAACGCGCGCAGCGCCGCCTTCTGCCCGGCTGCGTCGGGATCGAAGGTGAAGACGACTTCGCCCGACGCCGAGTCGTCGCCCATCACGCGGCGGAGCACCGTGATGTGGTCGGTGCCGAACGCGGTGCCGCAGCTCGCGATCGCGGTCGTGATGCCGGCGAGGTGGCAGGCCATCACATCGGTGTAGCCCTCCACGACCACCACCCGGTGGTCGCGGGAGATGTCCCGCTTGGCGAGATCCAGTCCGTAGAGCACCTGCGACTTGCGGTACACCGGCGTCTCGGGGGTGTTCAGGTACTTCGGACCCTGGTCGTCCTCGTAGAGCTTGCGGGCGCCGAAGCCGATCACCTGGCTCGTCACGTCGCGGATGGGCCAGATCGCTCGGCCGCGGAAGCGGTCGTAGACGCCGCGCTGTCCCTGTGAGACCAGGCCGGCCGCGCTGAGCTCCTCATCGCTGAAGCCCTGCTTGTGCAGCGCATCGCGCAGGTTCGACCAGCCCTTGGGCGCATAGCCGACTCCGAAGTGTGCGGCGGCGCCCGCGTCGAAGCCCCGTTCGCCGAGGAAGCGCCGCGCAGCGTCGGCCTCCGCCGTCAGCAGCTGTGCGCGGAAGAACTCGGCGGCGGCGCCGTTGGCCGCGTACATGCGGGCACGCCCGGTCGTCTCCGGGGCCGCCCCGCCGTCCTCGTAGTGCAGGGTGTAGCCGATGCGTCCGGCCAGCCGTTCGACCGCCTCGGTGAACGAGACGTGGTCCATCGCACGCAGGAACGAGTAGACGTCCCCCGACTCGTTGCACCCGAAGCAGTGGTAGAAACCCGCCTGAGGCCGCACGTTGAAGCTCGGGCTGCGCTCGTCGTGGAAAGGGCAGAGCCCCTTCATCGCGCCGATCCCCGCGGACTTCAGGGCCACGCGCTCACCGATGATGTCGGCGATGTTGGTGCGCGCCTTCACCTCGTCGACGTCCGCCTGCAGGATCCGCCCCGCCATCAGCTCGCCCTTTCCGGCCGGCGGGCACCGGGCGCCCAGACCCCGAGCGAGGCGGCATCCACATCGCCGATCAAGCGGCCGTGCCAGGCGATCGCGTGCTGATCGGTCAGACTCGCCACCTGGTCGATGATGACGCGCCGTCGTGCGGCATCCGTCTCCGCGGCGGCGAAGTCTCCCGCGTACATCGCGTCCAGCGCCTCAGGCCGCTCCCACAGGGCGCTCGCGAGTCGTTTGAGCACCCGCCGCTGCTCGCGGTAGACGCTCTTGCGTCCCTCGATCGAGACCACGACCGCGCCGATGATGCCCTTGAGCACGGCCATCTCCGCCTCCACGACGCGGGGCACGACGACGTGGGCGCGGTAGCGGGTGAGGACCGCTGTGGCGTACGCCTCGCGCGTGGCGGTCGTTGCCGCCCGCGCGAAACGGCCGATCAGATCGGATGTGAGGTTCTTCAGCTGCGCATGCGCTGACCGGGTGCCGTCGAACGATCCGATCCACTCGGGCATCCTCATCAGGCGGTAGAGGGCGTCTTCGAGCTCATCGCGGGCGAAGTCGAATCCCACCCACGACTGGATCGCCGAGAGCAGGGCCGAGTGCTCCGAGCCCGCGCCCAGACGCGCGGGGTCGAGGTAGCCGTTCACGATCGCATCCTCGAAGTCGTGCACCGAATAGGCGATGTCATCCGAGAGGTCCATCACCTCCGCCTCGATGCACCGCACGCGCCCGGGCGCGCCCTCGCGCAGCCAGCGGAAGACGTCCTCGTCTTCGGGGTAGACGCCGAACTTCAGCCGCCCGCCGGGATCGGGCAGCGGATGGGCGGCGGTCCACGGGTACTTGCACGTCGCGTCCAGGCTGGCGCGGGTCAGGTTCAGCCCGAGGCTGCGGCCGTCCTCATCGATCGCCTTCGGCTCGAGACGGGTGAGGATGCGCAGCGTCTGCGCGTTGCCCTCGAACCCGCCGACGCCCTCGGCCCAGTCGTTGAGCGCCCGCTCGCCGTTGTGCCCGAAGGGTGGGTGACCGAGGTCGTGGCTCAGGCACGCCGTGTCCACGACGTCCGGCGAGAGCCGCAGCGCCGTCGCGAGCTCGCGACCGACCTGTGCGACCTCCAGAGAGTGCGTCAGGCGGTTGCGTGCGAAATCCGCGGGGCTGGCAGGGCTCAGCACCTGCGTCTTCGCGGCCAGTCGCCGCAGCGCCGCCGAGTGCAGCACGCGCGCGCGATCGCGGGCGAAGTCGTCGCGCTGGGAGCGGTGCCGCTCGGCCCAGAAGCGCGCGGCATCCGTCTCGTCGTACCCCTGGGGGCGCTCGGACGCGATGCGCATCGCGCCGTCAGCCGCCACTGTGGTCCGTTTCCGCGTCGGCCAGGGCGGTGGATGCCGCGGCGCCCAGTTCCCGCGTGTCGAGCCAGCCGTCCGGAAGCGCGGGACGCTTCGGCGTACCCGCCCTGCCGCGCTGCCCTTCGGCGGCGGCGCCGGGGTACGGCGCATCGCGGTCGAGCACGGCCAGCAGCGCGTCGATCTCGTCGAGGGTGGATGCCGTCGCCAAGGCCGCGCGCGTATCGCCGCCGACGGGGTAGCCCTTGAAGTACCAGGCGACGTGCTTGCGGATGTCCCGGCACCCGCGCTCCTCGTCGTCGAGGAATTCGACGAGGAGTTCTGCGTGGCGTCGGAAGGCGTCGGCCACGAACCCGAGGTTCGCGTCGACCGGGTCGACCGGGGCGGAACCCGGCGATCCGAGCGCCCGAGCGAGGTCGCCGAACAGCCACGGGCGGCCCAGGCAGCCGCGTCCGACCACGACGCCGTCGCAGCCGGTCTCGGCCATCATCCGCACGGCATCCTCCGCGGACCAGATGTCGCCGTTGCCCAGAACGGGAACGCTCGTGACGGCGCGCTTGAGAGCGGCGATCGCGCTCCAGTCGGCCTGGCCGCTGTAGAACTCCGCTGCGGTTCGCGCGTGCAGTGCCACCGCCGCCACCCCGGCGTCCTCCGCGATGCGCCCCGCGTCGAGGTACGTCAGGTGGTCGGAGTCGATGCCCTTGCGCATCTTGACCGTCAGCGGAATGTCTCCGGCAGCCCTGGCCGCTCGCGTCACGATCTCGCGGAACAGCTCCAGCTTCCACGG
The DNA here is from genome assembly GCF_963524805.1 of uncultured Microbacterium sp. Taxonomy (GTDB): domain Bacteria; phylum Actinomycetota; class Actinomycetes; order Actinomycetales; family Microbacteriaceae; genus Microbacterium. The sequence goes on along the minus strand of NZ_CAURGG010000001.1, from coordinate 334,817 downwards.
GAGCGCCGCCCCGCCGCCCTTGCGGGTGACTTTCGGGACGGGGCAGCCGAAATTGAGATCGATGTGATCGGCCCGGTCCTCGTCGACCAGCACTCGGACGGCGCCTTCGACGGTTGCCGGGTCGACCCCGTACAGCTGGATCGAGCGCGGAGTCTCGCTCTCGTGATGGGTGATCAAGCGCATCGTCGTCGCGTTGCGCTCGACGAGAGCGCGGGACGTGATCATCTCGCTGACGTACAACCCGGCGCCGTATTCGCGGCACAGGCGCCGGAACGCGGTGTTCGTGATCCCGGCCATCGGGGCGAGCACGACCGGCGCGTCCAGCGCGATGGGTCCGATCCGCAGCGCGGCCGCGGGAGCGAGGGTGGGGGTCACCCGTCCATTCTCCCAGACCCGCGCACCCGCGTTCGGAATCGGGCTTAACCTGTGGGTATGACCGAGGCCACCGCCGTTGACATCCGCAGGATCCCCTTCACCACCGCAGACGGCGCTCAGGCCTCTCTGGCCGACTACGACGGCAAGGTGCTGCTCATCGTGAACGTCGCCTCGCGGTGCGGCCTGGCACCGCAGTACGAGCAGCTCGAGAAGTTGAAGAAGACGTACGGCGATCGCGGCTTCGACGTGCTGGCGTTTCCGAGCAACCAGTTCCTGCAGGAGCTGTCGAAGATGGATGACATCCTCGAATACTGCTCGATGACGTGGGGGGTCACCTTCCCCGTCATGGACAAGGTCCGGGTCAACGGCAAGAAGGCGGCGCCGTTGTATCAGGAGCTGACGAAGGCCCCGGATGCGGACGGCAAGGCGGGTCGCATCGAGTGGAACTTCGAGAAGTTCCTCGTCCTCCCGAACGGCGAGGTGAAGCGCTTCCGCCCGCGCATGAAGCCGGACGATGCGGCGATCGTCTCGCTGATCGAGGCGAACCTGCCCTCTTGACGGACGGATGCGCTCAGGCGGAAGCCTGGAGCGCGTCGCTGTCCTGTTCGCGCTGCTCTTCGCGGTGCTCAGCCCACACTTGACGGACGATCTGCGAGAACGCCTCCGCAGGCTGGGCGCCGGACACACCGTACTTCCCGTCGATCACGAAGAACGGGACGCCGGTGATGCCGTAGGCGGCTGCCTGTGTCTGGTCGGCGCGCACATCGGCGAGGAAGCGGCCGCTTCGCAGAGCGTCGCGCGCGGCATCCCGATCCAGGCCCGCTTCGCCGGCGAGCGCGACCAGCTCGTCCTCCTGCCCGAGGTGGCGTCCCTCGGTGAAGTACGCAGACATCAGCCGTTCTGCCAGCTGCGTCTGCATGCCCTGCTCCTTGGCGAAGTGCAGCAGTTCGTGCGCCTTCACCGTGTTCGTGTGCTTCAGCAGATCGAACCGGTATTCCAGGCCCGCGTCCGCCGCGACACCGGTGACGCGCTCGAGCATCTGTCCGGCTTGATCTTCGCTGATCCCCTTGTGCGTCGCGAGGTACTCCGCCTCGCCTCCGTCGAAGTCGACCGGGGTGTCGGGCGAGAGCTCGAAAGAGTGGAAGGTCACCTCGACCTGGGGTGAATCGTCATCCGCGGATGCCGCGGCCAGCCCGTTCTCGAGATTGCGCTTGCCGATGTAGCACCAGGGGCAGGCGATGTCGCTCCACACGTCGATCTTGATGGCATCCGTCATGCGGGGTGCAACCGTCGCCGCAGGATGGACATTCCCCGAATGGCATCGCGGGAACGCGCTGCCCCTGTGCCAGGATGACCGTGCGCGCGCCACGCCGACGCGGCGCGCGGGAATCGGTGAGGGACCGTGCAGGCAAGGCGAACCCGCCGACGCGCGCGTGCCGCAGGGCGCCCACGCCGCGCGGGGGCGGCATCCGGGTGGGCGATCGGCGTCATCGTCATCGCCCTGTTCGGTGTTGCCGGCGCCGCGGTGGCGAGTGGACAGTTCGCGCCGTTCACCGCCTCGGCGATCGAACCGGCCGGCATCGCCTCGGCGACTGCCCGTCCCGCCGAGAGTCCGGCCGTCCTCGCGCCGACCGCCCCGACGACCACCACCCCCACGGCGAGCCCCACGCCCACCGCCGTCCCCTCGGCGCCGGCTGCTCCCCCCGTCTCGCCGGCGGAGACACCGTGCGCTGCGTCGGTCACCATGTCGATCTGGGCGCACTACGACGACGACCTCATCTTCGCCAACCCGGCGCTTCAGCAGGCGATGGACGGTGGAGACTGCATCCGGACGGTGTTCGTCACGGCCTCCGATGCCGGTCGCGGATCCGGTTACTCCGAGAAGCGGGAGCTCGGCATCCTCCGGGCCTACAACAGCATGCGCGGACAGCAGGGACTGTGGTCGCCGACCGCGGTGACGCTGCTGTCCGGGGCGGTCCTGACGCAGTGGTCACCGGACGGAGAGCCGAGGATCACCGTCGCCTTCCTGCGGCTGCCCGACGGCGGCGTGACCGGCGACGGCTTCGCCGCCACCGGCGGCACGAGCCTGTCCCAGATGCTGAACGGCGCGATCCCTGCGATGTGGCCGATCGACGGGCGCCCTGCGATCTCGTCCGAGACCCTCGTCGCGTCCCTCGCCGAGACGATCCAGGCGTACCACGCGACGCGCCTGCTCACCCATGTCCCCGGCACAGCCGACAACTGGACAGCGGGCGATCATCCGGACCACGCGGCCACGGGATCGTATGCGCGCTCCGCGTGGCAGCGGGCCGGGCTGGTGCCGGCACAGGTGTCGTACGCGATCGGCTATCCGACGGCATCCCTTCCGGCGAACGTCTCCGGTGAGGAGCTCTCCCGCAAGCTCGCGCCGTACCGGATCTACGCGGCGCAGGACGCCGTGGTCTCGTGCGATTCCGACCAGGCCTGCCTGGCGAAGCCGAGGTTCGGCGACTGGTTGCAGCGGCACTATCTGCAGAGCGACGCCGAGTTGTTCCCCGCGGGCTGAGACGAGCCGTCAGAGCGCGGGGATCTCCGGGGTGTCGACCGCCCCGCCGAAGCGGCGGTCGCGGTCGAGGTAGAGGCCGATGGCTTGCCACAGGTCCGCCCGCGAGAAGTCCGGCCAGAGCGTGTCGAGAAAGACGAATTCCGCGTACGCGGATTCCCACAGCAGGAAGTTCGAGGTGCGCTGCTCGCCACTGGAGCGCACGAACAGATCGACGTCGGGCATGTCGGGCTGGTACAGCCGCTTCTGGATGAGCTTCTCGGTGACCGCCGAGGCCCTCAGCCTCCCCGCGGCGATGTCGTCCCCGATCGATCGCATCGCATCGACCAGCTCCACCCGTCCGCCGTAGTTGACGCACATCGTCAGGGTCAGCACTGTGTTGCCGGCGGTCAGCTGCTCGGCGTACTGCAGTTCCTTGATCACCGATCCCCACAGGCGCGGCTTGCGTCCGGACCACCGGATGCGCACGCCCCACTCGTTCAGCTGATCGCGGCGGCGATGCAGGACGTCGCGGTTGAAGCCCATGAGGAAGCGCACTTCGTCCGGCGAGCGGCTCCAGTTCTCGGTCGAGAACGCGTACACGCTGAGATGCGTGACGCCGGCCTGGATCGCCCCGGCCACGACGTCCAGCAGCGCCGCCTCGCCGGCCCGGTGGCCCTCGATGCGCGTCTGGCCGCGCTTGTTCGCCCAGCGTCCGTTGCCGTCCATCACGATCGCGACGTGCTTGGGGACCTTTCCCTTCGGAAAGACGGGCGGGTACAGGCCGGTCCAGTCGAGGGGCCGGTACGCGACCGCATCGCGATGGGTGAAGGGCTTCGGGCTCACGTCGCGGCCTCGACGTGCTGCAGAGACCGGATGCCGCGCTCCAGGTGCCACTGCGCGTACGCGGCGATCAGACCCGACGCCGAGCCCCGTGTGGCGGCCGATGCGCCGTCGGCGATGGTCCAATCGCCTTCCATGAGGGCGGAGAGCAGATCGGCGGTCGGAGAATCGACCCGTGCGGCGCCGACGGGCGCGCAGTCGCGGCAGATCATGCCCCCCAGCTGCGCGACGAACGTGTCGTGCGGACCGTTGGCGCCGCAGCGCGCACAGTCGGCCAAGCCGGGAGCCCAGCCGGACAGCGCCATGGCACGCAGCAGATACGAATCCAGGATGCTGCGCGGCACGTGCTCGCCACGGGCGAGTGCTCGCAGTCCTCCGACGAGGAGGAGGTACTGCTGAGGGGTCGCTTCGGCCTCGTTGAGCCGGTCGGCGGCCTCGACCATCGCATTGGCCGAGGTGTACCGGTCGTAATGCACGGCGATGTCGGCGCCGTACGAGCCGAGCGACTCGGCCTGCTGGACGATGTCCAGATTGCGTCCCTGGTACAGCAGCACATCGGCCACCATGAACGGCTCCAGCCGTGCTCCGAAGCGCGATGACGTGCGGCGCACCCCCTTCGCGACCGCGCGGAGCTTGCCGTGGCGCCGGCTCAGCATCGTCACGATCCGGTCGGCTTCACCCAGCTTGTGGGTGCGCAGGATCACGACCTCGTCGCGGTAGGTGGGCACCCCTCAATTATGGTCGTCGGCTCCGCCGCGTGGTCGGCGCCGAGCCGTGCGGGAGAATGGACGGCGTGGACGCTCCCCTCTTCACGATCCCGCTGTGGGCGGATCTGACCGCCGTCGGGCTGGGAGGCATTCAGGGCGCCCTGTTCGCGTCGGGATTCCGGGGACAGCGCCGCCTGGATCTGCTGGGCGTCGCGATCATCGGCATCGTGATGGGCATGGGCGGCGGCATCATCCGCGACATGCTGCTCGACCAGCCGCTGAGTACTCTGCAGAGCAACTGGTACCTGCTCACCGCCACGGTCGCCGCGCTGGTGGGCATGCTGCTCGCGGCGCCCCTGCGGCGGGTGAACGGCCTCATCGTCGGGCTGGACGCCATCGTGATCGGCCTCTTCGGAGCGTTCGGCACGAGCAAGGCGCTCGCGCTCGGGCTCCCCCTCGTGCCGGCCGTGTTCGTGGGCGTGTGCTCCGCCGTCGGCGGCGGCATCCTGCGGGATGTCTTCATGGGCCTTCCGGTCGCGATCATGCACGTCGGTTCGCTGTACGCGGTCGCGGCGGCCGCCGGTTGCCTGGTTCTGGCCGTGTCCCACGCGTTCGGCGTGCCGCTCCCGGTGGCCGCGATCGCGGGAGTGATCGTGACCGCCGTGATCCGCGTTCTCGCGGTCGTGTTCGATCTGTCGCTGCCGGAGCAGCGCATGCTCTACCGGCGCAAGGTGGCGGCCGAAACCGGCGCCCTTCCGATCGTCAAGCCCTGAGCGTCAGTGCGTGAAGCTCGTCACCAGGCCTTCGGTGGGCATCGGGGAATCGAGGGCGTCGAGGTAGGCGACCGCGTCGGTGATGTCCTTCACGAGGCTCTCGGCCAGGTTGCGGCTCAGTCCGTTTCGCACGACGATGCGCTGCACGACGACGTCGGTGAGGTTGTCCGGCATGGGGTAGGCCGGAATCAGCCAGCCCTTCAGACGCAGGCGCTCCGACAGGTGGTAGAGGTTCCACTTGTCGGTGTGGCCCTTCGCGAGCTGCCATGCGAAGACCGGGATGTCGGTGCCGTCGTTCCACAGATCGAACGCCGGCATCTTCGCGATCTCACCCGCCAGATCGACCGCGACGTCCTGCGATGCCTTCTGCACCTTGTAGTAGCCGTCCCATCCGAGGCGCAGGAACAGGTAGTACTGCAGCAGCACCTGGGCGCCGGGTCGTGAGAAGTTCAGCGCGAAGCTCGGCATGTGGCCGCCGAGATAGGTGACGTCGAACACGAGGTCTGCCGGCAGATCGCTCACCGTGCGCCAGACGACCCAGCCGAGACCGGGATAGACCAGGCCGTACTTGTGGGCGGAGGTGCTGATCGAGGCGACGCGCTCGACGCGGAAGTCCCATTCCAAGTCCGGTTGCAGGAAGGGCGCGATCATGCCGCCGGATGCCCCGTCGACGTGGATCGGGATGTCCAGACCTGTCGCCTCCTGGATGCGATCGAGAGCCGCGGCGATCTGCGCGACCGGCTCGTAGACGCCGGTGTAGGTGACGCCCATGATCGCCACCACGCCGATCGTGTTCTCATCGACGTAGGTGTCGAGATCGTGACCGTCGAGGCATTTGTGCTCGTCGGAGATCGGCACGTAGCGGGGTTCGACGTCCCAGTAGTTGCAGAACTTCTCCCAGCACACCTGCACGGCGCTGGAGAGGATGAGGTTCGGCTTCTCGGTCGAGAGCCCCGCAGCTCTGCGCGCCTGCTGCCACCGACGCTTCAGCGCGAGTCCGCCGAGCATGCACGCCTCCGACGATCCGATCGTCGATGTGCCGATCGCGCCCTCGGCATCGGGCGCGTTCCACAGCGTCGCGATCATCTTCCAGCACCGCGTCTCGATCGCGGCGGTCTGCGGGTACTCGTCTTTGTCGACCATGTTCTTATCGGCCGTCTCGGAGTAGAGCCGGTCGGCGTGCGGATCCATCCAGGTTCCGACGAAGGTCGCGAGATTCAATCGGGAGTTGCCGTCGAGCATCGCCTCGTCGTGAACGACCTGGTACGCGGTCTCGGGCAGCGATTCCCTCGGGGGAAGCGAGTTCAGCGGAAAGTCGGTGGCCTCCCCGGGGCGGGCGAACAGCGGGTTGAGCTGGTTCTGATCACGGAATCCGGTGAAGTCCTGCGTCGTCTCGTCCTGGCGTTCCGGGCGCGGTGTGGTCGTCATGCGGCTCATGCTAGGGGCAGAGCATGTCGCGTGCGTCATGCTGTGCGAGTGACGTGGCCCCTGTCCGGGGCCCGTACTCTCGAAGGATGACCGCGGAACGTCGCGTGCGCCTGCGCCGGGAAGCGTGGGGCTTCGCCATCGGATCCCTCTTCTTCGCCGTCGGAGCGGTTCCGTTCTACGCCGACGCCGTCGGCGAGGTCGCAGCGAACGCGACCTTCTTCGTCGGCGCCGTCTTCTTCACCCTCGCCGCCCTGATCCAGCTGCTGCTCAGCGGGCGACGGCCGCCGCGAGAAGGTTCGTCCCGCTCCGATCGCGCCGACTGGTGGGCCGCGGCGGTGCAGTTCGCCGGGACGCTGTTCTTCAATCTGAGCACGAGTGCGGCGCTGATCACCGCCGTGAACGAGGACGCACGTGTCGGCTCCGGCTGGCGGCCGGATGCCTGGGGCTCAGTGTGCTTTCTCGTGGCGAGTGCGTTCGCCGTGGTCGCCACCACCGATCGCGACGGCCTGTGGGACCCGCATGCGCGCACCTGGCGCTGCACATGGCTGAACATGGCGGGATCGGTGTTCTTCGGGCTCTCCGCGATCGGCGCCTTCGTGATTCCCGAGACGTCGGAGTTCGTCAGTCAGTTCTGGGCGAACGCCGGAACGTTCCTCGGCGCACTGTGCTTCCTCGTGGCGGCCCTGCTGAGCCGGCGCGACATCCCTGCGGATGCCGCGCCGACTGCTGCTCACACGGTGGCCAGCTGAGCCGAGGTCTCGCGCGTGCGGATGGCGCGGTTCACGCAGGACACGATGGCCTTCAGCGATGCGGTGGAGATGTCGCCGTCGATGCCGACGCCCCAGAGGCGCTCGCCCTCGACCTGCAGTTCGACATACGCCGCCGCCTGCGCGTCGCCGCCGGCGCTGAGGGTGTGCTCGACATAGTCGTAGAGGGCCACCTCGAACCCGCGCTCGCGCATGATCGACAGGAACGCGGCGATCGGCCCGTTGCCGTGCCCCGTGGCATCGACGCGGTCGTCGCCGTCGCGCAGGGACACCTCGAGAGCGACGTCGCCCGCCAGATCGCTCTGCGTGCGCGTCGCGAACAGCTCGAACCTGCCCCAGCGCTCCTCCGCGACGCGCGAGGGCAGGTACTCGTCGGTGAAGATGCGCCAGATCTGGTCGCTGGTGACCTCTCCTCCCTCGGAGTCCGTCTTGGCCTGGACCACGCCCGAGAATTCGATCTGGAGGCGTCGCGGCAGGTCCAGCGCGTGATCGCTCTTGAGCAGGTAGGCGACTCCGCCCTTCCCCGACTGCGAGTTGACGCGGATGACCGCTTCGTACGAGCGGCCCAGGTCCTTCGGATCGATCGGCAGGTACGGAACCGCCCACTCGAGCTCGTCGACCGAGACGCCCTCGGCCGCAGCTCGGGCTTCCATCGCCTCGAAGCCCTTCTTGATCGCATCCTGGTGCGAGCCGCTGAACGCGGTGAAGACCAGGTCGCCCGCCCACGGGCTGCGCTCGTGCACGGGGAGCTGGTTGCAGTACTCCGCCGTGCGCTTGACGTGGTCGACGTCGCTGAAGTCGATCTGCGGGTCGATGCCCTGCGTCAGCAGGTTGATGCCGAGCGCGACCAGGTCGACGTTGCCCGTCCGCTCGCCGTTGCCGAATAGACAGCCCTCGATGCGGTCGGCTCCGGCCATGTAGCCGAGCTCGGCGGCGGCGATCGCCGTACCGCGGTCATTGTGGGGGTGCAGTGACAGGATCACGTTCTCGCGGTGAGCGAGACGACGGCTCATCCACTCGATCGAGTCGGCGTAGACGTTGGGGGTCGCCATCTCCACCGTGGCCGGCAGGTTGACGATCACCTTGCGGTCGGCGCGCGGCTCGAAGACCTCGATGACCTGATTGCAGATCTCCAGCGCGAATTCGAGTTCGGTCCCGGTGTAGCTCTCCGGCGAGTATTCGTAGAAGACCTTCGTCTCGGGGATGCGCTTCTCGTATTCGCGGCAGAGCCGGGCGCCGTCCAGCGCGATGTCGATGATGCCCTGACGATCGGTGCGGAAGACCACATCGCGCTGGAGCACGCTCGTGGAGTTGTACAGGTGCACGATCGCCTGCTTGGCGCCGGCGATCGACTCGTACGTGCGCTCGATGAGATGCTCGCGCGCCTGCGTGAGCACCTGGATCGTGACGTCATCGGGAATCACGTCGTCCTCGATGAGGTGACGCACGAAATCGAAGTCCGTCTGACTGGCCGATGGGAATCCGACCTCGATCTCCTTGTAGCCCATGCTGACCAGCAGGTCGAACATGATCCGCTTGCGCTCCGGGCTCATCGGGTCGATCAGGGCCTGATTGCCGTCGCGCAGGTCGACGGCGCACCACCGCGGCGCCGCGGTGATGCGGGCATCGGGCCAGGTGCGGTCGGGCAGCTGCACCGAGAGCTGCTCGTGGTAGGGCCGGTACTTGTGGATCGGCATGCCCGAAGGCTTCTGTGATTCGTTCATGGTCGCTTGCTCTCTCGTCAGATGAAGCGGGCCGACAACGAGCTCCGCGACGAGGAGGGCCCTAGAACGAGGACTCGTCGCGGCGACTAAGAAGGAGTCGACCGAAGCGCATGCATCGATGGTAGCAGGGATGCCGGATGGCCTGCCGCCGGGACGCGTCGGTCGGCCCGGGCCTGCACCATCTCAGAATCCCAGGCGACCCAGCTGCTTGGGATCGCGCTGCCACTCCTTGGCCACGCGCACGTGCAGCGACAGGTAGACGCGCGAGCCGATGAGGGGTTCGATCTGAGCGCGGGCACGTCGGCCGACGTCGGCAAGACGCGAGCCCTTGTGACCGATGATGATCGACTTCTGGCTGTCCCGCTCGACGACCACGTCGGCGAAGATGTCCGTGAGGTCGGAGTCTTCGCGCGCGGCGATGTCCTGCACGACGACGGCGATGGAGTGCGGCAGCTCGTCGCGGACGCCCTCGAGCGCCGCCTCGCGGATGATCTCGGCGATCCGGTCCTCGACCGATTCGTCCGTCACGACACCCTCGGGATAGAGAGCGGGTCCCTCCGGCATCAGGGAGAGCACCTCGCCGGTGAGCACGTCCAGCTGGGCGTTCGTCAGGGCTGAGAGCGGGATCACCGCCGCCCAGTCCTCGCGCAGGGCGTCGACCTCCAAAAGCCGCTCGGTCACCTGCTCGCGAGAAGCGGCATCCGTCTTGGTCACGATCGCGACCTTCTTCGCCCGGCGGTACCCGTCGAGCGATTCGGCGATGCGCCGGTCGCCCGGGCCGATCTTCTCCGTGGCGGGCACGCAGAATCCGATCACGTCCACGTCGCCGAGCACCTGCTCGACGAGGTGGTTGAGTCGCTCACCGAGCAGGGTGCGCGGGCGGTGGATGCCCGGCGTGTCCACGATCACCAGCTGGCCGTCGGCGCGGTTCAGGATGCCGCGGATCGCGCGTCGGGTCGTCTGGGGCTTGTCGCTGGTGATGGCGACCTTCTCGCCCACCAGTGCGTTGGTCAGCGTCGACTTGCCGACGTTGGGGCGGCCGACGAACGTGACGAATCCGGAACGGAACGGCTCCGCGGGCCGGGCGGGGGTTGCGGGCATCAGTCGCCTCTCTTGGAGCCGCTCCGAGCGACCCCGATCTCTCCGGTGCGCGGAGCACGGCCGGACGATTCCTCCGAGGAGACGGCCTCAGGGCTGCGCTCGACGAACACGGTGTCCAGGCCCCGCCCGCGCCCGCGGGATGCTCCGCCGGTCATGAGGAGTCCTTCGAAATCCGCCGTCGCCCCGGGTTGCGGCACGCGTCCGAGCGCCTTGCCGAGCAGCCCGCCGACCGAGTCGACGTCCTCATCCTCGAGCTCGATGCCGAACAGGTCGCCGACCTCGTCCAGCCCCAGCCGGGCACTGACCCGGAACCTGCCCGGCTCGAGTTCGACCACCTCGTCTGCGCGAGGGTCGTACTCGTCGGCGATCTCGCCCACGAGCTCCTCGATCAGGTCCTCGAGCGTCACGAGTCCCGAGACGCCGCCGTACTCGTCCACGACGAGGCACACGTGCACGGCATCCCGCTTCATCTGCTGCAGGAGCGTCTCGGCCTTCATCGATTCCGGCACGAACACCGCCGGCCGAGCGATCCGGCCGATCGGGGCATCGCGCCACCCGGATTCGTCGCGGAAGCCGAACTGGACCAGGTCCTTCAGGTACAGCACCCCCACGACGTCGTCGGCCTCGTCGTCGACGATCGGGATGCGCGAAACGCCCTTCTCGAGGAAGATGCCCATCGCCTCGCGTGTCGAGGAACCGGCGTCGACGGTCACCATGTCGGTGCGCGGGACCATGACCGCGCGCACGAACGTGTCGGTGAAGTCGAAGACCGAGTGGATCAGTTCCCGGTCGTCCTGCTCGATGAGCTCGTTCTCGGCGGCCTCGTCGATGATGCTGAGCAGCTGCTCCTCGGAGGCGAAGGACGAGCCGCGCGCCGCACCGGGCGTCACCCGGTTGCCCAGGGCCACCAGGCCGTGGGCGAGCGGCCCGAGGAAGATGCGCACACCGCGGATGACCGGCGCCGCTCCCCGCAGCAGGCCCTTGGCGTGCGCGCGACCGACGCTGCGAGGGCTGGCCCCCACCACGACGAAGGAGATGCCGGTCATCAGCACCGCGGCGGCGAGCATCGCCCACCAGATGCTGTCGAACAGGATCGTGAAGGCGACGGTGACCAGCACCGCGGCGGCTGTCTCGGCGAGGATGCGGATGAACACGACGGCGTTCGCGTGCGCCTCGGGATCGATCGAGATCCGCCGCAGCGCTGCGGCATTGCGCCCGCTCGCGCCGAGTTCGGCGAGGTCGGCGCGGGAGGTCACCGACATCGCCGCATCGATCGCCGCCATCAGGCCGCCGAAGGCGATCAGCAGGACCGCGGCGACCAGCAGCAGCGCAGCGGTCATGCGCGGGGTCGTCGTCGTTCGGCGACGTGGAACCCGAGGATCAGGTCGTTCTGCAGCCCGAACATCTCGCGCTTGTCCTCCGGCTCGGCGTGATCGAAGCCGAGGAGGTGCAGCAGCCCGTGCGTGGTGAGGAGGATGAGCTCGTCCACGGTCGAATGCTTGGCGGCCGCAGCCTGGGTCTCGGCCACCTGCGGGCACAGCACGATGTCGCCGAGCAGCCCGGCGGGCGTCGGCATGTCCTCGGTGCCCGGTCGCAGCTCGTCCATCGGGAAGCTGAGGACGTCGGTCGGACCCGGCTCGTCCATCCACTGCACGTGGAGGGCCTCCATCGCACCCTCGTCCACGAGGAGGATGGCGACATCGGCGTCCGCGCTGACATGCAGCTCGGCGAGGTTGTACTCCATGAGGCGCAGCAGCACGGTCTCGTCGACGGCGAACCCGGACTCGTTGCTGATCTCGATCGTCATGAGCGACCCCGCTTCGGAAGGTGATCGCGAGGTCCCGACGACCGCGGCGCACCAGAGCGCCGCTCGGCGCGGTTCGCGAACTCGGCCGCCTCGTCGCGTTCACGCCGGCTCGCCAGGCGGTGCTCGTCGTATTCGGTGTAGGCATCCACGATGCGCCCGACGAGCGAATGACGCACGACGTCATCGCTGGTCAGGTAGGCGAAGTGAATGTCCTCGATGCTGCTGAGCACGCGCGTCACCAGCCGCAGCCCCGAGGCGCCGACCGGCAGGTCCACCTGGGTGATGTCGCCGGTGACGACCATGCGCGTTCCGAAGCCGAGGCGCGTGAGGAACATCTTCATCTGCTCGGGCGTGGTGTTCTGCGCTTCGTCGAGCACGACGAACGAGTCGTTGAGCGTCCGGCCTCGCATGTAGGCCAACGGCGCGACCTCGATGGTCCCGCTGGCCATGAGCTTGGGCACGAGCTCGGGATCCATCATCTCGTTCAGCGCGTCGTACAGCGGGCGCAGGTACGGGTCGATCTTGTCGTTGAGGGTTCCGGGGAGGAATCCGAGCCGCTCGCCGGCCTCGACCGCCGGGCGGGTCAGGATGATGCGACTGACCTCCTTGCGCTGCAGCGCCTGCACCGCCTTGGCCATCGCCAGGTAGGTCTTGCCGGTACCGGCCGGCCCGATGCCGAAGACGATGGTGTTCTCTTCGATCGCATCGACGTAGGCCTTCTGGCCGAGGGTCTTCGGCCGGATGACTCGGCCGCGCGTGGACAGGATCGCTTCGCCCAGCACTTCGGACGGACGCGGTCCCCCTTCCGAGCGCAGGATGCGGTTCGAGGACGAGACGTCCGAAGGACCGAGGGAATGGCCCGCCTTCGTCATCGCCAGGAGCTCGTCGACCAGAACCCGTGCCGCGGCGACGGCGGCGGCATCCCCCGTCAGCGTGATCTCGTTGCCCCGGACGTGGACATCCACCGCAGGGTGCTCGCGTTCCACGACCCGCAGCAGCCGATCCTGCGGCCCCAGGAGCTGCACCATCGCGACGCCGTCGGCGTAGACGGTTTCGACCGTCCTCTCTTCGGGCGCGTCAGCCACCGAGGCTCGATTCGTCGAGGTCGCCCGCGAGGACGTGGGCGTGGACATGGAAGACGGTTTGGCCTGCGCCGCGTCCGGTGTTGAAGACGAGCCGGAAGTCGCCGTCCGACCGCTCGGCAGCTACCGCGTTCGCCAGTCCCACCAGTTCGGCCAGCAGAGCCGGATCCTCGGCGGCGAGCTCGACGACGTTGCGGTACTTCTCGGTCTTGGGGATCACGAGCAGGTGCACCGGCGCCTTCGGCGCGATGTCGCGGATGGCGAACGCATTGTCGGTCTCGGCGATGATCTCGGAGGGGATCTCGCCCTTCAGGATCCGGGTGAACACGGACGGCTCGCTCATGGGTTCCAGTCTATCGGCGGGCTCTGACCAGCGGAGGAGTGCTCAGGATCGGTCCTCACCAGCGCCCCAGGGACGCACTGACCACGGCCAGGGCGGCCGGCCCCGCGGTGGACGTCCGCAGCACGGTCTCTCCCAGCCGGGCGAGGACCGCCCCGCCCTGCTCGAGCGCGGCCAGCTCCTCAGGGGCGATGCCGCCCTCGGGGCCGACCACCAGGACGACGTCGCGACCGGGACCGAGCGCGATCTCCGTCAGCCGGCGCCGGGCCGAGGGCTCGAGGACGACGACGAGGGATGCCGCGGCTCGATCGGTCAGCGCGGTCGTCGTCTCGAGCGGCGCCACCTCGGGGATCCAGGCTCGATGCGCCTGCTTGGCGGCCTCCCGGACGATGGCGCCCCAGCGCGCCCGGCCCTTCACCGCCTTGGCCGCGTCCCACCGCGACACGCTGCGCGCGGCCTGCCAGGGCACGATCTCATCCGCCCCGAGCTCGGTCGCTGCCTGGACGGCGAGTTCGTCGCGGTCGCCCTTCGCCAGGGCCTGCACGAGCACGATGCGCGGGTCAGGCGCCGCAACGAACGATCGCTCCGCGATGCGGACGAGCACCTCCCGCGGCGAAACGGCTTCGCACTCCCCCGCGAGCCACGAGCCGCGCCCGTCGCCGAGTGTCACCCGCTCGCCGACGCGCACGCGTCGCACGGTCGCGGCGTGGTGAGCCTCGCCGCCCGTGAGGATGACGGCATCCCCCGGGCCCGCATCGGTCGGCTCGTCGAGGATGAAGTGCAGGCTCACGCGCTCAGCCGTTGCGGAAGCGGTCGCGCAGCTTGGCGAACAGTCCCTGATGGAACTCCGCCAGATGCGGCGCGGGCGCCTTCGTGCGGCGGGCGAACTCCTCGATCAGGGCCCGCTCCTTCGCATCGAGTCGGGTGGGGGTCACGACGTGCACGCCGACCCGCAGGTCGCCCCGCTGGGTGCCGCGCAGCGGGGTGATCCCGCGTCCCTTGATCGTGAGCACGTCTCCGCCCTGGACACCGGGCCGCAGTTCCAGCTCCACCGGGCCGTCGAGGGAGTCGATCGTCGTGGTCGCTCCCAGGATGGCGTCGGGCATCGAGACCTCGAGGGTCGCGAGCAGGTCGTCGCCGTCGCGGCTGAACTCCTCGTGCGGCGAGACCGTCACTTCCAGATACAGATCTCCGTTCGGCCCTCCGGCGGGGCCGACCTCGCCGGACCCGGGCAGCTGCAGGCGCAGTCCGGTCTCGACGCCCGCCGGGATGTCGATCGACACGGTGCGTCGCGCGCGCACCCGCCCCTGCCCCTGACAGGTGGCACAGGGGTACGGGATCGTCGTGCCGTAACCCTGGCAGATGTTGCAGGGCTGACTGGTCACGACGTTGCCCAGCAGACTCCGCACGGTGCGCTGGACGTGGCCGGAGCCGTGGCAGATGTCGCAGGTGACCGGCTTCGTGCCGGGCTGGCAGCACGAGCCCTGACAGGTGTCGCAGAGCACCGCGGTGTCCACGTCGAGGTCGCGGTGCACACCGAACACGACGTCCTTCAAATCGAGCGTCACGCGCACCAGAGCGTCCTGTCCGCGCTCCCGACGGGAGCGGGGACGGCCGCCCCGCTGGCCTCCGGCGGACCCGAAGAACGTCTCGA
This sequence comes from uncultured Microbacterium sp., assembly GCF_963524805.1. Lineage (GTDB taxonomy): Bacteria > Actinomycetota > Actinomycetes > Actinomycetales > Microbacteriaceae > Microbacterium. The sequence goes on along the minus strand of NZ_CAURGG010000001.1, from coordinate 319,695 downwards.
AGATGTCGCCGAAGCCGGTGAATCCGCCCTGAGCGCCTCCGAACGGCGAGTCGCTTCCGCCCATGTCGTAGCGGGCGCGCTGGTCGGCGTCGCTGAGGACGTCGTAGGCATGCGTCACGAGCTTGAACCGCTCCGACGCGTCCGCGCCCGGATTCACGTCCGGGTGCAGCTCGCGCGCAAGACGCCGGTAGGCCTTCTTGATCTCGTCAGGGGTCGCGTCGCGCGCGACGCCGAGCACCTCGTAATGGTCAGCCACAATCGCCTTCCCGTCCGCGCAGCGCGCGGGATCGTCTGGTCACGGATGCCGCGTCAGCGGGCACTCTCGTCTTCGTCGAGCATCCGAGTGAGGTATCGCGCGACGGCACGGACCGCCGCGAAGTTGGTCGGGTAGTCCATCCGGGTGGGCCCGAGCACGCCCACGCGCGCGCGGCCGCCGGTCGCGTCGTACTCGCTCGCCACGACGGATGCCTCGCCCAGTCCGAACGGCTCGTTCTCGCGACCGATGCTCGCGGCGAGGCCATGATCGTCGGCGACCATCTCGCTCATGAGCTTCATCAGGGTCACCTGCTCCTCGATGGCCTCGAGCAGCGGGTAGATGCTGCCGCGGAAATCGGACTCGCTGCGCGCGAGATTCGCCGCCCCCGCCATCACGAGGCGATCGTGTCGGAAGTCCTCGAGCTCCTCGGCGACGACCCTCACGATGGCCGTGGTCGCGGCATCCCGCGGCGACGGGACGGCGTGGTCGTGAGCCAGGCGCTCCTCGACGTTCTGCGCGCCGTCGCGGACGGGCTTGCCCACCAGCAGAGCGGCGACCTCGGCGCGCACGCGCGCCAGGTCGTCGTCGTCGAATTCGTCCCGCACCAGGGCGAGCCGCTGCGAGACGCGTCCGGTGTCGGTGACCAGGATCACCAGCATCCGTCCGCCACCCAGCTGCACGAGCTCGACGTGGGAGACGGTGGCGCGCGCGAAGGACGGGTACTGCACGATCGCGACCTGCCCGGTCAACTGGGTCAGCGCGCGCACCGTGCGCACGAGCACGTCATCGAGGTCGCCGGGTCCTTCCAGGAACGTCGAGATCGCAGTGCGCTGTGCCGGCGAGAGCGGCCGCACTTCGGCCAGGTGGTCGACGAACACCCGATAGCCCTTGTCGGTGGGCACACGTCCCGAAGACGTGTGCGGCGCGGCGATGAGGTCCTCGTCCTCCAGCAGCGCCATGTCGTTGCGGATCGTCGCCGCCGAGACCCCGAAGGCGTGCCGCTCGACGATCGCCTTGCTGCCGACAGGCTCGCGCGTGTCGACGAAATCCTGCACGATCGCCCGCAGGACCTGGAGCCCTCGATCGGTGACCATCTCGCCTCCCTCCGCGATACCCGCGATCTCCGCCAGCCGCTCGACTGGCACTCACCCGTTCTGAGTGCCAATTCTACCGGATGGGGCCGCGTCGCAGCCGTAGGTGCGTTACCGGGTCAGCGTGCGCACGACCGCGTCGGCGAGCAGCCGGCCACGAAGCGTGAGCACCACTCGGCCGCCCAGTGCCGCACGACCTTCGATGAGTCCATCGGCGATTAACTGAGCGACGGCGGGGCGGCGCTCGGCGGGCAGGTCGGCAATCGCCAGGCCCTCCCGGATGCGGCTGCGCAGCAGCACGCCCTCCAGCTCCGTGGCCTCGGCATCCGGTCGCTCGCGTCCGGCTGCCGGGGACTCGCCCGACGCGAGGCGCTGCGCGTAGGCGGCGGGATGCTTCACGTTCCAGAAGCGGACGCCGGCGATGTGGCTGTGCGCACCCGGCCCGAAGCCCCACCAGTCCGCGCCCTGCCAGTACGCCAGGTTGTGCCGTGAGCGCTGGGAGGTCTCACGGGCCCAGTTGGAGACCTCGTACCATTCGTACCCGGCGCCGGCGAGCAGCTCGTCGGCGAGCTCGTACATATCGGCCTGCAGGTCATCGTCGGGCGTCGGCACTTCCCCCCGCCTGATCTGCCGGGCCAGCTTCGTCCCGTCCTCGATGATGAGGGCGTAGGCCGAGACGTGGTCGGGGCTGAGCGCGAGCGCCGAGGAGACGGATCTCCGCCAGTCGTCGATCGACTCGCCCGGCGCGCCGTAGATCAGGTCGAGGCTCACATCCAGTCCCGACCGGCGGGCGGCCTCGACGGCCGTGGCGACGTTCGCCGGCTCGTGGGTGCGATCCAGTGCCGCGAGCACGTGCGGGACGGCGGACTGCATGCCGATCGACAGGCGCGTGACGCCCGCGGCAGCGAGCTCCGCGGCGACCGCATCGGTCACCGTGTCGGGATTGGCCTCGACGGTGACCTCCGCGCCGTCCGCGAGCCCGAACGCCTCCCGGACGCCGTCGAGCATGCGCGCCAGGTCGCCCGGTGGCAGCAGGGTCGGCGTCCCCCCTCCGAAGAAGACGGTGGCTGCCGGACGCAGCGGCCCCGCCGCGCCCAGGACACAGCGTGCGAGCTGCACCTCGCGAAGGAGCGTGTCGGCGTACTGGTCCTGCCGTGCGCCGCGCAGCTCCCCCGCGGTGTAGGTGTTGAAGTCGCAGTATCCGCACCGCACCCGGCAGAAGGGCACGTGCAGGTAGACGCTGAACGGGGCTTCCGGGTCCACGGCGACCGGCAGCACGCCGTCGAGCGGGGCCGGCTCACCGAGCGGCAGCGCCGCACCCATCAGGCCGGGGTCGCGTACAGCGGGGAGATCGCCCGGAGATAACGCGTGAACAGCTCGCGGCGGCGCCGCCGGACCATGGCCGGGAACGCCCGGTACAGCAGGGCGGTCGGGGCGTCGAACGCGCGGACCGTGAACCAGACTTCGTCGTTGTCGTACCACTGCACCATGAAGGACTCTTCGCCGCTGACGACCGAGCCGCCGACCGTGCCGAGCGCGAACCCGACCCGGCGGGGCTCCTCGATCGCGAAGATCACGCGCAGCTCTGCGTCCGCACTCATGCCCCGGACGCGTCCGTCGACACGGATCGTGGTGCCCGCGCCCACGTAGGGCGTGCCGTCGCTGTCGAAGCGCTGGTCGGCCTCGAGCTTGCTGGGAGCGAGGGGGTTGCCCTCCGCGTCGAAGCTCACCCCGGAGTACATCGGCCCGGCTGCGGGACGCACGTCGCTGAGCTGCAGCCCCGCACCGCGCTGGGCCGCCCACGACAGCAGGGCATCGCCGGCGGTCTCGAACCGCGCCTGGCCGCTGCCGATGCGCCACGTCTCCTCGGCCGGCAGACTGCGCTCGGGCGGGAAATGCATCAGGTCCGCTGCCTGCGTCGCTCCGACGGCGGCGTAATCGACGGTCTCGTCCCTGAACGTCCCGCGCCGCATGGATTCCAGCCTACTTCGGGTTCGTGACCGAGCCGTCGACGGCTCGGGGCTACTTCTTCTCTTTGCCTTCGGTCTCGCCGGAGAGTGCGGCGATGAACGCCTCCTGAGGGACTTCGACGCGCCCGACCATCTTCATGCGCTTCTTGCCCTCCTTCTGCTTCTCCAGCAGCTTCCGCTTGCGGGTGATGTCGCCGCCGTAGCACTTGGCCAGGACGTCCTTGCGCATCGCCCGGATCGATTCGCGCGCGATGATGCGCGCGCCGATCGCGGCCTGGATCGGCACTTCGAACTGCTGGCGCGGGATGAGCTTCTTGAGGCGCTCGGTCATGAGCACCCCGTAGGCGTACGCCTTGTCGCGGTGCACGATCGCGCTGAACGCGTCGACGGGCTCCCCCTGCAGGAGGATGTCGACCTTGACGAGGTCGGCCTCCTGATCTCCGCTGGGCTCGTAGTCCAGCGAGGCGTAGCCGGCTGTCTTGGACTTCAGGTTGTCGAAGAAGTCGAACACGATCTCGCCGAGCGGCATCGTGTAGCGGATCTCGACGCGGTCCTCGCCCAGGTACTCCATCCCCAGCAGCGTGCCGCGGCGGGACTGGCACAGCTCCATGATCGTGCCGACGTAGTCCTTCGGAGCGAGGATCGCGGCCTTGACCATGGGCTCGGTGACGCTGGCGATCTTGGTGCCCGACGGGAACTCGCTCGGGTTGGTGACCGTGTACGACTTGCCGTCGTCGGTGGTCACCTCGTACGTGACCGACGGCGCGGTCGAGATCAGGTCGAGCCCGAATTCGCGCTCCAGGCGCTCGGTGACGATCTCCAGGTGCAGGAGGCCCAGGAATCCGCACCGGAAGCCGAACCCGAGGGCGACAGAGGTCTCCGGCTCGTAGTTGAGGGACGCGTCGGAGAGCTTCAGCTTGTCGAGCGCTTCGCGAAGCACCGGGTAGTCGCTGCCGTCGATCGGGTACAGCCCCGAGAACACCATCGGCTTGGGGTCGGTATAGCCGGGCAGCGCCTGTGTGGAGGGCTTGGCGGCGCTGGTGACCGTGTCACCCACCTTGGACTGACGCACGTCCTTCACCCCGGTGATCAGGTAGCCGACCTCGCCGACGCCCAGCCCCTTGGTCGGGGTCGGCTCCGGCGAGGAGACGCCGATCTCCAGCAGCTCGTGCACGGCGCGCGTGGACATCATCTGGATGCGCTCGCGCGGGCTGAGCGTGCCGTCGATCATGCGCACGTAGGTGATGACGCCGCGGTATGAGTCGTACACCGAGTCGAAGATCATGGCGCGCGTCGGCGCCGTCGGGTCGCCCTGGGGTGGGGGGATCTGGCGGACGACCTGCTCGAGCAGCTCCTCGACGCCGATCCCGGTCTTGCCGCTCACGCGCAGGACGTCCTCCGGCTTGCCGCCGATCAGGCTGGCGAGCTCCTTCGCGTACTTCTCCGGGTCGGCGGCCGGCAGGTCGATCTTGTTGAGCACGGGGATGATGTGCAGATCGTTCTCGAGCGCCAGGTACAGATTCGCGAGGGTCTGCGCCTCGATGCCCTGCGCGGCATCCACGAGCAGGATCGCTCCCTCGCACGCGGCCAGTGAGCGGCTGACCTCGTAGGTGAAGTCGACGTGCCCCGGTGTGTCGATCATGTTCAGCGCATAGGTCGCGCCGTCGACCTCCCACGGCATGCGCACCGCCTGGCTCTTGATCGTGATTCCCCGCTCGCGCTCGATGTCCATGCGGTCGAGGTACTGCGCGCGCATGTCGCGATCCGAGACCACGCCGGTCATCTGCAGCATGCGGTCGGCGAGGGTCGACTTGCCGTGGTCGATGTGGGCGATGATGCAGAAATTGCGGATCAGCCCGGGCGGGGTCGCCGACGGCTGGAGGGGCTTCTGGGCGCGCGGAGACATATCCGACTGATTCTACCGGGCGGGACGGCCCGCCCGAGCGTCGGGCCGGACGCGCAATACCCTGGACCCATGGTCGTCCAGGTGGTGCTCGTGCACGGCATCCGGACATCCGCGACGATGTGGCGCGCCCAGGTGGAGTACCTGGTCGCTCGCGGCGTCGCCGCCGTCGCCGTCGACCTTCCCGGGCACGGCACGCGGATGGCCGAGGAGTTCACCCTGGAGGGCGCCCTCGCGACGATCGATGCGGCGGTCCGGGATGCCGCGACCCGGGGACCCGTCCTGCTCGTCGGTCATTCCATGGGCGGACTGCTGTGCATCGAGTACGCCGGCGCCGAGGACGCTCCCCCGGTCGCGGCCTTCATCGCCGCCTCCTGCACGGCGATTCCGCGCGGGGCGGGGCTCGCCGCGTATCGCGTGCTCGCCCGCGGGTTCGACTCGCTCCCCGACCGGGGCATGTGGCTCACCAACCGCATGCTCGACCGCATCCTTCCCGAGGAGACGCGGGCGGATTTCGGCGCCGGCGGCTATGCCCTGGATGCGCAGGACGTCGCGTTGGCCAGCCTCTCGGTGCTGGACCTGCTGGCGGCGCTGCACCGCATAGAGGTCCCCCTCTGGTTCGTCAACGGACAGTTCGATCAGCTGCGCATCAATGAGCGGCTGTTCCTGCGCGTGGCGCGTCACGCCGAGCTCATCGTCGTTCCCCGCACGACCCATCATGTGACGGTGATGCGTCCCGCGGTGTTCAACGCCGTCCTGAACCTGGCGATCACGACGATGCGCCCGACCTGATAGACTCGGTGATTGGCTTGCGTGTGGGTACCACTCCCGCACGACCGCCGTGCGGCATCCCTCTCCTGCCACCCGGCACTTCACATCGAACACTCCGAAACGAAAGACCGTCTACAAACGTGGCAAACATCAAGTCGCAGATCAAGCGCAACAAGACCAACGACAAGGCTCACGAGCGCAACAAGGCCGTCAAGAGCGAGCTGCGCACCGAGGTGCGTCGCACCCGCGAGGCCGTGGCTGCCGGCGACAAGACCGCCGCCGAGAAGTCCCTGGCCCGCGCCACCAAGAAGCTCGACAAGGCCGCCAGCAAGGGCGTCATCCACGCGAACCAGGCGGCGAACCGCAAGTCCGCGATCGCCAAGCAGGTCGCTGCTCTCTGAGCCCGCATCCACGCGAAAGCCCGTCCCTCCGGGGGCGGGCTTTTCGTCATCCCCCGCTATTGGCCGTAGGGGCTGCGGGTGGCGATGACCGTGATGAGCCGCTCGAGCGCGAACACGCTGTCGCGTGAGCCGCCCTTGACCTCGGCGTCTGCGCGCGCGGCCGCCTGGATCGCCATGCCGAGCGTGGCATCCGACCAGCCCGACAGATCACGCCGCGCACGGTCCACCTGCCAGTCCTTCAGGCCGAGCCGTCCCGCCAGAGCCGCAGCGGGTTCGCGATTGCCCGCGACGCGGGCCATGGTGCGCAGCTTCGACGCGATCGCCGCGACCAGCGGCACGGGGTCGGCGCCGGAGGCCAGGGCATGGCGCAGCGACACGAGCGCGTCGCCGTACCTGCCGGCGATGGCGGTGTCCGCCACCGCGAAGGCCGACGTCTCGACGCGGCCGCCGTAGTAGCGCTGCACGACTTCTTCCGACACGTCTCCGGGCACGTCGGAGATGAGCTGCTGGCACGCGGCGGCCAACTCGGTCAGGTCGTCGGCGAACGCCGAGACGAGTGTGCGCAGCGCGACCGGAGCGATGCGCTTGCGGGCCGCGATGAACTCTCCCGCTGCGAAATCGAACCGGTCGGAGTCGCGCTTGACCGCCGGGCAGGCGATCTCGATGCCGCCGCCTTCGCCGGCGCGCATCGCGTCGAGCAGCTTCTTGCCGCGGACTGTCGCACCGGTATGGCGCAGGATGACCGTTGCACCCTCCTGCGGCATGGCGAGGTACGACAGCGCCTCGGACAGGAACGCGTCCGAGCACTTCTCCACCCCCGTGACGCGGACCAGGCGCGGTTCGCCGAACAGCGACGGCGAGGTCACGCCGAGCAGGGTTCCCGCCGCGTAATCGTCTGCCCGTAGGTCCGTGACCTCGAGGCTCGGATCTTCGGCCCGGAGGTAATCGCGAACGCCGGCGATCGCCCGCTCGGCACACACCTCTTCGGGTCCGGACACGAGCACGATCGGCGCCGGCTGCGGAGCACGCCAAGAGATCTGCGGGATGGTCGTGCGGGCCCGGGTCGCGGGGGTGCGTCGCGCGCTGGTCGCCATGCGAAGAGCCTACCCAGCGGGCACGACGTCGCCTTCGCGCTCGCGCCACACCAAGACGGTCCCTGCCCGGCCCCACACGGCGATGACCCCCTCCCGGTCCGTGCGGGCGATACGGGCCTCTGCCGCTTCCAGCGCCGCCAGGGTCTCTGCGCGCGGATGTCCGTACGTGTTGTCCGCGCCGACACTCACGAGGGCCACGGCCGGGCTGAGCATCTCGTAGAGCCCGACGTCCTGATCGGCGCTGCCGTGATGGGCGACTTTGACGAGGTCGTACGGCGGCCGCAGATTCCCGGATGCCGCGATCGCGGCCTGCGGCGAGGCTGACAGGTCTCCGAGGAACAGCGACGTCGGCACTCCCCCACCGCGGATGTCCACGACGACGCTGAGGTCATTGCCCGGAGGATAGCCGCGGGCGCCCGCCGGCGGCCACACCACTCGCCAGGCCGAATCGCCCAGGGTTCCGCTCATGCCGGTGTGCGCCGGCACCGTCCGCGCGCCGGCGCCTTCGAGATCGGCCAGTGCGCCCGCGCCCGCGGGCGTTCCCACGGGACCGTGCAGGGCGGTCTCGACCCTGCCCAGCACCGCCGGCACGCCTCCGGCGTGATCCAGGTCGAAGTGCGTGAGCACGAGCAGATCGATCCGCTCGACCCCGGTGCGCGTCAGACAACGCTCGAGCAGCGCGGGGTCAGGCCCCGTGTCCACGAGCGCGATCGCCCCCGCAGAGCGCACGAGCACGGCATCCCCCTGGCCCACGTCGCACGCGAGCACGCTCCACTCCTGCGGAAGGGTGAACCGGCCCGCGACCGAGTGCAGCGCGGCGCCCCCCGCGACGACTCCTGCCACCGTCGCCAGCAGCAGCGTCGCGAGCAGCCGGGTTCGACCCGGCCCAGCGACGATGACCACGCCGGCGGCGAGACTCACCACCGCGAGCGTGCCCACGCCGATCCAGCCGTCGAGCCACGGCACCTGGTTGCCCGGCAGCGCGCTGAAGGTCTCCGCCGTCCCCGCGATCCACGCGGCCGGCACCCACGCGATCGCCGCGAGCCCGGACTGCAGCCAGGGCAGCGGAGCCGCCAGGCACGCGGCGAGTCCGACGATCGTCGCCAGTGGTGCGGCGGGTGCGGCGAGCAGGTTCGCCACGACGCCGTACAGCGGGACGGTCGGGGTGATGATGACCAGCAGGGGCCCGCACGCGAGTTGCGCGGCAAGCGGCACCGAGAGCGCGAGCGCCAGTCCGCGCGGCATCCATCGGGAAAGTCCCGTAGAGAGCGGACGGGCCCACAGCAGCAGCGAGCCGGTCGCCACCGCGGACAGCGCGAAGCCCAGCGAGCCGCAGAGCCATGGATCTGCCACGAGCAGGACGGTCACCGCGAGCGAGAGGATGCCGATGCCGGCAGCGCTGCGCCCGAGGAGCACGCCGAGCATCGCGATGAGGGCCATCGCCCCGGCCCTCACGACGCTCGGCTCGGGCGTCACCAGCAGGACGAAGCCGGTCAGCGCCCCCACGCCGCCGGCGATCCGTGCCCGCCGCGAGCCGCCGGCGGCAGCGACGGCGCCGAAGGCCAGGCCGACGACGATCGCGCAGTTGGCGCCCGACACGGCGGTCAGATGCGACAGCGAGGACTGCTTCATCGCGCTGTCCAGCGGAGCGGTCACGGCGGAGGTGTCGCCCACCGCCAGACCCGGGATCAGGCCGGCACCGGGGGTCGGAAGGCCTGAGGAGGCGATGACCAGTCCTCGTCGCAGGTCCGCGGCCACGGCGAGGAGGCCCTGCGGCGCGGCCTGCATGTCCAGCCCCCGCGATGCGGAGACGGCGAGCACCGCGCGATCCCCCGCCGGCGCCGGGCGGGCTGTTCCGCGCAGCTGCACCTCGGCGCCGACGTCGAGGTCGTCCGGGCGGTCCACCTTCGCCGGCTGGACCCGCACCGAGATGTCGAAGCCGACCGACTCGCCCACCGAACCGGTGCTCACACGGTGGGCGACGGCATCGAAGGCCCACTCGCCCGTCCCGCGCAGCTCGACTTTGCCGACCACGGTGGCCTCGACGGTCACCGACCTTCCCCCGCCCAGGGCGAGATGGGCCGCTTCGCTGCGGGCCGGCTGCGCGAGCGCGACATGGGATGCCGCGGCGGCGGAGGCCGCGCACGCGAGGAGCACGATGACCGCGGTGCGCCTCCCGGTCGAGCGCTCCCGCGGTCGGCGCGCCATGGCGAGCAGCACACCGATCGTGCTGATCCACAGCATCGCCGCCACCACCTGGGCGAACTGCGGCGCCAGCGTGGCGACGAGGCACACCGCCCACGCTGCGCCCGCCACGGGAAGGAGCCGGAACCTGCTCATCCGAGAGCGACTCACGTCGTGACCGTGAATCTCACACCGCCACCAGGTCGCGCAGGGACTCGAGCATCTTGTCGCCGATGCCGGGGACCGCCAGCAGATCTTCGACGCTGGTGAACCGCCCGTTGGCCTCCCGCCACTGGATGATCCGCTCCGCCATCGCCGGCCCGATCCGCGGGAGCGTGTCCAGCTCCGCGGCGTCGGCGGTGTTGAGGTTGACCCGGCCGTCACCCGCCGGGGCGCCGGAACTCGATTCGCCGGGCGCGCCGACGAGCGGCACCACGAGCTGCTCGCCGTCGCTGAGCGCCCGCGCCAGATTCACCGCTGCCTCATCGGCGCCGGCCGCGAATCCGCCCGCGGCCGCCACGGCGTCGATGACCCGCGCCCCGTCGTCCAGAACGTACAGTCCCGGGCTGTTGACGGCGCCGGAGACGTGGACGAAGACGGATGCCGGCGCCGCGGCATCCGTCGCTCCCCCGCGATCGATCGTCACAGCCTCGACCGGCGAGGAGGAGCTCCGCAGGACGCCGATCGCCACCGTGACCGCGAGGGCGATCACGACCACGACGATCGCCGCCCCGAGGCCGAGCCGCGCTCGGGGGCTCGCGACAGCGCTGCGATGCTCCTCGGGCGACGACACACCGCCGAACATACGTCACACCTGCGAGCCCGGCCGGCGGTCGGTCGGGATGGTGGACGAGCCGGATTGCCTCTCCGCCTGGGGAGGAGTCTCAGTGCGTGCTGAAGCTGACGACCTTCGGCGGCCGTACGACGGCGCGGGTGATCTCGCGTCCGCCGAGCGCCCGCTGGACGCGCGCGTCAGCGCGAGCGAGGGACTCGAGCCGGCTCGGATCGATGCGCGCCGAGACCTCGAGGGTCGCGCGCACCTTGCCGTCCACCTGGACGACGGTCGTGACGGTGTCCTCCACCAGAAGCGTGGGATCGGGCTGACGCCAGGCCACGAGTCCGACGAACGGCGGGTAGCCGAGCATCTCCCACATCTCTTCCGCGGTGTGCGGCGCGAACATGTCCAGGATCATCGCGGTGACCTCGGCCGCTTCGCGAACGGCCGGGTCCGACCGGCCGGCGCCGGTGTCGATCGCCTTGCGCGTGGCGTTGACCAGTTCCATCAGACGTGCGACGACCACGTTGAACTTCGTCTGCTCCACCAGGCCGGGCGCGTCGGCGAGCAGCCGGTGCGTGACGCGTCGCAGCGCCGGATCGCCCTCCGCCCAGACGACGTCGGGGCTGCTGTCGACATCCTGGGCCACGCGCCATGCGCGGGCCAGGAACTTCTGGGCGCCGGTCGTGGAGACGTCCTCCCAGTTGATGTCGTCCTCGACCGGACCGGCGAAGGCGATCGCGACGCGGACGGCGTCGGCGCCGGGATCGGCCATGCTCGCGGCGAACTCGACCAGGTTGCCCTTGCTCTTGGACATCTTCGAGCCGTCCAGCAGGACCATGCCCTGGTTGACCAGGGTGGAGAACGGCTCGGTGAAGTCGATCAGTCCGACGTCGAAGAGGACCTTGGTGATGAAGCGGGCGTACAGCAGGTGCAGGATCGCGTGCTCGACACCGCCGATGTACGAGTCCACCGGTGCCCACTTGGCCGCCTCGGCGGTGGAGAAGGCCTCGGTGGCATCGCCCGGAGCGAGGAAGCGCAGGAAGTACCACGAGCTGTCGACGAACGTGTCCATCGTGTCCGGATCGCGCAGCGCCGGTGCGCCGGTCTCGGGGTCGGTCGTGGACATCCACGCGGTGGCCCCGCCCAGCGGCGAGGTGCCCTTGGGCGTGAGGTCCAGCCCCTCCGCATCCGGCAGCACGAGCGGCAGCTGGTCTGCCGGAACGGGGACGATGCGCCCGTCCTCGGTGTGGATCATCGGGATGGGCGTTCCCCAGAAGCGCTGACGCGAGATGAGCCAGTCGCGCAGTCGATAGGACTTGGACGCCCGACCGGTGCCGGCAGCGGCCAGCTGGTCGGTGATGCGCGCGATCGCGTTGCGCTTGGACAGGCCGTCCAGCGTGCCGGAGTTGATCATCCGGCCCTCGCCGGTCAGGGCGATTCCCGTCACCGCCGGGTCCAGCTCGGACAGGGCGTCGCCGTCGGAGCCGGGATCGATCGGGTCGCCGTGCTCGTCGAGCTCGATGACGGGGATGGCGCCGGTGATCGGCGCGGTCGTGTCCACGACCACCTTGACGGGCAGGTCGAATGCCCGGGCGAAATCGAGATCGCGCTGATCGTGGGCGGGGACGGCCATGACCGCGCCGTGGCCGTAGTCGGCGAGCACGTAATCGGCCGCCCAGATGGGCAGGCGCTCGCCGTTGATCGGGTTGATGGCGTAGCGCTCCAGGAACACGCCGGTCTTCGGGCGGTCCGTGTTCTGCCGCTCGATCTCACTCGATCGACCGACGTTGGTGAGGTAGTCCTGGAAGCGCGCACGGACGTCCGCGGATGCCCCGGCGGCCAGTTCGGCCGCCAGGTCGGACTCGGGCGCCACGACGAAGAACGTCGCGCCGTGCAGCGTGTCGGGACGGGTCGAGAAGACCGTCACGGTTTCATGGTGACCCTCGATCGCGAAGTCGATGTCCGCACCGATCGACCGCCCGATCCAGTTGCGCTGCATGCGGATGACCTTCTGCGGCCAGAAGCCCTCGAGCTGATTGAGGTCATCCAGCAGGCGGTCGGCATAGTCGGTGATCTTGAAGTACCACTGCGTCAGCTTCTTCTTGACCACTTCGGCCCCGCAGCGTTCGCAGTGCCCGTCGACCACCTGCTCATTGGCCAGCACGGTCTGGTCGTTGGGGCACCAGTTGACCGGGCTCTCCTTGCGGTAGGCCAGCCCGCGTTCGTACAGCAGCTGGAACAGCCACTGGTTCCAGCGGTAGTACTCGGGGTCGCTCGTGTGCAGGATGCGCGACCAGTCGTAGGACGAGCCGTACTCGCGGAAGCTCTTCTTGTGCTGGGCGATGTTCGCGTACGTCCACTCGCGCGGGTCGGCTCCCCGCTGGATCGCCGCGTTCTCGGCGGGCAGCCCGAAGGAGTCCCACCCGATCGGATTGAGCACGTTGTACCCGCGGTGGCGCCAGAAGCGCGCGACGACATCGACGTACGCGTAGCTCTCGGCGTGCCCCATGTGCAGATCGCCGGAGGGGTACGGGAACATGCCCAGGACGTACTTGCGCGGGCGCTTGTCCTCCGCGCCGCCCGCGCGGAACGGGTCTGCCTCCGCCCAGCGCGCCTGCCATTTGCCCTGGATGGCGGCGGCGTCGTAGCCCCCGCCCTCGACGGGCACGGCGGAATCGGGCGAGGTCTGGGACACGGGGAGGAACCAATCGTGGAGCGGAAGCTGCGGCGCGGAGCGCGCCTTCCAGGCTACCGGACCCTGACGCTCACCATCCGAGCGGCAGGTCAGCCCCGAGGGCCGCCAGCGGCCCGCGGGCCTTGACCGCGACTTCGGCCACTTCGGCTGCGGCATCCGAACGCCAGGTGATCCCCCCGCCGGCCCCGACGTATGCGCCGGCCGGGTGGGTGACGATCGAGCGGATCACCATGGCCAGATCGAGGGCTCCGTCGGTGCCCACCCAGCCGAAGCAGCCCGCGAAGACGCCGCGCGGCCCCTGCTCGAGTCCGTGGAGGATCGACATCGCCGAGAGCTTCGGGGCGCCGGTCATGCTTCCGGCAGGGAAGGTCGCATCCAGGAGCCCGCCCACGTCGGTCCCCTCGTTCAGGGTGCCGGACACCGTGCTCACGAGCTGGTGCACGGCCGGGTAGGACTCCACCTGCAGCAGCGAATCCACCCCGACCGAGCCGGGCCGGCAGACGCGGGACAGGTCATTGCGCATGAGGTCGACGATCATGATGTTCTCGGCGCGCTCCTTCTCGCTGTCCCGCAGCTCGCGGATCAGTGCGGCATCCTCCACCGCATCGTCACCGCGCGGGCGCGTCCCCTTGATCGGGCTCGTGCGGACGACGCCGCGTTCGACCTCGAGGAAGCGCTCCGGGCTGGCGCTGGCGAGGGCGACCCCACCCGAGCGGACGAGCCCGCCGTGGTGCGCCGGCGTGGCGGCGCGCAGGCGCCCGAATGCGGCGACGGGGTCGACGGCGTGGCTGACGCTGAACCTCGTGGTCAGGCACAGCTGGTAGGCGTCGCCCTCGCGGATCGCGCTGCGGCAGCGCTCGATCAGCTCCGCGTACTCCTGCGGCGTGTGGCGCGATACAGCGCGGGACAGAGCGGGTGTCCCCGGGATCACGGATTCCAGGGAGGCATGCGCGGCGGAGACCGCCTCCGCGAACGCGCGCACGTCGCGCGCCGGAGCGATCGCCCACACCGATCGGCGCGCGTGGTCGAACGCCACGAAGGTGTCAACGCGCAGCCACATGTCCGCCGACCCGGCCACGTCGCCCTCGGCCACCGGCGCACCGGCCCGCGCGGCCGCCTCCTCGTACCCCAGCCACCCGACCCAGCCGCCGCGGAAGCGGCCCGCCTCCCACCCGTCGTCCTCGGGCGTCCCGGTGAGCGGGACGCGGCGGGGGCCGTCTGGCTCGGTCTCGACCACCCCGGTTCCGACCCAGCTCCAACCGCTCGTCGCGTCGGGCCCGGCATCCAGCCAGAACGAGTGCGGTGAGCCGGCCGCGATCGCCGCGAAGACGGATGCCGGCTCGCGCCACCCGTGCAGGCGCACGGCGATCGGCGACTCGGGCATCCTCCCAGGGTAGAGGGGCTGATGACCGCCATAAGCTCGGAGGGTGAACGAGTTCCTCACGTGGCTGCTCGACGCGGTGCAGAGCGTCGACCCCGTGCTGCGGACGATTCTGGCGGGCATCGCCGTCATGCTGGAGACGAGCGTGCTCATCGGCCTGTTCGTTCCCGGCGACACCGTGGTCATCATCGCGGGGACGGCGGTGGGCTCTCCGGTCGAGGGGGTGGTGCTCATCGTCGCCGTCGTGATCGGCGCGCTGATCGGCGAGAGCATCGGATTCTGGCTCGGAAGATACCTCGGCCCCCGCATCCGCCACTCCCGACTCGGCAGACGCGTCGGGGACGCGAACTGGGAGCGCTCGGAGCGGTACCTCCGCCGCCGAGGCGGGCCGGCGATCTTCGTCTCACGGTTCCTGCCCGTGCTGCACTCGCTCGTGCCGCTGACGGTCGGGATGAGCGGATACTCCTACCGGAGGTTCCTGGCGTGGACGGTGCCGGCGTGCATCATCTGGTCGAGCCTGTACGTGACCGTCGCTGCGCTGGCGGCGGGAAGCTACCGCGAGCTGGCCGACCGGCTGCACTACGCCGGCTACATCTTCGTGGGCGTCATCGTGGCGTTCCTGCTGCTGGTGTTCCTGGGCAAGAAGATCATCGAGCGCGCCGAGCGCAGGCACCTGCGCGAGGACGAGGAACTGCCGGGACTGACCCCCGGATCGATGCGCGCCGCCGAGGACGTGGAAGACTGAGAGGATGCCCCCCACCACCGAGCCGATTCCCGCGCGCCGGAAAATCCTGTGGGTCGCCCGCTTGGAGTACCGCTTCCACGCGTGGCGGGAGCGCCGCGCGCGAGCCCGCGGTCTCACGCCGACCGTCACGCCCTTTCCGGGCTACGGGGGCCCGGACTGGGTCAGGGTCCTGGGCCGGGTGCTGATCGTTCCGCCCGTGCCGTCCGCGGGCTCCGGCGAGTACGAGCGCGTGCGCGGCTGGCGCAGCTTCGCCTCGGTCCCCGTCGGGTTCGCCCAGGTGCGCGTGACGATCGGCGACGTGACCCATGAGGTCGTGGCCGATCGCGGCGGCGTGATCGACACCGACATCCCCGCGCAGCTCGAGCCCGGCTGGCAGACGCTCGCGATGTCGGTCGAGGGCGGAGAGCCCGTCGAGACACGGGTGTTCGTGGTCGGATCGGACGTGCGCTTCGGAGTCGTCTCGGACGTGGATGACACCGTCATGGTCACCGCGCTGCCGCGTCCCCTCCTGGCCGCGTGGAATTCGTTCGTGGTCAACGAGCATGCCCGTCAGCCCGTCCCCGGGATGGCCGTGCTCATGGAGCGGCTCGTCCGCGATGCCCCCGGCACCCCCGTGATCTACCTGTCCACCGGCGCGTGGAATGTCGCACCGACCCTCATCCGCTTCCTCCGCCGGCACCTCTTCCCGTCCGGATCGGTGCTGCTGACGGACTGGGGGCCGACCCACGACCGGTGGTTCCGCAGCGGCAAGGCTCACAAGCTGTCGAACCTGCGCCGGCTTGCGGCCGAATTCCCGAGCGTCAAGTGGCTGCTGATCGGCGACGACGGTCAGCACGACGACGAGATCTACACGACCTTCGCGCGGGAGTCCCCGGGCAACGTGGCGGCCGTGGCGATCCGGCGGCTCTCACCCGCTGAGGCGGTGCTGGCCGGTGGCCGCACTGCGGTCGACGGGCATGCCGCGGCGACCGTGCCGTGGGTGACCGAGTCCGACGGCGCGGGGCTCGCCGAACGGCTCGACGAGATCGGCATCCTCGACCGGTGAGCGTGTCGTCGGTGCCGCGTAGGCTCTGAGGCATGTGCGGACGGTTCGTGGTGGCCAGCGTCGGCTCGGAGCTCGTCGGGGTTCTGCGAGTGGACGTCGAGGGCGACGATCTTCCCGCCCCTTCCTACAACGTCGCCCCGACGGCGCCGGTCGCGATCGTGATCGATTCCGCCAAGACCGAGCCTCCGACGCGTCGGCTCGAGACCGCCCGGTGGGGGCTCGTGCCCGGGTGGGCCAAGGACGTGTCCGTCGGTGCGCGCGCCTTCAACGCCCGCTCCGAGGAGCTCGAGTCCAAGCCCATGTTCCGCAAAGCCCTCGAGAAGCGTCGCGCCGTGATTCCGGCATCCGGCTACTACGAATGGAAGCAGGCGGACGGCGGCAAGATCCCCCACTACATCCACCCCGCCGACGGATCGCCGCTGTTCCTGGCCGGGCTCTACGAGTGGTGGAAGAACCCGGCGCTGGCTGAGGACGACCCCGCTCGATGGATGCTGAGCTTCACGATCCTGACCCGCGACTCGATCGGCGCGCTCGGCTCGATCCATGACCGGATGCCGCTGTTCATGGACCCCGACCACGCCGATGCGTGGCTCGACCCGACGACCGACAACGTCCGCGACGTCCTGGATGCCGCGATCGACGCCGCCCCCGCGGTCGCCGAGACACTGGACAACCACGTCGTCGCCAAGGCCGTCGGCAACGTGCGCAACAACTCTCCGGAGCTCATCGAGCCGGTCGAGCAGTAGGCGCCGCGCCCGCTCAGTGCCGTGCGACGATGGCCGCGGCGTCGGTCCCTCGCGGGAGAACCCCGTACTGCGCGGCGCGATCCTCGCCCAGCCGGGCGGCGATGAAGGCCTCGGCCGACGGCGACTCGGAGTGGCGCAGCATGAGCGACGCCTGGAACGCGAGAGCAAGGCCCTCGCTCAGACGCCGCGCCTGGGACTGCGCGGTCTGGTCGTCCGCGTCGGCCACGTCGGCCATCAGCGCGAGTGTGCGTGCCACGTGGTCGTCGAGCATCCGCGATGCGCCCGCGGTGATTCCGAGCTCATCGGAGAACGCCTCGGCGGACTCCGCGTCGCGCGTCAGCGCTCGCAGAACGTCGAGCGCGATGACGTTGCCGGAGCCCTCCCAGATCGCCATCACGGGCTGCTCCCGATAGCGCCGCGCGAGCGGGAAGGATTCGGTGTAGCCGTTGCCGCCGAGGCACTCGAGAGCCTCGTACGCATGATGGGGACCGCGCTTGGTCACCCAGTACTTCGAGACGGGGGTGGCCAGGCGCCGCAGGGCGATGTCCCGGTCGGACGACGACGCCCCGAACGTCTGGGCCAGGCGCAGACCCGTGAGCATCGCCGCCTCGGACTCGAGGGCGAGATCGGCCAGCACGGCGGTCATGGCGGGCTGATCCACCAGCGGCTTGCCGAACGCGGCGCGGCCGCGCGCGTGCCAGATCGCCTCGGCGACGGACTGTCGCATCCCGGCGGCCGATCCGAGCACGCAGTCCAGCCGAGTGCGCTGCACCATCTCGATGATGGCCTGCACTCCCCGGCCCGGCTCGCCGACGACGAAGCCGATGGTCCCGTCGAATTCGACCGACGCCGATGCGTTGGAACGGTTGCCGAGCTTGTCCTTCAGATGCTGGATGCGAAACACGTTGCGCATCCCACGCGGCAGCAGTCGCGGCACGAACAGGCACGACAGCCCCTCGTCTGCGTTGCGCCGGCGGGTCTGCGAGAGCACGAGGAACCCGTCTGACATCGGCGCCGAGCAGAACCACTTGTGTCCGGTGATCTGGTACGCGTGGCCGCCCATGTCGGTGGCGAGCGTCGTGCCGGCGCGCACGTCCGAGCCGCCCTGCTTCTCGGTCATCGCCATGCCGATCAGAGCGCTCTTCTTCTCCTCGTTGGGCAGGAGCCGGGGCTCGTACTCCCGCGAAAACAGCCGGGGCAGCCACTCGTCGGCGATCCACGGCGAGCCCTGCAGCGACGCCACGGCGGCGTGGGTCATCGATACCGGGCACGCGTGACCGGGCTCCACCTGCGCGAACAGCATGAACGTCGCGGCGCGGGCGATCTCCGCCCCCGGCTGAGGGTCCGCCCAGGCCGAGGTGTGGGCGCCGCGGGCGATCGCCTCACCGAGGATGCGGTGATAGGACGGGTCGTACTCGACCTCGTCGAGGCGGAAACCCCAGCGATCGTGCGCCATGGCTACGGGCTCGTGCACGTTGGCCAGCGTGGCGTCCCGCTGGAAGTCCGGCGAGCCGACGAGCTGACCCGCCTCATGCAGACCGTCGTGCGCCCAATCCGCACCGAATGCGGATACCGCGTGCTTGAGCGGCGCATTCTCCTCGTACTCGTCGATCTCGGTCCGCACCGGCGGCTGGTTCTCGACGTAGTGGGTCGCGGCGCCGATCACGCGCTGGCCCCGGGCGACCGATGTCATGCGCGCTCCCCGTCCCAGGGGGCGGCGATGGCCAATTGCTGCTCGTAGGTCAAAGGTGCCTTCGTGATGATGTCGTGCATGAAAGCGAGCTTGCGCCGGACCGGCTCGACCAGGCGGAATGGATACAGGTCGCCGAAGCCCATGGCGCGGTTGATGCGGTTGAACCCCTGCGACATCCATTCCCAGTCCGTCAGCAGGCTCTGGATCGGCTGGTCCTCATAGGACTCGCGTGGGATCACGTCCACATCCCGCAGGCTGGTCACCGCGGCATCCAGGCGGATCCCGATCGCCGCCGCCGTCTGCAGCGTCCCGGTGATGTGCAGGTAGTGCGCGAAGGTCTCGGCGAAGTCCTCCCACGGATGCATGGTGGCGTACTCGGAGATGAAGGAGTCGTGCCAGTGCTCCGGCGCGCCGAGCGCGTAGTGGCGCTTGATGGCGTCCCGATAGCTGGCACGCTCGTCGCCGAACAGGGCGCGGCACCGCGCCCAATCCTCGTCATCCGTCAGCAGGACGTTCTGGTAGTAGTGCCCGACCTCGTGGCGCAGATGGCCGAGGATCGTGCGGTACGGCTCGCCCAGCCGTACGCGCAGCGCTTCGCGGCGGTCGTCGAGACTCTCCGCCAGATCGATCGTGATGATGCCGTTCGCGTGTCCGATCATGACCGGACGGCCGTCGGTCAGGCTTGAGAGCAGGTCGAATCCCAGGCCGCCGGGCTGCACGTCCCACCCCACGATGGGAAGCCCCAGGCTGGCGAGCTGGAGCACGAGCCGGCGCTTGGCCTCCTCTGTGCCGGCCAGCTTCTGCAGGGCGACCGTGTCGTTCGCTGCCGGGCGGGTGCGGGTCAGTCGGCACGAGAAGCAGCGGCCCGCGGGCGCATCGTCGCGGACGAGCCAGTTGCAGGCCCAGGAGCGGTTCGAGCAGGTGTACCAGGTGCGATCCTCGATCACGACCTGGTTGTTGCGCAGGCCGTAGAACTGCCGGGACAGCATGTGGAATCCGAGATCCGCACCGCAGTTGGGACACGCCAGTGCGTCCAGGTACAGGAAGTGTCGGCAGTGCGGGCACCGCGGCTGTGAACTCACGCTCTCACCGTAGCGCGCGGTCGCGCCGGGCCCGCGTAGCCTGCCGTCCGTCACTCGTCCTGCAGTGCGATCGGCACTCGGATCAGCACGTCGTCCTCGACGCGTGGTGATCCGCGGCCGTCCGTGTTGCCGGTGAGCAGCCACAGTGCGCCATCCGGCGCGACCACGACATCGCGCAGCCGCCCCTGACCCTGCAGGACGGCCGTGGCCGTCGGCTCGCGGTCCGCCCGCACATCCACCGCCCAGAGACGTTCACCCCGCAGTCCCGCGACGAAGACGGTGCCACCCACCGCCGCGATGCCGCTGGGACTCGCCTCGCTCGTGCGCCACGCGATCACCGGGTCGGTGTACTTCTGGCCGCCGCCCTTCCCCTCCACCACGGGCCACCCGTAGTTCGACCCGCCGACGATCTCATTCAGCTCGTCCCACGTGTCCTGTCCGAACTCGCTCGCCCACATGCGGCCGTCCGGTGTCCATGCGATGCCCTGCACGTTGCGATGGCCGAGTGTCCACACGGCGTTGCCCCAGGGGTTGCCGGGCGCGGGCGCGCCGTCCGGTGTGATCCGCAGGATCTTGCCGCCGAGGGCGTTCACATCCTGGGCGGCGTCGCGGATCTGCGCGTCGCCCGTTGTGACGTACAGGAATCCGTCGGGGCCGAAGGCGATCCGCCCGCCGTTGTGCGTGCTGTTGCGGGGGATGCCGGTGAAGACGGGCTCCGCTTCGCCGAGACTCCGCGATCCGGGTTCACCGAGGAGCGGCATCCGCACGACCCGGTTGTCGTCGTCGGCGCCGTGGTAGGCGTAGAGCCACGTCTGCGACCTCTCGTCCTCCCAGAGCGCCAGACCATGCAGCCCCGACTCGCCGCCCGATACCACGCCGGGAACCACCCCGGCTGTGCGCAGGGCGCCGTCCGCGAGCAGCTCGCGCACCGTGCCGGTGTCGCGCTCGGAGATGAGCGCGCCGCCGCCGGCCAAGGGGACGACGGACCAGGGAACGGCCAGGCTCGCGGCGAGCGTCGTCGGCTCCCCCGCCGGCTGCCACCACCCGTCCGCCGGCACCGGGGAGGGCGACGCGGATCCTTGCGCCTGAGGCGCGCCCGTCGATCGGGGCGGAATGGTGCCGGACGGCGCGGTGCAGGCGGTGATGGCGAGGGATGCCGCAACCAGCGCGGCTGCGACCGCGATCGTGCGCGAGTTCACGATGCGTCGGCGGCGGCTTCGATCGCGGCGATGTCGATCTTGGTCATGGTGAACATCGCCTGCACCGCGCGGTGCGAGCGGTCCGGATCGGGGTCGCGGATGAGCTCCACGAGGCGGTCGGGCACGATCTGCCACGACAGGCCCCAGCGGTCCTTGAGCCAGGCGCACGGCTGCTCCTGGCCGCCGTCGGCGGTCAGCGCATCCCAGTACCGGTCCACCTCCGCCTGATCGCGGCAGGAGACGAAGAGCGAGACCGCCTCGGTGAACGGGAACTGGGGTCCGGCATTCATCGCGTAGTACTCGCGTCCCGAGAGCCGGAAGTGCGCGTGCATGACCTTGCCGCCCATCCCGGGCACCTCATCGGGGTAGCGGTCGATCGAGATCACTTCCGAGTGCGGGATGAGCGCGGTGTAGAACGTGATCGCCGCCTCGGCGTCGTCGTCGAACCACAGGAACGGGGTCACGTCTGTCATCGGGTGCCTCCTGGCTTCACCCCAGGCTCTCCCGCCTTCCGGCATAACGCAAGAAGCGCCCACGAGGGGTGCTCTGAACCGTCGAGCAAGTGACCTGATGCGTGAGGACGGCGACGCCCGCGCACGTGGTCTCGCCGTCCACCGATACTGCGGTGCTTGCGCTCGGGCCCGGTGAGGGAGGAACGTGGTCACATCGGAGGCCACGAGGTCCTTGGGGGACCGACATCGTCGGACTCGCGCTTCCGGAGAGGTGGGGATGAATATGGTGCTCCAATTCGAGTCGCCGCGATTCGCAGGCGATCCGCTCCTGGTCGAGATCCTGAATGATCCGGATACCGGGACGAGGAAGCTGCAAGCCGGCAGTCCTGCGGAAAGTGTCCGAATACTCCAGGAGGCTCTGTTCGATCTGACCTGGAACCGGAAGACGTCCCAGCCGCTGATCCTCGAGAGGTCGGAGTTCGTCGTCGGGATCTACGGCCCCAAGACCACGGAAGCGGTGAAGGCGTTCAAGACCAGATACGGTCTCCGCTTTCCTCCCTCCGACCCGAACGGTTTCATCGACGGTCTGGCCGGTCCGCGCACCCTCGCCCAGTTGGATCGCGTCTGCGTCGTCCTCGACGCCTCGATCGCGGCGATCGAGGCGAAGGCGCAGCAGCTGATCGCAAGCGGGGTGGACGTGACGATCAATGCCAGCGAACTTCGCACGCTTCCGATCGACAACACGTCGGGCACGTTCACGCCGGCGCACATCGCCGGCGCCTCCGGCGCGATCTTCTTCACGCGCGGTCACGGTGAGGCGAACGAGGTGCACGGCAACATCTACGACGCCTACCTGCCGACGTTCGCAAACGGACCGCTCGGCTTTCCGATCACCGACGAGGAAGCCATCATCGATCTGCCTGGATTCGTGGCATCGCACTTCGATAACGGCAGGCTGCGCTGCGAACTCGCCACCGGCGTGGTCGATGAACTGCTGTCCCAGGCCGTGCCCCCCGAGGCCGACCCCGTGTTCTGATTCCGATCACAGAGAGTGCGCCGATGCCAACGATTCTGCAGAGTCATCTTCCCGGGGCAGGGGGTGGAGCGTGAGCGCACCCGGAGCGACTCTCCTGACCGTGCAGCACGACGGGGCCGTCACGGCCATCGCCTTCAGTCCCGATTCAACACTGGTCGCCTCCGGCGGCGGCAGCATGACGGTGGCTCTGAGCCCGGTCGGTGCCGGGCAGGAGCGCCGCATCGAGAGCCTCGGCTTCGTCTCCGATCTCGCATTCTCGCCCGACGGGACACGCCTCGCGGTCGCCGACCTCGACCAGGTCGCCGTCTTCGAGGTCGCGACCGGGGCTGCGGTGTGGCGCGGCCCGGTGCAGGCCGAGCGCTCCGTCAACACGGTCGCCTTCACGCCTGCGGGCGACCTGCTCGTCGTGACGACCGACGATCACGTCTTCGTCCTGAACGCGGCCACCGGCTCGCGTGACCGCGAGATCGCTGTCGAACCCACGATCGCGGATGCCGATCTCAGCCTCGACGGTCGACTCATCGCGCTGGCCATCGACAAGCGCCACGGCGCCAACCACATCAACGCCGGCGCTGCCGCGGTGGTCGAACTCGACACGGGGGCGGAGCGGAGCCGGTTCACGCCGGGCGACGCCGTGTTCGCAATCGCGTTCAGCCCTGAGAAGCCTGATCCGTTCGTGCTGTTCGGCAGTGCCGACAACACCACGCGCATGATCGGTTCGAGCTCCGGCGAAGAGGTCTGGCAGGAGAGGCTCGAGACGGGCGCGAGCAGCGTCGCTTTCGACCCCAAGGGCCGCTGGGTCGTCGTCGGCAGCGCCGACGGTACGGCGATCGTGCTGGAGGCCGAATCGGGCGTGCCGAGCGACGGAAAGGTGGCCTTCGACGGTGCCGTGACGCACGTCGCGTTCGCAGGCAACGGCAAGTGGGCAGCGGCTACCGGATTCGGTGACCCTGACCAGCGCCTGGTCGTCTTCAACGCCGAGTCGGGAACGAAGCGGTACGCGCTGCCGATCCAGGAGTGCCTGGCGCTCGGTTTCAGCCCCGACAGCCGATGGCTGGGCGTCGGCCACTTCGACAACGCGGTGATCCTCGACAACGGCACGCCATGAATCCCCAAGACCTGTGGCGGGAGCTCATGCACGCGCTCCGGATGTACGCGCGCACGCAGGTGCTGCCTCTGATCCCGCAGGTGACGCCCACGCCCATCGGGCTGGGAGATCGACTGCTCGGTCCTATCGTGCCCCCTCCGGGCAACGCGCTCGTCGACCTTGTCCGCGACATGGTCGGTGACCTCACGACCGACAGCCCGATCAGGACGCACGGTTGGCAGCGGAAGCCAGGAGGTCCGTTCGGCATCGCGCTCGTCATGACCGACCCCGCGGCGGCCGGGGAATTCGCCGTCGTTGCACTCACCCCGAACGGCGGCGCCGATCCGATCGTGGATGTTGTGGTGACGCCCGGGCCGCAGCTGCGATTCGCGCCCGGGGCGGGCGAATGGACCGTGAGTGCGATGGCGCAGACTCCTCAGCCGTGGGAGGTGTCGTTCGGTGCGGGGGAACCCGCGCTGGGGACCCCGGTGGGCGCCACGGCGACCATCTCCATCACGCGCAAGGTCGAGTTCCAGGCCGGCATGTCCGACGGGCCTGGTCTGCGCATCAGCGGTTTCACCTTCGGGCTCACGGTCCCCGGCGTCCCCTCCACGACCACATTCGCGCTCCAGGGGCTCAAGGTCTCACTGCTTCCCGCCGACCTCGGTCGACTCGTCGGCGCAAAGCCGGGTGGTGAGTTGACTTCGTCCGTGCAGGGCGGCGACACGATCACGGTGACGGGCGACCCGTTGGACGGCCTCCGCTTCGCCCAGGGCGGTCTGCGCGTGCCGTTGCCTGTCCGTTTCTCGCTCCCCGGACTCGCGAGCCGCGGCATCGCGGCCACCCTCTCCGCGGACGGCGGGCTGCGCCTTGGGCTGCTCGTCTCGCTCACGGCGAGATTGCCGGGTGTGCCGCTGACGGCGGTCATCGACAACGCCGGATTCACCCTTCCCCTGGAGTTCCCCGGCGACGGCCCGCCTCGGCTCGGCATCCTGCCTGCCGACGTGGCACCCGACGGCATCGGCGTGAGTCTTCAGCTTCCGCCCGTCTCGGGGGGCGGCGTGGTCCGCAGGTGCGACGACGGCAGCTACGCCGGAATCATCGCGCTGGATATGGGATTCGTCGCCGTGCAGGCCGTTGCCCGCTTCGGCCATTCACCCACGACGTTCATCGCGATGCTCGGCGTCGTCTTCCCCCCGCCGGGCATTCAGGTCGGCTTCGGCTTCGCGCTCGACGCGATCGGCGGGCTGGTGGGAATCAACCACCGCATCGACGCCGAGGCACTTCGTCAGCTCGTGAGCGACGGACACGCCGACCGCATCCTCTTCCCCGACAACATCGTCGAGCGGGCGGACGAAGTCATCGGGGCTCTCTCGGCGGCGTTCCCGCGCGCGGGCGGCCGGTTCGTGATCGCTCCCATGGTGCGGCTCACGTGGGGCGGGCGCATGGTCTCTCTGTCGGGCGCGCTCGTGCTCGAGCTGCCCGCTCCCGTGCAGGCGGTCATCCTCGGTCGCCTGCTGGTCGCCCTCCCCGATCCGGTCGTGCCGCTCGTTCGCCTGCAGGCGAGCATTCTCGGACGCTTCGATCCGAGCGTTCCCCTGGTGGAGGTGCTCGTCTCCCTGGCGGGATCCTCGGTGCTCGGGGTGGCGGTGCGCGGGGAGATATACCTGCTCATCCGCGGGGGCGACCAGCCGGAATTCGTGCTCTCGGCCGGTGGATTCCATCCTCGCTATCGGCGGCCCGCTGGGGTGCCGGCCCTGCAGCGACTCGAGATGGATCTCGCCCCGGGAGGCGCCTACCGCATGCGCATGCAGGCATATTTCGCTGTCACGTCGAACTCCGTGCAGTTCGGCGGCCAGCTGCACCTGCAGGCGATGATCGCCGGATGCGGGGTGGAAGGGTGGCTGGGGCTCGACGCGCTGTTCATGTTCGAACCGACCTTCTCGTTCTCGGTCGCCATTCGCGCCGGCATCGCCGTGCGCGCGTTCGGGGTGAGGCTGGCCAGTGTGGGACTGAGTTTCACACTCGAGGGTCCGAGCCCCTGGCACGCCTTCGGCACGGGCAGCGTCTCGGTCCTGTTCTGGGATGCCAGCCTCGATTTCGACATCGAGTGGGGCGACCGACCCGCTGTTGCCGCGGCGCAACCCGGACCGGATCGGATTCCCGCGGACCTGTCCGCAGCGATAGGGCGTCCGAAGTCGTGGGTCGCCGAGCGGCCGACGAACGAACGCACGGGCCTGACCTTCACCCGTGCCGCCACCGATGCGATGGCGGCGGGCGCACTCGTCCATCCGGATGCGGTGCTCCGGGTCGATCAGTCAGTGATCCCGCTGGATGTCGACTTCAGCCGCTACGGGCAGCGGATCGACGCGCAGAGGTGGTCGATCGCTGAGGTGCGGGTCGGATCCGCGACGCTCGCTCCGACCCCGGAGACCGCCCTGTTCACACGTTTCGTGCGGGGTCAGTTCTTCGTGCTCGATGAGGATGAGCAGCTCACCGCACCGCCGACGGCCGTGCACGCGAGCGGCACGCGCGTGCAGCCGGCCGGCGCGGTGACCGGCGCCGGCCACGTTGTCGACGACAGCTACGAGACGGCGTATGAACCGGCACAGCCGCAGGATCGTCGGGCTTGGCACGGCTCACTGCATGACGAAATCGCATCGCGGTGGATCGCAGGCGAACGGCTCGCGCGCTGGATGAGCGCCGACGCGGGCACTGCGCGGATAGTCCTCAACGCTCCGACGCTGTCGGTAGCCGCCGACGGCCCGGTCATGGGGTTCGCCGCCGGCGCGCCCCTCACCCAGCGCGTGGAACTCGCACCCGACGCCGACACCTGGCGGATCCTGCACGATCAAGGCCGGACCGGTGCCGGCCCGCGCCGACTCCTGGAGAGCTGGGAACTGCCATGACGCGCCGCTGGTTCTTCTCGTTCGTGCGCCAGGGCGTGGCGGCGGGCATTTCCGCGAACGCGAGCGTGAAACCCGAGGTGACGTTCGCCCGACACGTCGCCGGCGCAGCGCGCCCGAACGAGGTCGCGTCAGGGCCGGCCATGCGACTGACGAGCGCGGATGATGTCTCCACGATCGCGGCGGGGCTGGTGTGGCGAGAGGAGCCGCCACCAGGAACGCCGGCCGCGGCAGAGAACGTCATGGCGTCGGTCGAGTTCGCGCACGCCGACCTGCCGTGGCTGCTGTCGACGCGTTCGATACGACCGCCGAACGGTGCGGACGAGCAGCCGCTGCCCTGGCTCGTGCTGCTGGTCGTCTCGGCGACGGAGGCCGGCCCGCCGCGCGATGCCGATCCGGCGCCGATCCTGACGGTGCCGCTGTCTGCGCTTCCCCCGCTCGACGAGAGCTGGGCGTGGGCGCACGTCGAGGCGCGCCTGCCGGACACGTCCGACCTTGCGGCTGCGACCGCAGCTGTCGCCGGCTCCGCGCGCACACGATCTGGCACCGTGGTCGCCCGGCTGTTGAGCCCGCGCAAGCTGACACCCGACACCGAATGGATCGCGGCGGTCGTGCCCGTGCCCTCTGCGGGGGCGTGGCCGGCACCCGCCGCCGGCGCGAATGCGATCGAAGTCCGCGTCTTCCACTGGTGGCGGTTCCGCACCGGCCAGAGCGGGTCCTTCGAAGACCTCGCACGGCGCCTCAAGAAGGCCGACGCGCACGACCTCGGTCTCGGTGCGAGGAGCGTCGACGTGAGCACACCGTTCCCGGGCGATGTGCGACCGCTCGAGATGGCGGCATCCGTCGACCTGGACGGCGCGCTGCGCGCTCCCGGGCCTTCGCGGCCCGAGACGTGGACCGACCCCGACGCGCAAGCCGCGTTCCGCCAGCGGATGACGACCCTGCTGAACGCACCGGCAGCCCTGCGGGAGACACCCGCCGACGACGAACCTCTCGACGGCGGAGTCGATGGACACCCGCTCGACCGCGACGAGCTCGCCGTCGGACCACCTCTGTACGGCAGCCATCACACCGGCGAGCAGACGATCGCCGGTGGGGGCGACGGATGGCTCACGAGCCTGAACCTCGATGTGAGCCGCAGGGTGCCCGCATCACTCGGCGCCCGCTACGTGCAGCTCGAGCAGGAATTCCTCATGGCCCGCGCGTGGGAGCAGGTCGGTCAGATTCGTGAGGCGAACCGTGCTCTGGCGGCTGCGGAACTGGCGGTCGTCGCGTCTCAAGCGGCCCGCCGGAAGCACGTCGAGCCCCAGGCCGCCGTCGACCTCGTGACCACGATGGCACCAATGGCGCCGCGCCTCACGATGCCGATGGCCTTCATGAACACGGGCGCCGCACTCGCGCCCGACGCCTCGGACGTTGCAACTCTGTCGGCGGTCATCACAACCTCCGATGTGCCCACCGGCATGACGACGACGGCATACTCGCGCCTGACCCGCAGCACGGGGGCACTCGCGCGGCGGGCCGAGCGCATCCAGGGCGGTGCACTGGATCGCGCTCAGCTCCCCGAGGTCCTCCTGCGGATCGAGACGCCCGACCGCCCGGGCCTCGTCGGCGGTGAGGAACGAGCAACCCTGGTGGATGTGATCACGAGCCGCACCGATCCGCTCATCCTTCAGTTGCGACGAATGGCCGATGTCGTCGGCGCCGCTGAGATCGCGACACGCGGTGTGGCCGACGATCGCCCGCTCGCTCCGATCATGCGGCATCCGCAGTTCCGCATCGCGATCGGCGAAGAGCTGCTCGCGCGATGGCCGGAGTGGGCCCTGCCCGGAATCGGCTCCGTGCCCGACGAGTCGGTGATCGTGCTCGAGACCAACCCGGCGTTCGTGGCGTCGCTGCTGGTCGGTCTGAACCACGAGTTCAACCGCGAGCTGCTGTGGCGCGAGTTTCCGACCGACCAGCGCGGCACCCCCTTCCGGCGCTTCTGGCCGACGCCCGGCGATGATGTCGACGAGATCGCGCGCTGGCCGCTCGACAGCGGACTGGGCAGCCAGATCGCCAGCGGTGCCGAGGGCAGCATCGTGCTGATGATCCGCGGTGAGGTCCTGCGCCGCTTCCCCGCGACGGCTCTCATTGCGATCAAGGGCGAGAACGGCCGGGTCCCCATGACTCTCGACGCCGGCATCCACGGCCTGCCCATGCCGCTCGATGACTCGACGACCCTGTTCCTGTTCAGCGCTGTCAGCGAGGAGCGGGCGATCGCCGAGGACTGGCTGTTCGTGCTGCGGGAGCCGATGCGCGCGACGCAATTCGGATTCGACCTGCAGGTTCGAAACACGGACGGCACCGTCGCGGCCGATCAGGCTCGCCTGTCCTCGTGGGCCGATCTCACCTGGGCGCGTCTCACGCTAGACGGGGCCGGATACGTGAGAGTGCAGCCCGCGCCCCCGAACCCCGTTCCCGGCCCGGGCGACCCGGCGCCCGTCGACCCTCCGAAGTGGGGCGCGGAATCGGCCGACATGGCCCGCATCGCCTTCCAGCAGCCGTTCCAACTGGCATTCCGCGCGCGAGACTGGCTCGGCTGATGGCGGTCGAGAACCCTCTGTTCGACTCGCGCCGCCAGGCTGACGGGCTGCGTCGCGAGGCGGAGCGTGCGCAGGCCGACGCCGACCTGCTGGCCGCCGCGGCTCTGGCGGGTGCACCCGCCGCGGAGTTCGCCGAGAGACAGGCGGCGGCCGAGAGCGCACGCGCGGGGCTGGCGAACGTCCAGACGTCGATCGACCAGCTGTTGGATGCCGAGGCGAAGCTCTTCGCAACCGAAAACGCTGACCCGATCGCGCTTCTGCCCGTGCGCGTCGAGACCGTGTGGTGGACCGAGAGCGGCCAGGCACCGCCCTCCGATGACCCGGACGCCCCGCCGGCGGAGGAGGGCGACGGGAACTCCCAGCCGACCCTTCGCGTGCGTGTCTACCCCGATGACCTGCACCTCGGCCATTTGCAGACCGACCTCACGTCCGCCGAAGCGGATGCCGGCGCCACGTATTGGCGCGATCCCACGCCGGAGGCGTGGCAGGAGCTGATCTCGCGGGTGCGCCCGCGACGCGCACCGTGGGTGGCCCACGCCACGCGCCCCGGTGCCCCGGCCGCGGTCATCAGAGACAACGATGCGCCGCCGTCACCTCGCACCGTCACCATGCCCGACCGGTTCAGATTCATCGGCTTCGTCGACGGTGCGGTGGTCGTCGACGCCATGGGACGCAAGATCCCCGATCCACTGCCGATCGATCTGCTGGAGGTCGATCTCAGCTGGACGATCGACTTCTTCGAGGCCCGCAAGGCGGGTATGGCGGTAGAGCTGGAACTGAACGACGGTGTCGACCATCTCGACGAGCTCATCGTCGTCGGCGTGCGCGATGAACCGGCCGCAGAGGGCGCTTCGCGTCTGCGCGACCTGCTGCGCGCCCACGTCTACAGCACCGGCCTGGCCGCCGTGCACCCCGGCACCGCCACCAACAACACGCCCGCCGCCAAGTCGGGGTGGTCGTCTCGGCCCGTGCTGCCTCAGCCCGGGGCCGACCCCGCCGTTGGGGAGCGGCGGGCGGCCGATGCGATCACGACGGCCCTCGGGCTGGCTGACGCGGCCTTCCTGCGCACGTGCGAGGGGATGGCGGATGCCGACTCCACGGCAGTGGAAGGGCTCAGTCTGCTCACGTGGGCGGCCTTGGGTCGTGGCTTCGGCGAGGCCGCGGCGACACACGTCGACGTGAGCGCCCGAGGATCGTTCGTGAGGATGGACCCGGTGCGCCCGTGGCGCACGATCCGCGACCACATGATCGCGCACGTGCGCGGCCGGGGGCCGCTGCCGAGCGTCCGCGTCGGCAATCAGCCCTATGGCATCCTGCCCGCCTCCTCGCTCGATGACTGGCGCCCCCAGCAGGTGGGCGCCGCCGACACCCTCCTCCTGCCGTGGTTGGTGCGGCTGCGCGAACAGTGGCGCACGTCGCTCGAGCTCGTGCCGCACCTGGGCAAGACCGCGTCGGGCACGTCCATCGACGAGCTCATGGTCGACATCCTGAGCCGACAGCCGACCCCCGCCGGCCTCGCGATGGCCCGCATGAACGGCCCGACAACCGGTGTCCCGCGCGCAGATCCGCAGCAGCCGACGCAGATCCGCGTGGCGGGCATCCCGGCCGATGGTGCGCTGCGGTGGAGCACCGACTCGGATGCGTGGACCGACTTGGGCTGGGACACACCCGTGCAGCAGGAAATACCGCAGGTCGTGACCCGCATGATCGACGGTCACGCCGACATCGCGGCATCCGCCGGCCAGACGGCCGACTACCTCGCGCACGTGCGCGGCTTCCTCGCCGCCGAGATCACAGCCGCAGAGTTCGCCGGCGCCCTCACGGCGATGTTCGGCGAAGGCGACCTGTTCGAGCGCGAACTCACCGGCACCCTCTTCGACATGCCGCCCGGCAGCGGGCTGCTGGAAGCACTCCTCTCGACGCGCAACTGGGCATTTCCGTCCGATGAAGACGATCCGCTCACTGCCGCCTTCGGTGTGCCCGACCTCGTCACCCAGATCGTCTCGACCACCCTGAGCGACGAAGAGCGAGGGTTGGACCCGAACCGGGATGAAGACCTTCAGGAGCAGTTGGCCGCGGCCCGGCGATCCGCCGAACAACTCGCTCGCGTGGAGGCGGCAGCGCGGGCCGTCGCTGCGCTGCCGCCAGCGCGCATCGCCGAGCTCGTGCTGGAGATCGTGGACGTCTACGCCCACCGGCTCGATGCCTGGATCACCTCGCTGGCCTCCCGTCGCCTCGCCGAGGCCCGCTCAGCAGGCGTGACCGGTGTGCGCCTCGGCGCGTACGGCTGGGTCCACGGCCTCGCGCCGATGAAGGGACGATTGCTGAGCAGCATCCTCGTGGACGAACGCAAGGCGATCGCATCGCTCAACGACGGCTACGTGCACGCCCCGTCTCTGCAGCAGGCGACGACCGCGGCCGTCCTGCGCTCAGGTGCCCTGAGCCACCCCGAGGAGCGGTCGACGTATGCGGTGTCGCTGACCTCGAAGCGCAGCAGAATCGCACGGTGGCTCATCGCGGGCGTGCGCCAGGGACAGAACCTCGGCGCGCTCCTCGGCTACCGGTTCGAGCGGGCCATGCATGACGCGGACTTCGATCCGCTGATCCGGGACTACCGGAAGGCCTACCCCGCGCCCTTGGTCGCCGATACCGACGACCCCGCGATCGGTCAGAGCCAGGAGATGATCTCGGCGCGCAACGTGGTCGACGGCATGAAGCTCGCCCGCGACCCCGATGCCGCCGCGAATGCGAGCGATCCGGTGGTGAGAGCGATCATCGAGGACATCTCCGCGGCGCTCGACGCTCTCAGCGACCTTCTGCTCGCCGAGAGCGTTCATCAGCTCGTGATCGGCAACACCGCGCGCGCCGGCCTCACCGCCGATGCGCTCGGGCGCAGCGGCGAGGTGCCGGACTCCTTCCCCGTGCTCACCACCCCGCACCGGGCTCGCCCTCTGACGAATCGGCTCGCGGCACTGCTGCCCGATACTCCTGCGCAGCCCACCGGCTGGCCGCAGGATGACCTCGGCCGGCTGCTGCCCGGCGTGGAGGCGTGGGTCGCCCACCTGCTCGGCCCCGCGGCTGGCTGGAGTATCGAGGTGGCCTCCCCCGACGCACCGGCCCACGTCGTGGTGCTCGACAGCCTCAGTCTGGGCGCTCTGTCGACCGCACTCGACGTCGCGTCGGCTCGTCCGACGGCGCTGACGGCGGCCTGTGCTGAGGCGACGGGAGCCTCTCCCGGTACCGACCCCATCCTCGGCGGCTCCGATTGGCCCGCTCTGCACGGGCTCGCCATAAGGATTCGTACGTTGTTGGTCGGCGCTCAACCGCTGCTGCCCGCGCATCTGGCCGGGGCAGAGGTGGTCGCTGCCCTCGAGCCCGTGCGCGAACGGCTGCTCGTGTACGTCGACTCGCCCGCCGTGAAGGCGCATCCGCGGGGCGCGTCGCTCGCCGAGGCCGCCGGCAAGCCGATCGGCGGCACGGTCGATGCCCCCCGGCCGCCCGACGAATGGCTGGCCGTGGTGAGCGCCGCGCTCGGCGAGGTGCTCGGCACGACAGTGCCGATTGCGCCCGTGCTCGCCGTCCGCGGCGCTGCCCTCGCGAGCCACTCAGGAGTGGAATCGGCGGATGCCGTCGCGTGGCTGGCGAGACAGGGGTCCGTGCGCGCCACCCCGCGCACTCTGGCCGATACGCTGCTCATCGCCGGGTTGCGCGCGGCCCGTACGGAGCCGCTCGCCGCCGCGCAGCATCCGTCGAATCAGGGCGATGTCTGGGTGGGTGGACCGTTCCGCACCGGCGATGATCCGCCGTCCGCGGCGAACCGGCCCGCTGCGTCCACGCAGATCGTGTGGCACGCGCCGCTCGAGATGACGCAGACGATCACGGGTTTCGTGATCGACGAGTGGATCGAGCTGTTGCCGGGCGCGGACTTCATCCGCGAGGTGGCCGAAGGATCCCCGCCGCTGACCTCACCCGACGAGTCCGAGCTGACGGGCGTGGCGTTCCACTACGACCGGCCCGATGCGAAGGCGCCGCACGTGCTGCTCATCGCGGTGCCGCCCAACGTGGAGCGCGGCTGGACTCCGGACACCCTTGTGCAGGTGCTGCGCGAGACCGCTGAGCTCGGCCGGCTGCGCGCTGTCGACACCACTGACCTCGCATTGCCCGACACGAACGATCTGCTGCCGGCGATTCGCATCTCGGCGCAGTCGGCCGCAGGGGTCGCGCTGGCCGGCATCGAGAACCCGCGGCCCGATCGCGACCTCGAGGGCCCGTTCCGCCTCGAACCCAATCACCGGACGAACGGCCGCGTCGATCAGGGGCTCGCCGCACGCGTGCATGATCCCCTCTGGCTGTTCGCACGCCAGTGGCAGCTCGGAGAATTCGCGGGGCAGGATGCCGCATCGCCGGCCCTGGTGACCATCACCGGTCACAGCGATCCGCTCACCGCCTGGCGACCGGCGGGCGCGGACGCGTGGACACCGTTCGATCCCGCTGTTCCCCTCGACCCGATCGTGGAGGCAGAATCCTCCAGCTCGACGATCGATCTGCGCGTCCGTGCCGAGGGTGGCGCGTACCTGAGGGCGCTCCTCGATGCACAGGGAGCGGCCGACGCCGTCGCAGAGCTGCTGCCGACACTCGCGCTGCGCGTCGACCACGCAGACGCGAGTCTCGTCGGTCTCGTCGGCGTCGTCGGCGCGGACGGTGATGTCGGCACCGCCGGAAGAGGCCTCCTGGACGGGCAGCTGGTTGCGCAGGCCATCGAGGCCGGATCGCTCGGTGCCGACCTCGAACCTGTCACCTCGAGGTGGCTCGCCTGGTGGCGGGAGCGCGTAGCCGATCATGCTCCCGACTGCTTCGATCCGCACCGATTCGAGCACGCCGTCGAGCTCTCGGTCGGCGGGTCGGTGCTGCGGGCACCGGAGTATCTCGGAGACGGGCTCGACTGGCACAGCTTCGACGTCGATTCCTCCGCCGACGACGATGCTGCCGAGCCGGGTGCTCCGTACACGTTCTCCGACGAGTCGATCCCTTCCGTGGTGCGCTACGGCGGGGTCCCCGCCGACCGATTCTGGGAGATGGAGGACGCTCGGATCGACCTGGGCGCAACGGACGTGTCCACTCTGGACACGGGGCGGATGCTGCTCATCTCGTTCGCGACGGTGTACGGCAACGACTGGTTCCTCACTCCGCTGGAGGTGCCTGCGGGCTCGCTGACGACGATCGAGCGGATGCTGGTGCGGGACGTCTTCGGCAGGACTCATCTGCTCTCGCGCGCCTCGCACGATGACCCCGAGTGGTCGATGTTCTCGCTCTCCAGCGACGGTGAGCACGCGGCGGCGACCGGACTGCTGATGCTGCCCACCACCCAGGGACTCACGGGCGAGCCCCTCGAGCACGTCGGTCTGACCCGCGACGAACTCGCCAACCTCGCGTGGGCCATCCAGCACACGGTGACCGACGATCGGGGCGAGACGGTCGATGTGCGCACTGAGTGGCTTCGCGGCCAGGATGCGATTGCGACCGAAGCGGCAGATGCGGCCTCGCCCGAATCCGATGACGTCGGGATGCCGGTCTATCGCGTGCGCACGACCACACCCGACTACTGGTTTCCGTTGGTGCCGGTCACAGAGAAACCGGGAAGCATCCACTTCCGGGTGGCCACGATCAATGCCGAGGCGGCTCCTGCCACGCCGCGCGGCCGGCTCATCACGCCGGGACTGTGGATACACGAAGAAGAAGTGCCGCGCGAGGGCGCCGCAGTGGTTCGGCGACCGGTGCTCGCGCGCTGGTTCGACGGATCCTGGCACAGTTGGACCCGTCGAGAGAAGGCGCCGGCTGGCGGCGAGAGCTCGAGCGGCCTCGCCTTCGACACCGTGCGGCCGACCGACCCGTGGCCCTGACGCGCACACTTGTCTCGCGACATATGAGACATATGTCGCGAGACATCACATTGGTGGACCTGAGGGGACTCGAACCCCTGACCCCCTGCATGCCATGCAGGTGCGCTACCAGCTGCGCCACAGGCCCGGAGCCTCCGAAGCGGAGGCAACCCCACAAGATTACTACATCGGCCGGCCCCGCTCGAACCGGCGCGGGTGATGCGCAGGCGTCGGGGTCACTCGATGCTCGAGGCCGCGGGCAGCTCGACGGGAACGACCGGACAGTCCTTCCACAGGCGCTCGAGACCGTAGTACATGCGCTCCTGCTCGTGGAAGACGTGCACCACGAGGTCGCCGAAATCGAGCAGGATCCACCGCGATTCCTGCCGCCCCTCCCGGCGCAGCCGCTTGTGACCGGCTTCGAGGAGCCGGTCCTCGATCTCGTCGGCGATCGCGGCGACGTTGCGCTCGCTGCGACCGGTGACCAGCAGGAAGATGTCGACGAGGGGAAGCGGACCCGACACGTCCAGCGCTACGAGGTCTTCACCGCCCTTCGCATCGGCAGCCCCTGCGGCGATGCGCAGCATGTCGCGGGATTGGTCGGTCGCCGTCATCAGAAGACTCCTGTCACGAAGGCCAGGATGAGCACTCCCACGAGCGCGAGTGCGAGCACCCCCGCGGTGATCGCGAGCGTCAGCATGAGCCGTCCGCCCTTTTCGGGGGCGGGGGGCTTGATGATGTCCCCGCCGTTCTTGACCGTGCTGATCGCGGCGCTCGCGGCGATCGGGGTGGGAGACGAGTGCGCGGGAAGCTCACCGTCGACCAGAACCGCATCCACCTCTTTGCCGTCGGCGGTGCCGACGGCGTGCCCGGTGGAGCCCAGGCCTTCGGGAAGATTGAACGATCCGGTGATGAGCACCTCGCCGGTTGCGGCGACGGGTGCTCCCAGTGGGGGTGCGGAGGGGTTCTGCGAGAGGATCAGCGCATTGCCGGTGCCGATGGCACCGGTCACCGAGCGCGTGATCAGCTGATCGAACGACGCCGGCAGTTCTACCTGTTCCACATCGCCGGCAAGAAGCTCCGCCCCGAACTGCGGGTTGACGATCGCGCGCTCGGGCTCTTCCTCGTCCGTGACGGCGGCTGCTGCATCCTCGGCGCCGGAGTGCGCACTCTCACCGGCCGCGTCGGTCTCCGGCTCGGCGGCCGGCTCCGCGTCAGCGACATGCTCAGCGTCAACCACCGGCTCCGCGTCGGCGACCGGCTCCGCGTCCGCGACCGGCTCATCCGGGTGGTTCTCGTCCGTCGGTTCGCCGGCCGAGGCGGCGTCGCCTTCATCGACATGCGCGTCGTCATCCGAGACGATGATCGCTTCGACGACGTCATCCGAGACGATGATCGCTTCGACGACGTCATCGCTGTCTGCATCCGCCTCTTCGGCGACAGGGGTACCCGCCGCCGTTGCGAACAGCTGCGCGAGGTCCGTCGCGCCCGACGGAGTCGGTTCATCGTTCTGCTCGGCGCGATCGACCTCGGCGGCCGCGGCCGCCACCGAGGCGGCGTGGGCCGCAGCGACCTCGGGTGTGATGACAGGAACGGATGCCGTGCGGATGCGCTCCTGCTGGCGCGCCTGACGGCGAGTGAGGGGCGAGACGCCGAGGTCGACGCTCGCGTCGGCGCCGGGCAGGTCGTGCACGACGGCGGGCGCCGCGGCGCGGGGCAGCGGCGCTGCAACGGCGGGCGGGACGTCGTGCGCTGTCGGCTCTGCGACGGGCGTCTCATCGACCGGCGCGGGCGCCGGGTCGGGTTCGAGGGGGACGTCGTCCGCGGTCACGATCGGCGTCGCGCCGGTGTTGCGGATGTCCCGCAACTGCTTGCGGGTCAGGGCGGGTGATGCCGGCTGCTCGGGTGTGCTCATTCCTTGCTCCGGTAGAGGTGGTGCTTGGCGATGTATTGGACGACCCCGTCGGGAACGAGGTACCACACGGGGTTGCCGTGTTCGACGCGATCGCGACAGTCCGTCGACGAGATCGCGAGTGCGGGGATCTCGAGCTGGCTCACGTCCTCGGTCGGCAGACCGTCTGTGCTGAGGACATGTCCGGGTCGGGAGACCGCGACGAAGTGGGCGAGATCCCACAGTTCATCATGGTCCCTCCAACTGAGAATTTGCGCTATGGCGTCCGCGCCCGTGATGAAGAACAGCTCCGCCGTGGGCCGATCCCTTTTCAGCTCACGCAGCGTGTCGATCGTGTACGTGGGCCCGGCACGGTCGATGTCGACGCGGCTCACGGTGAAGCGCGGATTGGATGCCGTCGCGATGACGGTCATCAGATACCGGTGCTCGCTGGAGGAGACCTCGTCCTTCTGCCACGGACGCCCGGTCGGCACGAAGACCACCTCGTCCAGATCGAAGGACTGCGCGACTTCGCTGGCGGCGACGAGGTGACCGTGGTGGATGGGATCGAACGTCCCGCCCATGACCCCGATTCTCGGGGCGCGTGTCACCGACATGCAGTCGGCCTAGTGGCCGTGCCCCGCTTGCTGAACGTCGTTCGCGTGCTTGGCGGCGTATGCGTCGGCCTTGTGCGCGTGGCGGTTGGCCACGTTGCGGTACGAGAGGGTCACGAGGGCGAGCGCGCCGAAGGTGGCGAGCGCGATGATCCCGAACACGACGGTCTCGAGTTGGACGTTGCCGTGACCGGACTCTTCCGCGGCGAGGACGACAAGCGTGGCCAGGGTCATACGTGCTCCGTTCGGGTTCGCGCCGTGGTGCGACGCGCTGTCAGTTTATCGGTCACGGCCGCGTCTGTCCGGAGCCCCGCGCGAGCCACTTCGTACTGGTCAGCTCGGCGAGTCCCATCGGCCCGCGGGCGTGCAGCTTCTGCGTCGAGATCCCG
Source organism: uncultured Microbacterium sp. (assembly GCF_963524805.1). Classification (GTDB taxonomy): domain Bacteria; phylum Actinomycetota; class Actinomycetes; order Actinomycetales; family Microbacteriaceae; genus Microbacterium. The sequence goes on along the minus strand of NZ_CAURGG010000001.1, from coordinate 281,822 downwards.
ACTTCGGCACCGAAGCCGAATTCCCCGCCGTCGGTGAACCGTGTGGAGGCGTTGACCATGACCACGGCGGAATCGACCTCGGCGAGGAAGCGCTCGGAGTTGGCGGAGTCCTGCGTGATGATCGACTCGGTGTGGTGGGTCGAGTAGCGACGGATGTGCTCGAGCGCCTCGTCGAGGTCGTCGACCACGCGCATCGCGATGTCGAGGCTGAGATACTCCGTGCTCCAGTCCTCTTCGGTCGCGGCGATCACGCCGTCATCCAGCGCGGCGACGGCGGCGTCGCCGTGGACCGTGACGCCCTGATCGCGCAGAGCCGCGACGACGGGGCCGACGAGTCGTTCGGCAGCGTCCCGGTGCACGAGCACCGTTTCGACCGAATTGCACACGCTCGGGCGCTGCACCTTCGCGTTCACGACGATGTCGCGTGCCCACTCCAGTGGGGCCGACTCGTCGAGCACGATGTGGACGACACCGGCGCCGGTCTCGATCACCGGCACCGAGGACTCGGTGACGACGGTCTCGATGAGCTGAGCGCTCCCTCGCGGCACGAGGACGTCCACGACGCCGCGCGCCTGCATGAGCTGCCGGGCACCCTCACGGCCGAATTCGTCGACGGTCTGGATGGCCTCGGGGTCGATTCCCTCGGCCGCGAGCGCGTCGCGCATCGCCCGCACGAGCGCCGCATTCGTCGCCTCGGCCGCCGACCCGCCGCGCAGCACGACCGCATTGCCGGACCGCAGGGCGAGCGCGGCGATGTCGACCGTCACGTTCGGACGTGCTTCGTAGATAGAGCCGACCACGCCGAAGGGCACGCTCACCTTCGTCAGCCGCACCCCGTTGGACAGCGTCCGCTCCTCGAGCACCCGCCCGACCGGGTCGGGCAGGTCGGCGATGTCGCGGACTGCCGCCGCGAGAGCGGCGACGCGCGGAGCATCCAGACGCAGCCGATCCTGCAGCGCGACCGACAGGCCGCCCGAGCGTCCGCGTTCGAGGTCCTCCGCGTTGGCGGCGACGATCTGGTCTGCGGCGGCGGCGATCGCGGCGGCGATCGACCGGAGCGCATCGCGCTTGGCGGAGTCCGAGAGCAGACCGATCGATCGTGACGCGGCCTTCGCGAGCAGCATCCGCTCCCGCGCGCTCGTGACGGTGGTGGTCATCGGCCCAGTGTATCGGCGGACCGCGGCGAGGCCGTCCGGCGGATCGGCCCGGTCACCGGCACGGAGACCGGCTCGGGGTGGGGGTCGAACCACGTGCCGACCGCTTCGCCGCGCAGGGCACGATCGACCAGATCGGCGCTCGTGACGAGGACCCCGATTCCGGATGCGGTGGCCACGCGCGCGGCCGACACCTTGGTGGCCGCTCCCCCGGTGCCCACGCTGTTGACCACGACCGAGCCGAACTCGTATCCGCTGAGGTCGTCGCCGTACGCCACGCGCTCGATGGGTCGAGCGCCGGGCTCGTCGGGGGGTCGGGTGTAGAGGCAGTCGATGTCGCTCAGCAGGATGAGGGCATCGGCGCCGATGAGCTGGGCGACCAGTGCCGCCAGCCGGTCGTTGTCGCCGAACCGGATCTCATGCGTAGCGACGGTGTCGTTCTCGTTCACGATCGGCAGGATGCGCAGGCCGAGAAGTCGTTCCATCGCCCGCCGCGCATTCGAGCGCGGGGTGGGGTTCTCGAGGTCGCCGGCGGTCAGCAGGACCTGGCCCGCGACGATCCGGAACGGTCGCAACGCCTCCTGATAGCGGTAGATCAGCACGTTCTGGCCGACGGCTGCGGCCGCCTGCTGGGTGGCGAGGTCGGTGGGGCGCTCTCCGAGCCTGAGGTACGGCATCCCCGTCGCGATCGCGCCGGAGGAGACGAGCACGACTTCGATGCCGCCCGCGTGAGACTCCACCAGCGCCTCGACGATTGGCTGGATCTTCGCGGAGTTCTCGCCGCTGATCGAGGACGAACCGACCTTCACGACGATCCGTCGCGCGGACGGGATGTCATCCCGCGCGAAACTCGTCACGCCGTCTCCTCGTCCTCGCCGATCTGTGCAGTCTGCTCGGTGCTCTGGCCCGCCTTCGTCGCGATGCGCTCAGCCTCGAGCTCGGCGCGGGCTTCGGCCTTGGCATCCATGCTCGCGTAGTAGCGCTCACGGCGCTGGGACGTGGTCCGGCGCGGGTTCATGTCCAGGCGCGGATCTGTGCCGCGCGGAGCGGTCATCAGTTCGGCGACCGAACCCAGCGAGGGCTGCCAGTCGAACACGACGCCGTCTCCCTCGCCGATCACGACTGTCGAGCCGGGCTGGGCACCCGCCTTGAACAGGCCGTCCTCGACACCGAGCTTCTCCAGGCGATCGGCGAGATACCCCACCGCCTCTTCGTTCTGGAAGTCCGTCTGCTGCACCCAGCGGATCGGCTTGACGCCCAGCACCCGGTAGATGTCGCCGTACGTGCCGCCCTCGACGCGGATCGTGAACTCCCGCTCCGCGCCCTGCGGGCGGATGACGACGCGCTCCACCGCCGGCTTGGCGGCCTCGGCGACGCGGTGCGTGGCGACGACGTCGCCCAGGGCGAAGGTGAGCTGCCGAAGGCCTTCGTGGCTGACGGTCGAGATCTCGAAGACGCGGAAACCGCGGGCCTCGAGGTCGGGACGCACGAGATCTGCCAGATCCCTGCCCTCGGGGACGTCGATCTTGTTCAGGGCGACCAGCTGCGGACGCTCCAGCAATGGCAGCTGACCCTCGGGGACGGGGTAGGCCGCAAGCTCCGCGAGGATCACGTCCAGATCGCTCAGAGGATCCCGGCCAGGCTCGAGTGTCGCGCAGTCCAGGACGTGCACGAGCGCAGTGCAGCGCTCGACATGGCGCAGGAACTCGAGGCCGAGGCCCTTGCCCTGGCTGGCGCCCTCGATGAGTCCGGGGACGTCCGCGACGGTGAACCGCACGTCGCCGGCCTGGACGACGCCCAGGTTGGGGTGCAGTGTCGTGAAGGGGTAGTCCGCGATCTTCGGCCGAGCCGCCGAGATGGCGGCGATGAGGCTCGACTTGCCGGCGGAGGGGAATCCGACCAGGGCGATGTCGGCGACGGTCTTCAGCTCGAGGAGGACATCGCCTTCCCAGCCGGGGGTTCCGAGCAGTGCGAACCCGGGCGCCTTGCGCTTCGGGTTGGCCAGCGTCGCGTTGCCGAGGCCGCCGATCCCACCCGGCGCGACGATGAAGCGCATGCCCGGCTCGATCATGTCGACCAGGGTCTCGCCGGAGACGTCCTTGACCACGGTGCCCACCGGCACGGGGAGCTCGAGGGCTTCGCCCGCCGCCCCGGAGCGGTGGTCGCCCATGCCGAATCCGCCGTTGCCGGCCGACCGGTGCGGCGAGTGATGGTAGGACAGCAGGGTCGTGACGTTGGGATCGGCCACCAGGACGATGTCGCCGCCGTGGCCGCCGTTGCCGCCGTCGGGTCCTGCCAGCGGCTTGAACTTCTCTCGCTTGACCGACACGCACCCGTTGCCGCCCTTACCGGCGGACAGGTGCAGCGTCACTCGGTCGACGAATGTGACCATGCGCTCCCCCTTGCGGATCGTGGTGCGTGATGTGGATCGGAACTGCACGGAGGGGGCGAGCCGAAGCCCGCCCCCTCCGAGAGAAAACTCTGCGTGCGGCGGATTACTCCGCCGGCACCACGATGTTGACGACCTTGCGGCCGCCCTTCGCGCCGAATTCGACGGCACCGGCCTCGAGGGCGAACAGCGTGTCGTCGCCACCGCGGCCGACATTGGCGCCCGGGTGGAAGTGGGTGCCGCGCTGACGGACGATGATCTCGCCGGCGAGAACCTTCTGGCCGCCGAAACGCTTCACGCCGAGGCGCTGTGCGTTGGAGTCACGACCGTTACGGGTGGAGCTTGCGCCCTTTTTGTGTGCCATGTCTGCGTCTCTTCCGTGCTTACTTGATGCCGGTGACCTTGACGCGCGTGAGGTCCTGGCGGTGCCCCTGGCGCTTCTTGTAACCGGTCTTGTTCTTGAACTTCTGGATGACGATCTTCGGGCCGCGCTCCTCGCCGAGGACCTCGGCGGTCACGGTGACCTTCGCGAGCTTGTCGGCGTCCGTCGTGACGGCGTCGCCGTCGACGAGCAGGACGGCGGGAAGCTCGATCTTGTCGCCGATCTTCGCGGACTGGCGGTCGAGGACGACGATCGTGCCGACCTCCACCTTCTCCTGCCGGCCACCGGCGCGCACAACTGCGTAGACCACTTCATACCTGTTTCTTCGGGGAGCGCGCGGCTCCGGATGCCTGAGCAAAGATGCGGTGCGGAGCAGAAATGTCGTCAACGCACCAAAGGAATACTTTACCGGATGCCGACCCCACACGCAAAAGCGCCGGAGCCGGTGCCGCTCCCCCTGCGTAGGATCGGCTCGTGGCGATCCTGATCGACGATCCGCGCTGGCCGGCGCACGGTCGGCTGTGGGCGCATCTGGTGAGCGATGACAGCCTGGACGAGCTGCACGCGTTCGCCGCTGCCAACGGCATCCCGCGCCGAGGTTTCGACCGGGACCACTACGACGTTCCGGACGAGGCGCACGCGCGGCTGGTGGCGGCCGGCGCCCGGCACGTCGACGGCCGCACGCTGGTTCGCGCACTCATCGCCTCGGGGCTGCGCATCACGGCCCGTCAGCGGCGCGGGCGCTGACGGGCCGCTGACGCTCTCAGTCCTCCGACGGCGCGTGCGAGATGGGCGTCCCCGTGAGAGCCGCGGTGGTCACGCGACGCCGTGAGCGTCCCTGTCCGGGCGCCTTGGGCTCCGGCAGCGCGCTCAGCACGGAATCCAGCAGTGCGTCCTTCTCGGTGCGCGGAGCCTGGCTCCCGGTGTCCTGACGCTTCTTGCGCTGCTTCTTCGGGCGCTCCACGGCCACGACTTCGACCGGCGCCGTCACGGGCGCGGCCTCCTCTTCGTGATGCGAGTGGATCGTCGAGGCGGCGATCTGCGCGAGGGCGGACTTGACGCCCTCGGTGATGACGTGCGTGCCGCCGGTGCTGCCGTTGGCGGTCGGGGCAGCCGCACGCGGCCGGCGTCCCGGAGGCTGGCCGTTGCCGATGGGCGCCCGGTGCTTGACGACGGGGTCGTGGTGCACGATGACCCCGCGACCGGCGCAGACCTCGCAGGCCTCGCTGAAGGTCTCCAGAAGCCCGAGTCCGAGCTTCTTGCGCGTCATCTGGACCAGTCCGAGCGAGGTGACCTCGGCGACCTGGTGCTTGGTGCGGTCGCGACTGAGGCACTCGACGAGCCGGCGCAGCACGAGGTCGCGGTTGGACTCGAGCACCATGTCGATGAAGTCCACCACGATGATCCCGCCGATGTCGCGCAGGCGCAGCTGGCGCACGATCTCCTCGGCCGCCTCGAGGTTGTTCTTGGTGACCGTCTCTTCGAGGTTGCCGCCCGTGCCGACGAACTTGCCGGTGTTGACGTCCACGACGGTCATCGCCTCGGTGCGATCGATCACGAGCGAACCGCCGGACGGAAGCCACACCTTGCGGTCCAGCGCCTTCTCGATCTGCTCGGTCACCCGGAACGCGTCGAACGGATCGGCATCGCCCTCGTAGACCACGACGCGGTCCAGCAGGTCGGGCGCCACGCTCTCGAGATACGCGGTGATCGTCTGGTGCGCGTCCTCCCCCTGGATGAGCATCTTGGTGAAGTCCTCGTTGAAGACATCGCGGACGATCTTTACCAGGAGGTCGGGCTCGGAGTGCAGCAGTGCGGGCGCCTGGATGGACTCGACCTGCCGGCTGATGTGCTCCCACTGGGTGGTGAGTCGCTGCACATCGAGCGTCAGCTGATCCTCGGTGGCGCCCTCGGCCGCGGTGCGCACGATGACGCCGGATGATTCCGGCAGCACCTCCTTGAGGATCTTCTTCAGGCGCGCGCGCTCGGTGTCGGGCAGTTTGCGGGAGATGCCGTTCATCGCGCCGCCGGGCACGTACACGAGGTAGCGGCCGGGCAGGGAGATCTGGCTCGTCAGGCGGGCGCCCTTGTGTCCCACCGGGTCCTTCGTGACCTGGACCAGCACGCGGTCGCCGCTCTTGAGGGCCAGCTCGATGCGGCGCGGCTGGTTGCCCGTCTCGACGGCGTCCCAGTCGACCTCACCCGAGTAGAGCACCGCGTTGCGACCGCGGCCGATATCGACGAAGGCGGCCTCCATGCTGGGGAGGACGTTCTGCACGCGACCGAGGTAGACGTTGCCGATCAGGGAGGCGTCCTGGTTGCGGGCCACGTAGTGCTCGACCAGCACGTTGTCCTCGAGGACGGCGATCTGGATGCGCCCGTTCTTGGAGCGGACGATCATCTCCCGATCGACGGCTTCGCGGCGAGCGAGGAACTCCGCCTCGGTGACGACCGCACGGCGGCGCCCGGCCTCTCGGCCGTCGCGGCGACGCTGCTTCTTGGCCTCCAGGCGGGTCGAGCCCTTGATGCGCTGCGGCTCCGTGATCAGCTCCACGGCGCGCGGGCGCGGCTGCTGCTGCTGGGGGGCCTCGGCCGGTCCGGCCGCCTCGTCGCGCCCCTCGCCCGTCCGGCGACGGTTGCGACGTCGCGCGCTGGTCGAGGACGCCGGGTCGGCGGGCCCGTCCAGCTCGGGAAGCGGGGGAAGCGCGGCAGCCTGCGGAGGCGCGTAGAAGAAGAGCTGGGTGGACACGGCCGAGACGAACACCTCGGGCAGCAGTCCCAGGTCCACGGCCGACTTGGGCGCATCATCGTCCTCGGCGGGCGGATCCTCGACGGTGAGTTCGCCGGGGGGCGCCTCGCCGGCGGGCGGCTCGGGCGACTCGGGCGCGGGAGCGCTGGTGGCTACCGGGCCTTCTGCTGCGTCGCGTGGTTCGAGGTGTGCATCATTCTCATCGGCCATCACTGGCGTACTCCCTGCGGACGACACCGCGCGTCGTCCGGCGAAATCTCGTGCGGTGCCGCACCTGCGGTGCCGCGTACTCGTTCGGTCTGCAGCCGGCCCGTGGCTCGTGCTGCGAAGGGCGCTCATCGCCCGAAGTCATCTGGGTGACGCTGTGGCGGCGCGGCCGCGAAGCGTCGTGGACCATTATCGCACTTTCGACGCGGGAATGCGCGGATGCCGTCCCGGTTCGGTTTTCGGCGGTTCGCGCGCGCGGCAACCGCTCAGGCCCCGGTGCCATAATCCGAGGCATGACGCCGCCTTCGACCCGCACCCGACCGACGGCTCTTGCGGTGTGGCTCATCGTCGCCGGTGCGATCGGCTGGTGGGCGGCGTTCTCGCTCACGATCGAGCGGTTGCACCTGCTCGCCGACCCCGACGCGATCCTCGGGTGCGACATCAGTCCGCTGGTGCAGTGCGGCAAGAACCTGACGTCGTGGCAGGGCGCGCTGCTGGGGTTTCCCAACCCGATCCTGGGTCTGACCGGCTGGATGGCGCCGGTCGTCGTCGGAGTCGCGATCCTCGCGGGCGCGCGATTCGCGCGCTGGTTCTGGTGGCTCTTCGCCGCCGGTGTCACTCTGGCATTCGTCTTCGTGCTCTGGCTGATCGGCCAGAGCATCTTCGTGCTCGGAACCCTGTGCCCCTGGTGCATGGTCACCTGGGTCGTCACGATCCCGACCTTCTACGTCGTGACACTGCACGTGCTAAGCACCGGCATCGTGCCCGCCCCGCGCGGCATCCGTCACGGCGCCGACCGGCTGATGGGCTGGGTGCCGCTGCTGGCGGTGGTCAGCTACGCCGTCATCGCGATCATCGCCCAGCTGCGGCTGGACGTGCTCGGCTCGGTGTTCTGAGCGCTCAGAACCAGATCTCGAGCTCGCGGGCGGCCGACTCCGTGCTGTCCGACCCATGAACGAGGTTCTGCTGGACCTTCAGACCCCAGTCGCGACCGAGATCTCCGCGGATCGTTCCGGGCGCGGCGGTCGTCGGGTCGGTGGTCCCGGCCAGCGAGCGGAAGCCCTCGATCACGCGGTTGCCCGCGAGTCGGATCGCGACGGACGGCCCCGACATCATGAACTCCAGCAGCGGCTCGTAGAACGGCTTGCCCTCGTGCTCGGCGTAGTGGCGCTCGAGCGTCTCGCGGTCCGGCTCGACGAGGCGGATGTCGACGAGCGAGTACCCCTTGGCCTCGATGCGGGCCAGGATCGCGCCGGTCAATCCGCGTGCGACGCCGTCGGGCTTCACGAGCACAAGGGTCTCTTCGGTGGCCATGGTCAGTCTCCGTTCGCCGTGTCGGCTTCGGCCGCGAGTCGCGCGTTGCGCGCGTCGAGCGAAGCCCCCTTGATCGTCGCATACGCCCACATGCCACCGAAAACCAGCGCGATGAAGAACAGCGCAGGGACGAAGAAGCCGCCGAGAGCGACGATCACCTGCAGGACCCAGCCGAGGATGATCCCCCAGCGGTAGCGCAGCACGCGGGCCGTCAGCACCATCGCCACGGCGACCACCGTCCCGGCGACGATCCCCCACCAGGGCGGGATCGGCTCGGGCAGGGCCTTGAGTCCGAAGATGGCCAGGCCCCCCAGGAAGACGATCACGGACTCGAACGCCAGGACGATGGAGCCGAGGGATTCGGCTGCGCCTCGCGCCCGCCGCGGACGCGGAGCGTCGGCGGTCTGAGCGGTCACTGCGACCACCCGGCCTTCCAGTCCTCGTCGGCGGCGAGACCGACGGCTTCGCCGGCCAGTACGACCGAGCCGGCGATGACCACGGCACGTCGATCGGATGCCGCCGCCCACGCGCGCGCTCCCTCCGCAGCGTCGGCCACACCGGCGTGCACTGTCACGGGCAGCCCCACCGCTTCGGCGAGGTCGGCGATCCGGTCCGCGTCCTCGGCACGCTCGGAGTCGGGTGCGGTGGCGAAGACATGTGCGGCGATCGGGGCCAGCTCGCGCACGATTCCGGCGGCGTCCTTGTCCGCGAGCACTCCGAGCACCACTCCCCACTCGTCGAAATCGAAGGACGCGCCCAGGGCCGCCGTCAGCGCGTGAGCGCCGTGCGGGTTGTGCGCGGCATCCACGATCACCGTCGGGTTCACGCCGACCAGCTGCATCCGCCCCGGCGAGCTGGACTGCGCGAGTCCTTCTGCCATGATCTGGCCCGTGATGGGCTGCGTCCCGCCGCCGATGAGCGACTCCACAGCCGCGATCGCGAGCGCGGCATTCTGGGCCTGGTGGGCGCCGAAGAGGGGCAGGTACTCGTCCTCGTACGCCGCGGCGAGGCCTCGCACCGAGATCAGCTGCCCGCCGACCGCCAGCCGAGCGTCGGTGAGGGCGAACTCTTCGCCCTCGAAGCCGATGCTCGCGTCGCGCGCCGCGGCGGCCGCGCGCAGCACTGCGGCGGCGGCGGGAGACTGCCGCGCCGATACGACGGCAGCACCGGTCTTGATGATTCCGGATTTCACCTCCGCGATCTCGCGGACCGTCTCGCCGAGCCGGTCGGCGTGGTCGATGTCGATCGGCGCGAACACCGCGACGTCGCCGTCGGCGGTGTTCGTGGAGTCCCACGAGCCGCCCATGCCGACCTCGAGCACGAGCACGTCGATCGGCGCATCGGCGAACGCGACGAAAGCCAGCACGGTGAGTAGCTCGAAGAACGTCAGCGGTGCGTCATCGGCCGCAGCCAGCTCAGCGTCGACGAGATCGACGAACGGCGTGATCTCGTCCCAGGCATCGGCGACTGCCGCATCCGCGACGGGCTCGCCGTCGATCATGATCCGCTCGGTGAAGCGCTCCAGGTGGGGGCTCGTGAACAGTCCGGTCCGCAGGCCGTGCGCGCGGATCAGGCTCTCGATGATCCTGCTCGTCGAGGTCTTGCCGTTCGTGCCCGTGACGTGGACCACGCGATAGGTGCGCTGGGGATCGTCGAGCAGCTCGAGGACCCGGCGGGTGCGCTCCACGCGGGGCTGCACCCAGCTCTCGCCCTGCCGCTCCAGCAGCGCGGCGTACACGGCGTCGGCACGGCTGCGATCGCTCATGCTGCGACCTCATCCTGTGCGGCCAGGCGCGTCACGGCGACGGTGAACTCGCCCGCGTTCGCGAACGTGCCCGCCGGGAACCGCGCCGTGTGATCCGGCGAGGCGTCGCTCTTGGATGCCGCGCGGCTGCTCGCAGCCAGCGTCTCGCCACCGGCGTCGGCCACCACGTATTCGGTCGCAAGAGTCTCGCCCGCGACGTCCGCGACGCCGAAGGCCGAGACGACCGCCGCGCCGTCCTGCGCCGACTGGAACGTCAGATCGAGCCGGATGCGATCGCTCACGTCGAAGCCGGCCGCCTTGCGGGTGTCCTGCACGGCGCGGATGACGTCGCGTGCAAGCCCTTCGGCCTCCAGCTCGGGCGTCGAGGTGGTCTCCAGCAGCACGAAGCCTCCGCTCGGAAGCACGGCGAGCGCTTCTCCTTCCGGGCGGCCCTTCGTCTCGAGCACGAGGTCGTACTCCCCCGGTTCCAGTGTGATCGCCCCGGCGGTCACCACGCCCTCGGTCTCTGACCAGTCGCCGGCGCGGGCGGCCTGGATCGCCTGCTGCACCTGCTTGCCCAGACGGGGCCCCGCGGCCCGCGCGTTCACGGAAAGCCGGTGCGAGATGCCGTACGACTCCGCGGTGTCCTGCTGCAGGTCGACGAGCTCGACGGCCTTGACGTTGAGCTCTTCGCGCAGGATGTCCTCGAACTGCGCGAGCGCTGCGGCATCGGCCACCACCACCGACAGGCGCGCCAGCGGAAGCCGCACCCGCTTGCCTTCGCGCTTTCGCAGGGCGTTGGCGACGGAGGACACCTCCCGGACGGCATCCATCGCCGAGCGGATGTCGTCCGCGGCCGGGAACGCGTCGGCGTCCGGCCAGTCCTGCAGGTGCACGCTGCGGCCCCCGGTCAGCCCCTGCCACACGCGCTCGCTCACGAGCGGGATGAGCGGTGCGGCGACCCGCGTCAGCGTCTCCAGCACGGTGAAGAGCGTGTCGAAGGCTTCGCGGCTGGCGGGATCGGCGCTCACGCCCACCCAGAAGCGGTCCCGCGAGCGGCGGATGTACCAATTGGTCAGCGCCTCGCCGAAATCGCGCAGTCTCGCCGCGGCCGTGGTCGAATCCAGCGCGTCGAGGTCGGAGGCGACATCGCGAACCAGGTCACCGGTGCGCGCGAGGATGTAGCGGTCCAGGACGTCGGTCGAGTCGGTGCGCCACGTCGCCTCGTACCCCGTTCCCGCCTGGCCTTCGGCGGCGTTCGCATACGTGGAGAAGAAGTACCAGGCGTTCCACAGCGGAAGCAGGAACTCGCGCACGCCCTGACGGATGCCCTCTTCGGTGACGACGAGGTTCCCGCCGCGCAGCACGGAGCTGCCCATGAGGAACCAGCGCATCGCGTCGGATCCGTCCCTGTCGAAGACCTCGCTGACGTCGGGGTAGTTGCGCAGCGACTTGGACATCTTCTGCCCGTCGCTGCCCAGCACGATGCCGTGACAGCTCACGCCCGTGAAGGCCGGACGGTCGAACAGGGCGGTCGAGAGCACGTGCATGACGTAGAACCAGCCGCGCGTCTGGCCGATGTACTCCACGATGAAATCCGCCGGGGAGTGCTCGTCGAACCACTCGTGGTTCTCGAACGGGTAGTGCACCTGCGCGTACGGCATCGATGCGGAATCGAACCAGACGTCCAGGACGTCCTCGATGCGGCGCATCGTGCTGCGTCCGGTGGGATCGTCGGGGTTCGGGCGCGTGAGCTCGTCGATGTAGGGCCGGTGCAGATCCACCTCGCCCGAGGAGTTGCGCGGCAGCCGGCCGAAGTCCTGCTCGAGCTCTGCGAGCGAGCCGTACGCATCGACCCGCGGGTATCCCGGATCGTCGCTGCGCCACACCGGGATCGGCGAGCCCCAGTAGCGGTTGCGGCTGATCGACCAGTCGCGCGCGCCCTCGAGCCACTTCCCGAACTGCCCGTGCTTGACGTTCTCGGGCACCCACGTGATCTGCTCGTTGTTCTCGATCAGGCGATCCTTGATCTCGGTCACCCGCACGAACCAGCTCGAGACGGCCTTGTAGATCAGCGGATTGCGGCAGCGCCAGCAGTGGGGGTAGGAGTGCTCGTAGCTGGCCAGCCGCAGCAGGCGCCCGTCCTGGCGCAGGATCCGGATGAGCGGCGTGTTCGCGTCCATCCACAGCTCGCCCGCGACATCGGTCACAGCCGGAAGGAAACGGCCGCCGTCGTCCAGGCTCAGGATCGTCGGGATGCCGGCCGATTCGGCCACCCGCTGGTCATCCTCGCCATAGGCCGGAGCCTGGTGGACGATTCCAGTGCCGTCGCTGGTGGTCACGTAGTCGTCGACGAGGATGCGCCATGCATTCTCGGTGCCCCACGCCTCCGTGTCGGCGTAGTAGTCGAAGAGGCGGTCGTAGTGCACGTCCTCGAGGTCGGCGCCGGTGTGCACGGCCTGCACGGCGGCCGCGGCATCCGCAGACTCTGCGTACCCGAGGTCCTTCGCGTAGTTCGCCAGCAGGTCCTCGGCCAGCAGATAGCGGTGCGATTCCGCCTCCGCGTACTCGTCGCTGCGTCCGTCGGGGCCGTGGTGCACGTCGGCGGATCCCAGCGGACCGCCGGGAACGACGACGTAGCGGATGCCGGGGCCGACGGCCAGCGCCAGGTTCGTCGGCAGGGTCCACGGCGTCGTGGTCCACGCCAGGGCGCGCACGCCCGTGAGCCCGAGGGCCTCGGCCTTGAGTCCGACCAGCGGGAAGGTCACGGTGACGGACGGGTCCTGACGCATCTTGTAGACGTCGTCGTCCATGCGCAGTTCGTGCGTGGACAGCGGCGTCTGGTCGCGCCAGCAGTAGGGCAGCACCCGGTAGCCCTCGTACGCGAGACCCTTGTCGTAGAGGGTCTTGAACGCCCACAGGACGCTCTCCATGTAGCCGGTGTCGAGCGTCTTGTAGCCACGCTCGAAGTCGACCCAGCGCGCCTGGCGGGTGACGTAGTCCTCCCACTCGTGGGTATAGGCCAGCACCGATTCGCGCGCTTTGGCGTTGAAGGTCGCGACGCCCATCCGCTCGATCTCGTCCTTCTCGGTGATCCCGAGCTGCTTCATCGCCTCGAGCTCGGCCGGAAGGCCATGCGTGTCCCATCCGAACACCCGGTCCACGCGCTTTCCGCGCATGGTCTGGAAGCGCGGGAACAGGTCCTTCGCGTAACCGGTCAGCAGGTGCCCGTAATGCGGGAGCCCGTTCGCGAACGGGGGGCCGTCGTAGAAGACCCACTCCTCGGCGCCGTCGCGGTTCGCGATGGAGGCGCGGAAGGTGTCATCGGCGTTCCAGAAGTCGATGACCTCGCGCTCGATCGCGGGGAACCGAGGGCTCGGCGGGACGTCGGGTCCGGTCTTGGGATAGGTCATGTCACTCCAGCAGGTCGCGATGCTTCCGTGCTGGGACGACCCTCCCGAACGGGAGAACCGCGGTACCACCCCGCGTTGCACCGGTCCTGATGACCCGGCACCCCTTTCACTGCGGCTGTGACGGGCCTGCCCCGTCCGGTTCTACTGGGGGCTCGCGCCCTGTTCTTCCGGAAGCTCCCCGGTGATGCCGGATCGATGCTCGTCCTCCGATTCTACCCGCATCGGTCACGGACCGTACCGTGGGGGGATGGCCCGCTCCGCTTCCCCGCTCGCGCCCCGCGTCTCGCCCCCCGATCTGCCGCCTCGGCTCGAAGACGGCCAGCCGCTCTCCCGCGATGGGGACTACTTCCAGCTGCACTGGAGCGACCTGGAGCCGGTGACGGATGCCGCTCACGCGACGATCACGGAGTGCCGGCTCTCCGGCGCCGCGCTCGACCGGCTCGATCTGAGCGGCGCGTCACTCGTGGACGTGGAGCTGTCCGACCTGCGGGCGACGACGGTCACTGCGCGCGCGTCGCGGTGGCGTCGTGTGCGGGCGACCGGCGGCCGGATCGGCACCCTGGACCTCGCCGACGCTGATCTGGACGAAGTCGAGCTTCGCGGAGTGCGCATCGACTATCTGTCCTTGGCCGGCGGGCGCATCACCGATCTGCTGGTCGCCGACTGCGTGATCGGCTCGCTGGACCTGCCGCAGGCCGGCGTGATGCGCACCGCGTTCTCCGCCAGCAGGGCGCAGGAAGTCGACACCCGGGGCCTCCGGGCCAAGGATCTGGACCTGCGCGGTCTGGACGCGCTCTCGTTCCTGGACGCCGGCTCGCTGCGCGGAGCGACCCTCTCCTCGCGTCAGATCGAGGACCTCGCCCCCGCGCTGGCGGCTGCGGCCGGCATCCACGTCGTGGATTGACGCCCTCGCGCTCGGCGATCCGCGCGGTAGAATCGGTGGACATCCCACACTCAGGCACGCTCACACAGTGCCGCACATATCGCACAGGAGATCTCCATGGCCGACGCCCTCATTCCCGACAAGCCCGCGCTGGAAGGTCTCGAAACCAAGTGGGATGCCGCCTGGCAGCAACAGGGAACGTACCTGTTCGATCGCCTGCGCGCGGCGCAGCGCGGCCGTGCCGGGGTGTACTCGGTCGACACTCCCCCGCCGACCGCCTCGGGGTCGCTGCACATCGGGCATGTCTTCAGCTACACGCACACCGACGTGCGGGTGCGCTTCGAGCGCATGCGGGGCAAGACCGTGTTCTACCCGATGGGGTGGGATGACAACGGCCTTCCCACCGAGCGCCGCGTGCAGAACTACTACGGCGTGCGCTGCGATCCGTCGCTTCCCTACGACAGCGAGTTCGCGCCCCCGTTCGAGGGCGGCGAGAACAAGTCGAGCAAGGCCGCCGACCAGATCCCGATCAGCCGCCGCAACTTCATCGAGCTGTGCGAGTCGCTGACTCTCGAGGACGAGAAGCATTTCGAGTCGCTGTTCCGCCAGCTGGGGCTGAGTGTGGACTGGACCCAGACCTACCGCACCATCTCGGATGACACGATCCGCACCAGCCAGCTGGCGTTCCTGCGCAACCTCGATCGCGGGGAGGCGTATCAGGCGCTCGCCCCGACGCTGTGGGACATCGACTTCCGCTCGGCGATCGCGCAGGCCGAACTCGAGGATCGGGAGCAGCCCGCCGCGTATCACCGGGTCGCCTTCCACAAGACCGACGGCACGGGTGACGTCCACATCGAGACGACGCGTCCGGAACTGCTGGCCGCGTGCGTCGCCCTGGTCGCCCACCCCGACGACGAGCGCTATCAGCCGCTGTTCGGATCGACCGTGCGCACGCCGCTCTTCGACGTCGAGGTGCCCGTGCTCGCGCACCCGCTCGCGCAGAAGGACAAGGGCTCGGGCATCGCGATGATCTGCACGTTCGGCGATGTGACCGACATCATCTGGTGGCGTGAGCTGGACCTGCCCAACCGCACGATCCTCGGAAAGGACGGCCGGGTCCTCCCGGACGCCCCCGATGTGATCGTGACGCATGCCGCCCGCGCGGCCTACTCGGAGATCACGGGCAAGACCGTCTTCAGCGCGAAGAAGGTCATCGTCGATCTGCTGCGGGCGTCGGGCGAGCTGGAGGGCGAGCCCAAGCCCTTCACCCACGCGGTGAAGTTCTACGAGAAGGGCGATCGACCGCTCGAGATCGTCTCGACGCGTCAGTGGTACGTGCGGAACGGGGCACGTGACGCCGAACTGCGCGAGAAGCTGCTCGACCTCGGCAGCGAGATGTCGTGGCACCCCGATTTCATGCGGGTCCGCTACGAGAACTGGGTCGGCGGCCTGACCGGCGACTGGCTGGTCTCCCGCCAGCGCTTCTTCGGGGTGCCGATCCCGGTGTGGTACGGCCTCGATGAGAACGGCGAGCGGGACTTCGACGTCGTGATCACGCCAGAGGCGGCACGTCTCCCGGTGGACCCGACGATCGACGTCCCCCCCGGCTATACGGCGGATCAGCGGGGCATCCCGGGCGGGTTCGAGGGAGAGCAGGACATCTTCGACACCTGGGCGACATCCTCGCTCACCCCACAGCTCGCCGGCGGCTGGGAACGCGACCACGAGCTGTGGAACCTCGTCGCCCCGTTCGACCTGCGCCCCCAGGGGCAGGACATCATCCGCACCTGGCTCTTCTCGACGATGCTGCGCAGCGCCCTGGAAGATGATCGCGCGCCATGGACGGACGCCGCGATCTCCGGATTCATCGTCGACCCGGACCGCAAGAAGATGTCCAAGTCCAAGGGCAATGTCGTCACCCCCGCCGACATCCTCGATCAGCACGGCACGGATGCCGTCCGCTACTGGTCGGCCAGCAGCAGGCTGGGAGCCGATGCCGCCTTCGATCCGCAGAACCCCACGCAGGTCAAGATCGGCCGTCGCCTGGCGATCAAGGTGCTCAACGCCGCGAAGTTCGTGCTGTCCTTCCCGGTGCCCGAGGGCGCCACGATCACTCACGCCCTCGATGCGTCCATGCTCGCCGGCCTCGACGGCGTGGTGCGCGAGGCCACCAAGGCCTTCGAGGCGTACGACCATGCCCGCGCGCTGGAGCTGACCGAGTCCTTCTTCTGGACGTTCTGCGACGACTACCTGGAGTTGGTGAAGGAGCGCGCATACGATCGCGCGGATGTCGGGCAGGCTTCGGCGGCCCTCGCGCTGCGCACGGCTCTGGCCACCTTGCTGCGCCTGTTCGCCCCGGTGCTCGCGTTCGCGGCCGAGGAGGCGTGGTCCTGGTTCAACGACGGCTCCGTGCACACCACGGACTGGCCCGAACCGCTCGGCATCGACGGCGATCCTGCGGTGCTGCGCGCGGTCGGGGCCGCCCTCATCAGCATCCGTCGGGCCAAGACCGAGGCGAAGGCATCGCAGAAGACACCGGTCACCCGCATGACGATCGCTGCGCCGGCGGCATCCATCGCCCTGCTTCAGCTCGCTGAGGGCGACCTCAAAGCCGTCGGCCGCATCGATGAGATCATCTACACGGATGCCGAGACCATCGAGGTCTCGGGCATCGAACTGGCACCACAGGAGGCGTGACATGCAGCTGGGCACCCGCTGGATATCGGGCGGCGAACCGCCATCTTCGCTGCCGGAAGCGATGAGAGCTCAGATCGCGGCCGTCGAGGCGGTCACTCCTGCCGACCAGCTGGGGCAGCCGGCGCCGCGCTGGACGCTGACCTGGCTGGAGGGGCGCCCGATCGCGGAGCTCGACACCGGTGTCATCGTCAGTCTCGACGAGGATGGTCTTGCCGTGGTGCACCACGACCCGGCGGACGGGTTCGGCTAGGCCGACGCCGCCTCGGCCTCGGCCCCGGCACGCCGTGTGCCGACGACGAGGAGTCGGGCCGCGATGAGCGACGCCACCACGACCACTGCGGAGGCCAGCAGGAACGGAAGGCGCAGGTCGATGCGAGCGACCCAGCCGCCCAGCAGCGTGGCGATCGGGAACATCCCCCACGTCAGCATCCGGATGATTCCGAGAACGCGTCCGAACAGGTAGGCCGGAACGATCTGCTGGCGCAGCGCCCCCCACGGCACGTTCCAGGTCGAGACGGCGAACGCGAAGAGGGCGTAGGCGAGGATCGCGGTCACGAGGTTCGGCGCCAGACCGGTCAGGAGCATGGCCAGCGCCGAGATGAAATTCGCGGAGAACATCACCCACCCGCGCCCGATCCGGGCGACGATCGGCGGGGCGAGGAGCGAGCCGATCAGCGCCCCGACGCCGATGCCTGCGGTGACGAAGCCGATCGCGGCAGGGGCGACGTCCTGCTCGTCGAGGAAGTAGAGGATCGTCGCGGCCTGCGCGAACGAGAAAGCCGATCCGACGATCGAGGTGAAGACCACCATCGCACGCAGGTAGTGGTTGCCCCAGAGGTAGGAGATCGCCTCGCGGGCGGGAACCTTGGACGGTGCGAGCGGCGTGGGTGTCGGCTCAGGCGTGGGCGTCGCGACCTCGATGTCGGGTGCCGCCGGGTCCGGCACGGCCGCCGGATCACGCAGCGGCCTGGCTGCAGACAGCGGCAGCATGATCGCCAGCGCGATGGGCACGAGGTACCCGGCGGCGCCGATCCACAGCGGCAGGGCGAGGGCGACGGCGAAGAGCACACCGGCGATGGGTGTCGCGATGAAGCTGTCGATCGTCACCTGCGCGGCCTGCATCCTGCCGTTCGCGCGGTCCAGCTGTCGGCGCGTCACGACGCCGGGGATCACCGCGTTCGTCGCGTTGTCGAAGAGCGTCTCGCCGAGCCCGAACACCAGCGTGCCGGCCAGGAGCGCCCACAGACTGATGTGTCCGCTCGCTGTCAGGATCGCGAGCCACAGCGCGACGCCTCCGCGGATCGCGTTGGCGGAGGCCATGATGATGCGGCGATCGAACCGGTCGACGAGCATGCCGGCCGGCAGCCCGAACAGCAGCCAGGGCAGAAAGGCCAGAGCGCCGATCGCCGCGATGGCCAGCGGATCGCTCGTCAGGGTGGTGGCGATCAACGGCACCGCGGTGCGCCCGATCCCGTCTGCCAGATTGCTGAAGGCCGCAGCCGTCCACAGCTTTCCGAAGTCGCGACCGAGCGGGTCCTTGCGCGGCCGCTCCGCCGCCCTGGTGCGCCGATGTCCTTCGCCCTCGCCCGAGGGCGGCGCGGTCTCGGTGTCCAGGGCGTCGGTCATCGCGGGAGCAGGCCCATGGCGCCGCGCGCCTGCGCGGCTTCGCGGGCCGCGGCGAACGACCGCTGTGCTTCGTACGCGCCGCGCGGGTCGACGGCACTGCGGCGTTCCATCCGACCGGCGACGAAGACGTCGAGGGCGGATGCCGCGCGCAGGAGCATGCGCTCGAGTGGTGTGACGCCGCTGCTGAGGCGCGGCGTGGAGATGGCGGTCATGGCTTTCCTTCCAGGTCGGGCAGCGGGAACACATCGGCCCGGATGGTCACGGGTCGCACGTCCTCGCCGGTCTGATTGCGATAGGTGTCCACGGCGTCGTCGATCAGCGCCATGATCTTGGTGGAGAGCTCTTTGCTCTGCTGCGGCGTCAGCCGCGCGGTCGCCGTGGAGATCAGCGTTCCCGTCTCCCACTGGGTTCCGGCGCTCTGGATGCCGTCGTTCACGAAACGCAGGAGCTGCTCGTTGCGATTGCGGAAGAACTCGGTCATCACGATCTGCGTCGCTGCGCGACCCGCAGGAGTCTTCATCGCATCGGCGTTCGCGAAGGAGATGCCGCCCACGGGTCGTTCCCACCAGCGTTCCCTGCCGGTGCCGCGGTCATCGATCTCACGGATGAGATCGTGCTTGGCCAGTGCGCGCAGGTGATAGCTGGTGGAGCCGGATGATTCGCCGAGCTTCTCGGCCAGCGAGCTCGCCGTCTGGGGCCCGTACTGACTGAGCATGTCGTAGATGCGCACGCGCAGCGGGTGGGCGAGCGCACGCAGCGCTCCGGTGTCGAGGACGCGGTCCTCGGCGTGACGCTGCTCGACGCGGTCGCTGACGTCATCCGGCTGCTGCGAGTTCTCGTCCATAAGGCGAATGTATCAGTGCAAAGGATTCTTTGCAACTACTTGTTTGCAACAGTGAGTTTGCAAAGCTTCGGCGGCATGGAGATGTTCCGGAGCTAGGCTGGTGCCATGGCGAACGAGAACCCCCTTCTGTCCCCCAGCACGCTTCCCTACGGTCTTCCGGACTATGCGGCGATCTCGCCGTCGGATTACCTGCCCGCGTTCGAGCAGGCTTTCGCTGATCAGAAGAGCGAGATCAGCGCCATCACCCGGGTGCGCTCGATGCCGACGTTCCAGAACACGATGGTCCCCCTGGAGGAGAGCGGCAAGCTGCTGGGCGATGTGTCCCGCACGTTCTACACGGTGTCCTCCGCGGACGCGACGCCCGAGATCCAGCAGATCGAGGAACAACTGGCCCCGCTGATGTCGGCCCACCACGACTCGATCGAACTCGACTCCGCGCTGTACTGGCGGGTTCAGACGCTGCACGGTCAGCTCGACCAGCTCGATCTGGATCCCGAGCAGCGCTACCTCGTTGAACGCCGGTACCGCGAGATGTCGCACGCCGGCGCCGGTCTCGATGAGTCGGCCAAGGAGCGACTCACGGCTCTCAACCAGCGACTGTCGAGCTTGACCACGACGTTCGAGAAGAACCTCTTGCGCGACACGAACGACCTCGCCGTCGTCTTCGACGATGCCGCCGAACTGGACGGGCTCGCCGAGGGCGAGCTGTCGGCCGCCGCACAAGCAGCCGCAGACAGGGGGCTCGACGGCAAGTGGGTGGTGACGCTCACCCTCTTCACCGGTCACCCTTACCTCGCATCCTTGACGAATCGGGCCAGTCGCAAACGCATCCTCGACGCATCGCGCGCCCGCGGCTCGCGGGCAGGAGAGAACGACAACCGCGGCGTCCTGCGCGAGATCGTCGCTCTCCGCGCCCAGCGCGCCGCCCTGCTCGGCTACGACTCGCACGCCGCGTATGTGACCGCCGACGAGACTGCCGGCTCCCCCGAAGCCGTGCACGACCTGCTGCGCCGGCTGGCGGTGCCCGCTGCCCGCAACGCGCGGCGCGAGCAGGCGGCCCTGCAGGCGATCATCGACACCGAGCCCGACCGGTTCGAGCTCGAAGCCCATGACTGGGCGTTCTACACCGAGAAGGTGCGCGCCGCCGAGTACGACCTCGACCGAGGCGCGCTGCGTCCGTGGTTCGAAGCAGAGCGAGTTCTCCAGGACGGCGTCTTCCACGCGGCGACGCAGCTCTACGGCGTGAGTTTCGCCGAGCGCCGCGACCTGGGCGCGTACCATCCCGACGCGCGCGTGTTCGAGGTCGGCAACGCCGACGGCTCGCCGGTGGGACTGTTCGTGCTCGACCTGTATACGCGTGACACCAAGCGCGGCGGAGCGTGGATGAACTCCATCGTCTCGCAGTCGCGCCTGCGCGGGACCCTGCCGATCGTCGTCAACAACCTGAACGTCCCCAAGCCGGCCGCGGGAAGGCCGACTCTGCTCACGCTCGACGAGGTGACCACGCTCTTCCACGAATTCGGGCATGCTCTGCACGGCCTGTTCGCCACCGTGACCTACCCGCACTTCGCCGGGACGAACGTGTTCCGCGACTTCGTCGAGTTTCCCAGCCAGGTCAACGAGATGTGGATCTACTGGCCGGAGATCCTCGATGCCTATGCACGTCACACCGACACCGGTGATCCCCTCCCCCGCGACGTCGTGGAGAAGCTGCGGGCGTCGGAGGCGTTCAACCAGGGCTTCGCAACGAGCGAGTATCTGGCGGCGTCATGGCTCGATCAGGCCTGGCATTCGCTGAAGGAGCAAGACGCGGCATCCGACATCGATGTCGCGGCGTTCGAGGCCGCCGCCCTCGCCGATATCGGCCTGGACAACCCGGCGGTGCCCACGCGGTACTCGTCGACCTATTTCGCGCACGTGTTCTCCGGCGGCTACAGCGCCGGCTACTACTCCTACATCTGGAGTGAGGTGCTCGACGCCGACACCGTCGAGTGGTTCCGCCAGAACGGCGGGCTGACGCGCGAGAACGGTGATCGCTTCCGCGATCGGCTGCTGGGCGTTGGCGGATCCAAGGATCCGCTCGAGGCCTATCGCGACTTCCGCGGGCGGGATGCGGAGATCGAACCGCTTCTGGAGCGGCGAGGTCTCGCGGCCTGACCCGGCCGCGAACCCGTCAGGCGCTCTTGCGCGCCTGGCGGGTGATGAAGGTGGGCGCCGCGCCGCTCTCGACGGCGGCGCGCGTCACGATGACCTTCTCGACGTCTTCATTCGACGGGATGTCGAACATGATCGGCCCGAGCACGTCCTCGAGGATCGCGCGCAGTCCCCGTGCGCCCGTCTTGCGCTCGACCGCCAGGTCGGCGATCGCCTCGAGCGCCTCGGAGTCGAATTCCAGTGAGACGCCGTCGAGTTCGAACATGCGCTGGTACTGCTTGACCAGCGCGTTCTTCGGCTCGGTGAGGATCTCCATGAGCGCGACCTGATCCAGCGGCGTCACGGAGGCCACGACGGGCAGACGCCCGATGAACTCGGGGATCAGGCCGAACTTGTGCAGGTCCTCGGGGCGCACTTCGCTGAACAGGCTCAGGTCATCACCCTTCGTGTGCAGGGGTGCACCGAACCCGATGCCGTGCTTGCCGACCCGGCTCGAGATGATGTCCTCGAGACCGGCGAACGCGCCCGCCACGATGAACAGCACGTTCGTGGTGTCGATCTGGATGAACTCCTGGTGGGGGTGCTTGCGACCGCCCTGCGGCGGAACCGAGGCGACCGTGCCCTCGAGGATCTTCAGCAGCGCCTGCTGCACGCCCTCGCCCGACACATCCCGGGTGATGGAGGGGTTCTCGGCCTTGCGGGCGATCTTGTCGACCTCATCGATGTAGATGATGCCGGTCTCGGCCCGCTTCGTGTCGAAGTCGGCAGCCTGGATCAGCTTGAGGAGGATGTTCTCCACGTCTTCGCCGACGTAGCCCGCCTCGGTGAGCGCCGTGGCATCGGCGACGGCGAAGGGGACATTGAGGCGCTTGGCGAGCGTTTGCGCGAGGTAGGTCTTGCCGCAGCCGGTGGGGCCGATCAGCAGGATGTTGCTCTTGGCGATCTCGACCTCATCGGCGCGCTGCTCGGCGCTCTGGATCGTCCCGTGCGCGCGGATGCGCTTGTAGTGGTTGTAGACGGCGACCGACAGCGCGCGCTTGGCGGCCTCCTGCCCGACGACGTACTCCTCGAGGAACGCGAAGATCTCGCGCGGCTTGGGCAGATCGAAGTCCGAGACCACGCCGGTCGAGGACTCGGCCATGCGCTCTTCGATGATCTCGTTGCACAGCTCGACGCACTCGTCGCAGATGTAGACGCCGGGGCCGGCGATCAGCTGCTGCACCTGCTTCTGGCTCTTTCCGCAGAAGGAGCACTTGAAAAGATCGGCACTCTCACCGATGCGTGCCATCAGGCCCTCCTTGTTGCGGCCGGGGACAGACCCCCGTTGCGACGGGACGTGGCCCGACCGTTCTCCGAGCCTAACCGCCGAGGGCGACATGCGCCGGGATTGCGACGCGGATTGTGGATGCCGCGGCGGGTGTTCTGCTCACGGCGGAGCGCAGCAACGACGACGCCCCGCCGCCTCCGGAGAGGCGACGGGGCGTCGGAGTCGGCTACTTGGTCAGGGCCGCCGGCACGCGCTTGCGCGTCGTGAGCACCTGGTCGACGAGTCCGTACTCGACCGCCTGCCGGCCGTCGAGGATCTTGTCGCGGTCGATGTCGCGGTTGACCTGCTCGACCGTCTGGTTCGTGTGCTTGGCGAGCGTCTCTTCCAGCCAGGTGCGCATGCGCAGGATCTCCGCGGCCTGGATCTCGATGTCGGACGCCTGGCCGTGGCCGGCCTCGCCCATCGCGGGCTGGTGGATCAGCACGCGCGCGTTCGGCAGCGCCAGGCGCTTGCCGGGCGTTCCCGCTGCCAGCAGGACCGCTGCGGCCGAAGCCGCCTGGCCGAGGACGACCGTCTGGATCTGAGGCGAGATGTACTGCATGGTGTCGTAGATCGCCGTCATCGCGGTGAAGGAACCACCGGGTGAGTTGATGTACATGATGATGTCGCGGTCGGGGTCCTGGCTCTCGAGCACGAGCAGCTGGGCCATGACGTCGTCCGCAGAGGCGTCGTCGACCTGCACGCCGAGGAAGATCACGCGATCTTCGAACAGCTTGTTGTACGGGTCCTGGCGCTTGTAGCCGTAGGCCGTGCGCTCCTCGAACTGGGGCAGGATGTAGCGGCTGGAGGGCATGGCCAGGCCGTTGCCTGCCGTGCCGCCGAAGGTGGGGATGCTCATTTCGCTGTTGTTCCTTCTCATTCGCCTTCGGTCAGTCCTGATCGGTTCCGCCGCCGCCGACGACATCGCCCAGGTGAGCGCGGATGTGGTCGACGAAGCCGTACTCGAGTGCTTCCTGCGCCGTGAACCAGCGGTCGCGGTCGCCGTCCTCGTTGATCTGCTCGACCGACTTGCCGGTCTGAGCAGCGGTGATCTCCGCGAGGCGGTTCTTCATCGACACGATCAGCTGCGCCTGCGTCTGGATGTCGCTCGCGGTGCCGCCGAAGCCGCCGTGCGGCTGGTGCAGCAGCACGCGCGCGTTCGGGGTGATGTAGCGCTTGCCCTTCGTGCCGCTCGTGAGCAGCAGCTGGCCCATCGAGGCCGCCATGCCGATGCCGACGGTCACGATGTCGTTGGGGACGAACTGCATGGTGTCGTAGATCGCCATGCCCGCGGTGATCGAGCCGCCCGGGGAGTTCACGTAGAGGAAGATGTCCTTCTCCGGGTCCTCCGCCGCCAGCAGCAGGATCTTCGCGCAGATCTCGTTCGCATTGTCGTCACGCACCTCCGAGCCCAGCCAGATGATGCGGTCTTTCAGCAGCCTGTCGAAGACGCTCGTCGCGACAAGTGGTTCGGCCATGTTCACTCCTGTTTCGGTGGTCGTGGCTTCGAATCTACCGGCGCGTCCTGCTCGCCCCGCCCGTGTTCGCCCTGGGCAGAGAAGCGTGGCGTCGCAGACGCGAAGGGGCGGATGCCGCAGCATCCGCCCCTTCGATCGATGTGTCCTGACTATTCGCTGTCGGCGGCCTTCTTCTTGGCGGGTGCCTTGCGCTTCGGCTTGGCCGGAGCGGCTTCGGCCTCTTCCGCCTCGATGATCGCATCGGCCTCGGCCGCGGCATCTGCGATCTGCTCGGCCTCTTCGACGACCTCGTCCTCGTCATCCGCGACGAAGCCGGTCAGGTCCACCAGCTTGCCGTTCGTGTCCACGACGACGACCTGGCCGAGGGCGACGGCGACCGCCTTGCTGCGCGCGACCTCTCCCACGAGCGAGGGCAGCTGGTTGTTCTGCTGCAGCGCCTCGACGAAGTCCTGCGGGGCCATGCCGTACTGTGCGGCCGACTGCACGAGGTACTGGGTCAGTTCGTCCTGGGACACCTGCACATCGAGCTTCTCGGCGATCGCATCCAGCAGCATCTGCGTGCGGAACTGCTTCTCGCTCGCCTCGGTGACCTCGGCGCGGTGCACGTCGTCTTCGAGGCGGCCTTCGCCCTCGAGGTGGGTGTGCACTTCGTCCTCGATGAGCGCCGGCGGCACGGGAATCTCGACCTGATCGAGCAGCTGCTCGATCAGCTTGTCGCGCGCGGCGTTGCCCTGCGCGAAGCTGCCCTGCTGCACGACGCGCTCGCTGAGGCTCTCGCGCAGCTCGGCGAGGGTGTCGAACTCGCTGGCGATCTGCGCGAAGTCGTCGTCGGCCTCGGGCAGCTCGCGCTCCTTGACGGCCGTGACGACCACGGCCACCTCGGCCTCTTCGCCGGCGTGGTCGCCGCCGATGAGCGTAGAGCGGAACGTGGTCTCCTCGCCCGCCGTCAGCGAGTCGATGGCTTCGTCGATGCCCTGCAGCAGTTCGCCCGAGCCGACCTCGTAGGACACGCCCTCGGCGCGATCGATCTCCGCGCCGTCGATCGTGGCGACGAGGTTCAGCTCGACGAAGTCGCCGGTCGCGGCGGGACGGTCGACGGTCACGAGGGTGCCGAAGCGCGCCCGCAGCCGGTCGAGTTCCTCGTCGATCGCAGCGTCGTCGACCTCGATCGCGTCGACCTCGACGGTGGTGCCCTCGAAAGCCGGCAGTTCGAACTCGGGCCGGACGTCGACCTCGATCTCGACGAGCAGGTCGCCGGAGAAGTCCTTCTCGTTCGGCCACTCCTTGACGTCGGCGCTGGGTCGACCGAGCACCCGCAGTTCGTTCGCGTCGACGGCCTGGCGGTAGAACGTGTCCAGACCCTCGCTGACGGCGTGCTCGATGACCGCCGTGCGGCCCACGCGCTGGTCGATGATGGGCGCCGGCACCTTGCCCTTGCGGAATCCGGGGATCTGCACGTCCTGCGCGATGTGCTCGTATGCGTGAGCGATGCTCGGCTTGAGCTCATCGGGCGAGACCGTGATGTGCAGCTTGACCCGCGTCGGGGTGAGCTTCTCGACGGTGCTGGTGACCATGCCTGTTCGTTCTCCTTGTGATCGACCGCGCGCGTCGGCGCGGCAGCTGAAGATGTGGGTTCTGGGGGCCGTGATGTCGGGGCGACAGGATTTGAACCTGCGGCCTCCCGCTCCCAAAGCGGGCGCTCTACCAAGCTGAGCTACGCCCCGGGCGGGTGTGCACGTGGATGCGTGCGGATCGGCCCCCAGAAGTCTAGCCGAAGGCCCGATGGGCACTGGCATCGCTGCGACATGCCATAGAATCGGTGGTGCACATGCCGGCGGGCGTCCGCCGGAATGTGGGGCTGTAGCTTAGTGGTAAAGCCTCTGTCTTCCAAACAGATGATGCGAGTTCGATTCTCGTCAGCCCCTCCAATGCCCTGACGCGCCGACGGAGTCGGTGCGGCAGGGCATTCGTGTGGGTGCCGCCCGAAACGGCGAGCCCGCGAGCGGGCCCCACCGTCCAGAGGCTCCGCCCGCCGCGCAGCGGCGAGGGGAGTGGGCGGAGGGACGATTCTCGTCAGCCCCTCCACACCTTCTCCTCTCCACGGCTCACCCTTCCCGGACGATGCCTTCAGCGTGCTTTTCGCGACATACTCGGGACCAGGATCTGCGACCGGGAGGGAGATCGCGATGGCCAAGAACCCGGAGAAGGCCTCGTACCGCCACCGTGCGCGGATGACGCCGCGACGGCCGGCATCGGCCCTGGCCGAACGGTGGACAATGGTCGACGGCGTCGACGTCTTCTATCGCGAGTCCGCCAATCCCCCGGATGCCCGCGTGATGACCCACCTGCACGGCTTCGGTCTCTCGGGTCGCTACCTTCTGCCGACGGCTGAGCTTCTGGCCGACGAGTTCCACACATACGTGCCCGACCTTCCCGGCTTCGGCCGCAGTGGAAAGCAGGGTGCGGCGCTGGACATCCCCGACCTCGCCGACGCGGCGATCCGCTTCCTCGATGACCGCGGGGTGGGAAAGACCAGCGTGGTGGGCAATTCCATGGGGTGCCCTGTGATCGTCGAACTCGCGCATCGCTACCCGGAGCGGGTCGAGCGCGCCGTCCTCGTCTCGCCGGCGGGCGGCATCCACAATCAGCCTCTGCGCCGTGCGATGAGCCAGCTCGCGAAGGATGGAGGGCGCGAGCCGCGCAGGATGGTGACCGTGGCGACACCGGACTACCTGCGCTTCGGTGTGCCGAGCACCTTCAAGATGTTCAAGGCGCTGACGCAGTACCCGTCCGTGCAGCGCCTGCTCGAGCTGAAGATCCCGACTCTCGTGGTGCTCGGCACGCGCGATCCGCTGCTTCCGGGCCCGGAGCGCATCAAAGAGGTGGCGTCACAGGATCAGAACCACGTCCTGCTGGTCGTGCTCGAAGGTGCCGCTCATGCGATCAACTTCAGCCATCCTCGGGAGCTGGCGCACGTCATCCGCCTGTTCATGGACGACAAGCCGATCACGCCGCTGCCCGGCAGCGCCGGCGAGCGTGTGTTCGAGATCTTCCGCGGGGCCTACCACCCCCTGGCGACCGACTGACGCGCTACGCGGGCTGAGCGCCCTCGTGCTCCTGCACGTGCGTGCGATACGCATCCGCATTCCGCAGAAGGGCAACGCGCTCCTCCGAGGTCAGCGCCCGCCGCACCTTGGCGGGGACGCCCGCGACGAGCGATCCGGCCGGAATCACCGCGCCCTCGAGGACGACCGCTCCGCCGGCGATGAGGCACCCCTCGCCGATCACGGCCCCGTTGAGCACGACGGCTCCCATGCCGATGAGCGAGCCGTCGCCGATCGTGCAGCCGTGGACGACGGCGTTGTGGCCGACGGAGACGTTCTCGCCGATCACCACCGGACGCCCGGCGTCCACGTGCACCGAGACGTTGTCCTGCAGGTTGCTGCCCGCTCCGACGGTGATCGTGTCGCCGTCGGCACGCAGGACAGCGTTGTACCAGACGCTCGAGCCCTCACCGAGCGTCACTCCCCCGATGACCCGCGCGCCCGCGGCGACGAAGGCACTCGCGTGCAGTGCCGGCGTGCGGCCGGCCGCGGAGAGGACGGAGGCTCCGGCGGCGATGGTCATGGAGCGACCTTATCGCCGAGTGCCCCGGCGATCGCGGCGGTGTACCACGGTGCGAGGGTGTCGACGAAGCTCACGGTGAGGTGGTCCTGATCGCGGTAGATGTTGGCGCCTCCCACGACCGGCGCGCAGACCTCGGCGCCGCAGAAGACATCGGTGAAATCCAGCAGCATCACGTCGGCGACGCCGGATGCGGCATCCCGAAGCGGATCGTCGGCGACGAGCAGCTGGGACCGTTCTCCGTCGCACTCGATCATCTCCCGGGTGCGCAGGCACTTGTTCGGGTCCGTCTCCCACACCGGGTTGTCGACGACCGTGATCACCGGGATGCCGCGGTCGAGCACTTCTGCCCAGGCGTCCCGGTAGCCCGCCACGGCCGCATCGTGCGCCGACTCGTACCCCGCCGACGAGTACGGCGTCGTGGCGATCGCGGCGGTGAAGACCGCATCCAGGTCGGCGGTTGCGAGGGCAGCGGTCACGGACTCGCGCCACTGGGTGCACGCCTGCCCGAACGCTCCCGGCGTCGCCAGCGGGGTGGTATTCCACGGGCAGGCGCCTTTGAAGTAGGTCGTGAGGTGCCAGCCGTTCTCGTCGGCCATCCGCTGGAAGGTGGACAGCAGCTGGTACGCGTGGCTGTCGCCGATCAGCGCCACGCGCGGCGCGTCGGCCGCGTCCGAACCGAACTCGCACGACACGGGCCGCGCGTCGTTCAACTGCACGAAGCACTGCTCGTCGCTCGGCCGGTCCACGCCGGCGAAGCCCGGGGCGGGGAGGATCGTGTCTCCGAAGTCGGTTCCGGCGCAGCTCTCATCCAGCACGACGGCCGCTCCGAAGCATTCCGGTGGGTCTTCGCGCAGCTCCTGGATGGCGCGCACGCCTTCGGTGTAGGCGGGCGCGTTCACGGCCCACGCGATGCCCGCCGTGCTCCCGACCACGACCATCGCAGCCAGCGAGGACCACAGCGTCACGCGCGCGGGCCGCGAGGTCAGCACCTTCCAGCCGCGCGCCGGGTCTTCGACGAACCGCTTCGTGAGCCAGGCCAGCAGGAAGCAGACGGCCAGCAGCGCGACGCGGTGGTAGATCGAAAGTCCCCAGAAGGGCACCGACGGAGCGATGATGATCAGCGGCCAGTGCCAGAGGTACAGCGAGTAGGAGATATTCCCGACGAACTGCGCCGGCCGGAGCGAGAGCAGACGGGTCGGATACCACCAGCGACCGGTGCGGGATGCCGCGATCACCGCGGCGGCCGCCAGGGTCGGAATCGCCGCCATGTAGCCGGGGAACGCCGTCTGGCCATCGAAGCCGAAGATCACCACGACCAGCACGGCGATGCCGGTCCACCCGAGGAGGAAGCTGCCGATCGCGTTGCGGATTCGCAGCGCCGGGATCAACGCGATCATCGCGCCGACGCCGAACTGCCACATGCGTCCGAAGGTGACGAAGTAGGCCGGTGCCGGATCGGTGATGGTGAAGATCACGCAGAAGATGAAGGATGCTGCGCTGACCACGGCCAGGGCGAGGATCACCGCCCGGCGGCGTGCCCCGCGGAAGAACTTCAGCCCGACCCACGCCGCCCCGAGCATGATGAGCGGCCACATGACATAGAACTGCTCCTCCAACGACAGCGACCAGTAGTGCTGGACCGTCGTGGGGTCACCCGAGTGGTTGAGGTAGTCCGCGGAGTTGAGGGCGAGGTACCAGTTCTCGACGTAGAAGGTCGACGCCAGGATCTCGCGCACCTCGTTCGGGAGGGCGGAGGTCGGCGTCAGGTACGGCGACATCGCCACGAGCGCGCAGAAGAGCAGGACGAGCAGGGACGCCGGCAGCAGGCGTCGGGCGCGGCGCGCCCAGAACTGGCCCAGCCGCACGGTCCCGGTGGCGCTCAGCTCGCGCATGAGGTGCGCGGTGATCAGGAAACCCGAGATGACGAAGAAGACGTCCACGCCGATGTACCCGCCCGAGAAGCGGGCCGGCCAGAAGTGGTACAGCACGACGGCGAGCACCGCGATCGCGCGCAGTCCTTGCACGTGCGGTAGGAAGCGCGACGGCTCCGCATGCTCCGGCGAGCGGTCGATGGGTTCCCGCCGGACGGCGGTCGACGGCTTGTTCAGGTGCTGCGGTCCGAGGTCATGATCGGCGGAGGGCACCCCTCGACGCTAGTCGCTGGTTCGCAGCATCCGAAGCCGACCGGCGGCGCGGAGCGCAGACCGCGCCGGCTCGAGTTAGCCGAGCCTGTGCTTGGTTGCGGAATGCGGGCGCCTGAGTAGCGTTGGAGCACGAAGACGGACGGTGCACCCCGGCGCACGTACCGCTCACCTGGAGGCGAAAGATGACTGACACGCAGACCACCCCCGCAACGGCCGCTGACCCGACGGTCGCCGCCGGCACGGCTCAATTCCTCACCCCGGTCGCGCTGGGCCTGCAGGCCCTCGCCGTGAACGGCAAGCAGGCGCACTGGAACGTGCGCGGTGCCAACTTCATCGCGATCCACGAGCTGCTCGACACGATCGTCACCCACGCCCAGGACGGGGCCGACCTCGCCGCCGAGCGGATCGTCGCCCTCGGACTGCCGATCGACGCGCGGCTGGGGACGGTCGCGGCCAAGACCGCCCCCACCCAGGTGCCGGCCGGGTTCACGCAGTGGGAGGACATCATCCGCAGCGTGATCGCCGACATGGACGCCGTGCTGGTCGATGTCAAGGCTGCGATCGACGGGCTGGACGAAGTGGACCTGGCCAGCCAGGACGTCGCGATCCAGATCCGCGAGGCCCTCGACAAGGACCGCTGGTTCCTGTTCGCGCACCTCTCGCGCTGAGGAACGATGCGAGCCCCGGTCCTCGGACCGGGGGCTCGCATCGTCTCGTATCCGACGCCCGGTCAGGCCAGGTGCGTGAGGCGGCCTCCGAGCAGGGTGGCACCGACGGTCATCGCGCGCAGCTGCGTCTCGGAGGCGGCCAGCGGGTCGCGCTCGACCAGAGCGAGATCGGCGACGGCCCCCGGTTCGATGGCCGCCTCGGCCTGCGAGCCGCCGTGAGTGGATGCGGCTAGAGCGGTTGCGGCGTCCACGCCCTGCTCCGGACGCCACGGGGCCCTGCCGCCGCGCGTGCGGAACACGGCGGCCGCCATCGCCGCCCACGGGTCCAGGGGCGAGACCGGGGCGTCCGAGCCGAACAGCAGGTTCGCCCCGGTGTCGGCCAGGGTGCGCAGCGGGTAGGGCAGAGCTGTCTGGTCGGCCCAGATCGCGTCGGTGAGATCGCGGTCGTCGACGGCGTGCTCGGGCTGGACGCTCGCCCCGACGCCCAGCCGCGCGAAGCGGGGGATGTCCGCGTGCGCGACGAGCTGCGCGTGCTCGATCGTGCCGACCGCGCCGCTGAGCGCGAAGG
This sequence comes from uncultured Microbacterium sp., assembly GCF_963524805.1. Taxonomy (GTDB): domain Bacteria; phylum Actinomycetota; class Actinomycetes; order Actinomycetales; family Microbacteriaceae; genus Microbacterium. The sequence goes on along the minus strand of NZ_CAURGG010000001.1, from coordinate 250,475 downwards.
CGTCGAGGGCGTGCGAGTTGGCGAGGTCGCCGATCGCATGAATCGCGCAGGACAGTCCCGCCCCCGTCGCAGCGGTCATGAGCTCGACCAGCGTCTCGGGCGGTACGGCCAGGACACCGTGGTTGTGCGGGTCGCCCGGGTAGGCGTGCGAACAGGCGGCGGTGCGCGTGCCGAGCGAGCCGTCGGTGATGACCTTGAGGGATCCTACGCGCGCGAGCCCGGACGAGGCTCCGCGCACAGCGTCACCGGTGTGCAGTCCTTCGGTGATCGCCCGGTCGAGGAACTCGGGGTAGATGCCGAACTCGACCCGCAGGGTGTCGAAGCCGCCGCCGAGGCGCCGGTCCCACGCGGATTCGTTCCACGCCATGTCCAGATCGACGAGTCCGACGATGCCGCGGGATGCCGCATCCCGAGCCATGGCCGCGACGAGACGGTCGCCCACCGACGGGTCGATGTCGTTCAGGCGCCGCGAGATCTCGAACGCCGGCGCCTCTCGGAGCACTCCCACGCCGTCGGGAATGTGGCCTTCGCGCCGCAGCGCGGCGCTGTTGAGCCACACGCTGTGCACGTCGGCGTTGATCAGGTAGGTCGGGATATCGCCGGTGCTCGCGTCGAGCACCTCGAGTGTCGGCCGATCGGGCCACAGCGCGTCTCGGTAGCCCGTGCCGATGCGGCGTCCGTCGGACAGGACCGGCGCTTCACCCATGATGCTCGCAGCGTGCGCGGCCGATTCGGCATGACCGAGCACTTCCCGCTGAGCGACCAGGGCCCACTGCACGACGTGGACATGATGGTCCCAGAGGCCCGGGATCAGCCACCGCCCGGCGGCACCCAGCACCCCGCCCCGCGGCCGCAGAGCCCCCGCCGGCGCGATGTCGGCGATCACGCCGTCGCGGAGGAAGACGTCGACCGGGCCGTCGGTCGGAAGCAGTCGACGGGCCGCACCGCTCACCTGGGCGCCGGTGATCGTCCCGACGCTCGCTCCTACTCCGCTCACGAACGCGCCATCGCGTCGCGCGCGCGTCTCATCTCGGCGGCCAGCGCAGGATTCGCGTACGGACCGTCGCCGACCAGTTCGGCGATCACGGTTTCGACGACCTCGGCGGACTTGTTCTGGCTCAGCTTGCGCTTGGCGACGACGCGGGTCGGGGTGAGCCGGAAGCCCACGGTGCCGCGCTCGAGGCGCTCCACGTACGTCGGATCGTTCGGCCGCTCCCACATCATGCGGGGTTGCGGCATCCGGCCCTCGAAATGGGCCACGAGACGGTCGAGCACGCGCAGATTCTCGTCGGGTGGAAGGATCTCGGGCACCCCTGAGAGGTGCGCGGAGACGAAGTTCCACGTCGGCACGCTCGCCACGTCGCCGTACCAGCCGGGCGAGATGTAGCCGTGCGGACCCTGCACCACCACGAGCAGCTCTCGCTCGCCGAGACCGTGGATCATGTCGTCCGGCTTGCCCACGTGGCCGACGATCGTCAGGTCGTCGCGCTCGTCGTCGAGCAGGACCGCGTAGTGCGAGGCCATAAGGCCTTCGGGTGTGCTGCTGACGAGGGTCGTCCACGGATTGCGTTCGACCAGGCGGCGCAGTTCGGCGACGTCGGTCATGGCGAAGCTCGGGTTCTGGCGCATGTCCTCAGCCTAGGCAGTTCACGCCTGGCACCTCGGGCACCAGTACAGCTTGCGGGTGGCCATCTCCTCGACCACGATCGCCGTGCCGCAGACCCGGCAGGGCAGCCCCGCGCGGTGATAGACCCAGTGACGGTCGTCGCGATGCGCCATGGCCGCGCGATAGGCGTCCGGGTCCAGATCGTCCATCGTCATCATCTGGCCGGTCTCGACTCCGATCGCGAGCAGCCGCACCCAGTCGCGCCACAGATCTCGGACGACCTCCTCGCGGACCTCGCGCCCCGCGGTGTGCGGGTTCTGCCGGGCCCGGAACAGCAGCTCCGCCCGGTAGACGTTGCCGATGCCGCTGACGACGCTCTGGTCCATGAGCAGCTGGCCGATCGGGGTGGGCTTTCGTGCCACCACGGCGGTGAAGATCTCCTCGCTCTCGGCCACGTCGTCGACGAGGGGGTCGGGCCCCAGCTTCGCGATCGTCGCCGCCACCTCGTCGGGCGTCTGCAGCTCGCAGGCCGTCGGTCCGCGCAGATCCGCGGACGTCACCGCCGTGAGCAGTCGCAGACGCACCTGGCCGACCACCGGGGGCGGCCACTGATCCTCGTCCGCATCTCCCCCGCCGCCCAGACCGGTGGTCTGCTCCGACATCCGCACGCGCACCCGCGCCCGCCGGGGCGCCCCGATGGAGGTCAGCGAATTCTCGCCGGCGTCGTCGAGGATGGGCACCTCGAGCTGCGTGCCGCGCTGGTTGGTCTGGCCCATGCGCCCGTTCGCGGAGGCGATGGTGGGGTCGACCACGACTTCCCCCGCGAAATCCCAGGCGCCGTACATGCCCAGGTGCACGCGCAGCCACAGGTCGTCGTCGAACTCGAGGAACATCTGCTTCCCGACCGCGCGCACCGAGGTCGCCGTCCGACCGTTGATGATGCGCGCACCCTCGGCGAATCTGCCCTGCGGACTGGATGCCGACACTTCCCGACCGACGAAGTTGCGGTCGAACTGTCGGGCGATCCGGTGGACGGAATGGCCCTCCGGCATCAGCCGGCTTCGGGGTCGAACGAGCTGTCGTCCGCATCCAGGACGTCGGGCCGACCCGTCGTCGCGCGCGGGTCCGGTTGCAGCGCACCGTCGCTCTCGAAGGCGGCGATCTGCCCGATGCGACGAGCGTGGCGCTCCTCGCCCGAGAAGGGGGTGGCGATGAAGAGGTCGATGAACGACGCCGCCTCCTCGAAAGTGTGCTGGCGGGCACCGATCGCGATGACGTTGGCGTCATTGTGCTCGCGGGCGAGCTCGGCCGTCGCCACACTCCAGACCAGTGCGGCGCGGACGCCCCGTACCTTGTTCGCCGAGATCTGCTCGCCGTTGCCGGAACCGCCGAACACCACTCCGAGCGCTTCGACTCCGGCCTCCTGGTCTGCCACCACCGCCTGGGCGGCTCGGATGCAGAACGCCGGGTAGTCATCCAGCGGCTCGTACTCGAGCGGCCCGTGATCCACGATGTCGTGTCCCTGGCCGGCGAGGTGATGCTGCAGCTGGGTCGAGAATTCGAGGCCGGCGTGGTCGGTCGCGATGTGGATGCGCATGACCTTCATTCTATGGAGCAGCGCAGAGGGGCGGCCGGTGGATCGCCTCGGCGGCAAGCTCGGTATGATGGATTCATCATGTCGACGAGCCAGAATCAGCGCCCGCTCTACGAGATCAAGGCGGGACTGTTCAAGGGACTGTCGCACCCGCTGCGCATCCGTATCCTCGAACTGCTGTCCGCGGCGGACGAGCGTTCTGTGGCCGACCTGCAATCCGCGACCGGCCTCGAGGCGTCGCATCTCTCCCAGCACCTCGCCGTGCTGCGCCGCCACAGACTCGTCGAGTCCGAACGGCGCGCCAGCAGCGTCTACTATCGGCTGGCCTATCCGGAGGTCGCCGAACTGCTCACCGTCGCGCGCCGGCTCCTGCTGAACGTCGTGGCCGCCGACGCGGGACGCGCAAGGGATGCCGCATCCCTGCCCCCTCTCGGACCCGGCGCATGAGCAGAGCCGCGACGTACGCGCGCGCTCTCCTGCCCGGTGCGCGCGATTACGCAGATGTCGGCCGGAGCTGGCGCGGTGATCTGCTGGCCGGGCTCACCGTCGGCATCGTGGCCCTCCCCCTCGCCCTCGGCTTCGGAATCGCCTCGGGCGCCGGGGCCGCGGCGGGGCTGATCACGGCGATCGTCGCCGGCGTGATCGCGGCGGTGTTCGGCGGATCCAATGTGCAGGTGTCCGGTCCGACGGGCGCGATGGTCGTCGTGCTCGCACCGATCGTGGCCGCACACGGCATGGGCGCCGTGGCAGTGGTGAGCGTCCTTGCGGGGGTCATGGTGCTCATCGCCGGTGCTGCCCGGCTCGGGCGCGCAGTCTCGTTCATTCCGTGGCCCGTCATCGAGGGATTCACCCTCGGCATCGCCGTGATCATCTTCCTGCAACAGATCCCGGCACTGACCGGCGCCGACCCCGACGGCATCCTGCACACCAACGTGGTCGTGACCGCGCTGTCATCCCTCGCCTCCGCTGATCCGGTGTATCTCGCCTGGTCGCTCGCGGCGGTCGCCGTCGTGGCCGCGTGCATGTACGCGCTGCCGCTCCTGCACCGCTCGCTCCCGGGGTCGCTCGTCGGAATCGTCGTCGTGACGGTGCTGGCACTGCTCCTGCCCTCGCCGCTCGCGGTGATCGGGACCCTGCCGACCAGCCTGCCCGCGCCGATCCTTCCGTCGTTCTCCCTGCAGACCCTTTCCGAGCTGCTCCTTCCCGCAGTGGCCGTCGCCGCGCTGGCGTCGATCGAGTCCCTGCTGTCTGCGCGAGTGGCCGCGTCGCTCGCCGATACCGGCTCGTACGATCCCGATCGCGAACTCGTCGGCCAGGGGCTGGCCTCGATCGGCGCGGGGTTGTTCGGCGGGATGCCCGCCACGGGTGCGATCGCCCGCACGGCTGTCAACGTGCGCGCGGGCGCCCGCTCGAGGTTCGCGGCGATCTTCCACGCTCTCGTGCTGCTGCTGGTGGTCCTGGTCGCTGCGGGGCCGGTGGGCGCCATCCCGCTCGCCGCCCTCTCCGGCGTGCTGATGGTCACCGCGGTGCGCATGGTGCACCTGGCGACCGCCCGCTCGATCCTGCGCTCCACGCGCGCGGACGCGATCGCCTACGTCGTGACGGCCGTCGTCACGGTTTCGGTCGATCTCATCGTGGCCGTCGGAATCGGCATGGCGGTGGCGGCGGTCTTCGCGATCCGCGGTCTGTCCCACGCCACGGGCGTGCACCGCGAGCCGATCGGCGGTGACCCGCAGCCGGGCGATGACGGCATCGCCGTCATCCGGCTGGACGGCCCGCTGTTCTTCGCGGCCGCAGATCGGGTGCTCGAGGCCGTCACCTCGATCGACGGCGTGACCGTGGTGATCCTGCGCATGTCCCAGCTGGAGCTCGTCGACGCGACCGGAGCGCACGTCCTCTCCGAGATCGTCCAGCAGCTGGAACGGCGAGGCGTCACGGTGCTCATCAAGGGCGTGCGCGAGGGCCACGTCGAGCTCTTCACGACCGTGGGAGTGCTCAGCTCGCTCAGGCACAGCAATCACCTCTTCGACGAGCTCGCTCCTGCCGTCACCCACGCGCGCAGCCACGTCGCGCGCGCGAGCCTGACGTAGGCTGGGGAGGTTGCCAGCGTCGGCCACCCGCCGGTGCTCGCACGTCCGAACCCCCTACACGACCCCGTAGAACATGGGAGAAGCAGTGCCTGGAGAAAACCTCACCCGCATCGAGGCGCAGGAGCGCCGCGCGATCGTCGACACCCACTCCTACGAAGTGGACCTCGACCTGAACAGGGGCGCTGAGATCTTCGGCTCGCGCACCGTCGTGCGCTTCTCCGCCACCGAGGGCGCCGACACGTTCATCGACCTGATCGCCCGCGAGGTGCGCTCGATCACGCTGAACGGGCGCGAGGTGGCGTTGGACGTCTTCGCCGATTCGCGCATCGCCCTGAACGGTCTTGAGCGCGAGAACGAGCTCATCGTCGAGGCCGACTGCCTCTACACGAACACCGGCGAGGGCCTGCACCGCTTCGTCGACCCCGTGGACGGCGAGGTCTACCTGTACTCGCAGTTCGAGGTGCCGGACTCGCGACGCGTCTTCGCGGTGTTCGAACAGCCCGACCTGAAGGCGACGTTCCAGTTCACCGTCACCGCCCCCGAACCATGGAAGGTCATCTCCAATTCGCCGACCCCGGAGCCCAAGAAGCACGGTGACGGCACCGCCACGTGGCGCTTCGAGCCGACTCCGCCGATCTCCTCGTACATCACCGCGATCGTCGCGGGTCCCTACGAAGAGGTCTTCTCGGAGCTGACGAGCGCGTCCGGTCGCGTCATCCCCCTCGGCGTGTACGGGCGCAAGAGCCTCTGGCAGCATCTGGACGCCGACTACATCTTCGACAAGACCCGTGAGGGCTTCGCCTACTACGAGGAGAAGTTCGACTACCCCTACCCGTTCGCGAAGTACGACCAGCTGTTCGTGCCGGAGTTCAACGCGGGTGCGATGGAGAACGCGGGAGCGGTCACCTTCACCGAGTCGTACGTCTTCCGCAGCAAGGTGACCGACGCGATCAAAGAGCGCCGGGTCGTCACGATCCTGCACGAGCTCGCGCACATGTGGTTCGGCGACCTGGTCACCATGAAGTGGTGGAACGGGCTCTGGCTGAACGAGTCCTTCGCCGAGTGGGCGTCCACGATCGCCACTGCCGAGGCCACCGAGTGGACCGAGGCGTGGACGACGTTCAACGCGATGGAGAAGACCTGGGCTTACCGTCAGGATCAGCTGCCCTCCACCCATCCCGTCGTGGCCGAGATCAACGACCTGGAAGACGTGCAGGTCAACTTCGACGGCATCACGTACGCCAAGGGCGGGTCGGTGCTCAAGCAGCTCGCCGCCTGGGTCGGCATCGAGGCGTTCTTCGCCGGCGTCGCGGAGTACTTCAAGAAGAACGAGTGGGGCAACACGGAGCTGACCGATCTGCTCTCCGAGCTCGAGGCGACCAGTGGCCGCGAACTGGGCACATGGGCCAAGAAGTGGCTCGAGACCGCGGGCGTGAACACCCTCGCGCCGGTCATCAACGAGGACGGCACCGGCACGATCACCCGCTTCGCCATCACCCAGACCGCGCCGGCGGACTATCCGACCATCCGGCCGCATCGCCTGGGCGTCGGCTTCTACAACGTCACGGGCGGCGCGCTCGTGCGTGTGCACCACGTCGAGCTCGATGTCGACGGCGACCTCACCGAAGTGCCCGAGCTCAAGGGTCAGAAGCGTCCCGACCTGGTGCTCTTGAACGACGAGGACCTCGCCTATGCGAAGATCCGCCTCGACGAGCGGTCGCTCTCGACCGCCATCGCGCACCTCGGCAAGATCTCCGATCCGCTGGCGCGTTCGCTCGTCTGGGGTGCCGCGTGGGACCAGACCCGGGATGCCGAGGCCTCCCCCAGCGACTACGTCGATCTCGTGCTGCGCAACATCGGCAGCGAGACCGAATCGACGACGGTGCGCACGACGCTCGCTCAGCTGCAGCTGGCGGCGAACTCGTACGTCGCGCCGGAGAAGCGCGAGGCCACGCGGGCGAAGGTCGCCGAGGGGCTCTGGGCGCTGGCCCAGGCGGCCGAGGCCGGCAGCGACAGCCAGCTCCAGTTCGTGACCGCCTTCGCGACCGCGGCCTCGACGCCCGAGCACTGGGCGATCGTGCGGGCGCTGCGCGATGGCGAGACCACGCTCGAGGGTCTCGAGGTGGACACCGACCTGGCGTGGCAGCTGCTCATCTCGCTCGCCGCGGGCGGAGTCGCGCACGTGAAGCAGATCGACGACGCCCTCGCGGCCGACAACACGGCGAAGGGCGGCGAGTTCGCCGCTCAGGCGAAGGCGTCGATCCCGCACTCGGGCGCCAAGCACGCCGCGTGGTCCTCGATCATCGACAACGACGATCAACCGAACACGATCGTGCGCTCCACGGCCCTCGGGTTCCAGCACCCGGCGACGGTCGGACAGCTCAGCGAATTCGTCACGCCGTACTTCGACATGCTGCTGCCGATCTGGAACAGCCGGTCGTACCAGATCGCGCAGTACATCATCGTGGGCCTGTACCCGTCGCCGCTGGCGAACCTCGAGCTGCGCGACGCGACGCGAGCCTGGCTCAAGGCGAACCCGGACGCAGCCCCGGCACTGCGCCGACTCGTCGATGAGAACCTCGCCGGCGTCGAGCGGGCACTGGCCGTGCAGGATCGCGACGCGTCGTAATCGACACCCACGGATGCCTCGGCCTCGCGCTCAGCGGACGCCGAGGCATCCGTCGTTAGGATCGAGCCGATGATGTGGATCTCTGCGGACCCGACGATCACAGACCTCGAGTTCTGGACAGCGGTCGGCGCGTTCTTCGTTCGCGCCGGCTGGAAGACCCTTCAGGTGCTCGGGATCGTGCTCGGGGCGCTCATCATCGGGTGGATCCTGAAGTTCGTCATCGAGCGCGTGGTCAAGCGCATCGTCAACGGGGCCAAGAACAAGGCCAACGTGGATGACACCCAGGCGCTCGAGCGCTCACCCCTCGCCTCGATCCGTCTCGTGCAGCGGACGCGGACCCTCGGGTCGATCCTGCAGAACATCGTGAACGTCTCGATCGTGATCGTCGCGCTGCTGCTCATCGTGAATCTGCTGGCACCCACCGCACTCGCCTCGCTCACCCTGCTCACCGCCGCGATCGGCGCGGGCCTGGGCTTCGGTGCGCAGAACATCGTGAAGGACGTGCTCAACGGGATCTTCATCGTCGCCGAAGATCAGGTCGGCATCGGCGATGTCGTCGATCTCGGCCTGGCGACCGGCATCGTCGAGTACGTGAGCGTGCGCATCACGACCGTCCGCGACGTCAACGGCACGCTCTGGTACGTCCGCAACGGCGAGATCACGCGCATCGGCAACATGTCGATGGGCTGGTCACGGGTCATCGTCGACCTGGCCCTGCCGATCGGGACCGACATCGGACTCGTCGAGAGCACCATGCTCGAGACGATGAAGGATCTCGCGAAGGACCCGAAGTGGCGCACGCGCATCATCGACAAGCCCGAGGTGTGGGGGCTGGAATCCGTCTCCGGTGACGCGCTGGTGATCCGCCTCGTCATGAAGACGCGGGCCAACGCCAAGGACGACGTCGGACGCGAACTGCGCATGCGGGTCCTGAACGCCGTGAACGAGCTCGGTTTGGAGCTGCCTCAGCTCAACTCGATCGTCCTCAGCGGTCTGGAGGGGGCTCAGCGCGTCCGGGGTGCGAACCCGCCCAAGACGAAGCCCACAGCCGTGACACACGCTCCCCCGCCCCCCGAGCGGCCGGTGTGGCGACCCAAGCGGACGCCGAAGGACGAGGCGAAGAACCCGCCCGAGACGCCGGAGGGGTCGGCATGAGCATCAGCTTCTACGAGGAAGTCGGCGGGCACGAGACCTTCGTCCGCCTCGTCGACGCGTTCTACCGGGGTGTTGCGGACGACCCGGTGCTGCGGCCGATGTATCCCGAGGAGGATCTCGGACCGGCCAAGCAGCGCCTGACGGGGTTCCTCGAGCAGTACTGGGGCGGTCCGACGACCTACAGCCGGGAACGCGGGCATCCCCGCCTGCGGATGCGGCACGCGCCGTTCCCTGTGAATCCGGATGCGCGGGATCGCTGGCTCGCGCACATGCGCACGGCTGTCGACGAACTCCAGCTGTCACCCCTGCACGAGGCGACGCTGTGGGACTATCTGCAGCGCGCCGCCATGGCGATGGTCAACACGTTCGAGCCCTCGGGCATCGGTCCGGCCGCGGACGGACGCGGCGCGGCATCCCTCCCGGTCCATCCGAGCACCCCGCCGGACTGATAACCCCACTTCCCTCGCCGACGAAGGAGTCGCACATGAGCGCCACCCCCACCCCGCTGTCCACCGACGTCCTGGTCGTGGGGTGGGGCCTGGCGGGCCTCGTCGCCGCCGCCGAAGCCGTCGCCGCCGGCCGTCGCGTCGTCCTCGTCGACCAGGAGCCGCGCTCGAATCTCGGCGGGCAGGCCTGGTGGTCCTTCGGGGGCCTGTTCTTCATCGACTCGCCCGAGCAGCGCCGGATGGGGATCAGAGACTCGGCCGAGCTGGCGCACCAGGACTGGTTCGGCACAGCCGGGTTCGACCGTGCCGAGGATGCATGGCCCCGCCGCTGGGCCGAGGCCTATCTGCACTTCGCGCACGGCGAGAAGCGTGCGTGGCTTCGCGAGAAGGGCGTCGGGTTCTTCCCGGTCGTGGGCTGGGCCGAGCGCGGCGGCTACACCGCCACCGGTCCGGGTAACTCCGTCCCCCGCTTCCACATCACGTGGGGCACCGGACCCGGGATCGTCGCCCCGTTCCAGTCGGCCGTGGAGGCCGGTGAGGCAGCGGGTCTCGTCACGATCCTGCCGCGACATCGCGTCACCACCCTGCTGACGTCGGAGGGTGCCGTGATCGGCGCCGGCGGTGAGGTCCTCGCCCCATCCGGTGCCGTGCGCGGCAGTGCCACCTCCCGTGAGATCGTCGGTGAGTTCGAGATCCGGGCGGGCGCGACGATCGTCTCCTCGGGCGGCATCGGCGGCAACCACGACATGGTCCGTGCGCAGTGGCCCGCGCGACTGGGCACTCCACCGGCGTCGATGATCGCGGGTGTTCCCGCGTATGTCGACGGAGCGATGCTGGGTGTCAGCGCTCAGGCGGGCGCGCGGCTGATCAACGGCGACCGCATGTGGCACTACGTCGAGGGCATCCAGAACTGGGACCCGGTGTGGCCGCTGCACGGCATCCGGATCCTCCCCGGTCCGTCCTCGGTCTGGCTCGACGCGAACGGCAAGCGCCTCCCGGTGCCGCTTTTCCCGGGCTTCGACACACTGGGAACCCTCGCGCACCTGCGCACGACCGGGTACGACCACTCGTGGTTCGTCCTGTCGCGGCAGATCATCGAGAAGGAGTTCACCCTGTCGGGCAGCGAGCAGAATCCCGATCTCACCGGGCGCGACGTGCCGCTGCTGCTCAAGTCGCGCCTCGGCAAGGGGGCAGCCGGCCCCGTGCGGGCGTTCATGGACCACGGGGCCGACTTCGTGGTGCGCGACAGCCTGGACGAGCTGATCGCCGGCATGCAGGCGCTGCCCGGCGGCGAGGTCCTCGACCCCGCTCTCGTGCGCACGGAAGTCGAGGCTCGCGATCGGGAGATCGACAACGACTTCACCAAGGACGCGCAGATCGCGATGCTGCGCTCGGCGCGCTCGTATCGGGGCGATCGGCTCGTGCGCACCGCCGATCCGCACCGGATCCTCGACCCGAAGGCCGGACCGCTCGTCGCGGTGAAGCTGCACATCCTGACCCGCAAGTCGCTCGGCGGCATCGAGACGGATCTGTCCGGACGCGCCCTGGGGGCGAACGGCGAACCGGTCGACGGTCTGTACGCCGCCGGCGAGGCGAGCGGGTTCGGCGGCGGCGGCGTGCACGGCTATCGCGCACTGGAGGGAACGTTCCTGGGCGGGTGCCTCTTCTCGGGCAGAACCGCCGGCAGGGCGGCCGCGGCTGCGCTCTAGGCCCCCGGCGCGAGGCCGGTTTCGCGCACGGCGGTCATGCCGGTGCGGGCAGGGCCGCGCACGATCACGTGGCCCCGACGAAGCGAGACACGCGTCCACGCGCCCGATGAGCGTACGACTGCGTCCTCCTCGCCGACGATGAAGCCGAGAGTGAACGCGGCGAACGCGGCTCCGAGCGGAAGGCCGGCCAGTGCGTCATCAGGCGGACCCCACACCGTGGCGCGAACCGCGCGGACGGCATCCTCCCCGGGGTTCTGCGGCAGCGCTTCGGCGACGGCCGCGATCCCCCACTGCGCGCGCGAGGCGAGAACGGATGCCGCGATCTTCGCGGTCTGCCGCCAGCCGGCACGCGGCGGCGAGACGCCGGCCCATGCCGGCGACAGCGCCGTGTCGGGCAGCTGCAGCTGAGCCGCGCTGTCATCCGATCCGACGAGCTCCGATGCGTCCACGACCAGATCGCACACCAGTTCCGGGTCGACGGGAAGCGCGCGCATGGCCAGCACCGTCGGCGTCGCGTCGAACAGGCCGCGCGGCGCGAACGGCGCGGAGGTCATGATGAGCGTTCCCGCCGAGGCCGCCAGCCGCACGGCGCCGTCGCCCACGCGCGCCGTGCGGCCGGCGAAAGTGAGGGCGTCCGCGGCCGCAGCGGCGTCGGGGAAGATCAGGCGCGGGGACATCCGCCCAAAGCTACAACATCGTGCCGGAAAGCATCGCGTCGGATGGCGGTGTTGAATGGCACTGTGACCGATGCTCATCACACCGCCCCCGAGGACTTCATCCCCGACCCCGATCCGGTGGCCTCCATGCTGGCGGTGCTCGATCTGTCCCAATCCGGCGCCCGCACCACCGAGGACATCTTCACGGGAGTGTCGCAGTCGATGCCGCTGGGACGCGTCTACGGAGGACAGGTCCTCGCTCAGTCCATCGTCGCCGCGGAGCGCACGATTCCCGATGGTCGTTCCGTGCACTCGATGCACGGATACTTCCTGCGACCGGGCGACGCCTCGAAAGGGATCACCTTCTCGGTCGATCGCATCCACGACGGGCGGTCGTTCTCGACCCGGCGGACGCAGGCGTTCCAGGAGGGCGTGCCGATCTTCTCCATGATCGCGTCCTTCCAGGACGAAGACCCCGGCATCGAGCATCAGGCCGAGATGCCGGCTGGACTGCCGGCACCGGAGGACCTACCCGATCTCGAAGACCACCTCGCGGGCCTTCATCCGATGTCCAAGCGCCTCTTCACGGACCGGCCGCTGGATGTGCGCCACATCGCCTCGCCGATCTACCTGTCCGTGCAGGGCGAGCATGTGCCCCGCCAGGCGGTGTGGATGCGTACGCGGCGAGCGATTCCCGACGATCCGGCCACGCACCGCGCGGCGCTGGCCTACCTCAGCGATCTGACCATCCAGGAGTCGATCCTGCGCGCGCACGGCGTGGCGTGGGCCACCCCGGGTCTGAAGGTCGCGAGCCTCGACCACGCGATGTGGTGGCATCGCCCCGGCCGCGTCGACGAGTGGATGCTGTACGTCCAGGAGTCGCCGAGCGCGCGCGGCGGACGCGGGCTCGCGACCGGGCGCATCTACTCGCGTGACGGGATGCTGGTGGCCAGCGTGGCGCAGGAGATCATGGTCCGCGTTCCCGCGCACCCGGCCGGCTGAGGCGCGTCAGCGCCGGTGCGCGTAGACGACCGGGGGTCCGAGGTACGGGGTCCAAGCCGAGCGCTGCTCGTCGGTGAGGCGGACAGGCCGCCCGGTGGCGGCATCCACCATCACGACGACGGCCGACGCCCGCGCATAGAGCTCCTGCTGCATCGCGGCGGCACCCCGATCACCCGGCTCGCTCATGCGCGCGCCGGACGACGGGGGGCTGAACACCTCGTAGCAGACCTCGATGCTGGATCCGCCGATCTTGCCGAACCACAGCTGCACGTCGAGCGGATTGCGCTGGTAGGGCACGGGGCGCAGGTACTCGATCTCCTGCCGGGCGATGAGCGTCAGGGTGCCCGCATCGATGCCGGAATCCAGCACCGCCGTGGGCGGCGCTTCCTCCTCGACGCCCGGCCGCCAGAACGCACGCACGCGCACCTCCTCGAGGAGCTTCAGCATGGAGGCGTTGTTGACGTGGTTGAAGGCGTCGAGATCGCCCCATCGCAGATGGATCGGGACGTGCAGACGAGGATGGGGCGCGGTGCCGCGCGGGGCGTCAGTCACGCGTGAGCTTGCGATACGTGGAGCGGTGCGGGTTCGCCGCATCGGCGCCGAGGCGCTCGATCTTGTTCTCCTCGTACGCCTCGAAGTTCCCCTCGAACCAGTACCACTGGTCGGGATCGTCCTCGGTGCCCTCGTACGCGAGGATGTGCGTGGCGATCCGGTCCAGGAACCAGCGATCGTGCGTGATGACCACCGCGCATCCCGGGAACTCCAGGAGGGCGTTCTCGAGGCTGCCGAGAGTCTCGACGTCCAGGTCGTTGGTCGGCTCGTCGAGCAGCAGCAGGTTTCCGCCCTGCTTGAGCGTGAGCGCCAGGTTCAGGCGGTTGCGCTCGCCACCGGAGAGGACGCCCGCCTTCTTCTGCTGGTCGGGTCCCTTGAACCCGAACTGCGACACGTACGCGCGCGAGGGGATCTCGACCTTGCCGACCTGGATCCAGTCCAGGCCGTCGCTCACGACCTCCCACAGCGACTTGTTCGGGTCGATGCCGCCACGGCTCTGGTCGACGTAGGAGATGTCGACAGTCTCTCCGACCTTCAGCTCGCCGCCGTCCAGCGGTTCGAGGCCGACGATCGTCTTGAACAGCGTGGTCTTGCCGACGCCGTTCGGGCCGATGATGCCGACGATGCCGTTGCGGGGCAGGCTGAAGGTCAGCCCGTCGATCAGGCTACGGCCGTCGAAGCCCTTCTGAAGCTTCTTCGCCTCGAGCACGACCTGGCCCAGGCGGGGGCCGGGCGGGATCACGATCTCGTCGAAGTCCAACTTGCGGGTGCGGTCGGCCTCGGCCGCCATCTCCTCGTATCGGGCGAGGCGGGACTTGGACTTGGTCTGTCGCCCCTTCGCGTTGCTGCGCACCCACTCGAGCTCGCTGGCGAGGCGCTTGGCGAGCTTGGCGTCCTTCTTGCCCTGCACCTGCAGGCGCTCCTGCTTCTTCTCGAGGTAGGTCGAGTAGTTGCCCTCGTACGGGTAGAGGCGTCCGCGGTCGACCTCGCAGATCCACTCCGCGACGTGGTCGAGGAAGTATCGATCGTGGGTGACGGCCAGCACCGCACCGGGGTACTTCGCAAGGTGCTGCTCGAGCCACTGAACGCTCTCGGCGTCGAGGTGGTTGGTGGGCTCGTCCAGCAACAGCAGGTCGGGCTTCTGCAGCAGCAGCTTGCAGAGGGCGACGCGACGCTTCTCGCCGCCGGAGAGATTCGACACGATCGCCTCGGAGGGCGGAGTGCGCAATGCGTCCATGGCCTGCTCGAGCTGGGAGTCGAGGTCCCAAGCGTCAGCGGCGTCGATGGCCTCCTGCAGGGTGCCCATTTCGGCGAGGAGGGTGTCGAAGTCGGCGTCGGGGTCGGCCATGAGGGCTGAGATCTCGTTGAAGCGATCGAGCTTCTCCTTGATCGGACCCACGCCCTGCTGCACGTTCTCGAGGACTGTCTTGTCTTCGTCCAGCTCCGGCTCCTGCATCAGGATGCCGACGCTGTAGCCGGGACTGAGCTTCGCCTCCCCGTTGCTCGGGGTGTCGATGCCGGCCATGATCTTCAGGATCGTGGACTTTCCGGCGCCGTTGGGACCCACGACGCCGATCTTGGCTCCGGGAAGGAAAGCCATCGTGACGTCGTCGAGGATCACCTTGTCGCCGACAGCTTTGCGGGCACGGACCATCGAGTAGATGTAATCAGCCATAACCTGTCCATTCTACCGGCCGCGCTCCGGCAGCTTTCGCCGTCGGGGCGCCTCGCGCGAGCGGCTCACCAGTCGATCGGGCGGGTCTCTCCGACCAGACAGGTGCCTTCGGCCAGCAGCGGAACGACCACGGCCACCGGCGCGCCGGTCGCGGGGCCGACCTGGCCGATGAGGCACTGATCATTCCAGCGCACCGAGAACTGGATGCTCTCGGCGGGGTTGCCGACGGTGCTCTGGTCGGGCGTCAGCTGCATCGCGGTCTTGTCGAACCCGGCGGCGACGAGCGCGTCGATGAACGCGCGGCCCGCCACCTGGTCGGGCGTCGCCCATACCGCCTCGACCACCGCGCGGAAGAGGGGAAGGTTCTCCTCGGCGGTGCCATCGGGCACCAGGGCCGGCCCCGCGGCTTCGGTCTCGGAGGGTGCGGCGGACGGCGAAGCGGATTCCGCCACGGTCGCCTCCGGGGTTGCGCTCGGGGGAGCGCTCGGAGATGACTCCGCAGTGTTCTCTCCGAGCGTGGGCGTGCACCCGGCGAGCGCAAGGGCGCCAACGAGCACAGCGACGATCAGTGTGCGCGAAGCGGGACCGGCGCGGCGCTCAGGGTGGCGGGACACGGTTCGAGTCTAAAGTGCACCGTCCTGAGCACCCGGAGTCGTCGCTCAGAACGGCGTCTCCGCACCGGCCAGCGAGAGCGGCCGCTGTGCACCGGCGCTGCTCGTGTCGGAGTCGTCCTCCGGTGCGCTCACCGCGGCCGCGTCGCCTCCGACCAGAGACGAGGACCCCTGCGCGCCCGCGCTTTCCCACCCGCCGTCATCCGCACCCGTGGAGGCCCACCCCTCCGGCGCCGATGCCGTTGCAGCCGGCCCGGACTCATCGGCACGGAAGGTCGTCGTTCCGAACAGCAGGTCGTGTCCGATCGCGTCGATGTCGATGTCGACGGACGTGCCGCGCTTCTCGCCGGTGTCCCAGTTGCGGATCTTCAGGCGCCCGGTGAGCACCACGCGCTCGCGGCGGTGGACCGACTCGAAGACGTGCTCGGCAAGGCGACGGTACGCCGACACCGTGTACCAGTTGCTCTCCCCGTCCACCCACGAGCCGGTGGCCCGGTCGAAACGGCGCTCTTTGCTGGCCACCCGGAAGGTGGTGATCGGCACGCCGTTGCGCACCTTCTTCTCCGGGTCGGTTCCGACGGTTCCGACGATGGTGATCGTGTCGTTCATGGCGCATCCCTCTCTTCCCGAGGACGGTCCTCGGGTTGCGTCGGTGCCCGGGTGCCCGTCGGGCACCGACGCGTTCTCAGAATGCGCAGATCGGCGAGTGTCGTGCACCCGCCTGTGGAGAGGTGGAGAAAGTCTTCGTCGAACAGCCGCCTGGGGAGGAGGCGGCCGCGGCTCGCGCGATGTCGGAGGTCGTACCTATCTTCGAATGAGAAGGGAATGCCATGACGCTCACGATGTCCTCCTCCCCCGCAACCCCCCGCCTGTCCGGGGCTGTCGCCGTCGGTCTCGTCTCCGCCGGTCCCCTGCTCTGGCGCGTCGTCGAGCGGGGCCGGGTGATCGGCCACCTTCAGGCCGTACGCACCGGAGAGGACCTCCGCTACCGAGCGCGGCGGTACCACGCCCCCAGTCGCGCATTCCGTGACCTCGGGGAATTCTGGGCGGCGGATGACGCCGTCGACTGTGTCCGCTTCGCCCGCTGACGGCAGAGCCCGCCGGCCCCGGTGGTGCTCACACGACCGAGTCCAGATGCTCGGTCATGGCAACCGGCGCACCGCCGCGTACGCGAGGCCACGCTTCGCCCAGGACGCCCACCGCCCGCACGAGGTCCTCCGGCGCGGCGGTGAAGGGCATCCTCAGGTGCCGATCATGACCGCCGTCCACCGAGAACCGCGGTCCCGCCGAGAGCAGCACGCCGCGCGATCGGACATCCATGACGAGCGTCGAACTCAGCGGGGCGTCCAGCGCGATCCAGAGCGAGACTCCGCCGTGCACGTCCGGGATGCGCCACTCCGGAAGGGATCCCCGCAGCGCCGCGACCAGGGCGTCGCGCCCTGCGCGCAGCACATGCGACCGCTGGGCGATGACGGCGTCGTATTGCGCGAGTGCCGCTGCCGCGACGGCCTGCTCGAATTCCGGTGTCCCCAGATCATGGGCCGGTCGCGCCGCGACGAGGCGTCGCACGAGATCGGCCTCGGCCCGGATCCAGCCGACCCGCAGCCCGCCCCAGACCGTCTTTCCGAGCGAGCCGAGTCTGACCACGAGTGACGGGTCGCCGTCGATGAAACCGGGAGCGACGGTGCCGCGATCGATGTCCAGGTCCGCCGTGGTCTCGTCGAGCACCAGGATCGTGCCGGACCGCTCGGCAGCCTGCAGCACGCCGTGGCGCTCCGCCGCGGTCATGGATCGCCCCGTGGGATTCTGGAAGTCCGGCATGAGGTACGCCAGCACGGGAAGCGTGCGCGCGAACGCCTGCTGGCCGCGGTCGAGGTCCCAGCCGTCCGCCGTGGTCACCGGCACCCCGACCAGTCTCGCGTCGGCGCGGCGCAGCGCGTCCGCGGCGTGCGGGTACGTCGGCGTCTCGATCACCACGCGGTCGCCCCTGCTGAGCAGGACGCTCGCGAGCAGGTGGATCGCGCTCTGGGCCCCGGTCGTCACGACGATCTCGTGGGGCGAGGTCGGGATGCCGCGCGCGCTGTACCGGGCGGCAATCGCCTCGCGCAATTCGCTCCTCCCGAGAACGTCGTAACCCGTCCGCGCAACGATCGTCGACGCCGACAGCGCCACCTCGCTGATCACCCCGGCCAGTCCCGGCCATGCCGGTGGGCTGGCCTGCTGCAGGTCGATCGCGTCTTCCGTGGTCGTCGCTCCTTCCGGGTCGCGGCGCCGGAGCGGCAGGGTCACGCTGCCCGAGCCACGCGTGCTGGATATATGACCGGAGTCGCGAAGGCTGCGGTAGGCGGCCGCCACCGTGCTCCGGCTCAGCTGGAGCGCGGCCGACAGCTCGCGTTCCGCGGGCAGGGCGGTACGAGGTGCGATCCGGTTGTCGAGGCACAGCAGACGGATGCCGTCAGCCAGCGCCTCGTAGGCCGGCTCGCGCGTGCGCCACCCGCCCAGCGCAGCGGAGAGGGCGCGGGCCGATATCCGAGAGTCCATGGAAGCCAGAGTAGGTGAATTGGACTGCTCCATGCGAGCCAATCATGAGATTGGATGGTCACATGCCCAGACGCATCCTCCAGCTCCTCGTCGGCCTCGTGCTCTACGGCGCCGGCTGCGCACTGACGGTGGAGGCGGGACTGGGCGTGGACCCGTGGACGGTCTTCGCGCAGGGGATCTCGGTGCACACCGGCATCGGCATCGGGTGGGTCACCAACATCGTGGGCTTCCTCGTTCTGCTCCTGTGGATTCCGCTCCGCCAGCGGCCCGGCGTGGGAACCATCGCGAACATCCTGCTCGTGGGTACGAGCATGCAGGCCGTGCTCTGGCTCATACCCCCTGTCTCCGGTGTCGGAGCGCAGGTCGCCGTGCTGCTGACCGGCATCCTGCTGGTCGCGCTCGCATCGGGTCTGTACATCGGTGCGCGGTTCGGACCGGGACCACGGGACGGCCTGATGACCGGCCTGCACGCGCGCCTGGGATGGCCGATCTGGGTGTGCCGCGCGGCGGTGGAAGTGACCGTACTCGCCGTCGGCTGGACGCTCGGCGGCACGGTCGGCATCGGCACCGTGCTCTTCGCGGTCCTCATCGGACCGCTTGTCCACGTGGCGCTGCCGCTGCTGGACACCCGCCGCGCGAAAGGCTCCGTGCACAGCAGCGCAGCGCCGGCGTCAGCGGACGCCGTCCACTGACAACCGCTCAGTGCTCTTGGAACCGCGGCCAATCGCTGCCGGCGGGCATGCGTGCGTGCAGTGCGCTCTTCGCGATCTCCATCGACGGGTAGGTTCCCGCATGCGCTTGCGCTCCGGCCATCGTCACGGTGTACCCGCCGTCGTCCTTGCGGATGCTGCCCGCCACTCCGGACGGGCCGTATGCGACCCACAGGGCGTGGTGAGTCTCGGTCGTGCTCATCTTCGAACTCCTTCCGACACGCTCGACGCTACGCCCGCGCGTCGGCTCCCGCCAGTGCCGTCGTGGCGCGTCGGGCTCACGGCCCCGCGTGGACGACACCGGTTCCGGGGGAACGAGCGCGCCCGGTAGCGTATACGGGTCACCCCCCGTAGCTCAGTGGAAGAGCGTCCGGTTTCTACCCGGCTGGTCGGGAGTTCGAATCTCTCCGGGGGGGCCGAGGCGGCATCCCCGCGGACGTCCGTGTCCGAGCCCCGTCACTAGGATGGAGCCCATGGTGGGAGCTTCGGACAACGACCGTCTCGTGTGGATCGACTGCGAGATGACGGGTCTGGACCTCGCGGTCGACGAGCTCGTCGAGATCGCCGTCGTGGTCACCGATTTCGAGCTGCGCCCGCTCGATTCCGGCTTCTCGATCGTCATCAAGCCGGATGCGTCCGCGCTCGAGCACATGAACGACTTCGTCACCGCCATGCACGAGAAATCGGGACTGCTCACGGAGATCCCCGGCGGGGTCAGCGTGGCCGAGGCGGAGTTCGAGGCGCTCGAGTACATCCAGCGATTCGTTCCGCTG
Organism: uncultured Microbacterium sp.; assembly: GCF_963524805.1. Classification (GTDB taxonomy): domain Bacteria; phylum Actinomycetota; class Actinomycetes; order Actinomycetales; family Microbacteriaceae; genus Microbacterium. The sequence goes on along the minus strand of NZ_CAURGG010000001.1, from coordinate 230,726 downwards.
CAGGGAAAGGCTCCGCTGGCGGGCAACACGATCGGCACCGACAGGATGTTCCTGGCCAAGTACATGCCTCGCGTCGACCGCTGGCTGCACTACCGCAACGTCGACGTCTCCAGCATCAAAGAGCTCAGCAGGCGCTGGTATCCGCGCGCGTACATCCATGCTCCGGCGAAGGGCGGGGGTCATCGCGCGCTGGCCGACATCCGGGAATCGATCCTGGAACTGTCCTACTACCGCTCCGCGGTGTTCGTCCCCGAGCCGGGGCCGACCAGTGATGGCGCACGCGCCGCGGCGGCGGCGGCCGTTTCGGCGTACGCGCCCGAAGTATGAGAGAATTTTCGGGTTGCCCGACACGTGCGGGAGACATGGTGGGTATAGCTCAGTTGGTAGAGCGCGGCCTTGTGGTGGCCGATGTCGCGGGTTCGAGCCCCGTTACTCACCCCAATGATTGACATGGATGCAGAGGCATTCGAGACGCTCGTCACCGACGAACTCGATCGCCTCCCTGACGACATGGTCGACGGCTTGGACAACGTGATCTTCGTCGTCGAGGATCGGCCTGAGGACGGCACTCTCGACCTGCTGGGACTCTACGACGGCTGGGCTCTCACCGAACGCGACCGCTACGGTGTGGGCGAGCTTCCCGACCGGATCATCCTGTATCGGGAACCGCATCTGGCGACGTGCGGAAGCGAAAGGGAGCTCCGCGACGAAGTCCACACGACCCTCGTGCACGAGATCGCCCACTTCTACGGCATCGATGACCACCGGCTGCACGAACTCGGGTGGGCATGATGCTCGCGCAGCCTGATATCGACGAGAGCGTGGGAACCCGCGGGGAGGAATCACCCCTCCGGCCCTGGCAGACCGTCGTGTGGAACGATCCGGTCAACCTCATGAGCTACGTCGCACACGTCTTCCGCGAGTACTTCGGATTCGAACGCTCCCACGCGGAGCGGCTGATGCTCGCCGTTCACCACGACGGTCATGCGATCGTGGCGGAAGGCGCGCGCGAGCAGATGGAGCTGCACGCGCAGGCGATGCACGACTACGGGCTGTGGGCGACGATCCGGCAGGCGCCGCAGTGAGCGCGCGCCGCACCGTGGTGCTCGAGCTGACGAGGATGGAGGCCGCCCATCTCGCCGGACTCGTGACGCAGTTCGCCGAGCTGCTCGAGGACGCGGACAGTGCCGGCGGCGATCCGGCGATCGCGCGGCTGGTACCCGACGCCTACGCGGGCGACCCCGCGGCGGCGCGGGAATTCCGCGAGCTCACCGAGAGCGACCTCCTCGAGCGCCGCCGCCAGGACGCCGGGATCGTCCTCAGCACTCTCAGTGCAGCCGCCTCCTTGCCCGAGGACGTCGCCGCCGACGATGAGGTCCTCATGGAGCTCGTCGAGCTGGCACTGGACGCCGAGACGGTTCAGGCGTGGTTGCGGTGCCTGGCGGCGATCCGCCTGGTGCTGGCGACGCGGCTCGGAATCCGCTCGGAGGACGACCACGACGTCGAGGACCCGCGGTTCGGGATCTACGAGTGGCTCGGATACCGGCTCGACGGGATCGTGCAGGCGGCGTCGGAGGACTAGGCCGTCACGGGATGGCGAACACGTGGGTCGCGCGCCGGGTGGGTTCGTCCCGCTCGAGGTGCCGGTCCTCCTGCAGCGCCCAGCGGCTCCAGTGCGGGCGATAGGTGTCGCCGTCCCGCTCGAGCGCGCGGCGCATGCGCGACGGACCCGGTGACTCGAGCCAGACCCGGACGTCTCCCAGACGCGCCGTCCCCGCCGTGAGGAGGCCGGATCCTTCGACGATCAACGGCAGCGAGGGGTCGACGGCATGCGCCTCCGCGGGCGCGGAGATCTCCCAGTCCCACCGCTGCCACACGCCGATGAGTCCTCGGGCGTGCGGACGCAGGATCAGCTCCCGCGCGGTCTCGACGCCGTCCGCCAATCCGTCCCACCCCGGATAGACGGAGTCCATCGAGACCAGCTGCACACGCCCGCGCATCGGCCATCGAGCCACCAGCGCGCGCGCCAGCGACGTCTTCCCCGACCCGCTGCGCCCGTCGATCAGCACCACGGGGTTGGCGGCGCCCACCCCGACGATCGCCTGCAGGACATGTGAGGCGGCGACGCCGAGCGCCGTCGAGACCGGATCGGCGTCAGCGCTTGAGGGCGCGGATGACACGGCTCAGCGCACGACCTGCGACCCACACGAACGGAATGGCGACCGCGAGGAACGAGACGATGTTCGGCTCGAAGGTGAGCGAATCGCCCTTGCGGATGTATGCGCCCAGCGGCACCGAGTACCCGCCGCCGCCTCCGCCGCCGTTGCCGGCCTCATCGGATCCGCCTCCGAATCCCGTCCACGCCAGTGCGACGGGGACGATCTGGATGCCGCCGACGTCCATCTGCTCGCCATAGGCGCTGTGGACCCCGAAGGTCGCGGACTGCTTGCCGAGTTCGAGTGCGATGTTGGGCATTCCTCCACGCTACCCGGCCGGGGCCGCACTGCCCAGGTCTGCGCGAGGGTTCCTGCTCAATCCATGCTCTCGGGGCGCGGATGCGACGGCAGCGCTTCGCCGCCGCGAGAGCCGCCGAGCAGTGTCGCTCGTGTGATCGCACCTTTGCCGAAGCGGGCGGCGGCATCATCCAGCGCGCCTTCGACACGACGCCATTCCTCGTCGTCATCCCACAGCGCCGGACCGTCGACCCCGGCTGCGCGCAGCTTCTCGGCCCGAACACCGACCAGGCGCACCGGCATCGTGCGATCGACCGCATCGAACAGATCGAGCGCCGCCTGACCGATGCGCTGGCCCACCGCGGTCGCCTCGGGCAGAGTCTGCGAGCGGCTGATCGTGGTGAAGTCGGCGAATCGCACTTTGATCGAGATGGTCCGCGCCTCCCACCCGTGTGTGCGCAGCCGGGCGCCCACACGGTCGGCGAGGCGGCGCAGCTCCGAGCGGAGCGTGGAGGCATCGTCGATGTCCAGATCGAAGGTCTCCTCGTGACCGACGCTCTTCTCGACGCGCGTGGTGTCGACGACGCGGGCATCGAGCCCTCGTGCCAGATGCCAGATGCGCTCGCTCGTCGCCGCGCCCAGAGATCGCTCGAGCACCGATCGCGGAGTGTCGAGGATGTCGGCGACGGTGTGAATGCCGCGTCCCTCGAGCGCCTCGGCGGATTTCGGCCCGATCCCCCAGAGGGTCCGCACCGATCGCGGGCGCAGGAACGCCTCGGTATCGGCGGCGGCCACGATCAGAAGACCGTCCGGCTTGCTGATCGTCGAGGCCATCTTCGCCACGTGCTTGGTGGCCGCGACGCCGATGCTGCAGGTCAGCCCGGTTTCGGCGCGCACGCGCCGGCGCAGCGTGCGTGCGATCTCACCGGGACTCCCCCACAGCCGCCGCGCACCTCGGACGTCCAGGAACGCTTCGTCGATCGAGAGCGGCTCGACTAGCGGCGTGACGTCATGGAAGATCCGCATGACCTCCTTCGAGAGGGCGGCGTAGCGCTCGAAGTTCGGGCGCACAGTGATCGCCGTCGGGCAGAGCCGAAGCGCCTGCCCCACGTTCATCGCGGATCGGACGCCGAATCTGCGCGCCTCGTAGGACGCGCTCGAGACGACGCCGCGGCCCTCGAACCCGCCGACGATGACGGGCTTGCCGCGCAGCGACGGGTCATCGAGCACCTCGACGGATGCGTAGAACGCGTCCATGTCGACGTGCAGGATGTCGGTGCCGGTGTCGTCCGCATCGTCGGAGGAGACGAGGCGACCGGTGCCGTCACCGCGTCCCATGAACCGATGATGTCAGCACCGACCGACATCCCTTCCGCTACTGGCCGGCACGCTCCAGCACCAACTCGCGCACGCGCGCAGCGTCGGCCTGGCCCCTCATGGCCTTCATGACAGCACCGATCACCGCTCCGGCCGCCTGCACCTTGCCGTCGCGGATCTTCTCGAGAACGTCCGGCTGTGCCGCCAGCGCCTCGTCGATCGCCGCCACCAGCGCGCCGTCGTCGGAGACGACCGCGAGACCACGGGCGTCGATCACCTCCTGCGGAGACCCTTCGCCGGCGATCACGCCTTCCAGCACCTGCCGGGCGAGCTTGTCCGTCAGCGTGCCCGCATCCACCAGCGCCTGGACGGCGGCCACATCGGCCGGCGCGATCAGATCGGATGCCTCGCGACCCTGCGCGTTCGCGAGGCGGGTGATCTCGCCCGTCCACCATTTGCGCGCTGCGGCGGGCGTCGCGCCCGCCGCGATCGTCGCCTCCAGCTCCGCCAGGATGCCGTTGTTGGCTGCATCCTGGAACTCGAGGTCCGTGAAGCCCCACTCGGTCTTCAGCCGACGGCGACGTGCCGCTGCCGGCTCCGGAAGCGCCGCCCGCAGCTCCTCGATCAGCTCCGCGGACGGAACGACGGGAAGCAGGTCCGGCTCGGGGAAGTAGCGGTAGTCGTCGGCGTCGGACTTGGGACGCCCCGGCGAGGTGGTACCGGTGTCCTCGTGCCAGTGCCGCGTCTCCTGCGTGATCGTGCCGCCGTCGGCGAGGATCGCCGCCTGGCGCTGGATCTCGTAGCGCACGGCGCGCTCGACGGATCGCATCGAGTTGACGTTCTTGGTCTCGGTGCGCGTGCCCAGCTTCTCCTGACCGCGGGGGCGCAGCGAGACGTTCGCGTCGCAGCGCAGATTGCCGCGCTCCATCTTCGCGTCGGAGATCCCGAGCGACAGCACGATGTCGCGGATCGTCTGCACGTACGCCTTGGCGATCTCGGGTGCGCGGTGCTCCGCGCCGTAGATGGGTTTGGTGACGATCTCGACGAGCGGAACTCCGGCGCGGTTGTAGTCGACCAGAGAGTACTCGGCGCCTTGGATGCGGCCCGTCGAGCCGCCGACGTGCGTGAGCTTGCCGGCATCCTCTTCCATGTGTGCGCGCTCGATCGGAACGACCACCCGAGTGCCGTCGGACAGCTCGACCTCGACCGATCCTTCGAACGCGATCGGCTCGTCGTACTGGGAGATCTGGTAGTTCTTGCCGAGGTCGGGGTAGAAGTAGTTCTTCCGTGCGAAGCGGCTCGAGGGAGCGATCTGACAGCCCAGGGCGAGCCCGAGCGAGATCGAGTACCTCACGGCCTGTTCGTTGACCACGGGAAGCGAACCGGGAAGACCGAGGTCCACGGGGGCGAGGTCGGAGTTCGGCTCACGCCCGAAGGAGTTCGGTGCGGCGGAGAACATCTTCGTCTTGGTGTTGAGCTCGACGTGCACCTCGAATCCGAGGACCGGCTCGAAAAGCTCGAGCGCCTTGTCGAAGTCCAGAGTCTTCTCTTTCGCCATCTCAGGCCACCTCTCCGCGCACGGGGGCCCGGTCCAGCAGCGGTCCGCCCCAGGAATCGATCAGCAGCGCCTCGAGTGCCGCACCGACCCGGTAGAGCCGCGCGTCCTGCCGAGCAGGGGCGAGGAACTGGATGCCGACCGGCAGGCCGTCCTCCTCGGCGAGGCCCGAAGGGATCGAGATGCCGGGGACGCCGGCGAGGTTCGCCGGAATGGTCGTCACATCGTTGAGGTACATCTGCATCGGATCGTCGATCTTCTCTCCGAGGCGGAACGCCGTCGTGGGAGCGGACGGCGTCGCGATCACGTCCACCTGTGCGAACGCCGCGTCGAAGTCGCGCTGGATGAGGGTGCGCACCTTCTGAGCGGAGCCGTAGTACGCGTCGTAGTAGCCGGCCGACAGGGCGTACGTGCCGAGGATGATGCGGCGCTTGACCTCGTCGCCGAAGCCCGCATCGCGCGTGGCGGCCATGACGTTCTCCACGGTGGGCGTCCCGTGGGGAGTGACGCGCAGCCCGAAGCGGACCGAATCGAATTTCGCGAGGTTGCTGGAGGCCTCGGCGGGCAGGATCAGATAGTACGCGGCCACGCCGAACTCGAAGTGCGGGGCACTGATCTCGACGATCTCCGCACCCTGAGCCTCCATCGCCGACAGTGCCGAGCGGAAGGAGGCGGACACGCCCGCCTGGAAACCGGAGTCGGGAAGCTCGGTGATCACACCCACCTTGAGCCCGCGCAGCACGTCTCCACGTGCGCCCTCCCGCGCCGCCTCGGCGAAGGACGGCCAGGCATCCGTGAGCGAGGTCGAGTCACGTGGGTCGTGCCCGCCGATGACGTCGTGGAGCAGGCCGGCGTCCAACACCGTCCGCGTCACCGGGCCCACCTGGTCCAGGCTCGAGGCCAGGGCGATCGCCCCATAGCGGCTGACCCCGCCGTAGGTGGGCTTGAGTCCGACGGTGCCCGTCACGTGCGCCGGCTGGCGGATGGACCCGCCCGTGTCCGATCCCAGGGCCAGCGGCGCTTCGAACGCGGCCACCGCTGCAGCGGACCCCCCGCCGGATCCTCCGGGAATCCGGTCGAGGTCCCAGGGATTGTGGGTCGGTCCGTACGCGGAGTGCTCGGTCGAGGAGCCCATCGCGAACTCGTCCATGTTCGTCTTGCCGAGCGGCACGAGTCCGGCCGTCCGGGAGCGGGCGACGACTGTCGCATCGAACGGCGACATGTAGCCCTCGAGAATGCGCGAACCGCTCGTGGACGGCATGTCCGTCGTGACCAGGACGTCTTTGATCGCGAGCGGGACGCCCGCGACCGGTCCCAGGTCCTCACCGGCGCGGCGGCGCCGGTCGATGTCGGCGGCCACCTCGATTGCGTGATCGCTGACATGGAGGAAGGCGTGGATGTCGGCATCCACCGCGGCGATGCGGTCGAGGTGCGCCTGCGTCGCCTCGACGCTGGAGACCTCTCCCGAAGCGAGCTTGGCGGCGAGGTCGGCAGCGCTCAGGCGGGTCAGCTCGGCGGCGCTCACTGCTCCTCCCCCAGGATCGCCGTCACGCGGAAGCGGCCGTCCGCGGCATCCGGCGCGTTCTGCAGCGCCTGGGCGAGCGTGAGGGTCTCCCCGACGACGTCGGGCCGGTAGACGTTCTGCAGCGGGATCGGGTGGCTCGTCGCCGGCACATCCGGGGTCGCCACCTGCGACACCTTCGCGATGTTGTCGACGATGACATCGAGCTGACCGGTGAGGCGCTCGATCTCCTCGTCGCTCAGCTGGATCCGGGCGAGCACACCGAGATGGCGCACGAGATCGGGGGTGATTTCAGACACTCCAGCAGTCTAGTTGGGCATCGACGCGACCCCCGGCGGGCGGGCGGGGCCAGGCATAGGCTGGGCTCGTGACGACGTACGAGCCTCCACGCCCTTGGATCGCCAGCTACGCCGAGGGGGTGCCCGAAGATCTCGCGCCCGTCTCCGGATCGCTCGTGGACATCGTCGAAGCCTCGGCTCGCGACTATCCCGACGCTCCCGCGCTGCAGTTCTTCGGACGGACCACCTCGTACCGAGAGCTTCACGAGGCAATCGATCGCGCCGCCGCCGGACTGCGCGACCAGGGCGTGACAGCCGGTGACCCGGTGGCGATCGTGCTGCCGAACTGCCCTCAGCACATCGTGGCCTTCTATGCGGTCCTGCGACTGGGCGCCGTGGTGGTCGAGCACAATCCGCTGTACACCCCGCGGGAGATGCGCAAGCAGTTCGAGGACCACGGTGCGCGGCACGCGATCGTGTGGACGAAGGTCGTGGGACTCATCCAGGACTTCCCCGACGACATCGCCGTGACCTCGTTGATCTCGGTCGACATCACCAGGGCCATGCCGATGGGGACCCGCATGGCCTTGAAGCTGCCCATCGCCAAGGCCCGTGAGGCCCGCACGGCACTGCACGAGCGCGTGAGCGGCACGGTGACCTGGGAGTCGATCGTCGGCTCGGCACGCCTGCCGGAGTCTCACCCGAAGCCGGAGACGCACGATCTTGCCCTGATCCAGTACACCAGCGGCACGACGGGCACGCCCAAGGGCGCCTCCCTCACCCATCGCAATCTGCTCGCGAACGCCGCACAGGCACGTGCGTGGGTGCCCTCGATCGTCCGCGGCGACGGCTGCGTCGTGTACGCCGTGCTGCCGATGTTCCACGCCTACGGCCTCACGCTCTGCCTCACGTTCGCCATGTCGATGGGCGCGCTTCTCGTGCTCTTCCCCCGGTTCGACCCCGACATGGTGCTCGGGGTCACCCGGAAGCACCCGGCCACTTTCCTCCCGCTCGTGCCGCCGATCGCCGACCGCCTTCTCACGGCCGCCCGCGAGAAGGGTGTCTCGCTGGCGGGCACGCAGGTCGCGATCTCGGGCGCGATGGCTCTTCCCCACGAGCTCGTCGTGCCGTTCGAGGCCGCCTCCGGCGGCTATCTCGTCGAGGGCTACGGGCTGAGCGAGTGCTCGCCGGTTCTCATGGCGAATCCGGTCGCCGACAACCGCGTGCCCGGGACGGTCGGCCTGCCGTTGCCGGGGACGGAGCTGCGGGTGGTCGATCCCGAGGATCCCACGACCGATGTCGAGACCGGCGGCCGCGGGGAGCTCATCGTCCGGGGCCCGCAGGTGTTCGGCGGGTACTACGGCAAGCCCGAGGAGACCGCGAAGGTCTTCGTCGACGGCTGGTTCCGCACCGGCGACATCGTGACGGTCGACGAGGGCGGCTTCGTGCGCATCGTCGACCGCATCAAAGAGCTCATCATCACCGGCGGTTTCAACGTCGCGCCGACGGAAGTCGAGATCGCACTGCGTCAGCACCCGCTCGTCGAGGACGCCGCCGTCGTCGGGCTGCCCAGTCCCACCTCGGGCGAGGAGGTCGTGGCGGCCATCGTGCTCGCGCCCGGTGCGGCGGAGGCCGACACCGAGGCGATCCGAGCGTTCGCGCGCGGCATCCTGACCCCGTACAAGGTTCCTCGGCGCATCTTCGTCGTCGACGAGCTGCCGAAGTCCCTCATCGGCAAGGTGCTGCGGCGGCAGGTCCGCGATTCGCTCCTGCAGCTGACGAGCGGCGGCTGACGGCGTCAGTCGTCGAGCGCGTCACCCGAACCAGCGACGGCGTACGGGTACAGTTCGGCGCGCATGACGCCCGCCGACACCGCGGGATCGGTCCGCATGACGGCTCGCGCCGACGCCTCGTCGGGCGCCTCGAAGACCGTGACGCCGAACGCTCCCTCCTCGACGCGCGTGCGGCCGGCGAGGATGAGGATGCCGGCGTCCTTCAACGCCCGCAGGTAGCCCGCTCGCTCGGCCAGGACGGAGGACTCCTCGTCGGTGCGCGACCCGACGAGGCCGGGACGAGTCGGCTCGATGCGGTAGATCCATTGCGACATGATTCGATCATCCCGCATCGGGATCGAGAGCGGTCAGCGCCGTCGGTCCTTCGGTGACGAGGATGCGGAACTGGGCGGCGTCGATGATGCGAACCCCGAGCTCTTCCGCCTTCGCGAGCTTGGAGCCGGCTCCCGGACCCGCCGCGACGAAGTCCGTCTTCTTCGAGACGCTGGAGGCCGCCTTGCCGCCCGCTGCGAGGATGGCCTCCTGCGCGCCTTCGCGGCTGTAGCCCTCGAGGGATCCGGGGGCGACCACCGTGAGGCCCTCCAGCACACCGCCCGCGGCGACGGCGCCGCCCGGCCCGGGGTGGCCGGGGGTGCTCAACCGTGCGCCGGCGGCCGCCCACCGCCGGACGATCTCCTCATGCCAGTCCACGTCGAACCACTCGCGCAGCGCGTCCGCGATGATCCCTCCCACGCCTTCGACGGCGGCCAGCTCGTCGCGCGAGGCCGCGCGGATCGCATCCACGGAACCGAACCACTGGGCCAGAGCGCGCGCGGCGACCGGTCCGACATGGCGCACGTTCAGCGCCACGAGGAACCGCCAGAGCTCCTTCGTCTTGGCCGCCCGCACGTTCGCCAGCAGCTGCGTCGCCGAGGCGGAGAGCACGAAGCGGGCGTCGCCGTCGAAGGGTCCCTCGGCGTCGAAGGCCGGGTCGGACTTCTTGCGCTGCCGCCGGAACGGAGACCGGGTGTCGGGAGCGCCGTCCTCGAGAAGCCGCGGCAGGCCCGTCTCGGCATCGCGGACGACCACGTCGATGGGGAACAGGTCCTCGGCGCGCAGCTCGAACAGCCCGGCCTCTGTCACGAGCGGCGGCGTCTCCGGACGCACGGGCTGGGTCAGCGCTGCCGCGGACACCTCACCGAGGCCCTCGATGTCGAGGGCGCCGCGGGAGCCGATGTGCTCCACCCGGCCACGCACCTGCGCCGGGCAGGATCGTGCGTTGGGGCAACGGAGATCGATGTCGCCTTCTTTGGCCGGGGCGAGGGGGAAACCGCACTCGGGGCAGTCGGTCGGCATGACGAACGCCCGCTCGGTGCCGTCGCGCAGTTCGACCACCGGACCCAGCACCTCGGGGATCACATCGCCCGCCTTGCGAAGCACGACGGTGTCGCCGATCAGCACGCCCTTGAGCTTGACGACCTCCTGGTTGTGCAGGGTGGCTTGACGCACCACGCTGCCGGCGACGCGCGCGGGCTCCATGACCGCGAAGGGCGTCGCGCGGCCGGTCCGCCCGACCGAGACGACGATGTCCAGGAGCTTCGTGTTCACCTGCTCGGGCGGATATTTGTAGGCGATCGCCCAGCGCGGCGCGCGGCTGGTCGCACCGAGCTCATCGTGCAGGGCCAGCTCGTCGACCTTGACCACGATGCCGTCGATCTCGTGTTCGACGTCGTGGCGGTGGGTGCCGTAGTGCCGGATGAACTCGTCAGCCTCCGCGGCGGACCCGGCGACCGAGAAGTACCGGCTCGTCGGAAGTCCCCACGACTCGAGCAGCGCGTACACCTCGCTCTGCGTGGCGACGGGCGGCTCGGGCCAGGCGCCGATCCCGTGCACGGTCATGCGCAGGCGCGAGAGGCGCTGGTGGACGGCGTCCAGTTGACGCTCGTTCTTGCCTTCGGTCTTCTGCCGCAGCGATCCGCTCGCGGCATTGCGGGGATTCGCGAACACGCGATCGCCCATCGACTCCTGGTAGGCGTTGAGCGATTCGAAGTCCGCGACGTTGAAGAACACCTCACCGCGCACTTCGACCAGCGCCGGGTGCCCCTCCCCGGAAAGCCGGGACGGGATGCCGCCGACCCGCCGTACATTCTCGGTGACGTCCTCGCCGACACGGCCGTCGCCACGGGTCGCGGCCGACACGAGTCGTCCGTGCTCGTAGCGCAGCGAGAGAGCCAAGCCGTCGATCTTCAGCTCGCACAGATAGTGCACCGGCCGCCCGGCATCCCGCTCCACCTTCGCCGCCCACGCCAGGAACTCGTCATCGCTGAAGACGTTGTCCAGGCTCAGCATGCGCTCCGCGTGTTCGACGGGTGCGAACAGGGAGCCCGATGCCGCGCCCACCGACAGTGTCGGCGAGTCCTGTCCCTGCAGTTCGGGGTGCAGCCGTTCGATCGCCTCGAGGCGCTGCATCCAATGGTCGTACGTGGCGTCGTCGACGACGACGGTATCGCGTCCGTAGTACGCGTCGCGGGCCTGGAGGATCAGCTCGACCAGCCGCACGGACTCGTCGCGGGCCTGGTCGAGGGAGAGGTCCGCAGGGTCTGCGGGGGGAGCGGCGTCCGTCACGCCCGTAGTTTACGAGCCGCCTGCGACAGCGGGAACCGCCGAGACCGTGCGGTCGATCGTGAACTGGCCGAGCACGCGCGTGCCGTCGTAGAGGACGGCGGTCTGCCCGGGGGCCACGCCGTCCAGCGGCGTCTCGGGCCGGACACTGACGTTCGCGCTCTGCACCACCGCCCGGGCGGGCACCGGGTCCGCGTGCGCGCGGATCTGCACGTGGCACGCGAACTCCTCCGCGCCGGGCGCCGCGCCGGCCCACGTGAACCTCCCGCCCGAGATCTCGCCGATCGCCAGCGCCTCCTTCGGGCCGACGACGACCGTGTTCGACACCGGTCGCACCTCGAGCACGAAGCGGGGCTTGCCGTCCGCGGCGGGCACGCCGAGGGCCAGCCCGCGCCGCTGTCCGACGGTGAACGCATGCGCACCCTCATGCGCGCCGACGACAGCACCGGAGCGATCGAGGATCTTCCCGCGCTCGGCGCCCACGCGCTCGGCGAGCCAGCCGCGCGTGTCGCCGTCGGGGATGAAGCAGATGTCGTGACTGTCGGGCTTGTTGGCGACCGTGAGGCCGCGGGCCTCGGCCTCGGCGCGCACGAGCGCCTTCGAGGGCGTCTCCCCGAGCGGGAACATCGTATGGGCGAGCTGGTCGGCGGTCAGCACCCCGAGGACGTAGGACTGGTCCTTGGCGTTGTCGCTGGCCCTGTGCAATTCGCGCCGGCCGGTCGGACCCTCCCGCAGGATCGCGTAGTGGCCCGTGCAGACGGCGTCGAATCCCAGATCGAGCGCTTTCTCCAGGACGGCCGCGAACTTGATCCGCTCGTTGCATCGCATGCAGGGATTGGGTGTGCGACCGGCGCTGTACTCGGCGACGAAGTCCTCGATGACGTCGTCGCGGAAGCGCTCGGAGAAATCCCACACGTAGAAGGGGATGCCGAGGCGATCAGCGGCGCGACGGGCGTCCATGGCGTCCTCGATCGTGCAGCAGCCGCGACTGCCGGTGCGCAGCGTCCCGCCCGCGCGCGAGAGCGCCAGGTGCACGCCGACCACGTCATGCCCGGCATCCACGGCGCGCGCCGCAGCCACGGCGGAGTCCACTCCCCCGCTCATCGCCGCCAGAACACGCATGCGACGAGTCTACGATCCTGAGGCTCAACCGCGCCTGAGAGCGCCGACCGCACGGGTCGACAGGCCCGCGCTGCGCGCGCGCTCGTACGCATCCGGCAGCGCGGCCAGGACCGCATCGACGTCTGCGTCGGTCGTGGGCTTGCCCAGCGTCAGGCGCAGGGCACTGCGGGCAGCCGCGTCGCCGAATCCCATCGCCCGCACCACGTGCGAGGGCTCGGGCACGCCGGCTTGGCACGCCGAGCCGGTGGAGACGGCGATACCGGCCATGTCCAGCAGCAGCAGCAGCGAGTCGCCCTGGGCGCCCGGGAACACGGCGTGCAGATGCCCCGGCAAGCGCTCGGCTCCGGCCGCCGAGACCCGCATCTCGGGGATCCGGGCGCGCAGGCCGGCCTCGAGGCGATCGCGCAGCGCGCCCACCCGCGCCGCCTCGTCGGCGAGCTCGGCCACCGCGAGCTCGGCTGCGACGGCGAAGGCGAGCGCACCGGCGACGTCCTGCGTCCCGGCACGCAGGCCCCGCTGCTGTCCGCCGCCGTGCAGCAGCGGCTCCACCCGCGCCTCGCGGGAGACCACCAGAGCGCCGACACCGACCGGTCCACCCAGCTTGTGGGCGGCCACGCTGAGGGCGACCAGGCCCGAGCTGCCCGCGCCGGACGCGGTTCGCAGACCTCGAAACGACAGCGGAAGATGTCCGAAGACGCCCACCGCGTCCACGTGCAGGGGAACGCCGGCGTCGGCGGAGGCCGTGGATGCCGCCACGACCGGCTGAACCGTGCCGACCTCGTTGTTCGCCGCCAGCAGTGTCGCCACGGCGGCATCCCCGGAACCGACGGCAGCCTCCCACTCGAGGAGGTCGAGCCGCGCATCGGCGTCCACGCCCACCCACTCCAGGTCCGCCACCTCGTGGGCACTGAGCCACTCGAGCGTGTCCAGCGTGGCGTGGTGCTCCGCGGAGGCCGACACGATCGCCGTACGCCCTGTGCTCTCCCGCCGACTGCGGTACAGACCCGCGATGCCCAGATTCACCGACTCCGTGCCCCCGGAAGTGAAGACGACCTCGATCGGATCGCACTCCAGCGTCGCGGCCAGCCGCTCGCGCGCATCCTCCAGCACCCGGCGCCTCGACTGCCCGGCGCCGTGGATGGACGAGGCGTTGCCGACATCGTGCGATGCATGGAGCCAGGCCTCACGGGCCTCGGGCCGCAGCGGTGTCGTCGCGGCGTGGTCCAGGTAGACGACCATGGCTCCCCCGCTCCGCGTGACCTGACCTGCTCCCGGCCTTACTACTGTAGAGCGCATGGTTTCGACCGAACCCCTGACCGCGCTCGCCCCGCCGCCAGGACTGTTGAGCTCCGAGCTCGACGACCTCGGCGTCACACTCGGACCCGACGGCGGAACTCTGCGGGTGTGGTCCGCGCACGCCAGCGAGATCGAGCTGGTCGTGTTCGACGACACCGATCTGGACTGGATCACGGACACGATCGCCCTGCGTCCGGCGGAGGGCGGCGTCTGGAGCGTGACCACACCGCTCCTTCGGCCGGGCACCCGCTATTCGATCCGCGTCGACGGACCGCACGCGCCCGGCAGCACCTTCAACCCCGGAACGCTGCTGGTCGAGCCCTACGCCAAGGGACTGGTCAGCGGCGGCTTCGAGGACTGGCGAGCCGTCGTGATCGACGGTGCGTTCGACTGGGGCGGGATCCGCAAGCCCGCCGTCCCCATGGATCGGACCGTCATCTACGAGGGACACCTCAAGGGCATGTCCAAGCGGCACCCGCTCGTTCCCCCCGCGCTGCACGGCACCTACGCGGGTCTGGCCCACCCGGCGATGATCGAGCACTTCCTGTCCTTGGGCGTGACGAGCATCCAGCTGCTGCCGGTGCATGCCTTCGCGACCGAGCCGCGCCTGCTGCAGCACGGCCTGACGAATTACTGGGGCTACAACTCGCTGAACTTCTTCACCCCCCATGGCGCCTACGCCACCGAGGAGAACCGCCGGCACGGCCCCGAGGCGGTGCTGCGGGAGTTCAAGGGCATGGTCAAGCTCCTGCACCAGGCAGGCCTAGAAGTCATCCTCGACGTCGTCTACAACCACACCGCCGAAGAGGCGATCGGCGGTCCCCGCACCAGTCTGCGCGGCATCGACAACCGGTCCTACTACCGGCAGCAGGAGGACGGCGTCTACATCGACGTGACAGGGTGCGGCAACTCGCTGAACACGTCCACCGATGCCGCCGCCCGCCTGGTGCTCGACTCGCTCCGCTACTGGGCGAACGACGTGCAGGTCGACGGCTTCCGATTCGACCTGGCCGCCACACTGGGCCGCGACGCCGGCCACCACTTCGCGCCCGATCATCCCCTGCTGCGCGCGATCGTCGACGATCCGGCGCTGGCCGGCGTGAAGAAGATCGCCGAGCCCTGGGATGTGGGCATGGGCGGCTGGCAGACCGGCAACTTCGGCGACGGCTGGCACGAGTGGAACGACCGCTACCGGGACCGCGTCCGCAACTTCTGGCTGAGCGACGTCGACTACGCCCGCCGCGCATCCACGGCCCCGGTCGGCATCGGCGGCTTCGCCACCCGGCTGTCGGGGTCCTCCAACACGTTCAGCGTCGAGCGCGGACCGCTGGCCAGCGTCAACTTCGTCACAGCCCACGACGGCTTCACCCTGCGGGACCTCGTCTCGTACGACGTGAAGCACAATGTCGGCAACGGCGAGCAGAACCGGGACGGCGCCGACACGAACCGCTCGTTCAACCACGGTTCGGAAGGTCCGACGTCGGACGAGGGCATCCTCGCCACCCGCCGCAAGGCGATGCGCAACCTCTTCGGCACGCTGCTGCTGTCCTCGGGGGTGCCCATGATCACCGCCGGCGACGAATTCGCCCGCACTCAGCGCGGCAACAACAACGCCTACTGCCACGACTCGCCGCTCACCTGGATGTCGTGGGACCACGCGCCGTGGCAGAGTGACCTGTTCGCGCACGTGCGGCGACTTCTCCAGCTGCGCCGCGAGAACCCCGCGTTGCGGCCGAGCCGGTTCGCGAGACTCGATGAGCGGACTCCGTCGGCCTCCGTGATGGAGTGGTACGACCAGACCGGCAGCACGATGTCGATCGACAAGTGGACCGACCCCTCCCACCGCACGCTGCAATACGTCGCGGCATCCACGCCCGAGAACGAGGCGTTCAACCGCATCCTGCTCATGGTCCATGGAAATGAGCGTCCGGTCGAGGTCACGCTGCCGACGATTCCCGGTGTCACTTCTTTCGTCTCCCTGTGGTCCAGCGAGGACGAAGCGCCGGATGCCGCCGGCGAGGAGTTCCTTCCCGGTGACATCGTCCCGCTCGGCGGCACGTCCATGCGGCTGTTCCGCGCGGAGTGAGCCGGCGCCGCGCTGCGGCGTCCGAACTCGGCACAGCCGGCGATCGATCCGGCGCGCCGCAGGCTGTCCACCCGTCGGGCGGCGGGGTAGGTTCGAGAGGTGGTCACGACGTCGCGCACCGAGCGCACCAGCCCCTGGCGAAGCGCCTCTCCGATCCCGGTTCGAGCGGCGGTCGACACCCAGCCCGATCGGGCGACGGCGACCCCCCGCATCCCCCTCGCGCTCTCCTCCCCCTCCGTGCCGGACGGGGTGTTCCGCCCCAGCGCCTACGCGGGCGAGATCGTCCCGTTCCGCACGACGGCCTTCCGCGAGGGCCACGATCGCATCGGCGTGCATGTGCGTCTCTTCGCGCCGTCCGGCGATGAGTCGCTGCACCGCCTGGAGCCGCTGAACGACGGGTTCGACCGGTGGGAGACCGCCATCACCCCGCTCGAGGAGGGCGTCTGGGGCTTCCGCTTCGAGGCGTTCGCGGATGACTTCGGAACGTGGGAGCACGCCGCCGACCTGAAGATCGCCGCGGGCGTCGACGTCGCGGTGATGCGCGAGATGGGAGCGCGCCTGTTCGACCGCGCGGTCTCCGAGAAGTCGCGACCGATCAGCGAACGGCGCCGGCTGGAGAGCGCCGCAGCATCGCTGCGCGACCCGTCGGTCACCGACGAGGCGACGCTGGAGATCGTGCGTGATCCATCGATCGCCGAGTACTTCGCGCAGCGTCCGCTCACCTCGCTCATGAGCATCGGGCCGCGGCTGGAGCTGCTCGTCGAGCGCGAGCGGGCCGGCGTCGGTGCCTGGTACGAATTCTTCCCGCGGTCCGAGGGAGCGCGTCGCCTCAAGGACGGCACGATCAAGAGCGGCACGTTCCGCACAGCCGCCCGGCGGCTGCCGGCCGTCGCGGCGATGGGGTTCGACGTGCTCTACCTGCCGCCCATCCACCCGATCGGCCGGCTCAACCGGAAGGGACGCAACAACACCCTCGACCCGCAGCCCGGCGATCCGGGCTCGCCCTGGGCGATCGGCTCCGACGAGGGCGGCCACGACGCCGTGCATCCCGACCTCGGCACGCTCGCCGATTTCCGGGCATTCGTCCGCGCGGCGCGTGCAGAGGGAATCGAGGTCGCGCTCGACTTCGCCCTGCAGGCGGCGCCCGATCATCCGTGGGTGGCGGCGCACCCGGAGTGGTTCACGACTCTCCCGGACGGCTCCATCGCGTATGCCGAGAACCCGCCCAAGAAGTATCAGGACATCTATCCGATCAATTTCGACAACGACCCGGAGGGGATCCGCGCCGAGGCGCTGCGGGTGCTGCGGCACTGGATCGCCCAGGGCGTCAAGATCTTCCGCGTGGACAATCCGCACACCAAGCCGCTGCAGTTCTGGGAGTGGCTCATCGCGACGGTGTCGGCGGACCATCCGGACGTCGTCTTCCTCGCCGAGGCCTTCACGCGCCCCGCGCCTCTGCAGGGCCTCGCCCTCGCGGGATTCCAGCAGAGCTACACCTACTTCACCTGGCGCAACACCAAGCTGGAGCTGGAAGAGTTCCTCACCGCACTCGCCACGGACACCGCGCACTTCCTGCGCCCGAATCTGTTCGTGAACACCCCCGACATCCTCACCGAATATCTGCAGTACGGCGGGCGGCCGGCGTACAAGATCCGGGCCGCGATCGCCGCGACCGGTGCCCCCGCCTACGGGGTGTACGCCGGCTACGAGCTGTACGAGAACGTCGCGCGGCCCGGTTCGGAAGAGAACATCGACAATGAGAAGTACGAGTACAAGCTGCGCGACTGGGCCGGCTCGGAAGCGCGCGGCGATTCGCTCGCTCCGTATCTGACGCGACTCAACGAGATCCGCCGCGCGCACCCGGCACTGGGGCAGCTGCGCAATCTCCGGCTTCACTGGAGCGACGACGACGCGATCCTCGTCTTCTCCAAGCGCATCGGAGCGGAGCTGTCGCCCACGGGTCACTCCGACACGATCATCGTCGTCGCCAATGTCGACCCGCACTCGGTGCGACAGACGATGGTGCACCTGAACACGCGCGAGTGGGGGGTGCCGCCCGGCGAGCCCTACGAGGTCGAGGAGCTTCTGACCGGCGAGCACTGGACGTGGTCGGATCACAACTTCGTCAAGCTCGACGCGTTCACAGAACCCGTCCACATCCTGCACGTGAAGGAGTCTCGATGACGAGTCCCACCGATGACCTGCTCGACGCGGTCGCCGCCGGATCGCACCACGATCCGCATTCCGTCCTCGGCATCCATCTCGGCTCCGATGCGGAGGGCGCTGCGGAGTGGACGATCCGTGCCCGCCGGCCCCTGGCGCGCAGTGTCACCGCGGTGTTCGAGGACGGCACGCGCGTGCCGCTCGAGCACGTGCGCGCCGGAATCTGGGAAGGCGTGCGCTCCGGTGAGGCCGGATCCTACGAACTCCTGACCTCGTACGAGAACGCGCCGGATTTCAGCGCCGTGGACCCGTACCGCTTCGGACCGGCGATCGGCGAGCTGGATCTGCACCTGATCCGCGAGGGCCGGCACGAGGAGCTCTGGCGGGTGCTCGGAGCACACGTGCGGACGATCGACGGCATCGCGGGCACCGCCTTCACGGTGTGGGCCCCCAACGCCCAGGCAGCTCGGGTTGCGGGCGACTTCAACAGCTGGGACGGCTCAGCGCACGCGATGCGCTCCATGGGCGGAAGCGGCGTCTGGGAGCTGTTCATCCCGGGAATCGGCGCCGGGACGACGTACAAGTTCCAGCTGCTGACGCGCGGCGGCGAATGGATCCTCAAGGCCGATCCCATGGCGCGCTACGCGGAAGTGCCCCCCGCGACGGCATCCGTGGTCACCGATTCCGCTTACGCGTGGCAGGACTCCGCGTGGATGACTGCCCGGGCCTCCCGTCAGCCGGTGTCGCAGCCGATGTCGATCTACGAAGTGCACTTCGCCTCGTGGCGCCCCGGCCTCTCGTACCGCGACGGCGCCGACCAGCTCATCGACTACGTCACCGCCCAGGGCTTCACGCACATCGAATTCCTGCCGCTCTCCGAGCACCCGTTCGGCGGATCCTGGGGCTACCAGGTCACCGGCTACTACTCCCCCACGAGCCGGTTCGGAACGCCGGACGACCTGCGCTACCTGATCGACCGGCTGCACCAGGCCGGTCTCGGGGTCATCATGGACTGGGTTCCGGGGCACTTCCCGAAGGATGCCTTCGCGCTCGCCCGCTTCGACGGGGAAGCCCTGTACGAGCACCCCGACCCGAGACGCGGCGAGCACCGCGACTGGGGAACCTACATCTTCGACTACGGCCGCAATGAGGTGCGCAACTTCCTCGTGGCCAACGCACTCTACTGGTTTGAGGAGTTCCACGTCGACGGCCTGCGCGTGGACGCCGTGGCCTCGATGCTCTACCTGGACTACTCCCGCGAGGAAGGCGAGTGGGTGCCGAACGTCCACGGCGGCCGGGAGAACCTCGAGGCGATCCGGTTCCTGCAGGAGGTGACGGCGACCTCGTACAAGCGCTACCCCGGCATCGCGATGATCGCCGAGGAGTCTACGAGCTTCCCCGGCGTCACCGCTGCGACCAGCCGCGCGGGCCTCGGCTTCGGGTTCAAGTGGAACATGGGCTGGATGAACGATTCGCTGCAGTACATCGCGCGGGATCCGATGTACCGCGCTCACCACGAGGGCGAGCTGTCCTTCTCGTTCGTCTACGCGTTCAGTGAGAACTTCATCCTGCCGATCAGCCATGACGAAGTCGTCCACGGCAAGGGCAGCCTGTTCGCGCGCATGCCGGGCGACCACTGGCAGAAGCTCGCGAACATGCGTGCCTTCCTCGCGTACATGTGGGGACACCCCGGCAAGCAGCTGCTGTTCATGGGTCAGGAGTTCGGTCAGCTGTCGGAGTGGGCCGAGGGTCGGGGCCTGGACTGGTGGATCCTCGATCAGCCCTCGCATGCGCAGCTGCACGGGTTCGTCGCGACGCTCAACAGCGTCTACAAGGCGCAGTCGCCGCTGTGGGCGCGCGACAGCGACGGCGCCGCGTTCTCACGGCTCGGCGGGCCGAGCTGGAATCCGAACGTCATCGCGTTCTCGCGCAAGGACTGGCATGGCAACACCGTCGTGGTGGTCTGCAACTTCTCGGGCGTGCCCGTGAACGGCTACACGCTGGATCTGCCCGAGTCGGGCGTCTGGCACGAGATCCTCAACTCCGACGCGCAGGAGTACGGCGGGTCCGGCGTCGGCAATCTCGGAGCCGTCCATGCGAGCGAATCCGGGCGCGCCACGATGGTGCTCCCGCCGCTGGGAGTGCTCTGGCTCCAGCACGACAAGCAGGCGCACCTTCCGTCCCAGACGCCCAGCGGACGCCTGCTGCTGCCTTAGCGGTTGCAGGCCCGAGAGCGCCCGGAGGACTCAGAAGAGCAGCGACGCCAGGCGACCGCGGGCACTCACGACGCGGGGATCCGCGTCGCCGATGAGTGCGAACAGCTCGACCAGCCGCTCGCGCACCGGGGCGCGCTCGTCGGGCGCAAGCGCTGCGAACAGATCCAGCAGCCGCCCGAAAGCGTCCTCGACGTGTCCGCCGGCCAGGTCGAGATCGGCGACGGCGAACTGTGCAGCGGGGTCCAGAGGGGCTGCCGCGGCAGCCGCGCGAGCCTGCGCCAGATCGAGGTTCTGCACGCGGTCCAGCAGCTTGACCTGGCCCAGTCCGGCGCGGGCCTCGTCGTCGCGGGGATTCTCCGCGAGGGCCTTCTCATAGGCGACGATCGCGCGCGCGTAATCTCCCGCCTCGATCGCTTCGAACGCCTCGGCGTGAAGCGGTGGCAGCGGGGGCTCCACCTCGGCCTGTGGTTCGCCGTCGAGCTCGCCGTCTGCGGAGACGTCGAGCGTCCCCGTCACGCCGTTCTGCGCCGCCAGCTGCAGCAGCTGTGCGAAGACCTCACGGACCTGCTGCTCGGGGACGGCGCCGGTGAACAGCGGCACGGGCTGCCCGCCCACGAGCGCCACCACCAGAGGAATCGACTGCGCCCGGAAGGCCTGCGACAGCTGCGGATTCGCGTCGACGTCCACCTTCGCGAGGACCAGCCGTCCGCCCAGCTCGAGCACGACCCGCTCGAGGATCGGGCTCAGCTGCTTGCAGGGACCGCACCACTCGGCCCAGAGGTCGATGACGACCGGAACCGTCCGAGAGAGCTCGAGCAGCTGCGGGAACGTCTCGTCGGTCACATCCATGACCAGGGAAGGAGCGGATGCCGGGGGCTGCGCACCGGCAGGCGCCGGTGCCGGGCGGTTGCGGAGCGCGGAGAGGTCGACGGCGCCGCGGAGTGCAGCGCCCAGGGGGACGTCCGTCAAGGGATCACCTTCGCATCGAGGATCTGGGAGGCATATCCCAGGAGGCGGATCTTCTCGGTGGAACCGAGAGCGGGAACGTAGAAGAAGAGCTGGTCGCTGAACGTGGTCGTGAACCCTGTCGCGGACTGCTCGGCACCGGCGAGCGTCTTGACGCGGGGGTTCGTGTCGAGCTTGATCACCGCGTCGGCGTTCGTCGGCTTGACGGTGTCGACCTCGTTCACGTGCACCGCGACGATCGCGCCGCTCTCCAGTGTCGCGAGCGCGAGCGGGGGGTGCGCTCCGGCGACGGTGTCGAAGGAGAGGCTTCCGGTCGATGCGGCGGTGGTGTTGAAGTCGGCCAGGCGCTTCTCCCTGTCGGCCGCGACGCTCGTGCGGAACTGATCCCCCTCCGCCTCGAACTGGGAGGAGAACTCGCTCGCCTCGCCGTTGTTGACGACGTCGGCGTATGCGGCCGCGAGCTGGTCGGGAGGCATGACGAGGAAGGACGAGTCCGGCGGCACCTGCTGGGCTCCCACGTATGCCGGCGCGAGGTCGGGCATCTGGGTCGCCGCTTCGAGGCTGGACAGGTACGTGAGCTTGTAGGGCGCCCACGCGTCTTCCTGCGTCATCAGCATGATGCTCGCGGTCTTGTCGGCCTCGTCGTTCACGACCGCCATGACCGAGCGCGGCCAGCCGTCGTACGCCTGCGGAAGGACGATCTCCAGCGGCTTGGTGGGGATCGCCGGCAGTGCCGCCTCGTCCGGCAGCGCACCGCGCAGGCGGTAGTTGGTCTCCCGCTCATCGAGGACGGCCCCGTCGAGGCGGCTCGCGGCAAGTGTCGCGTCCATCGCGGTGTCGGCCTCTGCGGCCGTCTCGGCGATGCGCGTGATGATCCGCTCCGCCTGGGCCTTCGTGACCGCGGGTGATTGCTGACCTTCGGGGACGATCACGGACTCGGTCGGGGTGGGGGTCGGACTTCCGGCGAGCTGCGGCCAGGAATCCGAGGAGCAGCCGGCGAACAGGAGGGCGGAGACGGCGACGGCCGGGATCACGATGAAAGCGCGTTTCCGGCTGGTCACGGAGCGGCGCGTCGGGGCGCCCGCACTGATGACGCCCTTGTCGGACCCCTCGACGGCCAGATCGATGGGCTCGGTGACCGGCAGGGGCAGACCCTTGCGGCGAGGGCCTCGGGACCGGCGCGCGTGACGGATGCCGAGGATGTACAGGAAGACGCCGATCGCCATCAGAATGCCGCCAGCGACGATGAGGGGCCCCGCCCATGGCGTCGTGCGTGCGACGGCCCAGGAGACGCTGACCTCGGAGGGAGCCGCGGCGGTGCCGTCGGTCGCGACCAGGACGCTCATGTCCTCGGGCAGCTGCAGGGGTGCGATCAGGACGTCCTCCTGCTGGAACTCGTCCAGCCACAGATCCGAGCCGATCGGGCTGCGCGCGTCGAGGGGCTCCGCGGCGGCATCCGTGGTCTCCTCGGGGGAGGGAGTCGGTGAGGGGTCGGTCGTGTCGGCCGCGTTCGTGTCGGCGTCCTCGACGTCGGCGGGGGGGACGAGGTCGGAGACCGCTTTTCCCGATGCGCTGAGCGAGACGGCGTTGTACTCCGTGTCGGCCAGCCAGGCCTTCATGTCCGTCGTACGACCGTACGCGGCGAAGATCTCGCCGTCACCCTGGGCACGCAGCGTCTGCGCGCCGGGAAGCTTGTTGAGCACCGCGCCGTCGATCAGCAGGTACGGCGCCTCTTCCGAGGCTGTGACATCGACGGAATCAGACCGGGGACCCTGGAAGACCGTGCGCTGAGCGATGCCTGCGCCGATCATCACGGCGGCGAGCACGAAGGCCGCCACAGCCCACACGAAACGCACGAATACACCTCTCCTGGGCCCGCGGGGGAACGGTGCGGGCCGTCGACTCGACATTTCAGACTAGCGAAAGAGACCTGAGCGTCGCCCGGGAGGTGCCAATCCCCGCGCTGAGTGCGACCTCCGCATATCCTGACCTGACAGCACACCACTCCCCGAACGGGGAGAGTCAGGAGTCACCGTGAAGGTGCACAACCCATTCCGCGTCGCGCTCGTTGCGACCCTCGGCGTCGGGGTGGGACTGCTGCTCATCGGCAGCGTCCAGACGCTCTCGACGATCCTTCTCTACGTCGGCACTGCGCTGTTCCTCAGCCTCGGGCTGGAACCGGCGATCGCCTTCCTCGAGCGGCGCAAGCTCCCCCGGTGGGCAGCGGTGCTGATCACGATCCTGGGACTGCTCGCGCTCTTCGGCGGCATCATCCTCATGCTCGTACCGATCATCGCCAGCCAGATCAGCCAGCTCATCGAGGCGATCACGAAGCTCATCGAGAGCGGCACGACCCTCGATGACGTGAAGACGTGGCTGGGTGGGGTGTTCCCGAATCTCAACGTGGACGAGGTCTTCTCGTTCATCGAGGACTGGGTCAACAATCTCGACTACGGCTCGATCGGCCAGGGTGTGCTCGCCGTCGGCGCGACGGTGCTGGCCGGCATCGCCGGTGCGTTCATCGTGCTCATCCTGACCATCTACTTCACGGCATCGACCCCGAACCTGAAGGCGGCCGTCTACCAGCTGGTCCCGGCTTCCAAGCGGGCGCGCTTCATCGACATCGCGGAGCAGATCACGAAGTCCGTCGGCTATTTCGTCATGGGCCAAGTCATCATGGGCGTCATCAACGGCGTGCTGAGCGCGGTCTTCCTGTCGATCATCAACGCGCCCTTCCCTGCGGTCCTGGCCGTCGTGGCGTTCTTCTTCTCACTGATTCCCCTCGTCGGCACTCTGACCGGCTCGGCGATCATCGTGCTGACCTGCCTCGGGCTGGGGTCGCCGACCACGGCGCTCATCGCGGCGATCTACTACCTGATCTACATGCAGATCGAGGCATACGTCATCTCGCCGCGCGTCATGAACCGCGCGGTATCGGTCCCCGGCGCCGTCGTCGTGATCGCCGCGCTCGCCGGCGGCTCGCTGCTGGGCCTGCTCGGAGCGCTCATCGCGATTCCGGTCGCCGCCAGCATCCTCATCATCTACCGCCAGGTCATCATCCCCCGGCAGAACGAGCGCTGAGCCGGATCAGGCCTCTTCGCCCGGCGGGCCGTCCCATTCGGTGGCCAGCGGAAGGGCGTCCGGGTTGACGGCCGCGACGATCTCGGTGAGCACGCGGCGAGTCTGGTTCTCGCCGACCCACAGGTGCTTTCCGCCCTCGACGGCGACCAGAACGGCATCCGGAACGCTCGCGAAGCGCTCGGCGGCCGCGTCCGGACGCAGATAGTCGTCCAGCTCGGGGACGAGCAGGACCACCCGGCGAGCCGCTCCCGCCCACGCCGCGACCTCCTCCGGGGTGGTGCGATGCAGCGGCGGGGAGAGCAGGATCACGCCCTCGATGTCATGATCGAGGCCGTACTTGAGCGCAAGCTCCGTGCCGAAGGACCAGCCGACCAGCCACGGGCGGGGCAGCCGCCGCGCCCGCACGAAATCCATCGCCGCGGCCACGTCGAACGCCTCGGCCCGACCGCCGTCGAAGGCGCCGTCGCTCGTGCCGCGCGGCGACGTCGTGCCGCGGGTGTTGAAGCGCAGGACGGCGAGGTCGGCGAGAGCGGGCAGGCGTGCGGCGGACTTGCGCAGAATGTGGGAGTCCATGAATCCCCCGGCCGTCGGAAGGGGATGTAGGGTCACGAGTGTCGCGACCGGCTCGGCCTGCAGCGGCAGGGCGAGCTCGCCCACGAGGGTCAGCTCGTCGAGCGTGCGCAGTTCGATCTCCTCGCGGCGGGCGGGCAGCAGAACGGGTCCGCGGATGTCCATGTCAGGCGATCCTCCAACAGTGCGAATGCCAATGACGCCGCCCCGAGAGGTCGGCCTGATCGCCGAGCACGCCGTCAGCGCGCCAGACCACGACGTGCGCCGTCGCCGGCGCAACAGCGCGACCGCAGCCGGGGCAGGTGTACGACTTGACAGCCTGGGCGGCGGACACGGGCTGCACGGACCACTCGATCCCCCGACGCGTCTCCGTGCGCCTCCAGCCGCTCAGCAGCCGATCGAGAGCCTCGTCGTCCGGCTCTTCCGAGCGTCGACGATTCGACCGCGGCATGTGCTCAGTACCAGCCGACCGACTCGGAGTGCGCCCATGCGCCGCACGGGTCGCCGTAGCGCCCCCCGATGTAGTTCAACCCCCAGGCGATCTGCGTCGCGGGGTTCGTCTCCCAATCCGGTGCGACCGATCCCATCTTGTCGCCCGGCAGCGCCTGCGGGATGCCGTACGCCCCGCTGCCCGCGTTGTAGGCGTTCACGCGCCACCCGGATTCCTTGTTCCACAGCGCCACGAGGCAGGCGAACTGGTCATCGCCCCACCCTCGGCCCCGGACCATGTCGTACGCGATCGCCTGAGCGGTGCCCGGATCGGGGGAGACGAACGGCGGCGACCAGGCGGCAGAGGACGACTCCTCGGCGACTTCCGGCTCCGGTTCGGGAGTGGGCGTGGGGGTCGGCTTCGGCGCGACGTAGACCGTGTAGCCGCTGCGGCCGAGGTCGACCGCAGCGACGGCGGCGCCCTCGGCGCTCGCCTGCAGCAGCAGACGCTGAGCGTCGCCGAGGGTGCTGGAGTAGAGCGTGATCGGCGCGCGTTCCTGCGCACTCGCCTGCGAGAGCGCACTCCCGGTCGGTCCGATGTAGGCGGCCACGAACCCCAGGGCGGCGAACGCGGCGAAGACTCCGAGAACACCGCGTCGGCGCGACCAGCGCTGCGGCGGCGCCGACGAGCTGCGACCGCTGTGCGACGCGACCGTCGCCACGTCGTGACGGGTCGTCCGTCGCGCGGGCAGCATCTCGTCACCGGGGGTCACAGTGCTCCGAGTCTAGCCGGGCACGCACGGGCCTGCCATCCGCAGAGGGTGCTCACGCGACGGCGAGCATGACCTCGATCACGGCGTCGAGCACCGCGTCCACC
Source organism: uncultured Microbacterium sp. (assembly GCF_963524805.1). Lineage (GTDB taxonomy): Bacteria > Actinomycetota > Actinomycetes > Actinomycetales > Microbacteriaceae > Microbacterium. The sequence goes on along the minus strand of NZ_CAURGG010000001.1, from coordinate 204,401 downwards.
TGAACCTCCCGGTACCCGCCCCGCTGCATCCGGAAGGCGACGGCCCGCACCTGCTCGACGGTCACCGAGTCCCCCGTTTCGAGGTATTTCGCGAGCTTGTCGGCGACCAGGTCGACCTCGTCGATGCGGTAGCCGTATCGCAGGGGCCCCACGCGGTCGAACCGCCGGCCCTTCGGCCGCGACAACCGGTCGAGCACGACCTGAGCGGTTTCGCGTGTCTGACCGACCCAGGCATGCGCGCCCTCGTCTGCCACGGCGGCTTCCCGCTCCCGCGCGGCGAAAGCATCCTCGATGCGGCCGAGCGCGGCATCCACCGCGGCGATGACGTAACCGTGGCGCACGAGGGGGAAGGCCGCCCGCCGTACGTCGGCCGCGGTCAGGGGCTCGGCGTCGGCCTCGAAGGCACGCCGGGCGCGGATCAGGAAAGCGTCCACCGCGCGCCGCTCGTAGCCCTTCACCGAGCCCGAGGTCTCGGGGAAGGTGATGGCGGGGGTCTCGACGGCGCCCATCAGGCGGCCAGCGGGGCGAATGCGTAATACAGCGCGAGCGCCGCCACGACGGAGGGCAGTATCGAATCCAGGCGGTCCAGCACTCCCCCGTGTCCCGGCAGCCACGAGCTCATGTCCTTGATCCCGAGGTCCCGCTTGATCATCGACTCGCCGAGATCGCCGGCGGTCGCCGTTCCGAGCACCACCGCGCCGAGGATCAGCCCCGGCCACCAGGGCAGCCCCAGCATGAACAGCGAGAGCAGCACGCCCGCGATCAGGGCCGCCAGCGCGGCGCCGGCGAATCCCTCCCACGTCTTCTTGGGGCTGATCTTCGGGGCCATCGGGTGCTTGCCGAACGACAATCCGGTCGCATACGCGCCGGTGTCGGATGCGACGGCGATGATGATGAACGCCAGGACCCACCACTCACCGCCGTCCTGACGCAGCAGGATCAGACAAAGGCTGGTCAGGAACGGAACGTAGAGCTGGATGAAGCCGGCGATCAGCACGTCGGCGAGGACGTCGCCGTACGTGCGGCCGTCCCGGGCGAACATCTGCGCGAGCAGTCGCCACACGATGACGAGGGCGACCGCGACGAAGACGACCACCCAGTGCAGCCACAGTCCGACGAAGAAACCCGAGAGCACCAGGATCGTCCCGATCACGAGCTGCGGGATCAGATCGACCTTGCGTCCCGAGCCGATCAGGGCCCGACTGAACTCGAAGATGCCCAGGATCGCCGCCCCCAGCGCGAACAGGACGAAGACGGGCTTCCAGAAGATGAGCGAGGCGATGAGCACGGCGCCGATCGCGAGACCGATCAGGATGGCGAGGATCAGGTTGCGTCCGGTGCGCTGCTTGATCCGCTCGTTGGCCTCCTCGAATTCGGCGCGCTTCTGCGCGACCTGATTCTCGAACTCGCTGCGCGCGGCGCGCACGTGCGACTGGAAATCGGGATGCTGGTCGGCGGCCCCCGGGGTGCGGCGCGTGCTCGAGGCGTCCCGCCTCGTCAGCGGCGGCAGCGAGGGTGGCTCGCTGCCCGGAAGATCGCCGGATGCGTCGGTCATCAGTGGGGCTCAGACCTCGAGCAGCTCGGCTTCTTTGCGCTTGAGCGCCTCGTCGATCGCGTCGACATGTGCGCGTGTCAGCGCGTCGAGCTCCTTTTCGGCGCGGGCGAGCTCGTCCTCGCCGATGTCGCTCTTCAGGCTGTCGAGGTCGTCCTTCGACTTGCGGCGGATGCCGCGAACGTGGACCTTCGCGTCCTCGCCCTTGCCGCGAACGATCTTGACGTATTCGCGGCGGCGCTCTTCGGTGAGCTCCGGCAGCGTGACCCGTACGAGGTTGCCGTCGTTGGTCGGGTTCGCCCCGAGATTGGGCGTGTCGCGGATCGCCTGCTCGATGGCCTTGAGCGCCGACTTGTCGTACGGGGTGACGACGAGAGTCCGCGCCTCCGGGTTGTTCAGCGACGCCAGCTGAGCCAGCGGCGTCGGTGTTCCGTAGTAGTCGACCAGGATCTTCTGGAAGAGCTGCGGGTTCGCCCGGCCGGTGCGGACGGTGGCGAAGTCGTCCTTCGCGCCCTCCACAGCGCGGTCCATACGCGATCCGGCCTCAGCCAACACGTCCGCGATCACAGTGACTCCCATCGGTAGATCCAGAGGCTTCAGTCTAGTGGGGAGGGCCTTGAGCTCACGCGGTGACGAGCGTGCCGATCGGCTCGCCCAGGAGCGCGCGCGTGACGTTGCCGGCCGGTTGCATGCCGAAGACTCGCATGTCCATGCGGTTGTCCATGCACAGGCTGAACGCCGTGGAATCGACGACCTTGAGCCCGCGCTGAAGGGCGTCGAGGTAGGTGATCCGTTCGATCATCGTGGCGCTCGGATCCTTGTGCGGGTCGGCGGTGTACACGCCGTCCACGCCGTTCTTGGCGACGAGCACTTCGGAGGCGCCGATCTCGAGCGCGCGCTGAGCGGCGACGGTGTCGGTGGAGAAGTACGGCAGCCCAGCGCCCGCACCGAAGATCACGACGCGGCCCTTCTCCATATGACGCTGAGCGCGACGCGGGATGTACGGCTCGGCGACCTGGGTCATGGAGATCGCGGACTGTACGCGGGTGGCGGCTCCCGCCTGCTCGAGGAAGTCCTGCAGCGCGAGGGCGTTCATGACGGTGCCGAGCATCCCCATGTAGTCGGCGCGCCCGCGGTCCATTCCCCGCTGACTGAGCTCGGCACCCCGGAAGAAGTTGCCGCCCCCGACGACGACGGCGATCTCGACGCGGTCCACCGCCGCGGCGATCTCGCGAGCGATCTGACTGACGACATCGGGGTTCACCCCGAGCTGTCCGCCTCCGAAGGCCTCTCCTGAAAGCTTGAGCAGCACCCGCCGGGTTCCGGTGGCCTCATCGATCACGTGTCGTCCTCTCGTCGAGTACAAACTATCCGAGCGTGCGGCGTGTGCCGCACAGCAGAAAAGGCCCGCATCTGCACGATGCGGGCCTTCTCACGGTGCTACGCGCCGACCTTGAAGCGGGCGAAGCCCGTCAGGGTCAGACCGGCGTCCTTCGCGACCTGGGCGACGGACTGCTTGTTGTCCTTCGCGTAATCCTGGTCGAGCAGCGAGACCTGCTTGAAGAACGCGTTCACGCGGCCCTCGACGATCTTCGGAAGGGCGGCCTCGGGCTTGCCCTCCTGGCGGGAGATCTCGGTGACGATCTCGCGCTCCTTGTCGACGTCGGCCTCGGGGACCTCGTCGCGCGAGAGGTACGTGGGGTTGGCGAACGAGATGTGCTGCGCAATGCTGCGCGCAGTCTCGGCGTCCTCACCCGAGTAGGCCAGCACGACGCCGACCTGCGGGGGCAGGTCCTTGCTGGTCTTGTGGAGGTACACCTCGAAGTGATCGCCGCTGAGGGTGCGGACGCGCCGCAGCTCGACCTTCTCGCCGATGATGGCGGCCTCGTCCGAGATGAGCGTCTCGACCGTGCCGGCGCCCGCGGGCGCAGCCAGGGCGCTCTCGACCGAGTCGGCGGCGACGGCGGCGGCCGCGTCGGCGACCTTGTCGGCCAGCGCGATGAAGCGCTCGTTCTTCGCGACGAAGTCGGTCTCGCAGGCGAGCTCGATCAGCGTGACCTTGCCGTCCTGCTCGCGAGCGGCGACGAGGCCTTCGCTCGTCGAGCGGTCGGCGCGCTTCGCATTGCCCTTCGCGCCCTTGAGTCGGAGGATCTCGACGGCCTTCTCGACGTCGCCGTCGGCCTCTTCGAGCGCCTTCTTCGTGTCGACCATGCCCGTGCCGAGCTGGTCGCGCAGCGCCTTGATGTCGGCGATGGTGAAGTTTGCCATGGGTGGCGGCTCCTTGCTTGTGATGAGTTCAGTGGGATGCGTCGGCGGGGTCGTTCAGAACGACCCCGCCGACTGCGTGTTGCGGAAGTTCGACTACTTCGCGGCCTCGGCCTCGGCGGCCTCGACCTCAGCGACGGGCTCGCCCGCGGCATCCGCGATGGCTTCGTCGTGCGCCTCGGCGCCGGCGGCGTCGGCGGCCGTCTCGGTGGCCGCTTCGCCTTCGACGGCACGTTCGGCCTCGACGGCCTCAGCCAGGTCGGCCTCGGCGATCGCCTCGTCGGCGACCTTCTCGGTCTCGGCGGAGGACTGCTCGGGCGCGCTCTGCTCGAGCAGCTCCCGCTCCCAGTCTGCCAGCGGCTCGGCGGCCTCGGCCGACTCGTCCGTGGGGTTGTGGCGCTGGATGAGGCCCTCGGCGGCGGCGTCGGCGATGATGCGGGTGAGCAGTCCCACCGAGCGGATCGCGTCGTCGTTGCCGGGGATCGGGTACTGGAACTCGTCGGGGTCGGCGTTCGTGTCGAGGATACCGATGATCGGGATGCCGAGCTTGGTCGCCTCGTTGACCGCGAGGTGCTCGCGCTTGGCGTCGACGACCCAGATCGCGGACGGCGTCTTGGACATGTTGCGGATACCGCCGAGCGACTTGTGCAGCTTGTCGAGCTCGCGCTTCTTCAGCAGCAGCTCCTTCTTGGTGAAACCGCTGTCGGCCGGGTTCTCGTAGTCGAGCTCCTCGAGCTCCTTCATGCGCGCGAGGCGCTTGGAGACCGTCTGGAAGTTCGTGAGGAGGCCACCGAGCCAGCGCTGGTTCACGTAGGGCTGGCCGACGCGGGTCGCCTGCTCGGCGATGATCTCCTGGGCCTGCTTCTTCGTGCCGACGAACAGAACGGTGCCGCCGTGGGCGACCGTCTCCTTGACGAACTCGTACGCCTTGTCGATGTACGTCAGCGACTGCTGCAGGTCGATGATGTGGATGCCGCTGCGCTCGGTGAGGATGAAGCGCTTGACTTTCGGGTTCCACCGGCGGGTCTGGTGTCCGAAGTGGACGCCGCTGTCGAGCAGCTGGCGAATGGTGACGACGGCCATGGCCGTTCTCCTGTTCTCGACGCTCGGAAGCGCCGCTTGCGGTTGTGTCTTCCGCCGGACCGATCGGCCGGCGAGCCTGGTGCCCGGCACACTCCCGCTCGAGAGCGAAATCGCTCTGCAAGACCGGTGGGAGTGGATGCCGCGCCGCCGGGAACCTGACGTTCTCGGCTGCGCTCTGGGCACGCGTATTCACCTCGACGAGCAAGGTGTCCCCTCAGTGTACCAGCCGCCCCTCCTCCCCAGCGCTCGGGCGCCGCCGTCTGTCCCCCGGCGCCGAGCGTCCGCCGCCACCTCGTTCGGCGTCCCATCAGGCTGGTCGCATGCGTTCACCGCGCTCGCACTCATCCGGACCCACCGCGGCCTGCGCTGCCGGCCTCGTGCTCCTGCTGGTGACCGGTGTTGCGGGTGACCGAGCTGATGCGCTCGGCGACTCCGATCTCGCACCGGTCGGGCAGGAGTCGGCGGAACTGGCGGAGAAGGGCTGGGTCTGGCCCGCGGAGACATTTCGCATCGCCCGCGCGTTCGTCGCTCCGGCACACGAGTACGGTCCGGGTCATCGCGGCGTCGACCTGGACCTGCTCGGCGCCTCTGCGGTGCGCGCGCCGGCCGACGGAATCGTGGCCTTCTCGGGGGCGGTCGCCGGCCGGGGCGTCCTCACGATCGACCATGGAGACGGACTCGTCACCACGCTGGAGCCCGTCGCCAGCGCGCTGGGGCCGGGAACCCTCGTCATCCGCGGAGAGCCGGTGGCAACCTTGTCCTCAGGCGGACACGCGACGGTGGGTGCCCTGCACTTCGGCGTACGCCTCGATGGCGTCTACATCAATCCGATGCTGTTGCTGGGCATCGTGCCGAGGGCGGTGCTTCTGCCCTGCTGCGACTGATGCGGTGCGGGTCAGGCCCGGGGATGTGCGAGCCGGTACGTGGCCGCGAGCCGCCCCGAAGACACGTGCGTGTAGATCTGCGTGGTGCCCAGACTCGCGTGGCCGAGCATCTCCTGGACGGCTCGCAGGTCGGCGCCGCCGTCGAGCAGGTGGGTGGCCGCGGAGTGACGCAGCGCGTGCGGGCCCACCGCCGCCGTTCCGACGACCGCCCCGAGTTCTCGGGCGACGACGTCGTAGACCGCACGCGGTGTCGCGCGTGCGCCGCGGACGCCGAGGAAGACCGCGGGGCCCGGGGCCCGGTGCGCCGCTCTGGCCACGAGCACCGGCCGGCCTCGACCGAGATACGTCTCCAGCGCTCGCCGCGCGGGAACGCCGAAGGGAACCACGCGCTCCTTCGCGCCCTTGCCCAGGACTCGCAGCGTCGCCCGCTGCAGGTCGATGTCGCCCTGGTCCAGGCCCGTGAGCTCGGATACGCGCACCGCCGACCCGTAGAGGACCTCCAGCATGGCGTGATCGCGCAGGAGGACGGGGTCCCCGGTCGCCGCACGGTCGGCAAGACCGTCCAGCATGCCGCGGACGCCGTCCGCGGTCGCAACACGCGGCAGCGTCCGTCCGCGCTTGGGTGCCACGAGGCGCAGGCTCGGATCCGCCGGCACGAGTCCCTCCTCGAGAGCCCAGGCGAAGAAGCTCCGAGCGGCGGCCGCACGGCGGGCGAGGGTCGCGCGCGCGTCACCGCGCTGGGTCGCCCGCCAGAGCCACTCGCGCAGCGCTTCGAGGTCCACCTCGCCGACCTCCGCGCCAGGCACGGTTGCTGACAGGTCCCGCAGATCCGCCCCGTAGGCGCGCACGGTCGCGGGCGAGAGCCGGCGCACGCGCGACAGCTGATCCGCATACGCGGCAGCCGCACGGTCGAACTGCATCCTCCCAGCATGCCCGCCCTGCTCGCTGAGGACGCCGCGGCACACGGCGCGCCGTCCTCAGTTCGCGTTCGTCTCAGCCGCCTCCGCCATGGCGCGTCCGCCGCCAGCCCTCCCCTCCTCCGACGACGTGCCCGTCGAGTGCCAGCAGACCGAGAATGCCGGTCACGTCGCCTGGGGCCAGGCCGGATCGCCGTGCGATCTCGGCGGTCGGTCTCCAGGAGCGGAAGCTCATCGCATCCCGCACTCTCGTGGTGTCGTCGGTCCGGTGGGCGCCGGAGGCGGCCAGATCGAACAGCGTCTGCGGTTCAGCTCCGAGCAGTTCCCGCACATCGTCGGCGCTGGTCACGCAGCGCGCGTCGAACTCTCTGAGCAGGCGATGGCAACCGGCCGAAGCCGCACTCGTGACCGGCCCGGGCACCGCACCGAGCGGTCGGGCGAGCGTCGCTGCGTGACCCGCTGTGTTCAGCGAACCGCTGCGCATCCCGGCCTCCACCACGACCGTCGCATCCGCCAGCGCCGCGATGAGGCGGTTCCGCGCGAGGAATCGCCACTTGGTCGGCGCCGTTCCGCACGGGACCTCGCTGACCACCGCGCCGGTCGCGGCGACCCGCTCGATGAGCTGGCTGTGTCCGGTGGGATACGGGCGGTCGACGCCGCCGGCGAGAAGCGCTACTGTCGTGCCGCCGGCCGCCAGAGCAGCCCGGTGCGCGGCGCCGTCGATGCCATAGGCGGCGCCGGACACGATCGAGACGCCGTGGGCGACCAGGTCCGCGGCGAGCTCGATCGCCACGTGCTCGCCGTAGGCGGTGGCGGCACGGGCGCCCACCAGCGCGACCGAGCGGGGAGTGCGCGTGAGCGCACCGGCATCGCCGCGCACCCAGAGCAGCATCGGGGCGTGCGGGCCCAGATCCTCCAGACCCGCGGGCCACCCCGCGTCCTCTGAGGTCAGCAGCGACAGCCCGGCCCGACGGGCGATCTCCAGGGCCTGCCGGACGCCGTCCGGATCGAGTCGCGGCAGCCAACGGGCGCGGGCATCCGCCCACTCCTTCTCGCCGATCGACGCGGCATCCTTCGCAACGCCGTCCCTCCCACCGGCGATCACCTCGTTCAGGGCCGCCTCGTGGCCCAGCGCCGCGACCAGGCGTCCGGCAACGCCGTCTCCGGGTTCCGTGAGCCAGCTCCAGGTGTGCACGGCATACAGGCGCCGCGCCCGCTCGTCGTCGAGCTCCCCTGGGACGAGCGGAGCGAGCAGATTCCGCGCCTGAGCCGCGACCGGCAGAAAGTCCCTCATGTGCTGATGCCCTTCTTCATGAACAGTGCCCGGCCGATATCCGACACGGTGGGGCTCGCGCGCGCCGCAAGATCGCTCAAGGTCCAGGCGACCCTCAGCACCCGGTCGTACCCGCGCAGCGTCAGAGCGCCGCGGTTCAGGGCGGCATCCAGAGGGCGCAGCACCACCGGCGGCAGAGCGAGCGGTCCCTCGCGCAGCCACGGCCCCGATACCCGGGCGTTCAGGCTCCAGCGCGTGCCTCGCAGTCGGTGGGCGGCTCGCTCCCGAGCCTCGGCGACGCGAGCTGCCGCTTCCGACGTGGTCACGACACCTTCCCCGAGGTCGCGAGCGTGGGCGACCGACACGCGGGCCATCGCGAGCTCGATGTCGACGCGATCCAGCAGCGGTCCCGACAGCCGCCCCAGGTAGCGCCGGATCGCCATGGGCGGACACACGCAGCTGCCGCCCCTCACGCCATAGCTGCCACAGGGGCACGGATTCGTTGCGAGGATGAGCTGGAACGACGCGGGGAAGGATGCCGTGACTCCAGCTCGGTGGATCGTGATCTCGCCCTTCTCCAACGGCTGCCGCAGCGCGTCCAGCACGCTGGGGGCGAACTCCCCCACCTCGTCCAGGAAGAGCACTCCGTGCGTCGCGCGTGCGATCGCGCCGGGGCGAAGGATTCGCGAGCCGCCGCCAACGAGCGCGGCGATGCTGGCGCTGTGGTGCGGAGCCTCCAGTGGCGGGCGCCGCAGAAGGCTGCCCGCGCCCTCGCCGGAGAGGGATCGGATCGCGGCCACTTCGAGCGCCTGCGCGTCATCGAGCGGGGGCAGGATTCCGGGAAGCCGGCTGGCGAGCATCGTCTTGCCCGCCCCCGGCGGACCGCTCATGAGCATGTGGTGCCCGCCCGCGGCCGCTGCGATCAGGGCACCGACGGCGTCGCGCTGGCCCATCACCTCGGCCAGCTCCGGGGCTGTCTGTTCCTCTGCGGGAACCGACGGCCCCGGCACCGGATCGAGCGAGCGCTCTTCGACATCGGCACCGTGCCTCCTCGCGACATCGGCGAGCGAGACTGCGCCCATCACCTCGATACCGTCCACCAGCGCCGCCTCCGCGGCGTTGGCATGAGGAACGATCACCCGGCGTTTGCCCGCCCGCACGGCGGCCAGGACCGCCGGCAGCACACCGGGGACCGGGCGCAGGCGACCGTCCAGGCCCAGCTCGCCGATGTGCACGGTTTCGGCGAGGGATGCGGCATCCATCCCGCCCTCGGTGGCGAGGGCGGCGACCGCGATCGCGACGTCGAAGGCAGAACCGGTCTTCGGCAGGCTCGCGGGTGAGAGGTTCACCGTCAGTCGCCGCCGCGGCAACGTGAGACCGCAGTTCGCGCTCGCGTTGTGCACGCGCTGCACCGCCTCCCCCAGCGCCTTGTCCGGCAGTCCGATGATGCGGAACTCCGGCTGCTGATTCGACAGGTCCGCCTCGACCTCGACGAGCGCTCCGTCCAGGCCCGTGAGCGCGATCGCCCACGTGCGAGCCGTCGTCACCGCAGATCCTCCAGGTGCTCCAGGTGTGCGCACGATGGGTCGGGACCGACGATCGCGATGGCATCGATGCGCAGCCGGCGCCCCTGAGCCTCATCGGGGTGGGCGGCGATCCACGCCATCGCGAGTCTCCACAGCCGTGACTGCTTGCGCCGGTCGATCGCCTCCAAGGGATGGCCGAACCCTTCGCCGCGCCGCGTCTTCACCTCGACGACCACGAGTTCGGCTCCGCTTGCCGCGACCAGGTCGAGTTCGCCCTCCCGGATGCGCCAATTGCGATCCAGCACGGTGTATCCCCGTGACTGCAGATACCGCGCGGCGCGCTCTTCACCCGCGCGCCCGAGGACGTCCTTGTGTGCCATGCATCGATCGTGTCCGGCCAGAACCGCGCAGCGGGTCCGCGATCGGCCGGGGGTGGACAACCGTGCGTGAACCGATGCTGGGGAGGAGGCGAGAGCGGGATCGGGCGCGCGACTCTAGGATGGGAGCACCATGGATGACGAAGTCTTCGAAGACTATGACCGCGAACTGGAGCTCGCTCTCTACCGCGAGTACCGCGACGTCGTTTCGCAGTTCCAGTACGTGATCGAGACGGAACGCCGGTTCTATCTCGCCAACGAGGTCAATGTCGTCCGCCGGGACACCGAGCACGACTTCTACTTCGAGATCACGATGTCCGATGTGTGGGTTTGGGACATCTACCGCGCCGATCGGTTCGTCAAGGCCGTACGGGTGCTCACCTTCAAGGACGTCAACGTCGAGGAGCTCTCCCGACGCGACTTCCACCTGCCCGAGGAGCTCTCGCTCGACTCCTGATCGGCGGGGTCGGCGCCTTCGGGTCGGAGTCGACGGTTCAGAACAGAGTCGGCGAGCCGATGAACGACCACGATGCGCGATGGTGGCGGCTGATGCCGTGCTCGAGGATGGCGTCGCGGTGGTCGGGGCTCGCATACCCCTTGTTGCGCGCCCAGTTGTACGCCGGCATCTCGTCGTGCAGTCCCGTCATGAGCGAGTCGCGGGCGACTTTGGCGATGACCGATGCCGCGGCCGCGCTGGCGCAGTCGCGGTCCGCCTTGATCACCGGCCGGATCGTCAGTCCGGTGCCGCCCGCCGGCGTGATGTAGTCGTAGTTGCCGTCGAGCACCACGATCGCCTCTTCCGGGACCACGTCGTGAGCGCGGAGGTCCGCCAGTGCCCTCATGGTCGCAAGCCCGAGCGCGCGCATGATGCCGACGTCGTCGATCTCGGCGGCGCTCGCCCAGCCCACGGCGCTGGCCGACACCCACGAGGCCGCCCGGGCCGCGACCTCGGCGCGCCGATGCTCGGGCACGAGCTTGGAGTCGCGCAGTCCCTGCGGGACGCGCTTGCGCGAGCGGGGTGCGTCGATCATCACAGCGCCCACGGCGACCGGTCCCGCCAGAGCTCCACGGCCGACCTCGTCGCACGCGATCAGGATCGGATGATCGCGCAGCAGTCGCCGCTCGAGCGTCAGGCGCGGCTCCGCGACGGTCATTTCGCGGCGGGCTCCCCGACCGGCTCCGGAACCCCGGAGAACACGGCGTGGTGGAAGTCCAGCATCCCGAACCGATCGAACGGCCACGTGATCAGGAAGGCGCGTCCCACGACGTTGCCGACCGGCACGAAGCCCTTGCCGGGCTGGTCCTGGTTGTAGCGGGAGTCTTTCGACGAGTAGCGATTGTCACCGAGCACCCAGAGGCGGTCATCCGGCACCACGACATCGAAGTCGTCCGCGGATGCCGGACTGTCGGCCGTGGGGAGCTTGAGGTAGTCGGTCTCATCGATCGGCACGTCGTTCACGCTGATCTGCCCGAGGGTGTTGCAGCAGACGACGTGATCGCCCGGCGTCCCGATGATCCGCTTCACGAGGTGGTCGTCGCTGTCCGGCGCGGAGAGACCGACGAGGGAGAGGCTCCAGTCCACCGCCTCGACGATCGGCGATCGGGGCGCGTCCGTGCTGACCGGCAGCCAGCCGCCCGGGTCGCGGAACACGACGATGTCACCGCGCTCGTAGCCGCCGAACCGCGGGGTGACCTCGTCGACCAGGATGCGGTCGTTGACCATGAGCGTGCTCTCCATCGAGCCCGAAGGGATGTAGAAGGACCGCACCAGGAACGTCTTGACCAAAAAGGACACGAGCACCGCGACGAGCACGATGATGATGACGTCGCGCAGGAATGTCAGCCACCCGCGACGACGGTCGCGCCGCCCGCTGCTCTCCGTGGAACGCGAGGACGGCGCCGGCGCCGCGGGCGCCGTCTGCTCGATCGACATTCAGATCCTTCTACGCGTCCGCCGCACATGAGCGCACCGCGAGATCAAGGGTCGCACATCCGCAGGACCGGGGACGACGAAACCCCGGTCGAAAGTGACCGGGGTTTCGTGTGGGAGCGCGTCAGTTGTCGCGCTTCTCCTTGATCTTGGCCTTCTTGCCACGGAGGTTGCGCAGGTAGTAGAGCTTCGCGCGACGCACGTCACCGCGGGTGACGACCTCGATGTGATCGATGACGGGGCTGTGCACGGGGAACGTGCGCTCGACACCGACCTGGAAGCTGATCTTGCGGACCGTGAACGTCTCACGGACGCCGTCGCCCGAGCGACGGATCACGACGCCCTGGAAGACCTGGATACGGGAGCGGTTGCCCTCCGTGATGTTGACGTGCACCTTGACGGTGTCGCCGGCGCCGAAGACGGGGATGTCGGAACGCAGCGAGGCTGCGTCGACGGAGTCGAGGATCTGCATGATCATTGCTCTCTGCGGCCGCCACAGGTCGACCGCGGTACTGGTGGGAAAGGATGGTGTGTGCCCGAGGCCCTCGACGATTCGTCCGAGAGCCGGCTCCCCTGAGGCAGAGCCTGATCAGGACACAAAGGATCATTCTGCCATGGATGCCCCGGCGGGCCAAAACGCCTCAGACGGTCGGCGGTCGTTCCGTGATGACGATCACGTCCCGCTCGCTGGGAGCCGTGCGAGGCACCTGCGCGGGGATGTAGCCGATCCCCTCCGTCGTGCGCATGAGAAGCGCTGACGGCTTGGCCTCGCGCCACAGCTGCACGAGCTCGAGCCAGAACAGGGCCAGGCCGACGATGATCGTCAGCACCATGACCGGCGCCCACCACGCCTGGTTGTAGAACCCGAGCGAGAACGTGAGCGCGTGCCACACCCCGAAGCCGAGCACATCCCACCACGACACCGCTCGCTCGGCTCGCACCGTCCCGCGTGCGCGGACGAGCAGCGTGAGCACGAGCTGGCCGATGAACACGGAGGGAATCGCGAGGAACAGGACCCACAGGAACGCCCAGCCACCGGCGTTGAAGACGCCCCAGCCGACCAGGAGCCACAGCGGAAGCACGAACGCAGCCGGAATCAACCAGGCGTAGAACGCGCGACGGAGCCACATAGCCTTGATGGTACGCCGGTGGTGCGCGGATCGGACAGGGTGGCCCGTGACCACGCGGCATCCTCCCAGCCAGGATGCGGGTCCCCGTACGCGGAGACCCAGCGGCACGGAGTGCGGCCGGCGGTGCGCCGGAGCGCGACCCCGCGCGTTCGGACAGAATGGACCCGACGAAAGGAACCGGATGATCGAGTTACGCACTCCCGCCGAGATCGAGGCAATGCGCCCCGCAGGGCGGTTCGTGGCCGAAGTGCTCGCCACGCTGCGCGACGAGACGCGAGTCGGATCGAACCTGCTGGCCATCGACCGCCGCGCGCACGAGCTCATCCGGCGAGCGGGTGCGGAGTCGTGCTACATCGACTACCACCCCTCCTTCGGCGCCAGCCCGTTCGGCAAGGTCATCTGCACCTCCGTGAACGACGCGGTGCTGCACGGGCTTCCGTACGACTACTCCCTCAAGGACGGCGACCTCGTGTCGCTCGATTTCGCCGCCTCGGTCGATGGCTGGGTCGCCGACTCCGCGGTCTCGTTCGTCGTCGGCTCGGCGCGGGATGAGGACCTTGCGATCATCGACACGGCCGAACGGGCGCTGGATGCCGCCATCTCGGCAGCCGCGGTCGGGCAGCGCATCGGCGACATCTCGCACGCGATCGCGCAGGTGGCGCGGGGCGATGGTTACGAGATCAACACCGACTTCGGTGGGCACGGTGTGGGCCACATCATGCACGGCGATCCGCACGTGCCCAACGACGGCAAGCCTGGCCGGGGATACCCGCTGCGTGCGGGGCTGGTGATCGCCCTGGAGCCGTGGTTCCTCGAGACCACCGACAAGCTCGTCACCGACCCGGACGGCTGGACGCTGCGCAGCGCCGACGGCTCTCGCGGCGCGCATGCGGAGCACACGGTCGCCGTCACGGAGTCCGGCCCGATCGTGCTGACCGATCGCTCCTGGCTCGGCGTCGCCTGACGCGGCACCGTCGACCGGGTGTCGCGATCTCAGGCGACGCGCACGACCGCGGCCGAACGACCCGGCAGGACCGCATCCCCTGCTTCGTGGGCGAAGTCATCGGCGGTCGCCAGCAGCACCGCCGGTGACCCGGGCAGCGGCATCCGTCTCGTGTCTTCGGCGAAGTTCACCAGGATCTGCGTTCCACCCCGGGAGAGGCGGAGCACCCTGGCCTCCTCGTCGGCCTCGGCGGCGAGCGAGCCGAACGCGGGGTCGGTGAGGTCGGGCAGCTGCCGCCGCAGGGCGATGAGCGTGCGGTAGAGGGTGAGCATGCGTTCGTGCACATCCCGATCGCGCTCGGCCCAGTCGAGCTTCGAGCGCTGGAAGGTCTGCGGGTCCTGCGGATCGGGCACGACCGTGCGGTCCCAGCCCATCGCGGCGAACTCGGCGATCCGCCCCTCCGCCGTCGCCCGGCCGAGCTCGGGCTCGGGATGCGACGTGAAGAACTGCCACGGCGTGGACGCCGCCCACTCCTCCCCCATGAAGAGCATCGGCGTGAACGGCGAGAGCACGGTGAGCACTGCTGCGACCGCCAGACCCCCCTCGTCGATGCTCTGCGAGAGGCGGTCGCCTGCCGCGCGGTTGCCGATCTGGTCGTGATCCTGGCTGAAGGTGACCAGGCGCGATGTGGGAATGCGCGTGTCGATCGGATGCCCGTGCGCGCGCCCCCGGAACGAGGACCAGCTGCCGTCGTGGAAGAAGCCCCGGGTCGTCGCTTTCACCAGCGCTGAGAGCGGCTCGAAGTCGGCGTAGTACCCGGTCGTCTCGCCGGAGACCGCGACGTGCAGGGCGTGGTGATAGTCATCGCTCCACTGCGCGGTCAGGCCATAGCCGCCGGCTTCGCGGGCGGTGATGAGCCTGGCGTCGTTCAGGTCCGATTCCGCGATGAGCGTGAGGGGCCGGCCGAGGTGCGCGCTGAGGGCCTCGGTGGCCTCCGCGAGCTCCGGCAGGATGTGTCGCTCGGAGCGGTCCTTGAGCGCGTGCACGGCGTCCAGGCGGAGTCCGTCCACGTGGTGGTCGTGCATCCACATCAGCGCGTTCTGGACGATGTACGAGCGCACTTCCGGTTCGTCCAGGTCGATGGACGAACCCCAGGTGTTGCGCTCCGCGTCGCGCAGATACGGCCCGAACTCGGGAAGATAGTTCCCGCTCGGTCCCAGGTGGTTGTGCACGACGTCCTGGATGACGCCGATTCCGCGCTGATGGCAGGCGTCGACGAACCTCTGATAGGCGGCGGGACCGCCGTAGCCCTCGTGGACGGCGTACCAGAGGACTCCGTCGTATCCCCAGTTGTGCGTGCCGTTGAACGCGTTGACCGGCAGCAGCTCGACGAAGCCGATGCCGAGGTCGACGAGGTGGTCGAGGCGGTCGATGGCCGAATCGAGCGTTCCGTCCGCCGTGAACGTTCCGATGTGCAGCTCGTAGATCACCGCTCCCGCGAGCTGCCGTCCGGTCCAGTCGGCGTCCTGCCAGTCGTGACGACCCGGATCGAACCACGCACTCAGCTCGTGCACGCCGTGCGGCTGCCGACGCGACCGCGGGTCGGGGCGGACGGCCGGTGCATCGTCGAGGAGGAATCCGTACTCGTCGCCGTCGTCCAGATCGACGGATGCCGCGAACCAGCCTCCCTCGCGCCGTTCCATCGCCAGCGGGTCGTGGCCCGGCCGATGCAGCCGGACCGTCGTGCGCCGCGGCGCCCAGACCTCGATCATGCGGACTGATCCTCCTCGTTCTCAGCCGGCACCAGAAGGGCGACCGGGTACGTGGCGAGGAGTTCGTGCAGCGGGATGGTCGAGCCGCGGAACGTGCGTCCGGTGAGGGCATCCGTCGTCGGGCCGGAATGCCGAAGCAGCACCGTGTCCCCCCAGCCGCCCCGTGCTGCGAGCCCCACCGGCAGTCGCGTGGCGACGGCGACCGCCCCGCCCCGATCGAACGCGATCGCGTGATCGGATGCCGGTCCCACGACGGTCATCGGCCGGTACATCGTGAACAGGTCGGGGCGGTCCCGGCGCAGGCGCAGCGCGCGCGACGTGACGAGCAGCTTCGCGGCCGCCGTCTCGTCCACGCGTGGGAGGCGACCCTCGGAGAAGCCGGAGTCCAGCTCGGCCAGCATCCGTCGACGTGCATCGAAATCGACCTCGCGCCGGTTGTCGGGGTCGACGAGCGAGGTCTCCCACAGCTCCGAGCCCTGATAGACGTCGGGAACCCCCGGTGCGGTCAGCTGCAGCAGCTTGGCCGACAGGCCGTTGGACCAGCCGGCCGCGGCGACCTCGGCGACGAATTCGGCCATCGTGCGCCGCAGCTGCGGATCGTCGAAGACGGCGTCGACGGTGGCGTGCAGGCGCTGCTCGAACGCAGGGTCGGGATCCCACCACCCGGTCGCCTCGGCCGCTTCGCGGGACGCCTTCTCCGCGTACGCGTGGAGCCGTTCGCGCGACGCAGGCCACGACCCGAGGACCGCCTGGAACAGGAGGTTGTCGAACGCTGCGTGCCCGGTCGAAGCGCGTTCGCGCATCTCCGCCAGCACCGCCGCCCAGCGTCCGGGGACCTCGGCGAGGACATCGAGGCGGGCGCGCACGTCCTCGCCGCGCTTGGTGTCGTGCGTCGACAGCGTGGTCATCGACAGCGGCCACGATGCGTGCCGCTGGGCCTGCGCGCGGTGGAACCCCTCCACGGTCAGCGCGAACACGGACGGGTCGCCGCCCACCTCGGTGAGGGAGCCGAGCCGCCCGTAGCGGTAGAAGGCAGTGTCCTCGACACCCTTCGCCATGACCGGGCCGGTCGTCTGCTGGAATCGGCGTGCGACATCCCGCGCCGGGTCCGCCAGGAGCGGGACGAGTTGCTCGATGGTCCCGGTCAAATCCGGACGACGGGTCACAGCAGCGGCGGCGGCATCGTCGAGATGGCGGCGTCCGGCGGGAAGATAGGAGCGGTACACGGGGAAGCAGGCCAGCAGCTCGGCGAGTGCGTCATGAGCAGCGGGCCCCTGCAGATTCGACGGGAGCTCCCGGACGAGGCGGGCGATCTCCGCACCCTGAATCGTGTCCGCGATCATCCGCTTGGTGTCGTGGATCACCTCGCTGTACGGCCTCGTGTCATCCCCGCGCAGCTGCGCATCCAGCACGGACAGCGCGGCCTCCCCCGCCGGATCGATCAGGACGCGGTCGATCTCGCCGAGCGCGTCGTACCCGGTGGTCCCGTCGGTCTCCCACCAGCCGGGCAGCTCTTCGCCGTGCTCGAGGATCTTCTCCACGAGGACGTACGCTCCCCCGGTGGCCGCGGCCAGACGCTCGAGGTAGGCGCCGGGATCGAGCAAGCCATCGGGATGATCGACGCGGAGTCCGTCCGCGAGGCCTTCGCGGATCCAGCGCAGCACCTCGGTGTGGCTCTCGTCGAACACCCACGGGATCTCGACGCGGACGCCGGCGAGAGTGGTCACGGCGAAGAAGCGGCGGTAGTTCAGCTCTGCCGCCTCGCGCCGCCAGAAGATCGCCTCCCAGTGCTGGCGCGCGAGCACCTGTTCGATGACGCGGGTGTCGGCCAGGTCGGAGCCGGCCGTGACGGATCCCGGTGAGAGCGGCAGGACGTGCTCGTCATAGAAGCGGACCACGCCGTGCGGCGCGAGACCGCTCGTGCCGGGATCGATCCTCACCTGGCCGTCGGCGATGACCTCCTCGGTGCTCGCACCGAGGATCGGCACGCGCACTCTGCCGCCGCCGAAGTCCCAGTCGATGTCGAAGGCCTCGGCGTAGCGGGATGCCCGCCCGTGCGTGAGGACGTCCCACCACCAGGAATTCTGCGCAGGCTGAGAGATCCCCATGTGGTTGGGCACCGTGTCGATCAGGATGCCGAGTCCGGCCTCCCGCGCGGCAGAAGCGAACCGCCCCAGACCCGCCGCGCCGCCGCGCGCAGGGTCGACCTGCGAGGGGTCCACCACGTCGTAGCCGTGGTCGGAGCCGTCGGTCGCCTTCAGCAGCGGTGAAAGATATGCCCACGACACGCCCAAGTCCCGCAGGTATCCGGTCACGCGGGCCGCGGCATCCAGATCGAAATCGCGCCGGATCTGCAGACGATAGGTCGATCGGGGCGTGCGGGCCATGCTCAGTGCTCCAGCTCCGATTTGGGCGACTGCCCGGGCATCGTCGTGTCGGTCTGCGCCGCCAGGGATGCCGCGACCGAGTGGTCGATCTCCGGCTCCATCACGCTGTGCTCCGAAAGCACCATGAGCGCTTTCGCATGCAGTCGGACGGTGGCGCCCGGCTGCAGGGGATCGCTGTCCGCCTTCTCGCCCGCCGTGTCGATCAGGACGTTCCACATCGGGCTGTCGTCGATCACGGGCGTGCGGAAGTCGACGATGTCGTCACCGGCGTTGAACAGCACGATGAAGTGCTTGTCCACGATGGGCTCGCCCCGGTAGTCGCGTTCGCGGATGCCGCGTCCGTTGAGGAACACGCCGATGGCGCGTCCGAAACCCGACTCCCAGTCATCCGGCTGCATGAGCGTACCGTCCGGTCGCAGCCAGGC
This sequence comes from uncultured Microbacterium sp., assembly GCF_963524805.1. Taxonomy (GTDB): domain Bacteria; phylum Actinomycetota; class Actinomycetes; order Actinomycetales; family Microbacteriaceae; genus Microbacterium. The sequence goes on along the minus strand of NZ_CAURGG010000001.1, from coordinate 185,937 downwards.
GATGTCGCGGCGCTGTTCGCCGTCCTGCATGCGCACGGGACGGCCGTTGAAGAAGCGCCTGCGGCGGAAGGTGGGGTGGTCACGGCGAAGTCGCGCCATGGCGGCGGTGAACTCGACGAGCGGCTGATCGACGTTCTCCCAATCGACCCAGGTGATCTCGTTGTCCTGTGCGTAGCCGTTGTTGTTCCCGTACTGGGTGCGGCCGAGCTCATCGCCGTGCAGGAGCATCGGCACGCCCTGACTGAGCAGGAGCGTGGCGATGAAGTTGCGCTGCTGGCGGGCTCGGATCGTGTTGATCTCGACGTCGTCGGTCGGACCCTCGACCCCGAAGTTCATCGAGCGGTTGTGCGATTCGCCGTCGTTGTTGTCCTCCCCGTTGGCCTCGTTGTGCTTCTCGTTGTAGCTCACGAGGTCGCGCAGCGTGAACCCGTCGTGGGCCGTGACGAAGTTGACCGACGCGACCGGACGACGACCGGAGTGCTCGTAGAGGTCTGCCGACCCCGTCAGTCGTGACGCGAATTCGCCGAGGGCCTGCGGCTCGCCGCGCCAGAAGTCGCGCACGGTGTCGCGGTACTTGCCGTTCCACTCCGTCCACTGCGGAGGGAAGTTGCCGACCTGGTATCCGCCGGGGCCGACGTCCCACGGCTCGGCGATCAGCTTGACCTGTGAGACCACCGGGTCCTGCTGGACGAGCTCGAAGAAGGTCGCGAGGCGATCGACGTCGTAGAACTCGCGTGCGAGGGCCGAGGCCAGGTCGAAGCGGAAGCCGTCGACGTGCATCTCGAGCACCCAGTACCGCAGCGAGTCCATGATCAATTGGAGCGCGTGCGGATTGCCGGCGTTAAGACTGTTGCCCGTACCGGTGTAGTCGGTGTAGTAGCGCTTGTCGTCGTCTTCGAGCTTGTAGTACGCGACGTTGTCGACGCCCTTCATCGACAGGGTCGGCCCCAGATGATTGCCCTCAGCGGTGTGGTTGTAGACGACGTCGAGGATCACCTCGATGCCCGCGGCATGCAGCGCCCGCACCATGCCCTTGAACTCCTCGACCTGCTGGCCCCGGTCGCCCGTGGACGCGTAGGTGTTCTGCGGCGCGAGGAACGCGATGGTGTTGTAGCCCCAGTAGTTGGACAGCCCCTTCTCCTGAAGGGTCGAGTCGTTGACGAACTGGTGCACCGGCATGAGCTCGATCGCCGTGACGCCGAGCTTCTTCAAGTGCTCGATGATCACGGGGTGCGCGATGGCACTGTAGGTGCCCCGGATCTCGTCCGGGATGCCGGGGTGGGTCTGCGTGAGCCCCTTGACGTGCGCCTCGTAGATGAACGACTCGGAGTACGGCGTCTTGGGCTGCCGGTCACCGGCCCAGTCGAAGTACGGGTTGACCACGACGCCCTTCATCATGGATGTCGCCGAGTCCTCGTCGTTGCGGGAATCGGGCTCGCCGAAGTCGTAGCCGAAGACGGGCTGCCCCCACGTCACCTGACCCTCGACGGCCTTCGCGTAGGGATCCAGCAGCAGCTTGTTGGGGTTGAAACGCGCGCCGCTCTTCGGGTCGTTGGGTCCGTACACCCGGTAGCCGTAGCGCTGTCCCGGGCGCACCTGGGGAAGGTAGGCATGCCACACGTAGGCGTCCACGTCGACGAGGGGGACGCGGGTCTCCTTGCCGCGGTCGCCGAACAGGCACAGCTCGACCCGTTCAGCCCCCTCACTGAACAGTGCGAAATTGGTTCCATTGCCGTCGAACGTCGCGCCGAGCGGATAGCTCGAACCTGGCCAAGTCTGCACATCGCCTCCAGTGAGGTCGATCGTTCGGGACCCGATCGACCGGGGTTTCCAGGCTACTGGGCCGGGAAACATGGTCCGCGACCCTTGACGTGGCGGCTACGAGGCCCCGTCGTGGTCGGAGCCCAGCAGGTCGGGGCGTCGCGCGCGAGTTCGCTCGAGCTGCTGTTCGAGACGCCATGACGCGATGGCGCCGTGGTTTCCGCTCAGGAGCACGGGTGGCACCTCCAGGCCGCGCCAAGCGGCGGGCTTCGTGTAGGACGGATACTCGAGGAGGCCCTCCTCGTGCGACTCCTCGACCAGGCTCTCCGGGTTGCCCACGACACCCGGGATGAGGCGACCGACCGCCTCGATCATCGCCATCGCGGCGACCTCGCCGCCGTTGAGCACGTAATCGCCCAGGCTGATGAGGCGCACCTCGCCGAGCTGCGCGGCATGCGTGAACACGCGCTCGTCGATTCCTTCGTATCGCCCGCAGCCGAACACCAGGTGCTCCCGCTGCGCGAGTTCGCGCGCGGTCGCCTGGGTGAAGACCTCCCCCGCCGGCGACGGGAAGATGATCACCGGAAGGGGTGCGGCATCCGCGGTGATCGCATCCAGCGCCTCACCCCAGGGCTCCGGCTTCATGACCATGCCGGCTCCACCGCCGTAGGGCGTGTCATCGACGGTGCGGTGGCGGTCGTACGTCCACTCGCGCAGGTCGTGGACGCGGACGTCGAGAAGTCCTCTCCCGCGGGCTCTGCCCAGCAGTGAGACCTCGAGGACGTCGAAGAAGGACGGGAAGATCGAGACGACGTCGATGCGCACGTCAGGCCTCTTCGGTGTCGTCCTCGTCGGATGCCGGGCGGTCGGCATCCGCGTCCCCGAACTCGCCGTCGTCGTCGGTGTCGTCGGCGGGAAGGTCCTCGAACAGGCCTGCCGGCGGGGTCACCAGGATCCGGCCGCCCGCGATGTCGACTTCGGGCACGATCGCCTTGACGAAGGGAACGAGCACCTCGCTGTCACCGGGAAGTCGGACGATCAGCAGGTCCTGTGCCGGGAAGTGGTCCACGCGGATCACGCGCCCGACGACCTCGCCGTCGCGGACGACCTGCAGACCCACGAGCTGGTGGTCGTACCAGGCGTCGTCTTCGGACGGAGCGTCTTCGTCGTCCTGGTCGATCCAGAGGATGGCGCGCACGAGCTCCTCGGCGCCGGAGCGATCATCCACGCCCTCGAAGAAGGCCACCGGATGGCTGTTCATCCAGCGGAACTCACGGACGGTGAGCGACTTGCCGTGCCACGGAGAGGACTCCGGAACCTGCAGGGTGAACGATGATCCCGGCGCGAAGCGACCTTCGGGGTCATCCGTGTACAGCTCGAGCTTGAGCGCGCCCTTGAGGCCGTGCGCCTTGACCAAGCGACCGACGCGCAGTTGCGTCTTGGCCGCTTTGGGCGGACGTGCCGACGAGGTCTCTTCGGGAGAAGCCACGTCAGTCGTCCGCGACGTCGACGCGCACGCGCCGGCCGTCCGCGAGTGCGGTGATCAGCGTGCGCAGCGCCCTGGCGGTGCGTCCGCCGCGCCCGATCACGCGACCCCGGTCGTCGGGGTGCACGTGCACTTCGAGGACGTCGCCGCGGGGCGAGGTCGACGAGCGGATGGACACGTCCTCAGGGTGATCGACGATCCCCTTGATGACGTGCTCGAGCGCAGCGGCCAGCACCACGATTACTCTGCGTCGGTCGCGGCGTCGGCGTCGGACGCCTCGGCGGCGGGCTCTTCGGCCTTCTTCTCGGCCTTGGGCTTGATGACGACCTTCTTGCTCGAGTCGACCTCGAACGGCGCCTTGGGCTCCTTGACCTTGACGGTCGAGACGGCGTTCTTGTCGCCCTTGAACCTGCCCCAGTCGCCGGTCAGCTTCAGCAGGGCTGCGACCTGCTCGGTCGGCTGCGCGCCGACGCCCAGCCAGTACTGCGCGCGCTCGGAGTCGACCTCGATGAACGAAGGCTCCTCGGTCGGGTGGTACTTGCCGATCTCCTCGATGACACGACCATCGCGCTTGGTGCGCGAGTCGGCGACGACGATGCGGTAGTACGGCGCGCGGATCTTGCCCATGCGCTTGAGACGGATCTTGACAGCCACGATTCTCCTGAATTGTGTGAAGTGAGACGAACTGATCGCCTGGAGCGTGGGGTGCACACCCGGCGGAAGCTCAAAAGGGAGGATCAGATGCTGGATAGAGGGTCGAGCAAGTGATCCGACCCACAATTCTCTCATAACCGGAGCGGCGCCGCGAACCACGCGAAACCGCGGGGTGGCGGCATCCGCGTGTCAAACTGTGCGGATGACGGTGCCCTTCGCCACATCCGCGCGTTCCTCGGTCGGTCTGGAGTGGGAGCTGATGCTCGCCGACGGCACGACCGGAGATCTGGTTCCGCGCGGGCCCGAGGTCATCGACGCCCTGGCCGAGAGCACCGCCCTCGAGCGCTACACCGTGACCGGGGAGCTGCTGACCAACACCGTCGAGGTGACGAGCGGCATCGGCGACACCGTCGCCGCTGCGGTGGATGACATCGCGGACGCGATCGCCGCGATCCGCACGGTGACCAATCCCATGGAGGTCGAGCTGCTCTGCGCCGGCAGCCATCCGTTCGCGCAGTGGTACGACCAGCAGGTCACCGACAAGACGCGCTATCACACCCTGATCGAGCGCACCCAATGGTGGGGGCGAAACATGATGATCTGGGGCATCCATGTGCACGTGGGCGTCGAGGACGTCAATAAGGTCTTCCCGATCATCAACGCCTTGGCGGTCTACCTGCCCCACCTTCAGGCACTGTCCGCTTCGAGCCCGTTCTGGGCGGGCGATCGCACGGGCTACGCATCCAACCGCTCGCTCGTCTTCCAGCAGCTGCCGACGGCCGGCCTGCCGTGGCCGCTGCGGGACTGGTCGGAGTTCGAGGGGTATCTGGACGACATGGTGCGCACCGGCGTCATGGCCGACGCGAGCGAAGTGCGCTGGGACATCCGGCCGGCCCCGCGCTGGGGCACGATCGAGGTGCGCGCGTGCGACGGGATGTCGACGCTGCCCGAGCTCGCCGCGGTCGCCTCGCTCGTGCAGGTGCTCGTGGAGCACTTCTCCCGGCAGCTGGACGAGGGGCGCGAACTGGCGTCGATCCAGCCCTGGTTCGTGCGCGAGAACAAGTGGCGCGCCGCCCGGTACGGCCTGGATGCCCGCATCATCGTCGACGACCAGGGCACGCAGGCTCCGGTGAGGGAGCACCTGCGCGAGACGATGGAGCGCGTCGGCGACCTCGCCGTCGACCTCCACTGCGCACGCGAGTTCAGCGGTCTCGAGACGATACTGACGCAGGGTGCCAGCTACGCACGCCAGACGATGGTGGCGGATGCCGCCGACGGCGACCTGCGGGAGGTCGTGCAGCATCTGATCCGCGAGTTCCGCGCCGGGCCGACGCTGCGAGAGCATCTGGCCTCGCTGGGTCACTGACCCGGGTTGTGGCCTGCGAGCGTCGGACATAGGCCGACCGTAGGACCTTTGCGGAGGTCTCATCCGACGTGAGGCCGGTCTCCTACCCTCGGGGCCGGTTGGAGAGATGAAGGCCTTGCGCCATCGCCGTGACGATCACCGCTTCCACCGCGTCCCAGCCGAACATCACCTGCTGATAGTCAAATCGCAGCACCGTGTACCCCTCCAGAATCAGGCGAGCATCGGCATCCAAGTCTCGTCGCCGCGCGGCTGGTGAGCTGTGATGCTCGAAGCCGTCGAGCTGAACGACCAGTCTGACGCCAATGAGGAAGTCGACCGGATGACCATCGATCCAGACCTGCTGACGGATGCCGACGCCTAACCGGCCGATTCGGCTGAGGAAGATCGACTCGAGTCCCGAGTCGCTCAAGGCCGAGCACGCATCGGCGACCTCTCGTGCACGCAGGCTTCGCCAGTCCACTCGGCGAAGCTCTTCTGTCTTCACCAGTCCGCGACGCACGCCGGATTCCCACACCGTGAGGGCTAGGTCCCGCGGCACGCACTCCGCGACTAACAGCAACGCGTTGATCATCGAATCCTCGACTACGTACCGACCAACGGGTGCCGGCCCGATCGACCAGTGCGCGACGATGTTCTCGCGCGGAATCCGGGACGCCGTCGGCTTGACGGCGATGTGGAGGTCCGAGTGCGGCGGCGTCCACAAGCAGTGTCGGGATGCCGCACTGAGGCAGCTGAGCCGGCCTCCGGCCGAGACGGCCCGCACGAGGCGATCATCGGCTGCCGGGCCGACCAGCCACGAACGCCGTGTTCGTCGCACGAGCCCACGATCGACGGCATCCGCCATCGTTTGGCGAGAGAAGCCCGCGGCACGGGCCTCAGCCGAGTGCGCGATGTCACCGCGCCGCGCCAGCCACTCGAGCAGGAACGTCGCCTTGGTCATGCACCGAGCGTGACGCGTGAGGTCACCATGCGGCAGGTGATCAGCCGCGTTGTGGACCTGCAGCCCGCCCCGGGGAGCTGGGGAGGAGTCGACAGCGATCGGCCCAGGAGAGGAAACCGGCCAGACGCAGGAGGTTCCCGGCGAAATTCTCCTACGGCCGTCCGATTTCCTACCGCGAGCGAAGAGAACCTTCGGAGATCAGCCCTTGCCGAGGAGCTTCTGCAGCTGAGCGAGGTCCGCCTCGCTCGGCGCGCCCTTCGCCGCCGCACCGGCACCCAGGCCGAAGCCGGAACCCGTGGGGACGGCGGGGGTGGATGCCGCGATCCCGGCGTTCTCGGCGGCGCGCTTGGCGGGGTTGCCCGAACGCGATCCCTTGGCTTTCGGCTGCTGCTTGCCGCGCTTGGCGGACGCGCCCGGGCGAGAGCCCGGGATCGGACCCATGCCGGGGATGTTCGGCGTGCCGCCGCGGGCCACGGTCTTCATAAGCTTCGCGGCCTGCTCGAAGCGGTTGACGAGTCCGTTGACCTCGGTGACGGTCACGCCCGAACCGCGCGCGATGCGCAGGCGGCGCGAGCCGTTGAGCACCTTGGGGTTGCGGCGCTCGATCGGCGTCATGGAGCGGATGATCGCCTCGGTGCGGCCGAGCTCGGACTCGTCGAAGTCCTCGAGCTGCTGCTTCATCTGGCCCATACCCGGCAGCATGCCGAGCATCTTCTTCATCGAGCCCATCTTCTTGAGCTGCTGCATCTGGTCGAGGAAGTCCTCGAGCGTGAAGCTGTCGGTGGCCAGCTTCTCGGCCATCTTCATGGCCTCTTCCTCGTCGAAGGCCTGCTGTGCCTGCTCGATGAGGGTCAGGATGTCGCCGAGGTCGAGGATGCGCGACGCCATGCGGTCGGGGTAGAAGGGCTCGAGGTCGTCGAGTCCCTCACCCGTGGACGCGTAGATGATGGGGCGGCCGGTGATGGAGGCCACCGAGAGAGCGGCACCGCCTTTGGTGTCGCCGTCCAGCTTCGACAGGACCACACCGGTGAAATCGACACCGTCCTGGAAGGCCTTCGCCGTGTTGACGGCGTCCTGTCCGCTCATCGCGTCGATGACGAACAGCACCTCGTCCGGATCGGTGGCCCGCCGGATGTCGCCCGCCTGCTTCATCAGCTCGGCATCTACACCCAGTCGCCCCGCGGTGTCGATGATCACGACATCGTGCTGCTGGCGGCGCGCGATCTCGACGCCGTCCTTGGCGACCTTGATGGGATCGCCGACACCGTTGCCCGGTTCGGGGGCGTAGATCGCCGCACCGGCGCGCTGGGCGACGACCTGAAGCTGGTTCACGGCGTTCGGGCGCTGAAGATCCGCGGCGACCAGCAGCGGGGTGTGCCCGTCCTTCTCGAGCTGATGCGCGAGCTTGCCCGCGAACGTCGTCTTACCCGAGCCCTGCAGGCCCGCGAGCATGATGACGGTGGGCGGGTTCTTGGCGAACTGCAGCCTGCGCTGCTGACCGCCGAGGATCGCGATGAGCTCTTCGTTCACGATCTGGACGACCTGCTGCGCGGGATTCAGCGCCCGGTTGACCTCATCGCCGAGGGCACGCTCACGCACCTTGCCGGTGAACTCCTTGACGACCGGCAGCGCGACGTCGGCCTCGAGCAGCGCACGGCGGATCTCGCGCACCGTGCCGTCGACGTCCGCCGGGGTGAGCTGCCCCTTCTTGCGAAGGTTGCGGAAGGTCTCGGTGAGCCGGTCGGAGAGTGTGCCGAAGGTTGCCATAGTGCCTCAAGTTTACGCGAGGCGACCCGTCAAGCCGGTCCCAGCTCCTGGAACAGCGTGAGCTGCAGATCGGCAGGTGCACGCAGGCGGGCGTTGATCGACCGCCACGGCGTTTCCCGGGCGGATGCCTCCACTTCGGCGCCCGCGTCGGTCAGGCGCTCCATCGCGCCGGCGGTGTCCTCCACTTCGAGAGCGATCCGGATCGGATCGCTCGCGCCGCCATCGGTCTCGACCCGGTCGATGAACGCGACCTGGGCCGGATTGGCGATCTCGAGGGTCGCGCGCCCGGCGTCGAGGATCGCCACGCGCGCGCCGCCTTCGGCTTCGTAGGCCTCGGCCTGCGGCATCCCGACATCGTCCCGGTAGAAGGCAAGGGTCCGCTCGAAGTCCGCGGCTTGGACGACGACGCGCAGCTGCCGCACTCTCCCCAGCACGGGAACCGTCGTCGCGGTGTCGGCGACCTTCGCTGCGCGCGCCACGAACCCGCTGAGAGGCGCGCGACCTGCTCCGCCGCGAGCCCAGGCCTCGATTGCGCCCAGGATCGCCCCGCCCCAGGCGGAGCCGGCCACATCGGCGTGAAGGCGCTCCGTGCCGCTGCGGACCAGTCGCGCCGAGACGGCCCGACCGATGCGCGCGCGCCGCATCGAGGCTTCGCGTTCGAGCTCCTCTTCCAGGTCCATCGCGCGAGCGTTGACGATGGCCAGTGCGAGGCTGTCCGGGGCGAAGCCGGCGGCGAGCCCGATCGCGCCGTCGCGCACCTCCGCCGCGGCATCCGGCCCCTCTTCGGCATCGAGCGCCCGTTGCCACGACGCGATGCGCTCGTCCAACGCGGCCCAGAGGATGTCCGACTTCGAGGCGAAGTAGTTGAAGAAGCTGGAGCGGCTCACTCCCGCACGGCCGGAGATCTCGGCGATCGTGGTGTGCGCGAAGCCCTGCTCGAGGAAGAGTTCGCACGCCGCTTCGGCGAGGGTCTCGCGGGACGAGGCACGGGGCCGGCCTGCTCGCTGAGCGGTCATGACCACAGCGTACGAGGACACGGGCCGGGTCGTGCGGCGAGATACATGACGATGTAATGTTGGACGCGATCCAGAAACTGCCCTCGGAGGACCGATGCTCGAGATCGTCCATGCCGGACTCGGCCCCAGCTACGTGCCCTACATCGACGGCTGGGCGCTGCAGCGGCGAGTTCACGCGGGCGTCGTTTCCGGAGAACGGCGCGACACCCTCATCCTGCTCGAGCACGAGAGCGTGTACACCGCCGGCAAGCGCACCGAGCCGCACGAGCGGCCGCACGACGGCACCCCCGTGGTCGATGTGGACCGCGGTGGCAAGATCACCTGGCATGGTCCCGGCCAGCTCGTGGGCTACCCGATCGTGCGCCTTCCGGAACCGGTGGACGTGGTCGCGCACGTGCGCCGTCTCGAGCGGCTGCTGATCCAAGCGCTGGCCGAGCACGGGGTGAACGGATACCGGGTCGAGGGGCGCAGCGGTGTGTGGGTGCGCCGTCCGCTGTCCGTGGACAAGGTCGCCGCCATCGGCGTGCGTGTGGAGAAGGGTGTGACGATGCACGGTTTCGCCGTCAACTGCGACAACACTCTGGCGGGATTCCGCGGCATCATCCCGTGCGGGATCACGGATGCCGGTGTCACGACCATCAGCGAGGTGGTCGGCGCCGACGTCTCTCCCGTCGACATCGTCGACTCCGTCGTGTCGGCCTTCCAGGGCGAGTACGCGGGGGTGCTCGCGTGAGCGGCTGCGCCACCGGCGCGCCCGCCGCGGTCACCCCGGCATCCGCCCCCGACGGACGCAAGCTCCTGCGTCTGGAGGTGCGCAATGCCCAGACCCCGATCGAGCGCAAGCCCGAGTGGATCAAGACGCGCGCCAAGATGGGGCCCGAATACACGGCTCTTCATTCGCTCGTGAAGGACGAGGGTCTGCACACGGTGTGCCAGGAAGCAGGCTGCCCGAACATCTACGAGTGCTGGGAGGACCGCGAGGCGACGTTCCTCATCGGCGGTTCGCAGTGCACGCGGCGGTGCGACTTCTGCCAGATCGACACCGGCAAGCCCGCCGATTACGATCGCGACGAACCGCGCCGGGTGGCCGAGAGCGTGCAGAAGATGCGCCTGCGGTACGCCACGGTCACCGGTGTGGCCCGCGATGACCTCCCCGACGAAGGTGCGTGGCTGCACGCCGAGACGGTCCGGCGGATCCACGCCGAGAACCCCGGCACCGGGGTGGAGATCCTCGCGACGGATTTCTCGGGCAACCCCGCGCTCCTGCGCGAGGTGTTCGAGTCACGCCCAGAGGTGTTCGCGCACAATGTCGAAACCGTTCCGCGAATCTTCAAGCGCATCCGCCCCGCCTTCCGTTACGACCGCTCGCTCGACGTGCTCACGCAGGCGCGCGACTTCGGGTTGATCACGAAGTCGAATCTCATCCTGGGCATGGGTGAGGAGCCGCACGAGGTGGTGCAGGCGCTTCAGGACCTGCACGACGCCGGAACTGACATCATCACCATCACGCAGTATCTTCGGCCCTCTCCGCGGCACCTGCCTGTGGATCGGTGGGTCAAGCCGGAGGAGTTCGTGGAGTTCAAGACGGAGGCCGAGCGCATCGGGTTCCTCGGGGTGCTGGCCGGTCCGCTCGTGCGCTCGTCCTACCGGGCCGGTCGCCTGTGGGCGCAGTCGATGATCTCCAAGGGCCGGGGCATCCCCGACGACCTGTCGCACCTCGCCCAGGACATCGCGCAGGGGTCGCGCGGGTTCGCACAGGCCGTCTGAGCTACGCCAGCGGCCAGATGTAGGGCAGATCGTCGGGCACGTCGCCGAACAGCGGCCGGTAGAACTCGGGATCCTTGCGGATCAGATTCGACTGGTGTGCGAGGTGGAAGGCCGGGTCACCCATCCACGGCGGCATCTCCAGCTCGCTCTGCGCGAGCCCATCGACCTCCGGCGCGAATTCCACCAGCTGCGGCCGCACGGTGTCGGGGCGCCCCAGCGCCGTCCAGGCGTCCGTCATCGCCAGGCCGTATGCGACCAGAGCCGGGAGGTGCCGGGACCACATCTTGGTCGCGGGATGGTGGCGCCACCCGTAATCGGGGATCGTGTTCGCGCGCAGCAGCTGCAGCGTCTCGACGCGCTGCTTGCCGAGGCGGCTGCGATCGAGCGCTTCTGCCGAGCGCGCGAAAGACGGGTACGGAAGGAAGGTCTGCATGCGCGAACCGAACGGCTGGAGCCCGTGGCCTCAGTCCGCGCTGGTCACGGAGAGCACCTGGCCGTCCGAATCCAGGTTCACCAGGATGACGTCGTCCGTCGCATCCGGGTCCAGGGCGTACTCGAGAACCGCGAACGGGTCGGCGCCGCCGTGTTCGTCGGCCAGGATGGTCATGCTCATCAGCTGCAGCGACCGGATCACGTCGACCTGCACGTCCCCGGAGATGTCCACGAGCATGTCGTCGAGCTCGTCGCCGAGCGCCTCCTGCTGCTGGAGGATGTACTCGATGACCTCGCTCGTGCGATCGTCCAGCTCCGAGACCATCGCATTGCGCGCCGTGCGGTCGATCGACTCGATCGAGGAGATCAGGCTGGCCGCCACATCGAGCGCGGCCTCCGAGACATCGTCCTGGTCGGGTGCGGTCAGATCCACCGTCACCGTCTGATCGCCCAGGTCGACGTTCTCGGACCAGAAGATGGACCCGTCCGGGCCCGACTCCAGGAGTCCGAAGAAATCGTGCTCGATCGCCATATCCCCATGAAACCAGCCTCGGCGCATCGGCGCCATCCCGCGACGGCGCGCCGCAGAAGTGCCTTCGCAATCAGTCGACGAGGGATGCCGCGAACACATGCGGCGTGAAACCGGTGAGGTCCCCGATCCCCTCGCCCTGTCCGAGCAGCTTGACGGGGATGCCCGTGCGCTCCTGGACCGCGAGCACGAATCCGCCCTTGGCCGAGCCGTCCAGCTTGGTCAGGACGAGGCCCGTGACGCCGGCGTGTTCCAAGAAGGCCTGCGCCTGCATGACGCCGTTCTGGCCCGTGGTGGCATCGAGCACGAGCAGCACTTCGCTGATGGGAGCCTGCTTCTCGATGACGCGACGGATCTTGCCCAGCTCGTCCATGAGCCCACCCTTGGTGTGCAGACGGCCGGCGGTGTCGACCAGCACGATCTCCGTGCCGGTGCGCTTCGCATAGTCGATCGTCTGGAACGCGACGGATGCCGGGTCCTGGCCCTCCTGCTGCGGCCGGACGATCGCCGCTCCCCCGCGTTCGGCCCAGGTGGCCAGCTGGTCGACGGCTGCGGCGCGGAACGTGTCTGCGGCACCGACCACGACGGTGCGGCCGTAGCGCTGCAGGAACTTCGCGAACTTGCCGATCGTCGTGGTCTTGCCCACGCCGTTCACTCCGACCACGAGCACGACAGCCGGACGCTCGGTGAGACGCAGCGTGGTGTCGAACTTCGCGAAGTGCTCCTCGAGCGTCTCCTTCAGCATCCGCTGCAGATCCCGCGGATCGGTCGTGCGATAGCGATCGACCTTCTCGCCCAGTTCTTCGATGATCCGCTCGGTGATGTCCGGACCGAAGTCGGCCGTCAGCAGCGCCGTCTCGAGGTCTTCCCAGGTGGTTTCATCGATCGTCGGACGGACGAACATGCCGCGCAGCGCGCCGCCCAGGGACCACTTCTCAGCCATGCATCCAGCCTACGGCGACCGCATCGGGCCGTCCGACGGGGAGCTCACGCCGAGGCGCGCTCCCCGACACGCTGACCGACGACGGCGGAGACGCCGTCCTGACGCATCGAGACGCCGTAGAGGGCGTCCGCGATCTCCATCGTCCGCTTCTGGTGCGTGATGACGATGAGCTGGCTGCTCTCACGGAGCCGCTCGAAGACGCCGAGCAGGCGTCCGAGGTTCGCGTCGTCGAGCGCAGCCTCCACCTCGTCGAGGATGTAGAACGGGCTCGGCCGCGCCATGAAGATCGCCACCAGCAGCGCGACGGCCGCAAGCGACCGCTCGCCACCGGAGAGCAGAGAAAGCCGCTCGATCTTCTTGCCGACCGGGCGCACCGAGACCTCGATGCCGGTCGTCAGCGGGTCATCCGGGTTGGTCAGCGAGATGCTCCCGGTCCCGCCCGGGAAAAGCACCGGGAACACCTCGCCGAATGCCGTGCGGGTGTCCTCGAATGCAGCCAGGAAGATCGTCTGCATCCGCTCGTCCAGCTCTTCGATGATCGTGAGCAGATCCTTGCGGGTCTGGGTGAGATCTGCGAGCTGCTCGACGAGGAACTTGTGCCGCTGCTCGAGGGCGGCGAACTCTTCGAGCGCGAGCGGGTTGACCCGGCCCAGCTGCGCGAGCTTGCGCTCCGCGTCCTGCAGCCGCCGCCGCTGCTGCGCCCGGTCGAACGGTGCGGGGTCGGTCTCCGCCCCGTCCTCCGGGAGCAAAGGCTGATCAGGGCCATATTCCGATATGAGAATGTCTTCTTCCAGGCCGAGCTCCGAGCCGACGCGCTCGAGAAGACTCGTGACGTGCAGACGCTTCTCGTGGATCTGCAGCTCGAGTCCGTGCACACTTTCGGTCAGACCTGTGAGCCGATCTCGCAGTGCGCTCTCCTGACGCCGCAGCTCCGAGAGTTCGGCGGTGACAGCAGTCCGCGAGGACTCCGCCGCCGCGAGCTCCACGCGAGCCTGGCTCACCGAGCGATCGACGGAATCGAGAACGGCGGGCAGCCGGTCCGCGACCTCCGCCGCGACCTCCCGCTGGGCGCGGCGGACCACTGCACGACGCGCGGCTTCTGCCGCGGCATCCCGCTCGCGCTCACGCTGCCGCTCGAGCTGCACCACGCGCGCCTCGCCCGCCCGCACCCGCTCCTTGAGCGTCTCGACCTCCAGGCGCGCGCGCATCTCGGCGTCCCGCGCCTGCTCCAGCTCCGCCAGCAGGCCGTCGCGCGCCGAGGCGTCCAGGATCGGGCGCGGCGCCTGTCGCGCGGAGGTCAGCCGGTCCTCGGCGGCCCGGGCCGCCGCCTCCGCCTCATCCACCGCCGTCGATGCCTGCTCGAGGGCTGCGGCGAGGCGATCGCAGTCCGCGATCGCCGCTTCGTGACGGACGGTGGCCCGGTTGACCTTCTCGGTGTGCGCCGCCAGTGCCGCGTCGTGCGCCCGCAGCGTCGCGAGAGCCGCTTTGGCACGCTGCCGGGAATTCTCGAGAGCATGCACGGCATCGCCGAGTGCCTCGCGCAGAGAATCGGCCACCACGACGATCTCGTCCCGGCGCTCCGCTGCGGCATCACGTTCGGCAGCGAGTTCGAGCCGTGATCGTCCCTGTCCGGAGCCGGCGCGCAGCGTGTGCGGGGTGTACACCTCGCCGGCCCGCGTGACGATCGTGATCACGGCGCCGCCGGTCGCCAGCTGCTCGCCCGCCGCTCGAGCGGCTTTCAGATCGTCGGCGACGACCACGCGAGACAGGATGCCGAGGACCCCGTCCGGGGCCGTGACCACTTCGGACGCCGCGGTGATGCCCGGCATGCCGGGCGTCACCGGAACCTCTGCGACCGACCGCGCGATCGCGATGTCGACGACTCCCAGGTCCGCGCCCTTCACCGTCTGCGCGACCGCGAAAGCGTCTTCGCGGCTCTCCACCAGGACGCCCTCCGCGAGGGGTCCCAATGCCGCTGCGATGGCCGCCTCGAATCCCGGCGTCACCTTCACGGCATCACCCAGCAGACCGACGATTCCCGTCCCGCCGGTGGCGACGAGTTCGGCCGCGGCGTTTCGGACGTCCAGAGCCCGCCCCAGCGCGGCGGTCTGCGCGGTCACCGACTCGCGCTCGCGCTCGGCGGCGTGCAGTCGGTCGCGGAGTCGCCCGACCGCGGCCTCCGCCTCCGTCGCGTCGCGTTGAGACCGCTCATACGCTGCCGCGTATTCGGCCGCCGACCCCTCGGGCACGAGATCGGGGTCGGCGTCCTCCAGCTCCCCTGCCGCCTCGGCGCGACGCGCGAGGGCGGCCTCCAGAGCCAGACGCTGCCGCGCGACGCCGGCCTGCACGGCGGCGAGGGCGGATGCTGCGGCCTCGGCGGATCCGCGCAGAGCGGTGATGCGCATGTCGTGCTCGGAGACCAGGGCGCTCTGCGCGGCGATGTCGACATCGAGCGCGTCCAGTTCCGCGCGGACGCGCATGACCTGCCGGGAGGCGTCGGCGGCGGCATCCTGTGCGTCACCGAGTCCCGCGGCGATGTCGTCGATCTCCGTGCGAGCGTCGTCGATCATGGCCTGCGAGACTGTCGTGATCTCGAGACCCTCGTCACCGGCGCTCTCGCCCAGGAGAGCGAGTCGCTGACCTGTCAGGGTGAACAGGCTCCGCAGCCGCTCCTGCACCCGCTCCAGCCCATGGACGATGCTCCGCGCCTCGTCGACGCCCTCGGACCGCTGCTGCTGCTCCAGCTCGGCGATCCGCGTGCGCAGGTTGTCGGTCCGCTCCTGCAGGACCAGGCGCTCCGTGTGCCGCTCCTGCTCGCTGCGCGCGAATGCGGCGAGTTCTGTACGGAGAGCGACCAGCTCGTCGGCGAGCAGTCGGGCGCGGGCGTCTCGCACGACGGCGGCGATCGTGGCGGCTTCGCGCGCGATCTCGGCTTGACGGCCGAGCGGCTTGAGCTGCCGGCGCAGCTCGCCGGCGAGATCGCTGAGGCGCGTGAGGTTGGCCTCCATC
Organism: uncultured Microbacterium sp.; assembly: GCF_963524805.1. GTDB lineage: Bacteria > Actinomycetota > Actinomycetes > Actinomycetales > Microbacteriaceae > Microbacterium. Next base: position 170,267 of record NZ_CAURGG010000001.1, on the reverse strand, counting down.
GCCTCGAGCTTGCGCAGCGTCTTCTCCTTGCGCCGCCGATGCTTGAGGATTCCCGCCGCTTCCTCGATGAATCCGCGCCGCTCCTCGGGCGAAGCCTGCAGCACGCTGTCGAGCCTGCCCTGCCCGACGATGACGTGCATCTCGCGACCGAGGCCCGAATCGCTCAGCAGCTCCTGAACGTCCAGAAGACGGCACACGCCGCCGTTGATGGCGTACTCGCTCGCACCGTTGCGGAACAGCGTGCGGCTGATCGTGACTTCGGAGTACTCGATCGGCAGTGCGCCGTCGGCGTTGTCGATGGTCAGCTGGACTTCGGCACGCCCCAGCGGGCCGCGCGTCGAGGTCCCGGCGAAGATGACGTCCTCCATCTTGCCGCCGCGAAGGGTCTTGGCGCCCTGCTCGCCCATCACCCAGGCGAGCGCATCGACCACGTTGGACTTGCCCGACCCGTTGGGTCCGACGATGCAGGTGACGCCGGTCTCGAACGCGAAGGTCGTCGGCTGAGCGAACGACTTGAACCCTTTGAGCGTCACGCTCTTCAGGTGCATACAGACGCCTTCCGCCCCGGGCTGTTCAGCGACCCACGCTACCCGAGCGCGTCCTCACTTCCGCGCAGGCGAGCCGAGGGGATCGGCGGTCCGCCCGGAGCGGAAGCCGCCCGCGACACGCCCGTCGGTCACCGAATCTGCGAATTCGCTTGACGCCGGCATCGCCGTGGCGCTATCGTCACTCTTCGCGTCCACACACGAAAGGAGGTCACCGATGATGCACAAGATGAACCCAGGCTTCTCGCCCGTTCGCCGTTCGCTGTTCCGCGGATTCGCTCCGGTGACCTCGGTGTTCGGCGCCACGGCTCCCACCGCCGGCTGACCGCCGCCCGGGAGGACTCTGCCCGCGGACCGCTTGGTCCCCGCAGACACCGGCCGATCGCGATATCGCGCTCCGCCGACGCCCTCCTTCAGGCGTCCCGCGCGTCGCTTCTTCGCGACCCCGCCCGCTCGGGCGTCCCTCCCTCCACCCCTTCCAGAAAGAGACCACCATGAATGACACATTGGCGCCCGTCCGGTCTCCCGGCTCGGACACGCTGCTGAACACCGCGCTGCGTCACCCCACGACGGCGCAGGCTGCACGGCTGACGCTCGCCGACCGACTCGAGCTGCGGGTCGGTCTCTGGCTGGTGCTGCGCAGTGCCCGTCGCCAGCAGAGCGCGCGCGATCATGCCGACCACGCCCGCAGGCTCGGAAACCACCGGTCGCTGGCCGACCGGAACCATGCCGCCCTCCGTGCGCACGCCCTGAACAGCATCCGCACCTGATCCCCATCCGGGCCCGCCTTGTCGGCGGGCCCGGATCCCCTCCTCCTGAACGGAACCAGCCATGATCACCGCCCCGGTCGGCCTCGAACTCCGACCTCTCACCATCCCGGCATCCATCGAGGATTCCGATGCCGCGGAGTTCATCGAGATGGTCCGCGTGCGAAATCTCGTCTACCGGGAGATCTCCGGGCATGACGACCATCGCATCGCCGCCGACGAGCTGCTGCCCGTCTACCAGCCCTCCGAACACGAACGCAGACTCACCTGGACCGTGTGGACCGAGGGCCGCATGGTCGGTCGCATCGGCGTGGATCTGCCCCTCGAGGGCGACTCCGCACTGGCGTTCTGGCTGATCGAGCTCGTTCACGACGCTTGGGGTCGCGGCATCGGCTCCCTCGCGTACGAACTCGTCGAGCGCATCGCTCGCGAGAACGGCCGGAGCGTCCTGCAGTCCTTCGCTGAGCACCCGGACGCGCCCGGACCGCGGCTGAAGGCGCCGACCGGTTTCGGCAGCATTCCGAAGGATCACGTGGCCCGGTTCCTGCTGCGGCACGGGTACACGCTCGAACAGGTCGAACGCAACAGTGCCCTGGACCTGCAGGGACCCTTCGAGAACGTCGAGCGACTGCTCGCCGAGGCGACGGCGGCCTCCTCCGGATATCGGCTCGTGCAGTGGTTCGCGCCCACGCCGCCGGAATTCGTGGACGGCTACGCGTGGATGAAATCCCGCATGGCGACGGACGCGCCGTCTGCAGGATTGCAGTTCGACGAGGAGACGTGGGATGCCGCGCGCATCGCCCGGCACGACTCGATCTACACCGATGCCGGCCGGCCGCTGCTCGTGACCGCCGCGCAGCACATCGCCACGGGCGAGCTGTGCGCGTTCAACGAACTCGTCATCGGCAACGACCGCACGGAAGCCTCGCACCAGGAGGACACCCTTGTGCTGAAGGACCACCGCGGTCACAAGCTCGGAACCCTCGTCAAATGCGCCGGCCTGCTCAGGTGGCGCCGATTCGCCCCCCTCTCGCCGCGCATCATCACCTACAACGCTGAGGAGAACCGCCCCATGCTCGACATCAACGAGGCGATCGGCTTCGTGCCGATCGCGTACGAAGGCGCGTGGAAGAAGGTCCTCGATGACTGACATCGACCAGCGAACGGGCGTGACGGTCTCGCCCATCGTGGTTCCGGCGAGTCTGGACTCCCCCGATGCCGGCCCGTTCCTCGAGATGGTGCGGATCGCGAACGCCGTGTGCCTCGAGGATGCCGGTCACGACTATCTGAACGAGACGGCGGAGGAGGTCCTCGGGTTCTGGCAGGACCAGTCGGATTGGACCCAGATCGGCTTCACCGCGGAGCTCGACGGTCGCGTGGTCGGCGCCGTGAAGATGATGGTCTCGAACGAGGACGACGTCTCATCGATCGAATTCGATCTCATGGTCGACCCGCCGATGCGCGGCCGGGGCGCCGAACAGGCGCTGCTGACCGCGGTGGAAGCCCAGGCTCGCGTGCGCGGTATCGGCACGATCCAGTCGTGGACGCTGCATCGCCCCGACACGGAAGGACCGCGCCTCGCTCCGCCGACCGGCTTCGGCGCGATCCCCGCCATGGATCCGCAGACCGTGTTCATGCAGGAGAGCGGGTTCACCCTCGAGCAGGTGGAGCGCAACAGCGTCCTGGACCTGCACGGCTCGCTCGAGATCGTCGAGCAGAAGCTCGCTGACGCACTCGAGCGCGCGGGTCAGGACTACCGCCTCATCATGTGGACGGCCCCGACGCCCGAGGAGCATCTGGACGGATTCGCACAGGTGCTCGCCCGCATGTCCACCGACGCGCCTGCGGCGGGTCTGGTCATCGACGAGCAGCACTGGGATGCCGCCCGGGTGCGACGTCGCGACGCCCGACTGCAGGCTCAGGGTCTGACCGTCTCGGTGGCCTGCGTGCTGCACGTGCCGACCGGCGCGATCGCCGCCTACAACGAGCTGGTGATCGCCGAGCCCGACGGCGCCACGCAGCAGTACGGCACCCTCGTCCTCCGGGATCACCGGGGACGCCGGCTGGGGACGATCGTCAAGTGCGCGAACCTGCTGCGCTGGCGCGAGCTCGTGCCGCAGTCGCCGCGCGTGTCGACCTTCAACGCCGAGGAGAACCGGCACATGCTCGACATCAACGAGGCGATCGGCTTCGTCCCGGCGTCGTACGCCGGCGCGTGGAAGAAGGTGCTCGCGTGACGACGGGGCCGGAGGCGACGATCACCCTTCGACCGATCGTCGTGCCCGCAGATCTGGGCGGACCGGATTCCGCGGACTTCTCGGTCATGGTCGATCTGCGCAACCGGATCAACCGCGTCGTTCGCGGCGAGCAGGCCGTCGCCGCAACGCCGGCGCAGACTCTCCCGGCATTCCAGGACCAGGCCGACGAGGCGATCCACGCTTTCCTCGTCCTCGCGGACGGCGAGCCGATCGGGCGGGGGATGCTCTACATTCCGGCCCAGGAAGGGTCTCGGGGCGCCGATGTGCGCATCGAGATCCTGCCGGAATGGTGGGGACGCGGCGCGGGCCGGCACACGTTCGACCACCTCGTCGCACTGGCGCGCGACCAGCGCCGGACCGTGCTGCACGGCTGGACAGACCACCAGGAACGGAGCGGGAGGCGGCTCACCGCTCGCACCGGCTGGGGTTCGGTGCCGGAGGACCACATCGCCGCGGCGATGACGGCATTCGGGTTCTCACTCGAGCAGGTCTATCGCGCCAGCGCCCTGGACCTGACCCAGCCGCTCGAGCGCATCGACGAGATTCTGGCGGCCGCACAGCGCGCCGCATCCGGCTATCGGTACGTGTCGTGGTCGCTGCCGACGCCGCCGGAGTGGCGAGAGGGGTATGCCTGGATGAAGTCGCGGATGTCGACGGACAGTCCCGCCGGCGACATGGACTTCGACGAGCAGATATGGGATGCCGACCGGGTCGCCCGCATGGATGACCGGCTCGTCGCGCAGGGCTACACCGGCGTGATCGGAGCAGCGCAGCACATCGGAACGGGCGAGCTCGTCGCCTACACGGAGCTGTACATGATCGGCGAGGACCACTCGCGGCCGACATCGCAGAACGACACTCTCGTGCTGAAGGAGCATCGCGGTCACCGGCTCGGCGCACTCGTGAAGGCGGAGACGCTCAAGATCTGGCGCGAACGCATGCCGACCTCCCCGAAGGTGCTGACCAACAACGCCGAGGAGAACAGGCCCATGCTCTCGATCAACGAGGCGATGGGCTTCGTGCCGATCGCCTACGCAGGCATGTGGCAGATGAGCCTCTGACGGACGACCAGCATGCTCAGCCGCGCAGCTTCTGGCAGTGCGGACAGTAGTGACTCGAGCGGTTCATGAAGGAGACGCGCACGATCGGGCGACCGCAGCGCGGGCACGGCTCCCCCGTGCGGCCGTACGCGTTCAGCGATCGGGCGAAGTAGCCGGCTTGCCCGTTCACGTTGACGTACTGGGCATCGAAGCTCGTGCCGCCTTCGGCCAGAGCCTGTTCCAGAACCCCTCGGACCTCGGCCAGAAGCCGACGGGCCGAGCGCGTGGGCAGGGTTCGGGCCGGGGTCTCGGGGTGGATCCGGCTTCGCCACAGCGCTTCGTCCGCGTAGATGTTGCCGACGCCGCTGATCGTCGTCTGATCGAGCAGCACGCGCTTGATCGCGGAACCCTTTCGGCTCAACGCGGCGCGAAAAGCGCGGTCCGCGAACGCGGGATCGAGCGGATCGCGTGCGATGTGGGCCACCTGGCTCGGAACAGCGGGCTCGAGCGTCCCGAGACCAGCGGGAGCGGCATCCGCAGTAGGTACCAGCGGATCGAGCGTCAACGATCCGAACGTGCGCTGGTCGGCGAAGACGATCGCCACCTCACCGTGGTCCGGGTGGGCGAGATCGAGCCGCACCCGTTCGTGCCGCTCCGGATCCGCGCCCGGTGGACGCAGCAGCAGCTGACCGCTCATGCCCAGATGCGCGACCAGCGCCTCGGTCGCCGCGCCATCGCCCGCATCAGGACCGAGCGGAATCCAGAGGAACTTGCCGCGTCGGGCCGCCCCGCGGAGCCGGCGTCCGGTGAGGGCGACCTCGAACTCTGCGCCGGTGCCGGCATACCGGGTGAGTGCGCGCTCGTCCATCACGGTCACCGCGACCACCGTGGCGCCGGCCACAGCCGGGTTCAGGCCGGCGCGGACCACCTCGACCTCGGGGAGTTCGGGCACGCCGGATCAGGCCCGGCCGCTGAGCTCACGCCACGCGAGCAGAGCGGCCGCCATCTCGGCCTGCTTCTTGCTGGAGCCGGAGCCCGACGCCGTGAAGTCGGCGACCTGGACGGTCGCAGTGAACAGTCGGCTGTGATCCGGGCCGGTCGAGGACACCTCGTACACCGGCGGAGCGCTGCCGCGCTGCGAGGCCAGCTCCTGCAGGGTGGTCTTCGGATCGACGGCGGCGCCATAGCGCTCGGGATCCGCCAGGAGCGGGTCGATCAGGCGCAGCACGAGCCCCGCAGCGGCATCCGGACCGAGCGAGAGGTACGTCGCCCCGATCACGGCTTCCATCGTGTCGGCCAGGATCGAGTCCTTGTTGCGGCCGCCGGTCTGCTCCTCACCGCGACCGAGTTTCACGTGGTCGCCGAGGCCGATTCCGCGCGCGACCTGCGCGAGCGCCACGGTGGACACGACGCTGGCACGGCGTTTGGCCAGCGCGCCCTCGTCGAGCGCGGGATTCGCGGTGAAAAGGCGCACGGTAACGGCCTGCCCCAGCACCGAGTCGCCGAGGAACTCCAGACGCTCGTTGTGGGGACCCTGACCGTGCTCGTACGCCCACGATCGATGGGTCAGAGCCAACGACAGAAGCTCGGGGTCGATCACGACTCCGAGCTTGTCGGTGAGCGCAACGCGCTCCGGTGCGACGTCAGTCACGATCCGCGGGCGCGGAATCAGACGTCAGCGACCTTGCGGCCCTTGTACTCGAGGAACAGCTCGGTGCCCTGCGAGTCGGTGACGACCTTCGCCTGGTGAGGACGGCTGTAGACGACCTTGCCGTTCTCGACGGTGGAGGTCAGCGTGATGGGCGCCGCCTTCCACTGGGCGCGACGCGAACGGGTGTTGGAGCGGGAGACCTTCCGCTTCGGGGGGTTACCTGCCATGGCTTGCTCTCTTCTGTGTTCTCGGCGCCGCAGGCCGCGCTATGCGCGCGGGGCTTCGTCGTCGTGGTCTGGGGTGAACTTCTCGAGCGCGGCCCAGCGGTTGTCGAGGGGCTCGCGCTGCTCTGATCCGGTGCTCACGGCCAGCCGCTCGCCCGTGGCCGGATCGAGGCCGGGGCAATCCGGCTGACACACCGGCTGAAACGGAAGCGCCAATACGGTCGCATCCCTGACCAGAGTTTCAAGATCCACGTGATCGTCTTGAACCTCGAAGTCAGTTGCTTCCTCTCCAGGATACGCGAAAAGCTCCTGAAACTCGACTTCGACAGGCTCGGCGATGTCGATGAGGCAGCGTCCGCAGATGCCGACGTACTCGGTCTCGATCCGTCCGGTGGCGAGAATCCCCTCGTGCACCGATTCGAGACGCACCTCGACGAGCACCGAATCGCCCTCGGCGACGCTGACGAGCCCCTCACCCCATCTGTCGGGCGCGGGGATGTCGAGCGTGAACTCGCGCATCTCGCCGGGGTGGTGGATGATGTCGCGCACGGGAAGTGCGAAGGGGCCGGAACGGTGCTTTCTCACGGTCGACCATGCTACCCGCGCGCAGCCGGGCAACGGCTGTGGGCGGTCGGCTCAGATGTCCCGGGCGCCGGTGTCGAGGAAGCGGGCGACCGCCGGCGGCACGAACGGGGAGACATCGCCGCCCAGGGCCGAGACCTGCCGCACGAGCGAGCTGGACACCAGCGCGTGCGCGGGATCGGGAAGCAGGAACACGGTCTCGACGTGAGCGAGGTGGCGGTTCACGATCGCCATCGGCGTCTCATAGGCGACATCGATCTGCGACCTGATGCCCTTCACGAGTACCCCGGCGCCCACATCGGTCGCGTAATCGACCAGCAGTCCCATGCTCCAGGACGAGACGATGACCTCGCCCTCCACGTCGCCTTCGGCGATCGACTGCTCGAGGAGCGACAGCCGCTGGGCGATCGGCAGCATCGCCTCCTTGCCGGGGTTGTGGACGACGAGCACATGCAGCTCGTCGTACAGCGCGGCGGCGCGGCGGATGACGTCGAGGTGCCCCAGGGTGGGCGGGTCGAAGGATCCAGGAACGACGGCGATCCGGCTGCTCATGCCACGAGCCTAGTTCTGTCGCGACCCTGATCCGGCTCGCGTCAATTCTTCGCCAGCGCCGCTCGCTCCTCCATCCCGAGCCGGCGCTCCAGCGCCGCCGCCAGGCCCGGGTGCCGGGTCAGTTCCGGATCCTCGTCGAGCACGCGCTCGGCCGCGATGCGCGCCTCTGCGATGAGATCGGCATCCGCGACCACGCGCAGCAGCCGCAGCGATGATCGAGCGCCCGACTGGGCGTCGCCGAGGACGTCGCCCTCACCGCGCAGCTCGAGGTCGATCTCGGCCAGCAGGAAGCCGTCCAGTGTTCCTGCGACAGCCTCGACTCGCTCTCGGGCCGGAGTCCCCGCCGGCGCCTCGGTCACGAGGAGGCACAGCCCGGGCACGCCGCCGCGTCCGACGCGGCCGCGCAGCTGATGCAGCTGAGAGACGCCGAAGCGGTCGGCCTCCAGGATCGCCATCGTCGAGGCGTTCGGCACGTCGACCCCGACTTCCACGACCGTGGTGGCGATGAGCACGTCGATCTCGCCGCGCGCGAAGGACTGCATGATCGCGTCCTTCTCGTCCGAGGGCATCTTGCCGTGCAGGGGCGAGACGCGCAGATCCGCGAACGCCGGATGCCGCGACACCATGTCGACGACCTGCGCCACGCCCCATCGGGTGCGTGCCGCCTCCCCCTCGACCACCGCGGCCGGTTCGTCCGCGGTGTCATCCTTGACGGACGCGTCCGCGTCGATGGCCGCGCACACGACGAAAGCCTGATGTCCCTTGCCGACCTCTTCGGCGATGCGATCCCACACGCGCGCGAACCAGCCCGGCTTCTCGGCCAGCGGCGCCACGAACGTCTGGATGCCGGCACGGCCCTCGGGCATCGTCCGGATGGTGGAGACGTCGAGGTCTCCGAACACCGTCATGGCGACCGTCCGCGGGATCGGGGTCGCCGTCAGCACGAGCGCGTGGGGGGCTGCGCCCTTGGCGCGCAGCTGCTCGCGCTGCTCCACGCCGAAGCGATGCTGCTCGTCGACGACGACCAGGCCCAGGTCCGCGAAGGTCGTGGAGTCGCTCAGGAGCGCGTGCGTGCCCACGACGATCCTCGCCTGGCCGGACGCCGTCCGCAGTGCGGCCTTGCGACGGTCGGCGGCGGCCATCTGACCGGTCAGGAGCGTCGGCATGAGCTCGGGCGCCAGACGTGGGCCGAGCATGCGGGCGATCGAACGCACGTGCTGGCCGGCGAGCACCTCGGTCGGGGCGATCAGCGCCGACTGCCCGCCGGATTCCGCGACCTGGAGCATGGCGCGCAGCGCCACGAGGGTCTTTCCCGATCCCACTTCGCCCTGCACGAGCCGATTCATGGGCCAGTCGCCTTCGAGATCCTTCGCGATCTGATCGCCCACCGACACCTGGTCAGGCGTGCGTGCGAAGGGAAGCGCTCCGTCGAAGCTCTGCAGCAGCGCCCCCGGCTCTCGACGGACGGCCGACAGGGCGCGCACGAACTGGCGCTGCTGCAGCAGCGCCACCTGCAGCACGAAGGCTTCGTGCATGCGCAGCGTGCTGCGCGCCTGATCGATCTGCTCTTCGAAGTCGGGGCGGTGGATCCGCTCGATCGCCGTGCGCGCTTCCAGCAGTCCGTCCGCCAGGCGCAGTTCGTCCGGCAGCGGATCCGCGACCGCTCCGAGCCCGTCCAGCACCAGCTCGATGATCTTGCGCATCTGCCAGCTGGCGATCGTGCTCGTGGCGGGGTAGATCGGAATCGGCAGATTCGCGTTGGCCTCGGCCGTGAGACGCGCGGTCTGCTCGTCGTCGAACAGCTCGTAGTCGGGGTGGGCGAGCTGCTTGGCGCCGCGGTACTCCCCCACCTTGCCCGCGAAGACCCCGCGGCGTCCGGGCTGGAGGTCCTTGACCCGCCACGCCTGATTGAAGAACGTCAGCGACAGCTCGCCCTGGCCGTCGCTGATGGTGACCTCGAGCAGCGAGCCCTTGCGATTCTGCATCCGCCGCTCGCTCGCCCGGCGCACCTCCGCGACGATCGTGACCGGTTCGCCGATCGGAAGCGAGGAGATCGGGGTCAGCTCACCGCGCTTGGCGTAGCGGCGCGGATAGTGCGCCAGCAGATCGCCGACGGTCCGCATACCGAAGGCCTTCTCCAGAGCCGTTGCGGTCTTGCCGCCGACCGCGCCGTCCAGGCGCGACTCGAGAGCGAAGGCCACCATGCTCCGAGTCTAGGCAGGGCGGGCGACGACGCCGCCCCTCCTGCCGCGGCTACCCCCAGATGCCCGTGGCGATGTCGGAGAGGAACGCCCGCCCATTGCGGTTGGACGTGGAGAGGTAGACCCACACCCCGTCCCGCGCGACGATCATCTCCTCCGTGTCGGGCGCGTTGCCCTCGAGCTGGCAGTAGTCCGCGCCGAAGTCATCCGAAAAGCTGCACTCGTAGCCCAGACCGGGAAGCGTCGTGACGGCGGCGGCGACATCGGAGGGCGCCGCGGTGCTGATCAGCAGCAGCATCCCCGTGGAGTCTCCGACGATCCAGTCGCACCCCAGCACGAGCGTCGCGTTCGCGGGAGCAGGTCGGACGAACCCGACGCCATCGCTTTGCAGCGTCAGGTCGCCGATCGCCTCCGTGCGCACCTCCGGCGTGGCGAGAGTGCTGCAATCCGTCGGCAGGTTCGCCGGAGCCACCGTCTCGGTCGGCTCGGGCGTCGGGGTCGGAGTGGGAGTGGCCGTCGGCGTCTGAGTCGGGGTCGGAGTCGGAGTCGACGGCGAAGCGGTGGGGCCGCCGCTTCCCCCGGCGCATCCGCTCAGCGCGAGGGTGACGGCGGCGGCGGCAAGGATCATGGACAGCGTGCGCGTGCGGATCATCGTGCGTTCCGATTCTCTCGAAGGTCCCCTGGTGCCGAGCATAGGGTGATCGTGTGACGCGGATCATCTCAGGGCGTGCCGGCTCCATCACCCTCGAGGTGCCCGAGGCCGGCACGCGGCCGACGAGCGATCGCGTCCGAGAGTCCCTGTTCGGAGCGCTCGAGTCCGCCGACTCGCTCCAGGGCGCAGCGGTGCTGGATCTCTACGCCGGTTCCGGCGCGCTCGGGCTCGAGGCGATCAGCCGGGGCGCGGCATCCGCTGATCTGGTCGAGAAGTCCCCCCGCGCTGTCGCGATCTTGGAGCGGAACGTCGCGAAAGTTGTCAAGTCCGTCGGTCGAGGCGTCGCGGTACGCGTGCACCGCAGCACGGCCTCGGCGTTCCTGGGCGGGGTTCGCGGTCCCTTCGACCTCGTCTTCCTGGATCCGCCCTACGACCTCGAGGAGCCGGAGCTCACGCACGCACTCGAGCTGCTCACGCCGTCGCTCGCGCCCGCTGCCACGGTGATCATCGAGAGGGCGGCGCGCTCGGCGAAGCCCGTTCTCCCGGATCGATGGGCTCACTCCCGCGACCGCAGATACGGCGACACCGTGCTGTGGTGGGTGGGCCGCGCCGACTGAGTCACCCGACCTGGGCGTCCCAGTCGCGATAGGGATCCCATCCGCCGCCGCTCGTGTGCGGCTGCCCGTCGACGAGCACCGGGTGCCGGCCGGCCGCGGTCACGGTGCCGATCCGGTGGAATCCGAGCGGTAGGGCAGCACCGGCCGGAAAGCACGCGAGCAGCGCGTGATCTTCGCCGCCGGTGAGCGCGTGCGCGGGGTCGGGGCCGAGGACGGCCGTGTCGATCTCGAGCGTGACACCGGATGCCGCGGCCAACCGGGAGGCGTCCAGAAGCAGCCCGTCCGACACGTCCATCATCGCCGTCGCGCCGGCTTCGGCAGCGGCGACGCCGAGACCCACGGGAGGCTGCGGGCGCAGCTGCGCAGTGACGGCGGCGGTCTCGGCGGCGGTGAGCATCAGCGGGTCCACGGCGACGGGATTTCCGAGGTCGTCGCGGAACCGTCCGAACAGCAGATCGAGGCCGCGTGCGGCGAGACCGAGGTCACCTGCGACGGCCAGCACATCCCCGGCACGGGCCCCGCCGCGCCGCACCGGGGGTCTTCCCTCGAGCGATCCGAGCGCCGTGACGGCGATCGTGAGGGTGTCCGAGACGGTCAGATCGCCGCCCTCGACCGCGCACCCCGGCGCGAGCGCCGCGCACGCGTCACGCAGCCCGTCCGCAAGCCTCTCGACGAACGACACGCGCGTGTCGTTCGGCATCGCCAGGGCCACCAGCAGGGCGGTCGGACGCCCGCCCATCGCCGCCACGTCGGCCAGGTTCACGGCTGCGGACTTCCACCCGAGATCGAAACCGCTCGACCAGGCGAGGCGGAAGTCCGGGCCGTGCACGAGCGTGTCGGTCGTCGCCACCACCCGGCCGTCCGGGGAGGCGAGGACCGCCGCGTCGTCGCCCGGACCGATGAGCGCGCGGGAAGGGCCGAGCCGGGCGAGGATCCGCCGCAGGATCTCGCCCTCCGTCAGCTCGCCCACCGTCGGGTCCTCGCGCGGGGCAGTCACCCGTCCCACGCTAGCCGTACGGCTGCTCGCACCGCGCGGAAGGTAACCTGGAACGGTGCCCCGCCGGTCCCTCGCCCTCGTCCTCTCGGCACCGATCCTGCTGGTCGCCGGACTGCTGACCGGTTGCACGTCGACGGTGTCCCTCCCGGCGGCCGCGAACGCGAACGACCCGGCCTGCGCCGATCTGACGGTGCGCCTGCCGGACACGGTCGACGGACAGTCTCGCCGGTGGACGGACGCTCAGGCGACCGGCGCCTGGGGTGATCCTGCATCCGTCCTGATCACGTGCGGGGTCGCCGAACTGGGCCCGACCACGCTCCCCTGCACGCCGGTCAACGGCGTGGACTGGGTGATCGACGACGCCGACGCACCCCGCTACCGCGTCACGACCTTCGATCGCACGCCCGCTGTGGAGATCTATCTCGACAACGATGTCGTCTCGAGTGCGCAGGTGCTCGACCGGCTCTCGCAGGTCGTCTCGGTGCTGCCGCAGAACGGCCGGGCCTGCACGGAATCGGGGTAGCGTCGCCTACGTCGACGCGCGCTCCCGCGCGGTGTCGATCAGCTCCGAGATGAGCTCGGGGTAGCTCATCCCCGATGCGATCCAGCACTTGGGGAACATCGAGATCGGCGTGAACCCCGGCATCGTGTTCAGCTCGTTGACATAGAGGTCGTCCGCGGCGAGGAAGAAGTCCACCCGGGCGAGTCCGCGCCCATCCACGGCGTCGAACGCGCGGATGCCGAGCTCCTGGATGCGCGCGATCTCGGCGTCGGTGAGCTCGGCCGGGCAGACGACCTCGGCGCCGTCGCCGCCGAGGTACTTCCCTTCGAAGTCGTAGAACTCGCGGGTGGTGAGCACGATCTCACCCGGCAGGGAGGCCCGCGAGGCCGCCCCGCCACGCCCCTCCAGGATCGCGACCTCGATCTCGCGACCCACGATCGCGGTCTCGATCAGCACCTTGTCGTCTTCGGCGAACGCCAGCTGCAGGGCGGCATCGAGCTCATCCGGATGGGCCACCTTCGAAACCCCCACGCTGGAGCCGGCCCGGGCGGGCTTGACGAACATCGGCAGCCCGAGGGCCGCGGCATCCCTTCGGATCCGCTCCTGCTCGCGCCCCCACGCGGCGCGCGTCACCGTGACCCACGGCGAGACCGGCACACCCGCCGCCTGCAGCACGATCTTCATGAAGTGCTTGTCCATGCACAGGGCCGAATCGAGCACACCGCCCCCCGCGTACGGGATCTCCAGCGTGTCGAGGAATCCCTGGACCGTGCCGTCCTCACCGTGGACGCCATGCAGGATGGGCAGCACGACATCGACGGCGCCGAGATCGTCGACCGACCCGTCCGCGCGCCGCACGCGCAGCACGCGATCTCCTCCCGCTTCCGGCCACAGGATGCGCGTGCCGTTGTCGATGACCTCGGGCAGCTCGTCGGCATCCAGACGGAACTTGTCGGGATCGTCGTCCTCGAGGACGAACGCGCCCGCACGCGTGATCCCGACCGGGATCACCCGGTAGCGGTCACGACTGATCGCGCGAAGGACGCCGCCCGCCGTTGCGGAACTGATCGAGTGTTCGCTGGAGCGACCTCCAAAGAGCACCACCACCGCCGGCCTGTCCATTCTGCGTCCTCTCGCCCTGGGGGCTGTCGTCGTCTGTCGTGAGGTGCGGTGCGATCTCACGGGGATTCATCGTGCCGTCCAGGACCATCTTGACCTGTTCGACGATCGGCATCTGGATGCCGGCCTCACGGGCCAGCTGCAGAACCGGAGCCACCGACGCGAGTCCCTCGGCGGTCTGGTTCATCTGCTTCACGACATCCTGGAAGCTGTACCCCTGGCCGAGCAGGCGCCCCGCCGTGTTGTTGCGGCTGAGGGGAGACTGACACGTCGCGATGAGGTCTCCCAGGCCTGCCAGCCCCTGCAGGGTCTCGACGTGGGCGCCCTGGGCGACCGCGAAATCGGTCATCTCCACGAGTCCCCGGGTGATGATCGAGGCTTTCGTGTTCTCGCCGTAGCCCACGCCGTCGACGATGCCGATCGCGACGGCGATCAGGTTCTTGAGCACGCCGCCGAACTCGGTCCCGATCACGTCGGTGTTGACGAAGGTGCGGAAGTAGCGGTTGCGCGCCCGGCGGGCGACGGCATCCGCGGTCTCCTGGCTGACCGAGGAGATCACCGCAGCGGTGGGCTGCTCCCGGGCGATCTCGAGCGCGAGGTTGGGGCCTGACGCGACCGCGATGCGGGCGGGATCGCAATTCAGCTCCTGCTCGATGACCTGGCTCATCCGCAGACCGCTGCGCCGCTCGACGCCCTTCATGAGCGACACGATCGGAGCGTCCGTGCCCACCACGAGCGGGCGCACGCCTTTGAGGTTCTCACGCAGGGACTGACTCGGAACGGACAGGAACACCTGCTCGGCACCCTCGAGCGCCTCTGACAGGTGATGCGTCGCGTACATCTCGCGGGGGAGGTTGATGCCGGGCAGGTACTCGCTGTTGCGTTTGGCCTCGTTGATCTCGCCCGCCAGCTCCGGCCGGCGCGCCCACATGGTGACGTGCGCTCCGCCGTCGGCGAGGATCTTGCCGAAGGTCGTGCCCCAGCTTCCCGCGCCGATCACGGCAACGCGCGGCAGTCCGGCGTCCTGTCTACGGCTCAAGACGTCCCGTCTCTCTCTGCCCGTGCTCGCCGGGATTCCAGCGCTTCTCGGGAGCCGGCTCGCCGCGCAGCTGCGACAACAACTGCGCGATCGCGTTCATGAGCCGGTCGGTGCCGGCGGCCAGCGCGGCCGGCGAGGCCGTTCTTCCGCGGAACTCGGTGATGTCGACAGGGTCGCCGACGATCACCTTGACGGGGCGGCGCAGGGGCCAGAAGCTGAGCTTGCCGTACCGCGGCAGGATGTCCTGCCCGCCCCAGTGGGCCATCGGGATGAGCGGGATGCCGTCCGCCAGGGCGAGGCGGACGGCGCCGGTCTTGCCGCGCATGGGCCAGAGGTCGGGATCGCGGGTGAGCGTGCCTTCGGGATACACGATCACGCCGCGGCCGAGCTCGACGAGCGTCTCGGACGCCTCGATCGTCTGGCGCGCCGCGGCGGCCGAGGAGGACCGCGCGACCGGAACCATGCCCGTCGCCCGCAGCGCCCAGCCCAGCACCGGAACCTTGAACAGGCTCTCCTTGGCCATGAAGCGCGGGGCACGGCCCATGCGCCACACGGCGACCGCAACGATGAGGGGGTCGAACTCCGTCGAGTGGCTGGGTGCCAGCACGTAGGCGCCCTCGCGCGGAAGCTTGTGGCCGTCGATGATCTCCATCTTGGCGAACAGGCCGGTGAGGGGCACGACGATGAGGGCGAGCGGCCAGAAGACGCTCGGCCGCGTCTTCTCGGCGGAAGCCCGGGGCCGGGGCGAGGAGGCGGCCACTCGTGCTATCCGATGACGTCGAAATCGGCGCCCAGGGCGTCGAGCTTCGCGAAGAGCTTCTCGTAGCCTCGCCGGATGATCCCGACGTTGCGCACGACCGACTCGCCCTCGGCTGCGAGTGCCGCGATGAGATAGCTGTAGCCGCCGCGCAGGTCAGGGACGACCACATCGGCGCCGTGCAGCGGCGTGGGGCCGTTGATGACCGCTGCCTGCTCGAGCGCGCGGCGAGGCACCCGGCGATCCGGGCTGTCGATCCCCTCGGGGTGGACGACGATGTCGGCGCCCATCTGCACGAGGGCTTCGGTGAATCCCAGGCGGTTCTCGTACACCGTCTCGTGGACGATCGAGCGACCCTCCGCCTGCGTGAGCGCCACGATGAGCGGCTGCTGCCAGTCCGTCATGAAGCCGGGGTGCACATCGGTCTCGACGACCACCGGCTTGAGCGGACCGCCGCGGCGGAACCGGATGCCGTCCTCATGGACGTCGAACTCCCCGCCCGCCTTGCGGTACACGTTCAGGAACGTCAGCATCTCCTGCTGCTTGGCCCCGCCGACGAAGATGTCGCCGTCGGTCGCGAGTGCCGCGCACGCCCATGAGGCTGCCTCGTTGCGGTCGAAGATGCACCGGTGGTCGTATCCCCGCAGCGACTCGACGCCCTCGATGAGGATGACGCGGTTCGGCTCGTAGGAGATGATGGCGCCCATCTTCTGCAGCACCGCGATGAGGTCCATGATCTCGGGCTCGATGGCGGCGTTGCGCAGCTCCGTGACGCCCTTGGCGCGTACGGCGGTCAGCAGCACCTGTTCGGTGGCGCCGACGCTCGGATAGGGCAGTTCGATGTTCGCGCCGTGCAGACCGTTGGGGGCGGTGATCCGGATGCCCTCGTAGGTCTTGTCGACGATGGCCCCGAATGCGCGCAGCGCGTCCATGTGGAAATTGATCGGGCGGTCGCCGATGCGGCAGCCTCCCAGATCGGGGATGAGCGCCTCGCCGAGCAGGTGCAGCAGCGGTCCGCAGAACAGGATGGGGATGCGGGAGGCGCCGGCGTGCGCGTCGATCTCCTCGAAGTGCGCCGAGACGGCGCCGCTCGGGTCGAAGACGAGCGATCCCTCTTCTTCGCCGTCCACGACGGTGACACCGTGGACTTCGAGGAGCGAGCGGACGACCTGCACATCGCTGATGTCCGGCACGTCGCGCAGCACGCTGGTCGTCTCACCGAGGAGGGCCGCAACCATCGCCTTGGTGGCGAGGTTCTTCGCCCCCTTGACTTCGACCCGCCCCTGGAGGGGCCGCCCGCCTCGAATCGCGAGCGTTTCGCCGGACAGCTTCTCCCCTGCCTTGCCCTGCGCCTGATCCTTCGATCGAGCACCGTCGTCTAGGAGTGTCTTCATCCGGTGGAACCTCACTTGTGTGTGTCGAGGGGGCGGCTGTCGGCGTTCCACCCTCGTGGGGTGAATGCCCGAGCCTACGGAACCGCCTGAGTCTAGGGAACAGGCAGGGTCCGCGGCCGCCACGCCTCACGGCGCGCCTCGAACTGCGAGATCTTGTCCTCGTTGCGCAGAGTGAGCCCGATGTCGTCGAGTCCTTCGAGAAGCCGCCACCTAGTGTAATCATCGATCCCGAAAGGCACCTCCAGGTCGCCGATCGAGGCCGTCCGGCGTTCCAGATCGACGGTCATGCTGATGCCGGGGTCCGCGTCGATCGCCGCCCAGATGCGTTCGAGGTCCTCCTCCGAGATCACACCGGTCAGCAGCCCCTGCTTCCCGGAGTTGCCGCGGAAGATGTCGGCGAACCTGGGGCTCAGCACGACGTCGAACCCGAAGTCCCGCAGAGCCCAGACCGCGTGCTCCCGGCTGGAGCCGGTGCCGAAGTCGGGCCCGGCCACCAGGATGCTGGCACCCTGGAAGGCGGACTGGTTGAGGACGAACTCGTTGTCCTGGCGCCAGGCGGCGAACAGGGCGTCTTCGAACCCGGTCTTGGTGACGCGCTTCAGATACACCGCCGGGATGATCTGATCGGTGTCGACGTTGGATCGCTTCAGCGGGGCTGCGATGCCGGTGTGGGTCAGGAACTTCTCCATGATCAGACCTCCCCCGCCTGCACGCGCGCGAAGATCGGCGTGTCATCGAGTTCGGCTGCCCCGAGAGCCGGCTCGTCGAGATCGCTCGGACTGGACAGAGTCCCGCGCACGGCGGTGGCCGCGGCAACGAGCGGCGACACCAGGTGAGTGCGCCCGCCCTTGCCCTGGCGTCCCTCGAAGTTGCGGTTGCTGGTGGAAGCGCAGCGTTCGCCGGGCGCGAGCTGATCGGGGTTCATCCCCAGGCACATCGAGCACCCGGCGAAGCGCCACTCGGCGCCGAATTCCGTGAAGACCTTGTCGAGCCCCTCGGCTTCTGCCTCGAGCCGCACGCGGGCGGAACCCGGAACCACCATCACGCGGACGCCGTCGGCCTTCTTGCGGCCCCGCACGATCGAGGCGAACGCGCGCAGGTCTTCGATCCGGCTGTTGGTGCACGAACCCATGAAGACCGCATCCACGGGGATGTCCTTCAACGGCGTGCCGGGGGTGAGGGCCATGTACTCCAGCGCCCGTTCGGCGGCGGCTCGGTCGTTGGGGTCGGCGTAGTCGTCGGGCGAGGGGACCACGTCGCTCAGCGAGACGCCCTGACCGGGGTTGGTCCCCCAGGTGACGAAGGGTTCGAGCTCGTCCGCGTCCAGGTACACCTCTGCGTCGAAGACCGCGCCCTCGTCTGTGGGAAGGGTGCGCCAGTAGGCGAGGGCATCCTCCCAGTCCTGCCCCTGGGGAGCGTGCGGCTTGTCCTTCACGTACGCGAACGTCGTCTCATCCGGTGCGACCATTCCCGCGCGGGCGCCGGCCTCGATCGACATGTTGCAGATCGTCATCCGGCCCTCCATGGAGAGCGCGCGGATCGCGCTGCCGCGGAATTCGAGCACGTAGCCCTGTCCGCCGCCGGTCCCGATCTTCGCGATCACGGCCAGGATGATGTCCTTCGCGGTGACGCCGGGCTTGAGGGTCCCCTCCACGGTGATGGCCATGGTCCTGAAGGGAGTGAGCGGGAGCGTCTGGGTCGCCATGACGTGCTCCACCTCGCTCGTGCCGATGCCGAACGCCATCGCGCCGAACGCACCGTGCGTGGAGGTGTGCGAGTCGCCGCAGACGACGGTGATGCCCGGCATCGTGAGCCCGAGCTGCGGCCCCACGACATGGACGATCCCCTGCTCCTTGTCGCCGAGCGAGTGCAGCCGCACACCGAACTCCTCGGCATTGCGGCGCAGTGTCTCGATCTGCGTGCGGCTCGTCAGATCGGCGATCGGCTTGTCGATGTCGAGGGTCGGAGTGTTGTGGTCCTCGGTGGCGATCGTCAGGTCGAGGCGGCGCAGCGGCCGACCCTCAGCCCGCAGGCCGTCGAAGGCCTGAGGGCTGGTGACCTCGTGCACGAGGTGCAGGTCGATGTAGATGAGGTCGGGCTCGCCGTTCTCGCCCTTCACGACGAGGTGGTCCGCCCACAGCTTCTCGGCGAGGGTGCGCGGCTGGTCGGGGATGTCGATGCTCATGTGTCTCGTTCTCCAGGAAGGAGGGCTGTGCCCTCAGGGGATCGGGCCCGTGACGAACTCCGCGACGAGGGAGGCCTGAGATTACGAGGACTCGCCGCGGCCGCTAAGGAGAAGGAGAGCGATCCGCACGGACTC
Source organism: uncultured Microbacterium sp. (assembly GCF_963524805.1). Classification (GTDB taxonomy): domain Bacteria; phylum Actinomycetota; class Actinomycetes; order Actinomycetales; family Microbacteriaceae; genus Microbacterium. The sequence continues at coordinate 151,050 of NZ_CAURGG010000001.1, read as the reverse complement.
AGGGTATCACCGGCACCGGATGGCGCGCAGTTCGACCGTCAGCCGGCGAGCCGCTGCTGCACGAGCGGACAGGCGAACGGGTCCCGCTCGCCGAGACCCACCCGGTTGATGTAGCGGATCACGATGCCGTACGACTCGAGCAGCCCGGTCGCGGTGTAGGCAACGCCGTGCGTCGCGCAGTAGGCGCGGACGATCGGAGCCACTCGCCGCAGATGGGGGCGCGGCATCGACGGGAACAGGTGATGCTCGATCTGATAGTTCAGACCGCCCATGATCACATCCAGCGCCCACGTGCCGCGGACGTTCCGGCTCATCAGCACCTGGCGCGTGAGGAAATCGAGCTTGGCGTCCCTGGGAACGAGCGGCATGCCCTTGTGATTGGGCGCGAAGACCATCCCCATGTAGACGCCGAAGACGCCGAGCTGAACCACGAGGAACACCACGGCGATGCCGGGTGAGAGCACGAGGAACACGAGGGTCACGAATCCGACGAGGCGCACCGTCAGGAAGGAGATCTCCACCCAGCGGCGGTCGAGCTTGTCGCGCGTGATGACCCGGCGCACACCCGAGGCATGCAGCGACAGACCCTCCAGCAGAAGGATGGGGAAGAAGAAGATCCCCTGGTGCGCGACGAGCCAACGGGACAGGCGTGATCGAGGCGCGCGCGCCTGTTCGGGCGTGAAGGAGATGACCGGCAGGTCGATGTCGGGGTCGGCGTCGATCTTGTTCGGGTTCGCGTGGTGGCGCGTGTGCTTGTGCCGCCACCAGCCGTAGCTCATGCCGACGAACAGATCACCGAGGATCAGGCTGACCCAGTCGTTCCAGCGACCCGACACGAAGATCTGCCGGTGCGCCGCGTCGTGACCGAGCATGGCGATCTGGGTGAACAGGACCGCGAAGGCCACGGCGGTGAACAGCTGCCACCAGGTGTCGCCGATCCATACGAAGGCGAGCACGGCGAGGAACAGGACGACAGGGACGGCGATGAGCTTGGTCCAGTAGTACCCGTAACGGCGTCTCAGCAGACCTGAACCGCGGACGATCGCGGCGAGCTCGGTGAAATCACTGCCTGTGCGAGCCGGGGTCTGGGGCTTTTTCGTGGCGACGATGCCGTGAGACATCACGACCTCCCGAGGTCGTGTGCTGAGGCGGGCACAGACGAGCCCGCCGGTTGCCCACGCTACTCCGGGAAGCTGTGCACCTCACAGGTTCTTGGGCTCTTGCACCGCTGCGCTGGCGCTCTTCTCCCGTGCCGAGGCGATCAGGCTCGCCACCGTGGCGACCGTCATCGAGAGGATGATCACGGCGAGCGACATCCACGTGGAGATCTCCGGCGCCCACTCGATCGGCTCTCCGCCGTTGATGAACGGCAACTCGTTGACATGCATCGCGTGGAAGACGAGCTTGAGGCCGATGAAGGCGAGGATGAAGGCGATCCCGTAGTGCAGGTACCGCAGGCGGTCCAGCAGGTCGCCGAGCAGGAAGTACAGCTGGCGGAGTCCCATCAGCGCGAAGATGTTCGCCGTGAAGACGATGAACGGGCTCGTCGTGATGCCGAAGATCGCGGGGATGGAATCGATCGCGAACAGCAGGTCGGTCACCCCGATCGCAGCGAAGACGATGATCATCGGCGTGAAGTACTTCTTGCCGTCGACGACCGTGCGCAGCTTCGCACCGTCGTAGTGGTCGCTGATGTCGATCGTGCGACGCAGCAGCCGGACGATGAAGTTCTCGCGTTTCACCTCGTCGTCATGGTCGCCCCCGGGGAATGCCTGACGATAGGCCGTCCAGACCAGGAAGGCGCCGAAGATGTAGAACACCCAGCTGAACTGCTCGATCGCCGCCGCGCCGATGAGGATGAAGGCGCCGCGCAGCACGAGCGCGATGATGATGCCGACCATCAGCACCTCCTGCTGGTACCGGCGGGGCACCGCGAACTGGCTCATGATGAGCACGAAGACGAACAGGTTGTCGATCGACAGGCTGTACTCGGTGAGCCATCCCGCGACGAACTGGCCCGCGTACTCTCCGCCCGCGAAGATCCACATCAGTCCCGCGAAGATCAGCGCCAGTGTGACGTAGAACACCACCCAGAGCGTCGACTCGCGGGTGGAGGGGATGTGGGGGCGCTTGAGGATCAGCAGCAGGTCGGCCGCGAGGATCAACGTCAGGACGATCAGCGAACCGATCTCGAACCAAAGGGGCAGTTGCAGGTCCATGGCAGGGCCTTTCCGAGGGGGGCGGGGTCGTTCGATTCCCGAAAGTCTCTCCCCCTCGCCGTCGCTGTACGGACGGTCGAGGTGCGTGCCCGGGGATGCGGCGATGGCTCCCGTGATGACGGACACGCGATGTCGGGATACTCCCTCTCGCCGCTCCAGGATACAGGCTGAGACGATCGCGGCTGTCTGGACACTTAACCGTTGAGAGACAATGAGGCTTCCGCCGAACGGCGGCGATGCCGCCGGGCGGGGAAGGGGAACGCGCATGGTGCAGGCTGCGGCGGGTGACGCCTCGCTCGTCGCGCAGGCCGCGGGCGGGAGCGAGCACGCGTTCCGCACGCTGTACCGCGCCTATGTGCGTCCGGTGTACTGGCTGGCGCATGGACTCCTGGGCAATGCTCCCGATGCGGAGGATGTCACGCAGGAGACGTTCCTGGTCGCGTGGCGCAAGCTTCGCGGCCTCGAGCTCGTCGGTGATTCGCTCCTCCCCTGGCTCGTGACGGTGTGCCGCTTCCAGGCGGCGAACCGCATCCGCGCACAGCGGCGCGAGCGTGAGCACACGGCGGAGGCCGCGGATGACAGCATCCCCTCGACGGTGAACGTCGAGCAGCAGGTCATCGACACCGAGTTCGCCGAGCGCATCCTGCGGGAGGTCGAGGGGCTGAGCCCGCTGGACCAGGACATCTTCCGCCTGTGCGCGAGCGAGGGCTACGCCTACCAGGCGGCAGCCGAACAGCTCGGGGTCGCACACGGCGTCGTCCGCAATCGTCTCTCCCGCATCCGCACGCGCCTGCGGACCGTTGCCGAGGAGAGCACATGAACACCGACCAGCCGGCCGTCGACGGCACGCCCGAGGCCCTGCCCGAACTGAGCGACGAACGCGTCGAGCGCATGGAGAGCGCCGTGTTCGCCGGGATCGCACGTGATCGCACGGTGCACCGCAAGCGCCGCACCGGAGTGTGGATCGCGAGCGGAGCGGCCGCCGCTGTGATCGTCGTGGCTGCGGTGATCGCTCCGAGCGTCGGGGGCCTCGTCGGCGCGGCGGGGGGCGACCAGGCGGCCGTCGCGCCATCGGCGCCGCTCGTGGACTCCGCGGAGGGCGCGGCCGAGGGCACAGCCCCCGACTCGTCCGCAGTCAAAGAGGGCATGAGCTCCGACAGCGGTGCGGTCGCCGACACACTCGCGGGCACGGGAGCGAGCACCACGGGCCGCGACATCATCACGACCGCGTCGGCCACCGTCGTCGTCGACGACATCGACGCGGCGGTCGGATTGATCGCGGATGCCGCGACTTCGCGCGACGGCTACGTCGAGTCGATGAGCATCGGTCAATCCGGTCAGATGACGCCGATCGATCCGATGACGGGAATGACCTACGACAGCACGATGCCCTACCCCCCCTCCCCGGACGGTGCGTGGATCACGGTGCGCGTCCCGGCCGACGGGCTCGAGTCGCTCGTGGATCAGCTGTCCGGGCTGGGCGAGGTGACGGCGTCGTCGCTCAATCGGCAGGACGTCACCGAAGTCACCCTCGACCTGCAGGCGCGGGTCGATGCGGCGCAGGCGTCCGTCGACCGCCTCACGCAGCTCATGGCGCAGGCGGGCAGTGTGTCGGATCTGATCGCGGCGGAGGCGGCGCTGTCCGAACGGCAGGCGACGCTCGAGTCCTACCAGCAGCAGCTGAAGTACTACGACGAGCAGGTCGCGATGTCGACCCTCACGGTGACGCTGACCGAGCCGGTCGAGACCGTCGCCGCGGACCCCGCCGGGTTCGGTGACGGTCTCGCCGCGGGCTGGAACGGGTTGGTCGCGACGCTGAACGGCATCGTGATCGCACTCGGGTTCCTCATCCCCTGGATCCTGGTGGTCGGTGTGATCGCGCTGGTCGTCTGGGCGATCGTCACGCTCGTCCGCCGACGCAGGACGAATCAGACGTCGGTGAGCAGCACGGAAGGTTCGGCGAGCGACTCCTCATCGTGATCTCGCCGATCAGGCGGGAACCTTCTGAGTCCTGTCCTCGTCGGCTTCGCGCGCGAGCGCCTCGGCGTTCGAGATCGGCGCGAGGGCGTCGGCGCCCTGCGCGGCGGCCTGCGCATCGGTCAGCAGCGGCTTGCGCGGCCACCAGAACCTGTCCTTCGTGATGAAGGCGAGCGCCGGAACGATCACGGTCCGAACGAGCAGTGTGTCGATGAGCACGCCGATGCAGACGATGATCCCGATCTGGGTCAGCGTGATCAGCGGCAGAACGCCCAGCACCGCGAAGACCGCGGCCAGCAGGATGCCCGCGCTCGTGATCACCGCGCCCGTCGCCGCCAGCGCGCGGATCATGCCCTGCGTCATGCCGAGATGATCGGCTTCCTCCTTCGCGCGGGTGACGAGGAAGATGCTGTAGTCGACCCCCAGCGCGACCAGGAACAGGAAGCTGAACAGCAGCACGTTCGTGTCGATCGCCGGGAAGCCGAACAGCGGCGTCTGGAACAGGTACCACGCGGCGCCGACCGCCGAGAAGAAGCTGGCCACCACCGCCAGGAGCAGGAGCAGCGGCGCCACGAGCGCCCGGAGCAGCACGACGAGGACGACGAAGACCAGCACGAGGATCAACGGGATGATCAGCGCCTGATCCCGAGCCTGCGCATTCGTCACGTCCAGGGCCTGGGCGTCGAGGCCGCCGACGAGTCCCTCGCCGGTTCCCACCTCATCGAGTCCCGAGCGCATCGCCTCCACAGCCGCGAAGGCCTCGGGAGTCTCGGCACCGGCATTCAGCGTCACGTCGATCCGGGCGAGGTCATCGGTGGTCTCACCGACCGCTGCGGAATCGACGCCGTCGATCTCGGCGAGCGCGGCCGCCGTCTCGTCAGCCTCGTCGAGCGGAACGATCACGACCGCCGGTGAGGTGGCTCCGGCCGAGAACGCGTCGGCGAGCACCTCCTGTCCCTGAACCGCTTCCGGCTTCTGGAGGAACCGATCGTTCTGCGACAGACCGGTCTGGACGAAGAACAGTCCGCTCGCCAGCACCCCGAGCACGATGAATCCCGAAACGGCCACGATGACGGGTCGTCGGGACACGTTGCGGCCGAGCTTGCCCCAGAAGCTTCGGGAGATCGCATCGGGTGATCCGAATCGGGGGACGTACGGCCAGAACAGCCCGCGGCCGAACAGCAGGAGTGCCGCCGGCAGGACGAACAGCGCGAAGATCATGGCCACGATGATGCCGACGGCGCACGCGAGGCCGAGCGCCCTGTTGCCGGCGAGTTCGGCCAGCAGCAGCGTCGACAGGGCCAGCGCCACGGTCGAGCCGCTCGCGATGATCGCCGGTCCGGCGCCGCGCAGAGCACGCGCCATCGCGTCACGGCGACTCTCGTGCAGGCGCAGCTCGTCGCGGTAGCGGGCGATGAGCAGCAGGGCGTAATTGGTGCCGGCGCCGAAGACGAGCACGGAGAGGATGCCGGTGACCGAAGCGTCGAGGGTCACCCCCACTGCCGAGGCGACCAGGCCCGCGACGATGCCGGCCAGTGCGTCGGCGAGCCCGATGACCACGAGCGGGATGAGCCACAGCCACGGGCTGCGGTAGGTGATCAGCAGCAGGATCGCGACCACGATCACCGTCGTCAGCAGCAGGGTGAAGTCGGCGCCGGCGAACACGGCGGCGATGTCGACCTCGAAGCCTTCCGCACCGGTGAGATAGACGCGGACGCCTTCCAGATCGGCGGATGCGGCATCCCGCAGCTCCTGGGCGCGCTCGGCCTGCGCAGCGACGTCGCTCTCGGGATCGAGCGGCACGACCAGGAGGGCGACCGTGCCGTCATCGGAGACCTGGGCCGGAGGAACGAACCCGTCACTGGAGAGATCGGCCAGATCGCCGAACGCCTTGGCGTCGATCGCCGCGAGGGTCTGCGCGCTCAGCTCTCCGGAGTCCGATGCGAACACCAGCAGCGCCGCGGTCTGATCGGCGCTCGCGAACTCCTCCTGCAGCTTCTGCACCTGCACGGACTCGGCGGCATCGGGCAGTCCTACGCCCGGAGCGGTCTCGGATTCCTCGCCGCCGCTCAGGGCGAACAGCGCGGCGGCGGCCAGCGCCACGAGGACGAGGATGATCCACGATGTCTTCGCGGACGTGATGAAACGAACAAGTCCGGTCACCGGTGACTCACTCCTTCGATGTTGTGTGCGAGGTGCCTGGCGGCTGAAGTTGCTAGTTTATCTAATTACCAGGATGCCTAGAGACAATAGCGCTATCGTGGTGGCCATGCAAACGGCGCGCGATGCTTCCCCCGAGGAGCTGACAGCCCCCCGCGAGCCTCAGGTGCACGAGGCCACCCGACTGCTGCGTGCGTTCCTGGATGTGAGCGCATCGTTCGAGAAGTCGCTCGGCGCGGAGCTGCGGGTCAACAAGACCGACCTCGAGGCCATGGAGCACCTTCTGATGAGCGGGCCGCTCGGTCCGAGCGAGCTGGCGCGACGTCTGGGAATCTCCACGGCGTCGGCCACGATCGCCATCGACCGTCTCGTAGCCCTGGGCCATGTGACGCGCGAGCCCAACCCGCACGACCGCCGCGGTGTGCTCGTCGTGCCGCAAGAGGCGTCCCGCGCGCAGGCGATGGCACGGCTCATGCCGATGATCATGGGCGTGGACGCGCAGCTCGATCACTTCGGTCCCGACGAGCAGGACGCGATCACGCGCTACCTGCGACGAGTCGTCGACCTGTACCGGCAGCACGCCGGCGAAGACCCGCGATCGCGCTAGCGGTCCACCCGCCAGAACCGCCAGCGCGGCGGTGGCCGATGCTCGGTCGTGGCCTGCTGGGCCACTCGCTGAGCGGCCTCCGAACGCCGGTCCTTCCAGCCGGCCACCCACTCATCGATCTCGACGGTCGGCGTGACGACCGGTGGACCGCCCAGGAGCTGTCGCCGGGCTTCGATGACCCGCTTGTTGAAGTCCTCCAGGTGCTCTCGCACCTCCTCCGCCGTGCGCAACTCGTCCAGCGTTCTCTGCAGCGACGCGTACTCCGTCCGCAGGGTCAACGCCGGCGGACCGAGGCCGGTGAGTCGCTCACGCTCGATCTTGCGCCGGATCCACCAATCCGGATCGGCCGTGGCGCCCAACCCCGGGATCGGCTTGCCGGCGCCCGGAAGATCGTCGAAGTCGCCGCGACGGATGGCCTGCTCGATCGACACCTCGACGATCGCCGCGCGCTCGGCTTCGGACCAGGTGCGCGATGCCGCCGGGTCGTCCTGCGGGGGCTCCTCGCCGCGCTCGATCGCCTCTCGCTGCAGCCGGTACCGCAGCGCCGCTTCCCGGCTGTCGTTCGTCACGCCCACCTCCACGCGTCCTCTTCCAGGCTAAACGCGACCGCGTACAGTGGCGCCATGAAGCTCGCGATGCTCGGCCCGATCGCGTGGCGGACTCCCCCTGCGCACTACGGCCCCTGGGAGCGCGTGACCGGTCTCCTCACGGAAGGCCTCGTGCGGCGCGGCGTCGATGTCACGCTGTTCGCCACGGCGGACTCACTGACCGGTGCACGCCTGGAGTCGGTGGCCGCACACGGGTATGCCGAGGATCCCGCGATGGACGGCCGCGTGTGGGAGGCGCTGCACGTCGCCCACACGATCGACCGGTCGTCGCAGTTCGATCTCGTGCACAACCAGCTGGATTGGCTGCCACTGGCCTTCGCCGCCGCGTGGCGGGCGCCGATGGTGACGACGATCCACGGCTTCTCCGGCAGCGGGATCCTCCCGGCGTACGAGCGCGGCGCGTCCGCCTTCGTCTCCATCTCGGACGCCGACCGCTCGCCGCTGCTCGAGTACGCGGCGACGGTGCACCACGGCATCGACATGACGGAGTTCGCGCCCACCGCGACGGCAGGCGAGCATCTTCTCGTCTTCGGGCGGATTCACCCTGACAAGGGAATCGCCGACGCGATCGAGATCGCCAGGCGGGCCGATCGGCGACTGATCATCTGCGGAATCGTGCAGGATCCGACCTACTTCGCCGAGAGAGTGCAGCCTCACCTCGACGGAGATCGCGTCGTCTATCTCGGTTCGGTCGGACCCGCGCAGCGATCGGATGTGCTGGCCGAGGCGGCCGCCCTCCTGCACCCCATCCACTTCGACGAGCCGTTCGGTCTCTCCGTCGTGGAGGCGATGGCGAGCGGCACCCCGGTGATCGCCTATCGGAGAGGGTCGATGCCCGAGATCATCGACGAGGGCACGACGGGTTTCGCGGTGTCGGACCTCGACGAGGCTGTAGCCGCCGTCCCGCGCGCAGCCGCCTTGGATCGAACTCTGGTGCAGCGGCGAGCGCGAGAGCGATTCGACGTGGAGCGCATGGTGGACGGCTACCTCCAGGTGTACCGGCGGATCTTGGAGCGCTGATCGCGAATCGCCCGCCGGCACGTCGTGTGCGTCCGGTGACTGCATATCCTTGACCGGGTGATGCTGACACCGCACGAAGGACTCCTCGAGCCTGACACCTCTCGCGTCGTGGCGAGATTCTCCCTCCCGGGCGGCGGACTGGAGCTTTCCAATTCACGGATCGCCCAGATCATCTCCCGAGTCCTGACGATGCCCGCCGAGGCCGTCGAGCGGACCGCCGGGGAAGTCGTGACCGACCTGCGCGCGAAAGAGGGCGACGCCGCGGAGGTGATGCATTCCAACGCCCGTGCTGTGGCCAACCGCCTGCTGCACGACCACCTCGTCACCGATGCTCAGGCCGTCGTGCTGGGGGCCGCGTTCACGGCGGAGTATGCGATCGAAGGCGCCGCCCTGTGCAATCCGAGCACGATGATCCATCCCTCGCAGGAAGGCCTCCAGCCGGGTGAGCTGCGTGTGGCAGTCTCGCTGCGCGGCATCGGAGAAGGCCACATCTCCTCGATCGAATTCGCGGATGCCGTCATCGGCGTCGACGGGACGTGGCGGTTCGGCGAACGTTCGCTCGACACATCACTGCCGGTCATCGCGCCGGGGCCGTGGTCGCTCCCGCACTACCAGCTCTCGCTCGAGCACGCCGGTACGCTCACGGACGTCTCGACCGCGGTGCTGAGCCAGCTTCCCGACGAGTTCACGCTGCTCGAGCTGGACAACACCCTCCTCCAGCTGCCGGTGCAGCTGTCGGCGCGTCCCGACAGTCACCAGCCGATGCAGTCGATGCGCGAGGTCGCCGCATCCGCCTATCGTGCCGACTTCTCCGCCGACTCGCCGCTGAGCGGACGTGTGCTCATGCCGGTGGCCGCCGAGGAGAGCAACGGGATCGAAGACGCGCGATTCGTCCACTTCACACACCCCGACGGACGCACCGAGTATCGCGCGACGTTCACCGCCTACGACGGGCATCACATCGCGCCGAAGCTCATCACGTCCGACGATCTGGTGAGCTTCACCATCCACCGCCTCACCGGCCCCGGCGCGAAGAACAAGGGCATGGCGCTGTTCCCGCGCGAAGTCGGCGGCAGGCATCTCGCGCTCAGCCGCACCGACGGCGAGACGATCTCGCTCGCCGGTTCCGAGGACGGACTGAGCTGGGAGGAGATCGAGGTCGTTCACCGGCCGACCGAGGTGTGGGAGCTGATCCAGCTGGGCAACTGCGGATCGCCGATCGAACTGCCCGAGGGGTGGCTCGTACTGACGCACGGGGTCGGGCCGCTGCGCACCTATTCACTCGGTGCGCTGCTGCTGGACCTGGAGGATCCGACGCAGGTGATCGGGCGCACTGCGCGGCCCGTGCTGACACCCGTGGGCGACATGCGCGACGGTTACGTTCCGCGCGTCGTCTACTCCTGCGGCGGGATCGTCCACGACGGCACCTTCTGGGTGCCGGTGGGCGTGGGCGACTCGCGCATCCGCGTCTATTCCGCCGGCGTCGCGGAGCTCCTGGCGTCGATGACGCGCTAGTCGTCCCCCGGAACGCACCCGGGCGGCTCGGAGTTGCCGCTGATCGCGAAGTCGCCGCAGGTGAGGAAGTACTCCTGGTTCAGGCCGAGCAGGAACGCGGTCAGCGCGATCCCGCCGACGACGCCGACGATCAGCCAGCGTTGGCCGCGCGTGGAGTTCTCCCCGAAGTCCGGCCACATGATGCGGGCGAGCACCCAGACGGTGAGCGGGCTGGCGATCGCCACGATCAGCAGCGCGAGCAGCGACACGGCGAAGGTCACCAGGTCGGTCGTCTCGAAGTCGAAGAAGCTGAATGCCAGCCCGACCGAGGGCAGCAGAAGCAGAAAAGCACGCCACAGCCGACTTCCGCGCGGCCGACGCTCGAATAGCACGAAGACGAAGGCTGCGGTCGAGGCCACCCACAGCGTCAGAAGGGTGTCGAAGAAGAGCTGACCCCACGCGCCGATCGTGAAGGCCGGCCACCAGACGACGATCGCCATGCCCACCGAGATCACAGCGAGGGGGATGTCGCGTCTGCGGCCGACTGTCGAGTCGGGAGCGGAGGTGTCGGTCATGCCGCGAAACTAGCGCATGACCGGCACGTCGTCGCGGCTCAGACCTGGACGGGGGTCCACTCCGAGACGCTGTCGAGCTCGGCGACCTCGTCGGAGGTCAGCGCGACGCGGGCGCCGTCGAGGAGGTCAGCGACCTGCGCGGCCCGGGACGCGCTGGCGATCGGCGCCGCGACACTGGGCTTGGCGCGCAGCCAGGCCAGTGCGGTCGCCGCGATCGAGACCTCATGCGCCCGTCCGATGCCCTCGAGGGCGTCGATGATCTGAAGGCCCTGCGCAGTGGCGTACACCGCGGCACCTTCCGCGCGGGGTGAGTCGTGGCCCGCGGCATCCGTCGACCGGTATTTGCCGGTCAGGAACCCCTTCGCGAGCGCGAAGTAGGGCACGAGGCTCAGGCCGTATTCACCGGCGATCGGGACGATGTGCTCTTCGACCTCGTTGCGGTGGACGAGGTTGTAGTGCGGCTGGATGGCGACCGGGCGGGCGACGCCCGTCTCATCGGCGATGCGGAGCCACTCGCGGATCCGATCGGGCGCGTAGTTCGAGACCGCCGTGTAGCGCACGAGCCCGTCGGCGACGAGCTGTCCGAAGGCCGCCACCGTCTCCTCGAGCGGGACGGACTCGTCGTCGAAGTGCGCGTAGTACAGGTCGAGACTCTCGACGCCGAGCCGCTGCAACGACGCCTCGGCGGCAGCACGGACGTTCTTCGCGGACAGCCCACGGTAGTCGGGGTGCTGGCTCACCTTCGTCGCGACGACCATGCCTTCGGGGCGGCGGGAGGAGAGCCATTCGCCGATGATGCGCTCGCTGTCACCGCCGGTGTTGCCCGGGACCCACGCGCTGTATCCGTCGGCGGTGTCGATGAAGTTCCCCCCGCCGGCTGCGAAGGCATCGAGGATGGCGAAGGACTGGTCGCGATCGGCTGTCCAGCCGAACACATTGCCGCCGAGCGAGAGCGGGAGGACATCGAGCGAGCTGTTTCCGACACGGGTCATGGTCTCGCCAACCCCGCTGCGGTGCGGCGTTATTCCCACAGAGGCGCGGGTCGCGTCAACCCGTTGGCGGCGGCCGGACCTCCGGCGCACCCTGGAGTCCGGCGGACGGAGACGGACATGACCGAAGAGCTCGGCAAGGGCGACCGCGTGAGCTGGAACACCTCTCAGGGGCGGACGCAGGGTGAGATCGTGGAGCGCAAGACGAAGGACTTCGAGTTCGCCGGTCAGCATTTCACGGCGTCGGCGGATGAGCCGGCATTCATCGTGCAATCGGACAAGAGCGGCGATCGGGCCGCGCACAAAGGATCGGCGCTGCGCAGGCTGCGCTGAATCCACCCGGCGACTCCATTCACCGGAATACGGGTGCCGGAGTAGCGTTGCATCCACCATGGAACGCTTCGGAACACTCTCGTTCGGTCACTACGGCCCCCTCGGCGGCGGACGGATGCTGACCGCCGGCGATTCGATGAAACAGGCGATCGATCTCGCGCAGGGGATGGACGATCTCGGGGTCGACGGCACGTACTTCCGGGTGCATCACTTCGCGCGCCAGCAGGCCTCGCCCATGCCGCTGCTTGCCGCGATTGCGGCCACGACCCAGCGCATCGAGGTCGGAACCGGCGTGATCGACATGCGGTACGAGAACCCGCTGTACCTCGCCGAAGAGGCAGCGGCGGTGGACCTCATCAGCGACGGCCGGCTCGCCCTGGGCGTGAGCCGAGGGTCACCCGAGTCCGTCGTGCGCGGCTACGAAACGTTCGGCTACACCGGCTCGGGGGACCCGCGCGGGGCCGACATCGCGCGTGAGCACTTCACGACGTTCCTTCGCGCCGTCGAGGGCGAGGGACTCGCTGAGCGCGACGCCCACAGTCCGTTCGGCGGAGGCTCCGGGATGCAGGGCATCGAGCCGCACTCCCCCGGTCTGCGCTCGCGCATCTGGTGGGGCGCCGGCAACAGCGAGTCGGCCGCCTGGGCGGGCACCGTAGGCGTGAACCTCATGTCCTCGACCCTGCTGACCGAGGCCAGCGGGCAGCCGTTCGACGAACTGCAGGCACAGCAGATCGAGACGTTCCGCACCGCGTGGCGGGAGGCGGGTCACAGCGGCGAGCCTCGTGTATCGGTGAGCCGATCGATCTTCCCGATCACCACGGCCGAGGAGCAGATGTACTTCGGCGGACGCCAGGACGGCGACCAGATCGGGGTCATCGACGGCATGCGGTCCACGTTCGGCAAGACCTACGCCGCCGAGCCGGACGTGCTTGTCGAGCAGCTGCTGCAGGATGCCGCGATCCGCAGCGCCGATACGCTCATGCTCACGATCCCGAGTCAATTGGGGGTCGCGTTCAATCTGCGCGTCGTGGAGTCCTTCGCGAAGTTCGTGGCGCCGGCGCTCGGCTGGGTGGGTACCCGGGTCTAGGACCCGCTTGCCGGACCCAAGGGCGCCGGCCCCGGGCGGCCTGCCGGAGACGGCTCCTTCAGCTCGATGAAGATCACGTGGGTCTCGGTCGTGCCGATGTTCTCACCGCTGTGGTTCTGCGCTCCCAGCCAACGCGCGGCGCCCGCGGGAAGAGTGAGCTCCAGCGATTCTCCGCCCGACGAGAGTCGGCGCTCGAAGCCGCTGAGGGTGACCATCACGCTGTCCGGGTGATGGTGCGGAACACTCTTCGCACCCGGCGCGTCGCGATACTCCAGCACACGCACCCGCTCGTTCTCGAAGACGATCGAGTACAGGTCCGGGTTGGTCTCCACGGGGTCGGCATCCATGGCCCGAACGGTACGCCTGCGCGAGACGGACCGCCAGCCTCAGAACATCCAGGGCTCGAGTCCCGCGGCTCCTCCGGTCGGTGGTTCGTCGATCACGGGCGGCGGATTCTGCCGCCGCCGCAACCGCCGCACGAGCGCGTCGCGCGAACGACCGCCCATGCCGGTGAGCCCTGCGCGCAGCCGCGTCAGCTCAGCGGACGAAGGGCCGCGCGGCATGGACCGCGGGAGCGACCCGGCCGCGACGATCCAACCGGGCAGCCCGAGCACACGCAGCAACGTCCCCAGGCGCTCGGACTCGTAGACGCTGTCGGGGTCCAGTTCCTCCTCGAGCAGTTCGGCAAGCTCGTCGACGGCATCCGGGCGGTCCCACAGCTGCGCGAACGCGCCCGCGTACTCCGCGCCGACCGGCTCGCTCAGCACCTCCCTGTCGGCGCCGGGCTCTCGAGAGGGATCGCTGCAGTAGCGGGCCACCTCCTCTGCCGAACGCCAGGCGACGAGTGCGAGCTGACGGTCCTCACGCACGCGGACCGCCAGCACCGGTCCGGGGACCCGGGCGGCGAGCAGAGCGCCGACCTCGATGATCCCGCGACGCGCGTCGGCGACGACCCCGGCGCCGGGATCACCGAGGACCACCGTCCAGCCGTCCTGACTCGGCGCTATCCAGCCGCTGAACCGGATGCCGGCCAACGAGTCCAGCAGACCCGGCAGAGCCGCATCCCGCTCAGGGAGGATCACACCGCCGTACGAGTGGCCGTCCGGACCGCCCACCTGCGCGCTGGATGCAGAAACGGGATACACGCCTCGATCATCGCTCATCCACGTCGGCGCCGGGGCGCACGTGCTGCGGCGAATCGGTTTCGGCCAGATCGGCCAGCTCGTTGCCCGTGAGCCTCTGCGTGGTCCACTCGCTCATCGGCTGAGCACCGAGGGAGCCGTAGAAGCCGATGGCCGGAGCGTTCCAGTCCAGCACCGTCCACTCGAGGCGGGAGTAGCCGCGTTCGATGCAGAGCACCGCCAGTGCGGCCAGGAGCGCCTTGCCGTACCCCCGCCCGCGCTGCGCATCATCGACGTGCAGGTCTTCCAGCCAGATGCCGTGACGCCCGGTCCACGTGGAATAGGTCAGAAACCAGACGGCGATCCCCACGATCGCGCCGTCACGCTCGACCACGTGGGCGAAGGTCTGCGGCGTCGGCCCGAACAGGCTCTCGGTCAGGGCCGGAACAGTGTTCGCCACGGCATCCGGCTCCTTCTCGTAGACGGCGAGTGCGTGGATGCCGGCCAGGATCCCCGGCTCGTCGCCGGGGGCAGCCGGACGCAGGATCGCGCCGTCGGCGAAGGTTCGTGTGGTCACACTCGAGGGTACCGAGCTGGCAATTATGCGTCGCCTGCAGGTCGCGGATCGGTACGCTGACCCCATCGCCTGCGGCGGAAAGGGGTGAGACGTGAGCGCACCGGAACCAGGCTGGTACGACGACGGCCACGGAAAGCAGCGATGGTGGGACGGCGCGGCGTGGACCGAGCACTACATCGACCTCCGCGAGACCGACACCGAGCTGCACACCACCCCGACCGCCGACCCGGACGTCTTCGCCGGAGTGGTGGTCGACGGGCGGTCGATCCGCTTCGGCGCTCTGACGCAGCCGATCAGCGAAGCAGCGGCATCCCTCGACACCGGAGCCGAACTGCTGCGACGGGGCCGGCTCGCCAAGCCTTCGACCGCACGCGTGCTGTACGGACCGTCGGGTCTGATCACTCCGCGGCTGCTGCGCAGAGTGGTCGTGCCCGAGACGACCTTCCTGGTCGTCGAGGTCGGGGGGCAGATGTGGCTGGCACCCGTGCGGCAGGACCAGGCCACCCGGGGGCGGCAGTTCGTGGCGTGGATCAACGCGTCGGCGCAGCATTACCGCTACCGATGAACAGCGTCAGCCGGCATCCTCGATGAGGTGCAGCTGGGTGCCGTCCAGGTCGATCAGGTACCCCGCTCGCTGGCCCCACTCGCGAAGGGCCACCGGTACGAGCCGCGGGATACCGACCGTTGCTTCGGGCACACCGCTCGCCCGGACCGCGGCATAGAGTCCGTCCAGATCGCTCAGTCGGACGCTCGCCATGAACCAGCTCGAATACGGGTCGAGTTCCGGCGCGAGGAAGAACTCCAGCGCGATCCCTCCGCGACGCAGGATCAGCCAGCCCCCGTCGCGGTGGGCGGTCACGAACCCGAACGCGCTGTAGAACGAGATCGTTCGGTCGAAGTCCCGCGACGGCAGATTCGGCACGGCACGATCATTCGGATTGTCCGCGCCCGGCCCTGCCCCCAGTCGGTGGTCGAGCGGATCGTGGCGGCCGCCGAGCGCGTCACGGGTGGCACCGACCTCGTCGGCTCCGCCCGGCTCTGCGGTCCCGCTGCGATCCCCCATCATCACGTCCTCAGTTCAGGAAGATGCTCGGATCGAACTCGTCGATCGGGATGACGCGGATGCGCGGCAGCGGCGCATCGAACACGCGGGCGTCGTACTCGAGGTCGAACTTCTCCAGTCCCGCCAGCGTGCTGAATCTCGAGTTGCGGAACTCCGAGAATGCGGCGATGCCGACCCGCCGCTCGTCGGCGATCAGAGCCGAGAGGTCATCGAGGAAGTCGCCGTCATGACTGACGAGCAGCACGTCGGCCGACCGTCCCCGCAGCGCCTGCAGCGTGCGCTGGATGGCGATGTCGACCACTTTCTCGTCCGGCGACCCCGACAGGGGCACGACGATGTAGTCCATGGCCTTCAACGCCTGGACGAAGGGCATCGGGATGCCGGTGGATGCGTTCAGGAAGAACACGCCGCGCGCCGGCTGCGCCCACGTCCGCTCCGCGAAGGTCGTCAGCCTGTCCCACCGGGGTCTCTCGTCCGGCTGCGGACGCCGGCCGAGGATCGAGGTGCCCAGCGTGGCATCGATGTTCTCGCCGTCGACGAGCACCCAGGTGACTCGGGTGTCGTCGGTCATGTGCGCGCTCCTCGGGGGTCGGCCCTGGGGAGATCCTATGGCGCGTGACGTGTTCTCGGAGCGATGGCTGCCTCAGACCATCCAGGACGCACTTCCGCGGGGCTCGGCCTGCGCCTTCGGTCCCCGGCCCACCGCGATGTCCGCCACGACCGGATAGTGGTCGGACGGCGGCATCCCGTTCGGTTCCTCACGGATGATCCGGGCGCTCGTGGCTTCCGCGCCCGCCGACCCGGGGAGATACAGGATGTGGTCGATCCGCCGGTCGAACTGATCGACCGCTTCGGCGGGTGCGAAGCGGTTCGTCGCGCTCAGCGTCCGCGGGTCCGCATCCGGATCGGCGGTTTCCCACGCATCGCGCAGATGCCGTCCGGCCAGCGCCGGCTGGCTCGGATCGTAGTTCAGATCGGCGAGCAGGATGCTGGGGTTCGGCCGCTGGGAGTGGCGATCGCGGGTGAGCCGCTGCAGCTCGGCGAACTGCACTGCCGTCTCGGTTACCCGCTCGGGCTCCCAGCTGGTCGCTCCCACCACCACGCGCAGCTCGCCGTCAGGGTGCTCGATCGTCGCCACGAGCGCGGCGTTGCTGCGCCCGACCGACGGCACCTCGAATCGGTCGACGACGCGCAGGGGCCACCGGCTGACCAGACCGAGACCCATGACGGCTCCGCGCTGGTCGTCCGTCTCCACCGGGTCGGGAGCGGGCGGCAGACCGACCTCGACGAACGCCGCGTGATGCGCGCCCAGTGCCGCGGCGATCACGTCGGCCTGCGTGCGATCGGCCGCTCCCCAGCATTCCTGCAGACCGAGCACGTCGGGATCGGCATTCCGGATGACCTGGAGAAGTCCGGGTTCCCGCTCCCGCCAGTTGCCCCCGAACCGCCACCACACGTTCCAGGTCATGACCCTGATGCTGTCCATGCGCCCGACGGTAGAACAGCGGGAGGACCTCGCCCGAGGGGCTTGCCCGCCCGCCGGTTCCGTGCAACGAACGAGAAAACGCCCGTCCTTCGGACGGGCGTTTTCTCGTTGGTGACCCCAGCGGGATTCGAACCCGCGTTACCGCCGTGAGAGGGCGGCGTACTAGGCCGCTATACGATGGGGCCGCTTACGCAACCGTTCGATTATGCCATGTCCGCGGCATCCCGACAAATCACGGCCGATGTCTGGGCGCGGCTTGCCGCAGCCCATTCCGGCCGCTTGACTCGAGGCATGCGAGTCACCAAGCACCACCATGCCGCCCTCACGGTCCGCGAATCCGGCAAGACCCTCGTCATCGACCCCGGCTCGTTCACCGACCCGCTCGTGGACCTCGGGGAGGTCGTCGCGATCGTGCTCACGCACGAGCATCCTGACCACTGGACACCCGACCACCTCGACCGTCTGCTGCGCAATTCCCCCGACGCGCCGATCTACGGTCCCGAGGGCGTGGCCAAGGCTGCCGCCGGCTATGACATCACCGTCGTCGCGCCCGGTGAGACCGTCACGGTCGAGCCGTTCACGCTGCGGTTCTTCGGCGGCACGCACGCGGTCATCCACGAGACCATCCCGGTTATCGAGAACGTCGGGGTGCTGGTGAACGAACAGCTGTACTACCCCGGCGACTCCTTCGCGGTTCCCGAGGATGCCGAGGTGAAGCTGCTGGCGGCCCCGATCGGCGCGCCCTGGCTCAAGGTGGGCGAGGCGATGGACTTCGTGCTCGCCGTCGCCCCGCGCCAGGCTTTCGGGACCCACGACATGACGCTCTCGGTCATCGGCCGCACGATGCATCGGGCCCGCCTGCGGTGGGCGACCGAGAAGAACGGAGGGGAGTTCCTCGAGCTCGATCCCGGAGACGCGACCGACCTCTAGTCCTCCGCCGAAAACGACGGATGCCGCGGACCCTGAGGCCCGCGGCATCCGTCGTCGTGCTATTCGGCGTCGAGATCCGTCTCGAGCAGGGTGACGAGCTCGTCGAGGGCCTGCTCGGACCCCTCGCCCTCCGCCTTGAGAGTGACCACGGTGCCGTGCGACGCACCCAGGCCCATCAGCGAGAGGATGCTGCCCGCGTTCAGGTCGGCGCCACCCTCGACGGCGATGGTGACGGGGATCTTCTTCTCCTGAACGGCCTGCACGAAGAGTTTCGCGGGGCGTGCGTGCAAGCCGGAGCTGCTCGCGATGGTTGCCTGACGTTCTGCCATGGTTTCTTGCCTTTCGTAGAAGACGGCTGTTGCAAGCATTCCGCATTCGTCATGCGGTTGCGAGTGTTCAGGCCGGGACGGCGGCGACCTCGAGGTTCGCCTCGGCCTCTGCGAGCTCCTTCGGTGCGATGAAGCGCTTGAAGGCGACCACCAGGAAGCCCGAGGTCGCGACACCCGCCGCCAGAGCGAGCAGGAAGCCCCAGATCGGGCTGATCGCGAAGAGCACGAAGATGCCGCCGTGAGGCGCGTAGGAACCCACCTGGAACAGCATGCACAGCGCACCCGTCACCGCCCCGCCCACCATCGAGGCCGGGATCACGCGCAGCGGGTCGGCCGCGGCGAACGGGATGGCACCCTCGGAGATGAACGACGCTCCGAGCAGCCACGCGGCCTTGCCGTTCTCCCGCTCGACGGGAGTGAACAGCTTGCGGGCCAGCACGGTGGAGGCCAGCGCCATCGCGAGCGGGGGCACCATGCCCGAGGCCATGACCGCGCCCATGATCAGCAGCGGCGCCGGGTTGTCGACCGAACCGGCGGCCAGGCCCGCGACGGCGAACGAGTACGCCACCTTGTTGACCGGACCACCCAAGTCGAAGCACATCATGAGGCCGAGGATGACGCCCAGGACGATCGCCGAACCGCCGGACTCCGTCAGGCTGGTCAGCCAGTCGGTGAGCCACGTCATCAGCGTCGCGATCGGTCGACCGAGGAAGAGGATCAGCAGACCGGACGCCACGATCGATCCGACGAGCGGGATGATCACGACAGGCATCAGACCGCGCAGCCAGCGCGGTGCGGGCAGTCGCCCGAGCCACCAGGCCACGACACCGGCCAGCAGGCCGCCGACGATGCCGCCGATGAACCCGGCGTTCATGAGGACGGCAACAGCACCCGCGACGAAGCCCGGCGCGATGCCGGGGCGGTCGGCGATCGCGAAGGCGATGTAACCGGCCAGCGCCGAGACGAGGAATCCCATCGAGGTCGCGCCGATCATGAAGAAGACCGCGCCGAGGTACTGTCCCAGCGGACCGAACGGGGAGGTGATGTCGGTCGTCGGCAGGTCCCACAGGGAGTTCTGCGTGATGATCGTCGACGCGTTCGCCGTGATCTCATAGCCGCCGAGCGCGAAGCCCAGGGCGATCAGCAGACCGCCGCCGGCGACGAACGGGATCATGTAGCTCACGCCGGTGAGCAGGATGCGCTGGATGCGCGCGCCGAAGGAGATCTGCGCGGAGGAGCTGGCACCCGCCTCGTCTGCGGTGCCGCTCACGCGCGCGCCGTTGGGGTTCTTCGCCGCGGCGATCGCCTCTGCGATGAGCGCGTCGGGGTGCTCGATTCCCCGCTTGACGCCCGAGCGTGCAACGGGCTTGCCGGCGAACCGACCCGGCTCGCGCACATCGACGTCGGTCGCGAAGATGACGGCATCGGCACCGTCGATCACGTCGCGCGGCAAGGCCTGGTATCCGCTCGAGCCCTGCGGCTCGACCACGAGGTCGATGCCCGCCTTCTTGCCGGCCGCGGTCAGCGCGTCGGCTGCCATGAAGGTGTGGGCGATGCCCGTCGCGCACGCCGTGACGGCGACGATGCGGGCGGGATGGCCGTTGATGCTGAGCGCGTCGGAGGCTGTTGCCGCGACCGGCGCTGCCGCCGCCGCGGGCGCCGCCGGCACGGCATCGCCTTCGCCGATCGCGTTGCGCACGATGGCGACCACCTCGTCTGCCGTTCCGGCCGCGCGCAGACCCGCCGTGAAGTCGTCCTGCATGAGGCTTCGCGCCAGCTTCGAGAGCACTGCGAGGTGCGCCTCGGCGGCGCCGTCGGGGGCCGCGATGAGGAAGACGAGGTCGGCGGGCCCATCGGGGGCGCCGAAGTCGACGCCCGGTGCGAGCCGGGCGAACGCGAGCGACGGCGTGACGACCGCTGCGCTCTTCGCGTGCGGAATGGCGATGCCTCCCGGCAGGCCCGTCTCGTCCTTCTGCTCGCGGGCCCACGCGTCGGCGAACAGCGCCTCGGCGTCGGTCGCGCGGCCCTCCTGCGCGACTCGCGCGGCGAGCGAGCGGATGACCGCTGCCTTGTCGGTGCCGAGTGGGATGTCGAGAGACACCAACTCTGGCGTGATTGTCTGGGACACGATGACCTCCAATGGTCGGTGGTGCGGTGAGGCGGGGTGGATGTTTCTCTAGCGGGTGGTGCGAAGTTCGCGGACGACCAGGTCGTCCGCGGGCAGGTCAGCCGGCGTCGGCGCCTGCGTTCCGGGCAGCGATGCCGCGGCCGCTCCGTACTGCACCGATCGGCGCAGCCGGTCTTCGGGCGGGACGCCCGCGACGTCGGCGAGCAGGTAGCCGGCGAGCGAGCTGTCGCCGGCGCCGACGGTGCTGACGACGCGGATGCGAGGCGGTGTGCACTGCCAGGCGCCGTCGGCGGTGACGAGCACGGCGCCGGCGGCGCCGAGCGTGATCAGCGCGCCGGCCACCTTCGCAGGGACGAGAGTGCGCGCGACGGCGAGCACCGCGGCGGAGAGGTCTCCCGGCTCGAGGGTGGCGCCCGCAAGCTCTGCGAGTTCTTCGTCGTTCGGCTTGATGAGGTCGGGGGACGCCTGCTCGACCACGGCGCGGAGGGCTGCTCCGGAGGTGTCGACCGCGATGCGGGGGGCGTCGGCGCCCCAACGCCGGCGCACCGCGGCGATGATCTCGACGTAGAGGGAATCTCCCGCGCCCGGCGGGAGGGACCCGGCGAGCACCAGCCACGCGGCACCGCCGCTGGCCTCGACGACGGCTTCGACGAGTGCGGCGACGTCTCGCGCCGAGAGCGGGGCGCCGGGCAGGTTCAGCTTGGTTGTGACGCCGTCGGGATCGGTGATCGTGACGTTCGCGCGCACGTGCCCCCGGACCGGCACGGCCCGGGCGGGCACATGCGAGGCGTGCAGGGCGGGCGCGAACGGATCGTCCGCCGCCAGCGGCAGGACGGCGAGCGTCGCCACCCCACTTGCGGCAACGACACGGGCGACGTTGATGCCCTTTCCGCCGGCATCCTCACGGGCCGCCGCGGCCGCCTGAACCTCCCCCGGGACGAGCGGGGAGACGAGCGTGATGGTCCGATCCAGCGACGGATTCGCGGTGACGGTGACGATCCGACCCGGCGCGTTCAACGGGAAGCTCATGCGAGCCACACCTCCACTTCGGCGTCGGAGAGCGCTCGGGACAGCTCGGCATCGGGCTCGGCATCCGTCACCAGCACGTCGATGGCATCCAGCGGCGCAAAACTGACGAGCAGCTCGCTGCCGAGCTTGTCCGCGTCGGCGACGACGACCACACGCCGCGCCGCCCGCACGATCGCCGACTTCACCGCCGCTTCGTCGGGATCGGGCGTACTGAGGCCGAAGGATGCCGAGATGCCGTTGGTTCCGAGGAAGGCGATGTCCGGCCGCAGACGCTCGACCGCACGGACCGTGTCGGCACCGACCGCGGCCGCCGTCGCCGTGCGCACACGCCCGCCGATGACGGTGAGGTCCGCATCGGATGCTCCGGCCAGCGTGTGGGCGAGGGTCATCGCGTGCGTGACGATGTCGATGCTGCCGCCCGTCACGATGAGCCGCTCGGCGAGCTGAGCGGCGACGGCGTGCGTCGTCGTGCCGGCGTCGAGGTACACCGAACCGTGGAAGCGATCCCCGATGACCTCCAGCGCGCGCCGGGCGATCGCGGCCTTGGCTTCGCTGCGCCGGTGAGACCGCTCGGCGAGGGTGGGCTCGGCCATGCTGTCCCGGTCGCGGGTCACCGCTCCCCCGTGCACCCGGCGAAGTGCGCCGGTGCGCTCCAGCTGGTCGAGGTCTCGGCGGACCGTCTCGGTCGTCACCTCGAAGCGACGCGCGAGCTCGATGACGCTGACGCGGCCCTCATCGAGAAGCAGGCGCTCGATCTGCTGCTGGCGCTCCATTGCGTACATGCGAATTCCTCCGTGAATTTCCCACACGTTACAACACAAAACAACACAAACGCAAGGGCTATCCCCGAATCAGGTGGCGATTCCGGCATGAGGAGGCCGCCGGCGCTAGTTTCGGAGGGTGCCCGACAAGCCGTCTGCGGAGGTGGTGATCGACGTCGAACTCGTGCGCGCGCTCGTGAGCAGTCAGGCCACATCGATCGCGGATTCTGGCGCTCTGCCGCTCTCCCACGTCGCGGACGGGTGGGACTGCTCGGTCTGGCGGCTGGGCGAGGAGTACGCCGTACGCCTTCCGCGTCGAGCGCTGTCCGCGCCGCTCGTCCTGCACGAGCAGGACGTGCTCGCCGGGATCGCTGAGCGCATCGCGGTCGCCGGCGTCGGCGTGCCCGCTCCGGTGTTCGCCGGGCGGCCGGGATGCGGCTATCCCTGGTCGTGGTCGATCGTGCCGTGGTTCGACGGTCAGACCGGTCTGCAGATCGATCCCGAGCAGCGCCGCGGCTGGGCGCGGCCCCTGGCGGAGGCGCTCCTCGCCCTGCACGTACCTGCTCCGCCCGATCATCCCGTGAACCCCGTCCGCGGCGCGCCGTTGGCGGTGCGCTCTGCCGCGGTCGACGCCCGATTCGTCTCCCTGAGCGGTCGGTCCGTCCACGACGGCCTCGAGGGTCTCCGACGGTGGTGGGACGCAGCGCTTGCCGCTCCGCGGTGGTCCGGTGCACCCGTCTGGATCCACGGTGATCTGCATCCGGGCAACCTCGTCGCCGAGGGGACGCGCCTCGTGGCGATCATCGACTTCGGCGATGTGACCGCCGGGGATCCGGCCTACGACCTCGCCGTCGCGTGGCTGGCCTTCGATGCCGTCGGCCGCGCTTCGTTCGTCGCCGCCCTCGCGGACCGGTACGACGCCGCCACCTGGACGCGTGCGCGCGGCTGGGCCGCTGCCGTCACGCTCATATTCCTGGACCAGAGCGACGACAACCCCGAGTACGCCGCCCTGGGCGCACAGGCGCTGATCGCTCTCACGCGATAGCCGCGATCACGCGGGCTGTGCGGTTTCGGCGATCCAGATCTCCATGACGTCCTCACGCAGGACGAAGCGCAGCAGACTGCCGTCAGGCAGGTCCAGGCCGTCGATAGGCCGCATCCCCTCGTAGAACATGACGTCGGCGGACGGCGTGAGCGGCTCGGGCGCGCAGCCCGTCGCAACCCACTCCCCCGCATCGTTGGCCACCACGATGCACGTCGAGCCCTGCGTCGTGCGCGCCGACCACACTTCGAGATCGTGAAACGACTCGTAGCGGACCGGAGATGCGGCACGCACGCCGTACATCTGGAAATCGAGAGGCTTTCCCTCGATCGGGATCTGCTGCAGCGTCGTGACCGGATGCGGCGACGTCAGGCTCGGCACGATCGCGCCGATGAGGACCCCGAGTGCGAGAGCACTCAGGATGTATGCCCACAACGGTACGCGGCGCCATCCCGCGCGCGGCGCGGCCGAGGCGCCGGAGGCAAGGGGTTCATCGATGAGGACGACGGTCGCCGTGTCTCGGTCCACGCCGGCGGGCTGCCTCTGCGGCGGTGCGCTCTCGGCCCCGGCGGCTGCCACCTCCGGCGCGCCGTCGGCTCGGGCCAGGTCCTCGAGCTCGATCAGTCGCGCCAGCGCATCGGCGTCGCCGTTGATGTCGGCATCGGGGCCGTACGCGCGGGAACGGAGCACGGCGAGTTCTCGTCGACGCTCTGACGGCAGTGGCGGCGCGTCCATGCTCCGATTATCCCTCGCACGTGAGCGGGAAGGGCGGCATCCCGAACGCGTGCCCCGTCGCGGCAGGGAAACGAAAAACCCCCGCTGAGCGGGGGTTTTCAACTGGCTGGGGTACCTGGACTCGAACCAAGAACAAAGGTACCAGAAACCTCCGTGTTGCCAATTACACCATACCCCAAGGCGCTGGACTCAAGCCCGTGCCAAGGGTCAAGTCTACGCGACAGACGGCCCCCGGCCAAACCGGGGCGGCCGGCGCTACGGCGTCCGGAAAGCCTCGAGCGCGGACAGGCGGCGGATGGACTCCGCCTTGCCGAGCAGCTCCATGGACTCGAACAGCGGCGGGGAGACGCGTCGGCCGCTCACTGCCACCCGCAGCGGGCCGTAGGCGACACGCGGCTTCAGACCGAGGCCGTCGATGAGCGCGCCGGCGAGAGCTTCCTGGACGGCCGCCGCGGTGAACTCGGCCTCGGGAACGAGTTCCAGGGCCCCGACGGATGCCGCGAGCACGACCCCCGTGTTGTCGGGAAGGCCGGCCAGGGCGTCCTCGGTGTAGAAGATCTCGTCGGTGAAGAGGAACCGCAGCAGATTCGGGGCGTCGCCGAGCAGCTGGAGCCGCTCCTGGATGAGCGGTGCCGCCTTGTCGAGCATCGACTGGTCCTCATCGCCCACCGGAACCGTCAGCACGCCCTCCGCTGCCAGGTACGGAACGATGCGCGCGGCGAAATCCTCGGGAGCCAGCATCCGGATGTGATCCCCGTTGATCGACTCGGCCTTCTTCTGATCGAAGCGCGCCGGGTTCGGGTTGACGTCAACGATGTCGAACGCGGCGATCAGCTCATCGAGCGAGAACACGTCGCGATCGTGAGAGAGCGACCAGCCGAGCAGCGACAGGTAGTTCAGCAGTCCCTCGCGGATGAAGCCCCTCTCCCTCTGCAGGAACAGGTCGGCCTTCGGGTCGCGCTTGGACAGCTTCTTGTTGCCTTCATCGCCGAGCACGAGCGGCATGTGCGCGAAGCGCGGGATGAAGCTCGTCACGCCCGCCTCGACCAGCGCTCGGTAGAGCGCCAGTTGGCGCGCCGTGGACGGCATGAGGTCCTCGCCGCGGATCACGTGCGTGATGCCCATGAGCGCGTCGTCGACCGGGTTCACGAACGGGTAGAGCGGCACTCCGCCGGCGCGCACGATGACGAAGTCCGGGAAGGATCCTGCCGGGAAGGTCACCTCGCCGCGGATGAGATCGACGTAGGTCAGGTCTTCGTCGGGCACGCGCACCCGCCAGGCGGGCTCGCGACCCTCCGCGCGGTAGGCGGCCTTCTGCTCTTCGGTCAGGTCGCGGTCGAAGTTGTCGTACCCGAGCTGCTTCGCGCGGCCGACGGCCTCGTTGCGGGCGTCGATCTCCTCGGGCGTCGAGTAGCTCTCGTATACGGCGCCGGTCGCCTTCAGCTTCTCGAGCACCTCGAAGTAGATGTCGTGTCGCTCGGACTGACGGTACGGCGCATGGGGTCCGCCGACCTCGACGCCCTCGTCCCAGTCGATCTCGAGCCAGCGGAGGGCATCGAGCAGCTGGTGGTAGCTCTGTTCGCTGTCGCGTGCGGAGTCCGTGTCCTCGATGCGGAAGACGAGCGTGCCCCCGTTGTGTCGGGCGTACGCCCAGTTGAACAGCACGGTGCGGATCAGCCCGACGTGCGGAAGGCCGGTGGGAGAGGGGCAGAAGCGCACGCGCACGTCGGCGCCGGAGGCGGTCGTGGTGCGGGGATCGGGTGTAGACATCGTGGACCAGCTTAGTTCGCGGCCGCGGCCGATCCTTCTGGAGGCCGGGCCAGGACGCGCTCGAGGGCCCCGAGTGCGATGCGCATCGAGGGCACGCGATCGGCGCCGTGCGCCGTGACGACATGAAGAGTGCGCGCTTCGGCGGCGGGCAGCGGCCGCGTGACGATGCCCGGCAGCAGGGGGAACGACTCGACAGCCATGCGCGGCAGCGTGGCCACCCCGATCCCCTGAGCGACAAGACCCTCGACCGCCACGAAGTTGTCCGTCTCGAATCCGATGCGCGGCTCGAAACCCGCTCGACCGCACAGCTGCAGCAGGTGACCGCGGCAGCGCGGGCAGCCGGCTATCCAGTTCTCCCCGGCGAGGTCCCCCACCTCGACGCGCTCGACCTCCGCCGCGCGGTGCCCGACGGGAAGGACCACCAGCAGGTCGTCAGCCCCGACCGCACGCACCGCGAGACCGCTCGCGCTCGAGCCGTGCGGATCGTCGCGATCGCCGGGGTAGCTGAACGTCAGCGCGATGTCCGCCCGATTCTCGCGAACGGCCTCCACCGCCTCGGGCGGTTCGGCCTCGACGTAGGTGATCGACAGGCCGGGGTGTCGCGCCGCGACCTCCGCGAGCAGCCGCGGCACGACGGTGGGCGAGGCGGAGGGGAAGGCGACGAGGCGGACGCGTCCCGCGCGCAGTCCGCGCAGTTCGGCGAGCTCGCCGGCCGCGGCGTCCAGAGCTGTGGTCACTGCGGGCGCGTGGCGGGCCAGAACGCGTCCCGCCTCGGTCAGCCGGACACCGCGCCCGACGCGTTCGATCACCGGCACGCCGAGTCGCTGCTCGAGCTTCCGCAGCTGCTGGCTCACCGCCGGCTGGCTGTATCCGAGCGACGCCGCGGCGGCGGTGATGGAGCCCTCATCCGCGATGGCCTTCATGACGCGAAGGGTCTGAACGTCGAGGTCGGGGTCATCGAAGGAGCGATCGGTCACGGGGGAATCATAACGGTCACGCATGATTCGGATGCAAAGGCTGCGGTAGACGAATGCGCCGATCCGGCGGACGCTGGATGCATGAGCACTGATGTTGCGGTGAGTCTGCGCAGCGCGCGGGCATCCTTCGCGGGCGGGCCGTTGTACCTGGCCGCATGCACGGTCGGTCTGCCGACTCGTGCCACCCGGGCGGCGGTGATCGCCGACCTGGATGCCGCCGCCGAAGGTTGTGCGAGCGCCGCCGAGTACACCGCCGTGGTGGAGCGCACGCGCGGGCACTTCGCGAAGCTTGTCGCGGTGGAGCCCGGTCGCATCGCGATCGGTTCACAGGCCTCGGTGTTCGCGGGCCTGATCGCGGCGGCGGTCCCCGACGGAGCCGAAGTGCTCTGCGTCGACGGCGACTTCGCATCGATGGTGCTGCCCTTCGCGCACAGCGGGCGCGGCATCCGCCTGCGCACCGTTCCCCTCACCGAACTCGCGGATTCGATCACCTCGGACACGTGGCTCGTGGCCTTCTCACTGGTCCAGTCGGCGACGGGTGAGGTGGCGGATGCCGCCGCCATCCGTGCCGCAGCGGCCAGGCACGGCACGCGCACACTCTGCGACGCCACGCAGGCGGTGGGCTGGCTGCCGGTCGACGCGTCCGAGTACGACGCCGTGATCTGTCACGCGTACAAATGGCTGTGCGCGCCCCGCGGCGTCGCGTTCCTGGCGATCTCCGCGGAGTTCGCCGAGCACGTGCCCGCGATCTTCGCCGGCTGGTACGCCGGCGCCGATCCCTGGACCTCCTGCTACGGTCACGACGTCGCGCTCGCGACGGACGCGTCTCGATTCGACATCTCCCCCGCCTGGCAGGCGTTCGTCGGAGCGGAGCCGGCGCTCGAGCTGTTCGCCTCCGTCGACCCGCGCGAACTGCACGCGCACGCCACCGGACTCGCGGCGACCTTCTCGACCGGTATGGGGCTGGCTGCAGCGGAGCGCGCGAGTGCGATCGTCACGTGGGCGGACCCCGGCGGGCGGGATCTGGCCCGACTGACCGCAGCCGGGGTCGCGGCATCCGGTCGCGCCGGTCGGGCACGTGTCGCTTTCCACGTCTTCAACGACGAGCCCGACGTTCGCGCCGCGCTGGCCGCCCTCGGGCGCTAGGCCGTTCGCTCGGACGCGGCGCGTCCGAGCGGGGCCAGCGCGACCACGGCGATGACCGCGACTCCGACCAGCAGCGCGAGCCCTCCGTAGCCGATCCAGCCGAGGATGACCCCCGCGAGGATGGCGCCGATCGCTGCGACGAGGCTCATCGTGAAATCGCTCAGACCCTGCCGCCGGGTGCGCTGTTTCTCAGCCGACGCTTCGGTCAGCAGGGCCGAGCCGGCGACGGTCGTCGCGCTCCAGCCGAGCCCGAGCAGGATGAGTCCGACCGTGACGGCCTCCGGGGCATCCTGACCGAACGACGCCGTCACGAGCGCCGCGACGAGGATCGCCTGCCCGATGAGGATGGTCTGGATCCGGCCCACGCGGTCGGCGAGGATGCCGAAGACCGGCGCCAGCGCGTACATGCCGGCGATGTGCAGACTCAGAGTGAGGCCGATGATCGTCAGCGTGGCCCCCTGGTGCAGCAGGTGCACGGGAGTCATGGCCATCACCGCGACCATGACGCCGTGCGCGGCGGCGATGGCGAAGATCGCGTAACGGGCCACGCGCGGCTGATCGGCCCGTGCGATCGGACGCGCCTCGGGGCGGGCGGCGTCCTGGGCGACCACGCGCTGAGCCAGCAGCAGCGGATCCGGGCGGAGGGCTGTGACGTAGAGGGCGATCGCGAGGATCTGGCCGATGATCGTGAACAGGTACGGGCCCGTGAGGGGCGGCATGCCGATCGCGTCGCCGACGAGTTCACCCGGGCCGGTGAGATTCGGACCGAGCACCGCGCCGATCGTGGTCGCCCACACGACGATCGAGAGGTCCCGGCCGCGCGAGACGTCGGTCGCGAGGTCGGCGGCAGCGAACCGCGACTGCAGATTGGCCGCCTGACCGCCGCCCACGAGAAGGAACGCGACCAGCAGCAGGGCGAACGACCCGATGCCGGCCGCGAGCACGACGAGGGTCACACCCACCAGCGCGATCGCCATGCCCGTGGCAAGCGACAGGCGGCGGCCGCGGACCCTCGCGAGGCGGGCCAGCGGTATCGCGATGATCGCCGTGCCGAACGTGACCGAAGCCGCCGCGAGCCCGGAGAAGGTCTCGTCTCCCGAGATCTCGGCGGCCAGGACAGCGCCCAGCGAGATCGTCGCGCCGAACGCCACGCCGCCGAGCACCTGAGCGACCGACAGGACGCCGACGGTGCGCCGCTGCACTCCCGCGACGTCCGCCGCGGTGAGCGGGGCGCTCGTGGATGACGCGGCGTCAGCCATGGAAAGCGAGGATCATGCGTCCCGCGCGGTGTTGCGCAGGGTGCCGAGTCCGGTGATCTCGACCTCGATCGTGTCGCCGGCCACGAAAGGACCGACGCCGGACGGGGTCCCGGTGAGGATGACATCCCCGGGCAGCAGGGTGAAGGCCGCCGAGGCGTACGCGATGATGGCGGCGACCGAGTGGATCATGTCCGTCAACGGCGCCTGCTGGGCGACCTGTCCGTTCAGGCGGGTCTCGAGGGTCGCCGACGCGAGGTCGAACTCCGTCTCGATCGCAGGGCCGAGCGGGCAGAACGTGTCGAAGCCCTTCGCGCGCGCCCACTGGCCGTCGGTCTTCTGCAGGTCGCGAGCGGTGACGTCGTTGGCGATCGTGTAGCCGAAGATCACCTCGGATGCGCGCTCGGGCGCGACGTTCTTGGCGATCGAGCCGATCACGACGGCGAGCTCTCCCTCGAAGGACGTGAACTGCGACTGCCGGGGCCGGACGATCGTGTCCCCCGGGCCGATCACCGAGGTGTTCGGCTTGAAGAAGAGCATGGGATCGGCGGGCACCTCGTTGCCGAGCTCCTCCGCGTGCGCACGGTAATTGCGCCCCACCGCGACGATCTTCGAGCGCGGGATGACCGGTGCCAGCAGAGCCACATCACCGAGCGGCACTCGCTCACCCGTCGTGTCGAATCCCGCGAACATCGGGTCGCCGTCGAGCACGACCAGCTCGGTGTCGTCGACGATGCCGTAGCGGATGGCGTCCTGGTGGCTGAAGCGCGCGATTCTCACCGCATCAGCCTAGAGCCGGGACGGGTCAATGTGAGCGAAGCCCGCGTTGACGCGTCCGCGGCTCTAGATCGAGTAGGCGCGCCAGCGCCGTATCGAGATCTTGACCAAGGCGCGGCATCCGGTCAGGAGTCCAGGCGCAGCAGCCATCCGTGCTTGTCGGGCAGGCGCCCGTACTGGATGTCGGTCAGCTCCTTGCGCAGCTCGAGCGCGAGAGTTCCGATGGGCTGCTCGTCGAAGAAGTCCTTCCCCTTGAGCACGCCGATGGGCGTCACCACAGCGGCGGTGCCGCACGCGAACACCTCGACGATGTCGCCGGACGCGACGCCTCGCCGCCACTCGTCCAAGGAGACGTTGCGCCCCTCGACCGTGTGACCGCGATCCGCTGCCAGCTGCAGGATCGAATCGCGCGTGATCCCCTCCAGGATCGACGGGGACTGCGGCGTGACGAGCGTGCCGTCCTTGTAGACGAAGACCACGTTCATGCCGCCGAGCTCCTCGACGTTGCGGTCCTGATCGAGGAACACGACCTGGTCGCACTCGTTCTCGTAGGCCTCGGACTGCGGCAGCAGCGACGCGGCGTAATTGCCGCCCGTCTTCGCCGCGCCCGTACCGCCCTTGCCGGCACGCGCGTAGTCCTCGCTCAGCCAGATCGAGACCGGCTGGACGCCGCCCTTGAAGTAGGCGCCGGCCGGAGAGGCGATGACGTAGTAGTTCACCTTGTGCGCGGGACGCACGCCCAGGAAAGCCTCCTTCGCGAACATGAACGGGCGCAGGTAGAGGCTCTGGTCCTCACCCGAGGGCACCCACGCCCCGTCCACCGCGACGATCTCGCGCAACGACTGGATGAAGTACGACACGGGCAGCTCGGGCAGCGCCAGGCGCCGCGCCGAGCGCTGGAGGCGGCGGCCGTTCTGATCGGGGCGGAAGGTGTGGATCGAGCCGTCCGCATGACGGTAGGCCTTGATGCCCTCGAAGATCTCCTGCCCGTAGTGGAGCACGGCGGCAGCGGGATCGAGGGTGATGGGCCCGTACGGCTGCACACGCGGCCGGTGCCAGCCGCCGCCCACCGACCAGCAGATGTCGACCATGTGATCGGTGAAATGCTCGCCGAACCCGGGGCTCGCGAGGATCGCGTCGCGCTGCGACGGGTTCTTCGCGTTCAGGTTCTTTGTGACGGCGAACGAGAGGGGCTCGAGTCCGGTGTCGGGGTCGGTTCCGATGAGTGTCATGTCACATCCAAAGCTTCGATGTGCCCGCGGACGGGCGAGATTCCAGGTTACGCCTGCAGCCGCGCGACGATCGCGTCGCCGATCGCGGCCGTGGGGCGGGCATCCCCGTCGCGGGCCGCGATGTCGTCCTCGACAGCGCGGGTGACGCGCTGTGCTTCCTCCCGCAGCCCGAGGTGATCGAGCAGGAGCGAGATCGAGAGGATGGCGGCCGTGGGGTCGGCCTTCTGCTGCCCCGCGATGTCGGGCGCCGAACCGTGAACGGGCTCGAACATCGACGGGAACGCGCCGTCCGGGTTGATGTTCCCGGAGGCTGCGAGGCCGATGCCACCGGTGACGGCGCCGGCCAGGTCTGTGAGGATGTCGCCGAAGAGGTTGTCGGTGACCACGACGTCGAAGCGGGACGGGTTTGTGACCAGGAAGATCGTGGCCGCGTCGACGTGAAGATAATCTACCGCGACGCCGGGGTGCTCGTCGGCCACGCGGTTCACGATCCGCTGCCACATGCCGCCGGCGTGCACCAGCACGTTCGTCTTGTGCACGAGGGTGAGCTTCTGACGGCGGCGCTCCGCGAGGGCGAAGGCGTAGCGCACGACGCGTTCGATGCCGTAGGCCGTGTTGACCGACGTCTCGTTGGCCACTTCGTGCTCCGTGCCACGCCGGATCGACCCGCCGTTGCCCACGTACGGACCCTCGGTGCCTTCGCGGACGACCACGAAGTCGATCTCGCCCGGCTCCGCGAGAGGTCCGGGAGCACCGGGATACAGCTTCGACGGCCGCAGGTTCACGTAGTGGTCGAGCTCGAAGCGGAGCTTCAGCAGCAGCCCGCGCTCGATGTTGGCGTCCTTCAGCCGAGGGTCGCCGGGCACGCCTCCCACCGCGCCGAGCAGGATCGCATCGTGCGCGGCGATCTCCGCGAGGTCGGCATCCGTCAGCGTGTCGCCGGTCTCGAGGAAGCGTGCGGCGCCCAGGGAGAATCGCGTCTTGTCGAATCCGATGCCGGAGCCGGCCGTGGCCGCATCCAGAACCTTCTCGGCCTCGGCGATCACCTCGGGTCCGATGCCGTCCCCCGGGATCACAGCGAGCTTGACGACACGGTCATACGGCGGGGACATTGCGCTCCTTCTGTCCCTGCCAGCGTAGCGGCGGGCAGAACTCCGCCGAATCGGGCCACCACCGCATTCCCGGCCCGGACGATCACAGGAGTGGCCGCAGCGGCGGCGTTGAGATCAGTGGAGTTCTGCAGCGGGTCAGTGCTCGACCGGCACGCGCTTGTGACGACCGCCGAGCGTTGACGCCGCGATCACCGCCGCCACGACGATCAGGCCCGCGCCGATCAGCGCGGTGACACCGACCCCCGCGTCGAAGGCCTGGGCGGCGGCATCCCGCAGCGCCTGGCCCAGCACCGCGTCGAGCGTGTTCGACCCCGCCACGGCACCCGCGAGCGTCTCGCGGGCGGCGTCGGCCACATCGGCCGGGATCCCCGCCGGCAGGACGAGGTTGGCGCGGTAGAACGCGGCGAGCAGGCCGCCGATGATCGTCGTGCCGAGCACGGCGCCCAGCTCGTACGCCGTCTCGGAGACCGCACTTGCGGCGCCCGCCTTGGCCGGCGGAGCGCTGGCGAGGATCAGCTCGTTCGAAACGGTCTCGGCCGCGCCGATGCCGACGCCCAGCGAGACGAATGCGGCGATCAGCAGGGGCAGTGCCCCGGTGCTGGTGCTCACCGCAACGAGCAGGTAGCCGAGGATCGAGAAGCTCAGCGCGACCGGAACGACGACGCG
Source organism: uncultured Microbacterium sp. (assembly GCF_963524805.1). Classification (GTDB taxonomy): domain Bacteria; phylum Actinomycetota; class Actinomycetes; order Actinomycetales; family Microbacteriaceae; genus Microbacterium. Next base: position 117,844 of record NZ_CAURGG010000001.1, on the reverse strand, counting down.
CGGCGCCGCCCGCTTGGCGATCGGCACGACGCCGATGCCGGCCACGATCATGGCGAGCAGGCCGGGGACCAGGGCCAGGCCCGCCTCCAGCGGCGACAGTCCGACGATGAGCTGAAGGTGCTGCGCGACGAAGTAGAGGAAGCCCACGAGGCCGATCACGCTGAGCAGGTTGACCAGCACCGAACCCGAGAAGGTCGGGCGGCGGAACAGCGCCATGTCGAGCATCGGTGATTCGAGCCGGTTCTGCCGTCGCACGAACAGGACTCCGAACAGGACGCCGACGGCCAGCAGCACGACCGGGAGCAGCGTCTGCGTACCGTGCACCGCGAACTCCTTGATCGCGTAGACGATCGGCACCATCGTCATGAGCGACAGCGCGACACTGAGCGGATCGAAGCGGCCCGGATTCGGGTCACGGCTCTCGGGGACCAGGATCGGCACGAGGATCAGCAGCGGAACGAGCACGGGCACGGCCATGAGGAACACCGATCCCCACGCGAAGTGCTCGAGCAGGATGCCGCCCACGACCGGTCCGAGGGCCGCCCCGGCCGAGAAGCCGGCAGCCCACACCGCGATCGCCAGCCGGCGCTGGTCCCGGTTGACGAAGATGCTCCGCAGGAGCGAGAGCGTGGAGGGCATGAGCATCGCACCGAAGACGCCCATCGCCGCACGGGAGGCGATCAGCCACTCCGCGCTCGGAGCGAACGCCGCGAGGGCGGAGACCAGGCCGAAGCCGGTGGCGCCGATCAGAAGCATCCGGCGGCGGCCGAAACGGTCGCCGAGCACGCCCATCGTCACCAGCAGGCTGGCGAGCACGAGCGGGTAGGCGTCGATGATCCAGAGCTGCTGGGTCGCGGTGGGCTCGAGATCCAGCGCGATCTGGGGCAGGGCAAAGCTCAGCACGGTGTTGTCGACCGACACGAGAAGCACGGGCAGCATGAGCACGACCAGCGCGGCCCAGCCGCGCCAGCCCACCCGAGGTGCCCGAGCGTTGGCGATGGCGAGGTCCTGCGTGAGTGTTGTCATGATATATAAACCGTCCAGCCGGTATAGTAACAGATTCGTCTGGGCATGGCTCGCGGGGTTCCTCGATACGATCGAGCGCATGAGCCGGCCCCCGCACGCCCGCGAGAGCGTCCTCGACGCGTTCGCGGCGATCCTCATCGACGAGGGCGAACGGGCCGCGACCATGGACGCCACGGCACGCGCCGCCGGCGTCTCCAAGGGCGGTCTGCTGTACCACTTCGGCTCGAAGGATGCCCTGGAATCCGGCGTCATCGAGCGCCTCGATGCCCTGGTCACCGCGGACATCGACGCGATGGCGCAGGCGCCCGAGGGTCCGGTCGCGTACTTCCTGCGGTCATCGGTGATGGAGAACGATCCCCTCGATCGGGCGATCCTCGCGACGGCGCGGCTGGCGCAGGGGGGCAACGCGTCGGCCAGCCGGGCGCTGCGCGACGTACGCGAACGGTGGGGCGACGCCCTGCGTCCGCACACGAAGGATGCCGCATCCCTCGACCTGGTGATGCTGGTCAGCGACGGCCTCTACTTCAACAACGCCCTCGCCGGCGGCAGCATCCCGGGGCCGGTCCCCCGAGGCGCGGAGATGGATGCCCTCATCGCGCTCGTGGAGCGCGCGGCCAAGCGCTGAGCTACCCGCCCGTCTGAGCGGCAGCGCGGAAGATCGTCAGTCCGAGCCCGCAGCCGAGCAGGATCGCCGGCACCGAGACGGCCAGGGCCCTCAGCCAGTCGCCCGCCGTCGCCGGCGCCGCGTCCTCGTCGTCCGCCCGGCTGCCGAGCGAGAAGATCGGCGTCGGGCCTCGGCCGTCGAGGAACGGCCGGTCATGCGCGTCGGTGGTGCCGATGAGCAGTCGCGCCGCCCCGACCCGCCAGACCAGCAGCAGCGGGGCCATGCCCATCGCGACGAAGACGATGCCCACGATCAGGTTGGCCAGCCCTCCGGGAACGATCGCGGCCAGCAGGAAGTCGATGCCGAGTCCGACGAAGAGGATCGGCCACGCCCAGATCACCAGCGGAGTGCCGAATCCCCGCGCGAAGAACAGCGCGATCGCCGCCGCGATCAGACCGCCGAAGATGCTGAGCGGGGCGAAGACGACCACGGCGTCCGGGCACTGCGTCTCGATGACGTACGGGCCGCCCGAGGCGCAGAACCCGCCCAGCCCCATCACGACGGCGGACACCTGGAAGAGCAGGGTGAAGCACACCGTGAACAGCAGCCACGACACGGCCGAGCCGAGCACGCGGGCCAGTGGTCCGTTCAGAAGGCGCATCCGCTCACCGTAGCGAACGCGTCACGCGTTTCAGGGCTCGGTGATCTCGATCTGGCGGAACAGATCGGCCTGAACCGATTCGTGCAACTCGCTCAGCATGTCATCGGGCACCGGGGAATCCACCGTCAGCACCGACAGCGCGCGGCCGCTCGCGTCGGGATGGGCGACCTGCAGTCCCGCGATGTTGATGCCCGCGTCGCCGAGTCGCTGCCCGTAGATCGCGACGATGCCGGGGCGGTCGGCGTAGCGCATGACGATGTGGTGCTGTTCGAAGGGCACCTCGATCTCGTAGCCGTTGATGCCCACGACCTTGGGGACCATGCGTGTTCCGGCCAGGGTGCCCGAGATGGTGAGCACGGTGCCGTCCGCCAGCGTGCCGCGCAGCACGGTGAGGTTGCGGTAGAGCGGGCTCTCGGACTCGACGATCAGCCGGGTCTCGATGCCGCGCTGCTCCGCGAACAGCGGTGCGTTCACGTACGAGACGTTCTCGCTCACCACGTTGGTGAGAATGCCCTTCAGGGCCGCCAGCCGGTAGACGCTGACATCGTAGGCGGCCAGTTCGCCGCGCACCTCGATGTCCAGGCTGGTGACGGCAGCGTGCGCGAGGCCCGTGAAGAATTGCCCGAGCTTCTCGACCAGGGCGATGCCGGGGCGCACGAACGGGTCGATCTCACCGCCCGCGACGTTCACGGCATCGGGAACCAGATCGCCCTCGAGAGCCAGCTTGACCGAACGGGCGACGGACACCCCGGCCTTCTCCTGGGCCTCGTCCGTGCTCGCGCCCAAGTGCGGAGTGACGACGACGTTCGGCAGGTCCAGCAGGCGCGAGGCGCTCGAATCGGCCGCCGGGGGCTCGGAGGTGAACACGTCGAGTCCCGCGCCGGCGATCACACCCGTGGCGAGCGCGCTGTACAGCGCCTCCTCATCGATCAGGCCGCCGCGGGCGACGTTGATCACGAATGCGGTCGGCTTCATCAGCGCAAGCTGCTCGGCGCCGATCATTCCGGTCGTCTCGGGGGTCTTCGGCATGTGCACGGTGACGAAGTCGCTCTGCCGCAGCAGTTCGTCGAACGAGAGCAGCTCGACCTGAAGCTGCTGGGCGCGGGTCGGCGTCACGTACGGGTCGAACCCGACGACGCGAACGCCGAACGCGCGGAGGCGCTCGGCGATCAGCGCGCCGATGCGGCCGAGGCCGACGATGCCCACGGTCTTCTCGAACAGTTCCGTCCCGGTGTAGGCGCTGCGCTTCCACTTGCCGTCCGCGAGCGACGCGTGCGCGCTCGGAATGTGTCGCGCCAGGCTCAGGATGTGCCCGATCGTGAGTTCGGCCGCGGAGATGATGTTCGAGGTCGGGGCGTTGACCACCATCACGCCGGCTGTGGTGGCCGATTTGATGTCGACGTTGTCCAGCCCGACGCCCGCGCGGGCGACGACCTTCAGCAGGGGCGCCGCGGCAAGCGCCTCGGCGTCGATCTGGGTCGCCGATCGGACGAGGACCGCCTGGGCGTCACCGAGCGCCGCCAGCAGCGCCGGCCGGTCGGTGCCGTCGACCTGCCGGACGTCGAAGTCGGGACCGAGCGCGTCGATCGTGGCGGGAGAGAGTTCTTCGGCGATGAGCACGACAGGCTTCGGCACGACTGCGGATCCTTTGGAGCGTGGGCGCGCGGGACGCGGCCGGAAAGACGAGTGGATGCTGCGCCGCACGCCATCGGGGCGCATTCAGCTCACACTCTATCGGCTCTGTCTGCGGGCCTCCGATCGTGTGACGGAGCCGTCAGGCCAGCAGAGAGGCGAAGTTGAGCTCGGTGTACGCCACGACGTTCAGCCAGAACACCGCGGTGAGCGCCAGACCCGTGAGCATCACGAGGAGGAAGTGATGGACGGGACGACGGTAGCCGACGGCGAAGGCGGCGGCGAACGCGATGATCGGCACCGCCGTGGCGAACAGCCAGATGAACCATCCCAGCGCGCTGAGCGCGAAGCCGTTCTCGCCGGCGTACTGGACGCTCTGCACGAGATTGCCCACCGCGTTCCATACCGCGTACGCGTAGAAGAGCCCGAAGGCCCCCGCGATGGTCGCGACCACCCACGTCGGGTTCCTCCGCCGCTCGAGCGGAGCTTCCGTCGCATCGGTCATCGTCCCACCGCCCCGATCAGCACGAACGGCCAAGGCAGCAGCAGGGCCACGCCCGCCACGAGCCAGACGACGCGGACCCATGGCTTCGAGCCGATCGTGAGCAGGAACACGGTGGCGAACCACAGCGGCGGCGCGAGGACGGCCAGCCAGAAGCTGCCCTGGTACATGACGTCGGTCACGAGGTACGCGGCCTGCCCCTGCAGGCGCAGACCGCCGATGAGCCATCCGATCGCGTAGAGCAGGTAGATGCCGCCGATGATTCCGAGGGTGATCAGCAGCGCGTTGCCCATCGGCGCGCGCTCCCCCGGCATCGCGACCGAGCCGTCCTGCCGGATTCGGCCGACGTTCTCGCTGCCCTTGCCCACGGCGCTGTATCCCTCGGGCAGGGCTGCCGGAGCGGCATCCGGATCCGTCGTCGCACCGACATCGAGCGTCGGATCATCGTCGCCGCCCCATGCGAGGGCGTCATCGTCGTTGCCGCGGACCATGCTTTCAGCGTAGCCGCGCGCGGTCGCACCGCTCGGCAGCGGCCGCGGTCAGTCGAACGTGCGCTGGGTCAGTGCGTGCCACGTGGTAGGTCCGACGACGCCGTCCGCCGGAGGCAGGAACACACCCTGGAAGCTGCGGACCGCCGCGTCGGTGAGCGGACCGAATTCGCCGTCGACGGCCAACGCGCCCGGAAGCAGCGACTGCGCAGCACGGACGGCCTCCCCGGTATCGCCCAGTCGCACGGTCTGGATCAGCGCCGGCCAGTCGAGCTGCCCCAGCGTGGTGGAGATCTCCGTGGCGCGCAGGGTCATCTGGAAGGTGCGGGCTGCCTCGCCGCTGAGAGGGCCGAACACGCCGTCGGCCGCGATCGCGGCGCCTCGGAATCGCAGCAGATGCTGCGCAGCCAGGACGCGCCAGTTCGAGGCCTGTGTGGCGCCGACCTTCACCAGCGCCCACGGCCGAGGACCGGGCTGGAAGGTACTGACGAACGACCAGGTCTCCCGTCCGGCAGCGCCGTCCTGCGTGAGGCCCCACGACTCCTGCAGGAACCGCACGCGCTCGACGGTGATCGGCCCGTACGATCCGTCCACGGCGAGCGGAGGAACTCCCGGAGAGGGCACCAGACCGAACTGCTGCACCGCGCGCACGGAATCGCCGGTCGAGCCGTCGTGGGTCACGACCACCAGATGCGGCCAGGTGACCGGTCCCACTGTTCCGTCGGATGGCACGCCCGCGGCGCTCTGCACTGCCGACACCGCAGACGCCGTGGCGGGGCCGTACGCGCCGTCGACGACGACGGGATGCCCATGGTCCCGGAGAAGGTATTGGATGGCGGGGACCACCGGCGTCGAGGCGCCCGGCCCGGTCGTGCCCCATGGTTCGACGTTCATGAAGACTCCTGTGTGTGGGAGCTCCCCCATCGATACCGTCGCAGAACCGCGATGCAGGCACAAGGGTCGCATCCGGCCCCGGACACCGCACAGCGTGATCTACTGGCGGTATGGGGACGGTGCGCGATCGATGGCGTTCCCATCTGCTGCAGACGCTCTCCGGCACCGACGACGGGTCGCCCCCGTGGGTTCTCGAGCTGGCCACCGGAACGGATGCCGGATTCTTCGGCCCCGGCTCTGCATCGTGGGCCGTCCACGGCGGCATGGCGACGATGGTCGCCGGCATCCGCGCCCTGCTCGTGCAGGCGCTGCACCCCGGTGCGATGGCGGGGGTCCACGACTGGTCTCGCTACCGTGACGATCCGCTGGGGCGACTGACCGGAACGATCCGGTGGCTCATCACCGTGACCTTCGGCGATCAGGCGACCGCGGAGAGATCCTCGGCGATGGTGCGCGCACTGCATCAGCGGGTGACGGGCGAGTACGTCGACGCATTCGGCGTCACGCGCAGCTACGCGGCAAGCGATCCGGAACTCATCGAATGGGTGCATCTGGCATTCACGGATTCGTTCCTGACCTGTCACGAGATCTGGGAGCCCGAGATTCCCGGCGGTCCGGACGCGTATGTGCGCGAGTGGGCGACCGCGGGCGCCCTGGTCGGGCTGTCCGACCCGCCGGTCACGGCCGCCGACCTGCGCGGCCGCCTCGCCGCGGTGGCCGAGAGGGGCATCCTCACGGCGGATGCGCGGGTCCTGGATGTCGTGCGGTTCATCCGCAACCCGCCGCTGGCGCGGGGGATGATCCCGGCGTACCGGATCATGTTCGCCGGAGCGGTCGGGTCGCTCGATCCGGTCCATCGACGGATGCTGGGGCTCGCGCGGCCCTCTCCGCTCGCCGTGCCCGCCACCGGGGTGGTGCTGCGTTCGGCGAAATCCCTCCTCGGCGAGCGGTCGACCTCGGAGGAGGCGGCGCTGCACCGCATCGCCCGGCTGCAGCGGGAAGCAGCCTGAGGCTCAGATCGAGCGCACGCGGTTGTTGCGCGCGTCGTGGGTGAGCTCGACGAGGCCGAGCGCCTCCAGCAGCGGCGGCAGGTACATGCCGAAGCGGCCGCGGTAGCCCTTGCGCAGGCCGTACCACCCGCCAACCGGATTGTCAGCGCTGCGACCCCACGCCTCGACCGTCCCGTCTTGTGCGGCCTTCTGCTCGTCGGCGGCGCCGAGCGCGACCCAATCAGCCTGTTCGCGAAGCCATCCGGCCAAATCGTCGATCGCGCTGAGGTGGTACTTCAGGGTCGTCGAGCCGACCTGGCACACCAGAGCGGGCGGATCGGCGTCATCGTCGCGATACATCGTGTACGCCGATGTGCCCGGCGCCGTGGTGAGGCGCCACGGATCGTCCTTCGTGCCGCTGCCTTCTGCCACGTCGCCCCCTGGGTGCTCGACGAGAACGCTACTCCGAGTCAGCCGTCCGTGGGGACCACAGCGAAAGTGCCCGGTCCGCGGCATCGTTGCCGGCGGGTCGGGCAGTTTCGTGGTGGCTCGAGCGGCGCTCACTCTGCGTGGTCGAGGAGGCGATCGAGGTGGTCGGCGGTCATCCCCGGGCCGGGGTTGGCCGGAGCGGCCGCGTCGTGCGCGATCTGGGCGGTGATGCGGTCCGTCCATGTCGGGAAGTGCTGCGCCGCGACGGGTGCGGCAGCTGAGCCGCCGCCGAGCTCCTCCGCGACGCGATCGGCGGTGCGGCCCGCAAAGCGAGCGCTGTTCGCGCGGTTCGCGGCGGCCTGACGAGCCATCTGCTGCTCGATCCGATCCGCCGGCGCCGCCCGATCGACGCCCGCCGGCGCGACCGCGTTGCGCTGGGCGACCGGCTCGTTGGCGGCGATCTTGCCCGTCATGCAGCCGGCGAGTCCGGCCACCAGAACTGCGCTCAGCACTGCGGCCCCCATACCGCGAGTGACGCGGGACGCGGTCTCCGACCGGCCCTTGGTGTTGGTGTTCATGATTCCTCCTGGGTACGCCCGGATCATCCTTGACCAGGGCTTTTCGTGCCCGGATCAGCGTTGGTACGGGCTAGTTGGGAGGAGCAGGAAGGCGCCGGAAAGATACAAAGGGCCGCCCCTTCTGGGGGCGGCCCTGGCGCACCGCGACATCACAGATGCGCGCGGAACCCGGAGGAATCAGCCAGGTTCGATCCGAATCCGGCCGATTCTCCGACGTCGAGGTGAGATCAGCGCGCGGCGCTTCCCTCCGTGTAGTCCGAGTCGGTCTGCTTCCACGCGAACAGCGCGCGCAGTTCCTTGCCGGTCGCCTCGATCGGGTGGTTCGCACCCTTCTCGCGCAGCGCGAGGAACTCGGGTGCACCGGCATCCTGATCGGCGATGAAGCGCTTCGCGAACGCTCCCGACTGGATGTCGCCCAGAACTTCCTGCATGTGCTCCTTCACGCTGGCATCGAGGACACGCGGTCCTGAGACGTAGTCCCCGTACTCGGCCGTGTCGGAGATCGACCACCGCTGCTTGGCGATGCCGCCCTCCCACATGAGGTCGACGATGAGCTTGAGCTCGTGCAGCACCTCGAAGTAGGCGATCTCGGGCTGGTAGCCCGCCTCGACCAGCGTCTCGAAGCCGTACTGCACGAGCTGCGACGTGCCGCCGCACAGCACCGCCTGCTCGCCGAAGAGGTCGGTCTCCGTCTCTTCGGTGAAAGTCGTCTTGATGACACCGGCACGGGTCCCGCCGATGGCCTTCGCGTAGGAGAGGGCGAGGTCCCACGCCTGACCCGACGCGTCGCGCTCGACGGCGATGATGTCAGGGATGCCGCGACCTGCGACGAATTCGCGGCGCACGGTGTGGCCCGGGGCCTTGGGCGCGACGAGGATGACATCCACGCCCTCGGGTGCGTCGATGTAGCCGAAGCGGATGTTGAAGCCGTGCGCGAAGGCGAGCGTCTTGCCCTCGGTGAGCTTGTCCTTGATCGAGTCGTTGTAGATGCCGCGCTGGTGCTGGTCGGGCGCGAGGATCATGATCAGGTCGGCCCACTCGGTGGCGTCGGCGACGGAGAGCACCTCGAAGCCGTCCTCCTGCGCCTTGGCGGCGGACTTGGAGCCGTCCTTGAGGGCGATCGCGACCTCGACGCCCGAGTCGCGGAGGTTCTGAGCGTGGGCGTGGCCCTGCGAGCCGTAGCCGACGATCGCGACCTTCTTGCTCTGGATGAGTGACAGATCGGCGTCGGCGTCGTAGAAGATCTCGGCCATGGGGTGTGTTTCTCCTTGTGTTCTCTGGTCTGTGTCGTCGGGCCCGGCGTTCAGCCGCGCAGGACTCGTTCGGTGATGCTCTTGCCGCCGCGGCCGATCGCGAGCAGGCCCGACTGGGCGAGCTCCTTGATGCCGAAGGGCTCGAGCGCCTTGAGGAATGCCTCGACCTTCCCCTTGTCGCCCGTCACCTCGACCACGAGCGCATCGGGCGCGTAGTCGACGATCGAGGCTCGGAACAGGTTCACGACTTCGAGGACGTTCGAGCGCGACGCATTGTCGGCGCGCACCTTGACGAGCATGTGCTCGCGCTGCACCGACGAGCTCATGTCCAGCTCGACGATCTTGATCACATTGATGAGCTTGTTCAGCTGCTTGGTCACCTGCTCGAGCGGCAGCTGATCCACATCGACGACGACCGTGATGCGCGAGAGCCCCGGCACCTCGGTCACGCCTACGGCGAGCGATTCGATGTTGAAACCGCGGCGGGCGAAGAGCCCCGCCACGCGGGTCAGAAGACCCGGCTTGTCCTCCACCAGGAGGCTCAGCACATGAGTCGACATGCTCAGGCCTCCTCGTCGAAGGACGGCGAGTGGTCGCGCGCGTACTGGACGTAGCTGTTGCTGACGCCCTGCGGCACCATGGGCCACACCATGGCGTCGGCGCTGACGACGAAGTCGATCACGACGGGGCGATCGTTCGTCTCAAGCGCCACCTTGATCGCGGCATCCACATCCTCTTCCTTCTCGACGCGGATCGCGAGACAGCCGTACGCCTCGGCGAGCTTGACGAAGTCGGGGATCCGAACGGTGCCATGACCGGTGTTGAGGTTCGTGTGCGAGTAGCGGCCGTCGTAGAACAGCGTCTGCCACTGCCGCACCATGCCCAGTGACGAATTGTTGATGATCGCGACCTTGATCGGGATGTTGTTGATCGCGCAGGTGGCGAGCTCCTGGTTGGTCATCTGGAAGCAGCCGTCGCCGTCGATCGCCCAGACGTGCCGGTCGGGCTGGGCGACCTTGGCCCCCATCGCGGCCGGCACGGAATAGCCCATCGTCCCGGCGCCGCCGGAATTGAGCCACGCGTTCGGCCGCTCGTACTTGATGAACTGCGCCGACCACATCTGGTGCTGACCGACTCCGGCGGCGTAGATGCCCTCGGGCCCGGTCAGTTCGCCGATGCGCGAGATCACGTACTGCGGCGACATGAGGCCGTCGGTCGGCTGCGTGTAGCCGAGCGGGAACTCCGTGCGCAGGCCGTCGAGATAGGACCACCACTCCTCGGTGTCGGGGCTGCCTCCCGCGATCTGGCCGCGGAATGCCGCCTCGAGGTCGACCAGCACGTCCTTGAGGTCTCCCACGATGGGAACATCCGCCGCGCGGATCTTGCCGATCTCGGCGGGATCGATGTCGACGTGGACGACCTTCGCGTGCGGGGCGAACAGCGCCGCCTTGCCGGTCACCCGGTCATCGAAGCGCGCGCCGAGCGAGACGAGCAGGTCTGACTCCTGCAGGGCCAGCACGGCGGGGACCGTGCCGTGCATGCCCGGCATCCCCAGCTGCTGCGGGTGGGAGTCCGGGAACGCCCCGCGCGCCATCAGCGTCGTCACGACCGGGGCGCCCGTCGTCTCGGCGAGTGCGAGCAGTTCGGCCGAGGCCTGGGAGCGGATCACGCCGCCGCCGACGTACAGCACCGGCTTCTTCGCGGTGGCCAGCAGCTGCGCGGCGGCCTGGATCTGCTTGCCGTGGGCCTTGGTGACCGGACGGTAGCCGGGAAGGTCGATCTTGGGCGGCCAGACGAAGGGCGCCTCCGCCTGCTGGGCGTCCTTCGTGATGTCCACGAGCACGGGCCCGGGGCGACCCGTGCCGGCGATCTCGAAGGCGGAGGCGATCGCGCCCGGAATGTCCTCGGCGCGCTTGACCAGGAACGAGTGCTTCGTGATCGGCATCGTGATCCCGACGATGTCGGCCTCCTGGAACGCGTCGGTGCCCATCAGGTTGGAGAAGACCTGACCGGTGATGCAGACGATGGGCACGGAGTCCATGTAGGCGTCGGCGATCGCCGTCACGAGGTTGGTCGCACCCGGACCGGAGGTCGCGATCGCGACGCCGACTCTGTTGGATGCCGCGGCGTAGCCTTCGGCGGCGTGGCCGGCGCCCTGCTCGTGGCGCACCAGGATGTGGCGCAGCTCGGAGCTGTCCATCAGCGGGTCGTAGACGGGCAGGATCGCGCCCCCGGGCAGTCCGAAGACATCGGTGACGCCGAGCAGCTCCAGCGATCGGACGACCGCCTGCGCACCCGTGAGCAGGGGCGCCGAGGCGGTGCGAGCGGGGGGCCGAGGGATGGCCGTACTTGCTGCGGCAGTGGCGGTTTCGGCGGGCATGGGAGTGATCCTCTGTCGAGAGATGGGATGTCGGGGGCAGGCCTAACCCGTGACCGCGCCCTCCGCAGCGGAGCGCACGAGCTTGGAGTACTTGGCCAGGACGCCACGGGTATAGCGCGGAGGAAGCGGCTCCCAGCCAGAGCGGCGGGAGCCCAGCTCAGCCTCGTCGACGAGTAGGTCGAGAGTGCGAGCCGCGATATCGACCCGTATCAGATCACCATCGCGCACGAAGGCGATGGGACCAGCGTCCACCGCTTCGGGTGCTATGTGGCCGATGCACAGGCCGGTTGTGCCGCCTGAGAATCTGCCGTCCGTCAAGAGTAGTACATCTTTTCCGAGCCCCGCGCCCTTGATGGCCGCCGTGATGGCGAGCATCTCGCGCATGCCCGGGCCGCCCTTCGGGCCCTCGTAGCGGATGACCACGACATCGCCCTTGCCGATCTGCCCGGCCTCCAGCGCGTCCATTGCGGCCCGCTCGCGCTCGAAGACGCGGGCGGGACCCTCGAACACGTTCGCGTCGAAACCTGCCGACTTGACCACCGCGCCCTCGGGCGCGATCGAGCCGTGCAGGATCGTGATGCCGCCGGTGACGTGGATGGGGTCGTCGAGCCGGTGGATGACGTCGCCGTCCACCGGGTCGGGGTCGAGGTCGCGCAGGTTCTCGGCCAGCGTCTTGCCGGTGACCGTCAGCGCGTCGCCGTGCAGGAGGCCTTCGTCGAGCATGGCCTTCATCACGACCGGGATGCCGCCGTGGCGGTCGACGTCGTTCATGACGTACTTGCCGAACGGCTTCATGTCGGCGATGTGGGGTGTCTTGTCGCCGATGCGGTTGAAGTCGTGCAGCGTGAGCTCGACCTGCGCCTCGCGGGCGATCGCCAGCAGGTGCAGCACGACGTTCGTCGAACCGCCGAGCGCCATCGCGAGGGCGATCGCGTTCTCGAACGCCTCCTTGGTGAGGATGTCACCCGTCGTGATGCCCAGCCGGAGCAGGTTGACGACGGCCTCACCCGAGCGGTGGGCGTAGTAGTCGCGGCGGCGGTCCGCAGCCGCGGGCGCGGCGGAGCCGGGAAGGCTCAGCCCGAGAGCCTCTGCCACGGACGCCATCGTGTTCGCGGTGTACATGCCGCCGCACGCCCCCTCGCCCGGAGCGAAGGCGCACTCGATGCGCTTGAGGTCGGCCTCGCTCATGCGGCCGGCCATGCACGCGCCGACGCCCTCGAAGGAGTCGATGATCGTGATGTCCTTCTCGGTACCGTCGCTGAGCTTGACCCAGCCCGGGGCGATCGAGCCGGCGTAGAGGAAGACGCTGGACAGGTCCAGTCGCGCGCTGGCCATCAGCATCCCGGGGATCGACTTGTCGCAGCCCGCGAGCAGCACGGTGCCGTCGAGGCGCTCGGCCATCACGACGGTCTCGACCGAGTCGGCGATGACCTCGCGGCTCACGAGGGAGAAGTGCATGCCCTCGTGACCCATCGAGATGCCGTCGGAGACGGAGATGGTGCCGAACTGCAGCGGGTATCCGCCTCCCGAGTGCACGCCCTCCTTGGCGCCCTGGGCGAGCCGGTCCAGGCTCAGGTTGCAGGGGGTGATCTCGTTCCAGCTGGAGGCGATGCCGATCTGGGGCTTGTCCCAGTCGGCATCGCCCATGCCGACCGCGCGCAGCATTCCCCGCGACGTCGTCGCTTCGATGCCGTCGGTGACGACGCGGCTGCGGGGCTTGATGTCGATGGAATCATCCGGCGAAGACATTCTTCGATCCTATGGCCGCTGCCCGCCCCGCATCCGCGCCAGCAGGCCCAAGGCCCGCGCCAATTCTTGGATGCTTCCCACACGCACGCCGGCGGCGGTCTCCCCCGCGCCGACGCGGATGCCGAGGTCCTGCGGCCCGAGGCTTCCCAGCGCGTCCTCGTCGGTCACGTCGTCGCCGGCGAACAGCACGGCGGTGGCACCGACCCGTTCCCGCAGGGCGGCGATCGCCGAGTCCTTGCCCTCGTGCCGGAACGAGTACTCCACGATGTTGTGGCCGCTGCGACGTCGCCAGTGAGGGGCGCGCTCGGCGACGAGCCGATCCGCGGCGTCCCGCGCGGTCTGGGCATCCTCCGCCGAGGCGACGCGGGTGTGGATGCCGAAGCCGAAGGTTTTCGGCTCGACCCACACGCCCTCGAGGTCGCCCACCTGAGCGGTCATCTCGTTGCGCAGCTCATCGCGCAGCGCGGGAGAACCGGCGTCCTCCTCGGTGTCGAGCGTTCCCTCGCCCGGTACCCAGAACTCGGCGCCGTGGGAACCGGCCAGGAAGATCTGGGCGTCGTCGGCGTGCTCGGCGATCTCGCGCAGGTCGTGCAGGCTCCGTCCTGACACGAAGGCGACGGGTGTGTCCGGCAGCGCGGCCAGGGCGGCGACGGCGGCACTGGCGACCGGCAGAGCGCGAGCCTTCATCGGCTCGTCCTCGAGAGGCGCGAGCGTGCCGTCGAAGTCGAGGGCGATCAGCAGGCGATCGGATGCCGCGACCCGGGCGAGCGCGTCGTGCAGCGCGGCGTCTGCCGTGTTCGCGTCGTCGATGCGGGACGCGGGCGCCTGGGACATGGTGCTCCTCGGGTGGAATGCGGCAAGGGCCTCGAGGAACTCCCGGGACCAGTCCTCGACACTGTGCTCGAGCACACGGCGTCGTGCGGCGCGCATGCGGCGGCCCTGCTCGGCGGGGCTCATCTCGACGGCGCGCATCATGGTCTCCTTGAGACCCTCGATGTCGTGGGGGTTGATGCGCAGCGCCGTGCCCAGCTCATCGGCCGCCCCGGCGAACTCGCTGAGGATCAGCACTCCCCTGTTGTCGACACGCGAGGCCACGTACTCCTTCGCCACGAGGTTCATGCCGTCGCGCAGGGCGGTGACGAGCATGACATCGGCCGCGAGGAACAGCGCGACCATCTCCTCCCGCGGATAGGCCTGATGCAGGTAGCGGATCGCGGTGTGCCCCATCGTGTCGTGATCGCCGTTGATCCGGCCCACGGTCAGCTCGATCTCATCGCGCAACTGGATGTACGCGGCCACGCGCTCGCGGCTGGGGCTCGCCACCTGAACGAGGGTCACGTCATCGACGCTCAACCGCTCGTCCTGCAACAGCTCGCCGTATGCCTTCAGCCGGTGGCGGATGCCCTTGGTGTAATCCAGGCGGTCGACGCCGAGGAAGATCCGCTTGGGGTTGCCCAGGCTCTCGCGGATCTGCCGGGCACGCTCCTGCACGTCGGGGCGGCGGGCGAGCTCGATGTACGAGGACGCGTCGATCGAGATCGGAAAGGCCTTGGCCAGGGAGCGGCGGGTGGTCCCATCGGCCTCGGGCACGGTGATCCCCGACGCCTTCGTGTCGTAGCGCAGCTGGCGTCGCACCGCCCGAGCGAAGTTGCCGGCGTCGGCCACCCGCTGGAAGCCCACGACGTCCGCACCGAGCAGGCCTTCGAGCACCTGGCGCCGCCAGGGCAGCTGCGAGTAGAGACCGTATGCCGGGAAGGGAATGTGGTGGAAGTAACCGATCACCAGGTCGGGCCGCAGGTCGCGCAGCATGCGCGGCACGAGCTGCAGCTGGTAATCCTGCACCCACACGGTGGCACCATCGGCAGCGGCCTCGGCCGCCGCCTCGGCGAAGCGTCGGTTGACGCGCACGTAGGCGTCCCACCACACGCGCCGATAGCGGGGCTCGGCGATCACGTCGTGATAGAGCGGCCAGATCGTGTCGTTGGAGAAGCCCTCGTAGTAGAGCTCGACGTCTTCGGCCGTCAGCGTCACCGGAACCAGGTGAGTTCCCTCGAACTCGAACGGCTCGAGCTGCACGTCAGGCTGTCCCGCCCAGCCGACCCAGGCTCCGTCGGCCTTCTGCATGACCGGTTCCAAGGCGGTGACCAGTCCGCCCGGAGACCGCCGCCAGCCCTCCACGCCGTCCGCGTCGGTCGTGTGATCCACCGGGAGCCGGTTGGCGACGACGACGAACTCGGCCTTGTCCACTGATGCTCCTGACGCGGGGGGAATCCCAGGCTAACAGCGCGGCATGGGCGCGCCAGGTGGACGAGGGCGTGCATCCGCGGCCCCCATTGTCAAGAGTCGGCGCCCGCGCCGGGGTCCGGATAACCTAGTCCGCATGCGCAAGTACCTCTTCGGAACAGGGCTCATCTCGGCTGTCATCGGCGGTGTCGCACTGCTGCGCGGGCTGCGCAGCGAAGAGACCTTCACGTGGCGCACCGCGCTCGCGTGGCTGTCCTGGGGTATCACGCTCTCCCTCGCCATCGGTTCGGTCGTCGACACCCGGCGTGTGGCGCGGGGCGAGCTGATCGCCACCGACTCCCCGGTATACGGCAAGAACCGCAAACTGCTCGAAAAGCGCCTCCGCTCCTAGCCACACGGCTGCTCAGTCGGCCGCGCCGTCGGGCGCGAGGTCGATCTCATAGTGCACGAACCCGGTGTCCGTCGCGACGCGGTCGTACAGCCGGCGTGCTCGATCGTTGCCGCGCTGAGTCAGCCAGTACACCTTGTCGCAGCCTGACTCGGCAGCCCAGGCGCGCACGTGCTCGATGAGCGCCTCACCGGTGCCGGCGCCCCGCCCGTCGGGGTGGACGAAGAGGTCCTCGAGATAGCAGTAGGGTCCGATCGACCAGGTCGACGGATGGGCGAGCCAGTGCACCAGCCCGACTCCGCTGCCGCGCTCGTCGCGCGCGATGGCACCGTGCACGGCGTCGGACGCGTCGACCAGGCGTGCGAAGGTGAGCTCTGTCTGCGCGGTGCTCAACTGCGTCTCGTAGAACTCCAGGTACGCCCACCACAGCGCGAGCCAGTCGTCGTGGTCCGCGGCGGTCAGCGCAGCGATGGTGATCATGAGGCAGACACTAGTCCCCGGCCTCGCTCCGGCCGGCGCTTCAGCGGGTCAGGATGAGCGCGTCGCCCTGCCCGCCGCCGCCGCAGAGCGCCACGGCCGCCGTCCCCGATCCACGACGCACGAGCTCGTGCACGGCGTGGACGACCAGGCGATTGCCGGAGGCCCCGATCGGGTGGCCGATCGCGATTCCGCCGCCGTGGATGTTCACCACGTCGTCGGCGAGCCCGAGCTCGGACTGCGACCGCGCGACGACCGCCCCGAACGCCTCGTTGATCTCGACGAGGTCGAGGTCGTCGGCCGTGATCCCCTGTTTGGCGAGCGCCTTCTCGATGGCCCGGGCAGGCTGCGCGTGCAGCGAGTTGTCGGGCCCGGCAACCTGTCCCGAGGCGCCGATCACGGCCAGCACGGGCCAGCCGCTCTCGTCGGCGTGCGAGCGGGTCGTCAGCACGACCGCCGAGGCGCCGTCCGAGATCGGCGACGAGTTGCCGGCCGTGATGGAGCCGCCCGGGGCGAACGCCGCGCGGAGGCCCGCGAGGGTCTCGACCGTCGTGTCCGGCCGGATGCCTTCGTCGCGGGTCACGCTGATGGGATCGCCCTTGCGCGGAGCGACGACCACCGGGACGATCTCCGCGTCGAAGATGCCCGCCTCGTAGGCTGCCGCGGCGCGCTGATGCGAGCGGGCGGCGACCGCGTCCTGATCCTGGCGGGTCAGCTCGTATGCGTCGTTCAGCTGCTCGGTCGAGAGCCCCATGGACACCTTGTCGTACGCGTCGGTGAGTCCGTCGAACGCCATGTGGTCGAGCACCTCGACGCTGCCGTACTGCCAGCCGTCGCGGGAACCCATGAGCAGATGCGGCGCGCGGGTCATGGACTCCATGCCCGCCGCGACCACGACTGTCGCATCGCCCGTGCGGATCATCCGGGCGCCGTCGATGATCGCCGTCAGTCCCGACAGGCAGACCTTGTTGATCGAGGCCGCGTGGACGTTCCAGGGGATGCCGGCACCGATGGCCGCCTGGCGCGCGGCGTTCTGACCCGAACCGGCGGCGAGCACCTGGCCCACCAGGACGGCGTCGACCGCGTCGGCCGGGATGGAGCCCTGGGCCAGCGCGCCCGCGATCGCGAAGGACCCGAGCTGGGGCGCCGTGAAAGAGGCCAGCTGGCCCTTCAGCCGTCCCTGCGGCGTGCGGGCGGCGGCCACGATCACGATGTCGTCGGTGTTGTTCATGCGTTCACCTTAAGCGTGTCCGAGACCGTCAGGGGGGGCTCGGTCGCGGCGATGACCTGGTCGACACTCACTCCCGGAGCCGTCTCGACGAGCACGAGGCCGGCATCGGTCACATCGATCACCGCCAGGTCCGTGATGATGCGGTCCACGACGCCTCTGCCGGTCAGCGGCAGTGAGCACTCGTCCACGATCTTGGCTGAACCGTCTCTGGCCACGTGCTCCATCAGGACGATGACCTTGCCCGCGCCGTGCACGAGATCCATCGCGCCACCGGGCCCCTTCACCATCTTTCCGGGGATCATCCAGTTGGCGATGTCACCGGCAGCCGACACCTGCATCGCCCCCAGGATCGCCGCGTCGATCTTGCCCCCGCGGATCATCCCGAAGCTGGTGGCCGAGTCGAAGAACGCGGAGCCCGGCAGAGTCGTGACGGTCTCCTTGCCGGCGTTGATGAGGTCCGGATCGACGTTCGCCTCCGTCGGATAGGGGCCGACACCCAGAATGCCGTTCTCGGACTGGAGCACGACCGTCATGCCCTCGGGCACGTAGTTTGGCACGAGGGTCGGCAGCCCGATGCCGAGGTTGACGTACGAGCCGTCCGAGAGCTCGGCGGCCGCGCGGGCGGCCATCTCGTTGCGCGTCAGAGCCATCTCAGTTGCCCTCCATGCTGATCGTGCGCCGCTCGATGCGCTTTTCGATATCGGGTCCGACCTCGATGATGCGGTGGACGAAGATGCCCGGCAGGTGGATGCTGTCGGGGTCGAGCTCCCCCGGCTCCACGAGCTGCTCGACCTGTGCGACGCACACGCGACCGGCCATCGCCGCCAGCGGGTTGAAGTTGCGGGCGGCCTTGTTGAAGACGAGATTGCCGAAACGGTCGCCCTTGGCCGCGTGCACGAGCGCGTAGTCGGTGACGATCGCCTCTTCCAGGACGTACTCGTGCGACTCCCCGGACACATCGAACGTGCGGACGTCCTTCACGGGTGACGCGACGGCGACGCCGCCCGCACCGTCGTAGCGGCGAGGCAGCCCGCCCTCGGCGACCTGTGTTCCGACGCCCGTCTGCGTGTAGAACGCCGCGATGCCCGATCCGCCGGCCCGCAGCTTCTCGGCGAGCGTGCCCTGCGGGGTCAGTTCCAGTTCGAGCTCCCCGGAGAGGAACTGGCGCTCGAACTCCTTGTTCTCGCCGACATACGACGAGGTCATCTTGCGGATGCGCTTCGCATTCAGCAGAACGCCCAGACCCCAGTCATCCACACCGCAGTTGTTGCTGACGATGCTCAGGTCGGTGGTTCCCTGCGCGAGCAGGGCCTCGATCAGGGCGATCGGGTTGCCCGACAGCCCGAATCCGCCGACGGCCAGAGTGGCGCCGTCCGGAATGTCGGCGACAGCTTCGGCTGCCGACGCGTACGTCTTGTCGATCACGGGCGACTCCTGTGTCCGGGTGATGGGATGACACCAGCGTGCACCCTCCCCTGCGCCGAGTCACGGATGCGGTTGCGATGTGGATGCCGAAGCGCCT
Source organism: uncultured Microbacterium sp. (assembly GCF_963524805.1). Lineage (GTDB taxonomy): Bacteria > Actinomycetota > Actinomycetes > Actinomycetales > Microbacteriaceae > Microbacterium. The sequence goes on along the minus strand of NZ_CAURGG010000001.1, from coordinate 98,797 downwards.
AGCGTCCATATTGTGGACACTGCTCGCGAACGGTCGATTCCCGGTGCGCAGTCGATCGCCCGCGCGGCCCGCCTTCTGCGGCTGGTCAGCGCGGCGGGCGACAGCGGCCTCACGGTGGCGGAGCTCGCGCAGCGCGCCGATCTCACCCGCCCGACGACGCACCGCCTGCTCGCGGCGCTGCGACACGAGGGGCTCGTCGACCAGGACGAGCGCAGCGGGCGGTGGATGCCGGGTCCTGAGCTGTACCTGATGGGAACCGTGGCGGCATCGCGGTACGACATCACCGGAATCGCCCGCGACATCGTGCGTTCACTCGCGGTGCGCACCGAAGAGAGCGCCTTCCTGTCCGTGCGCCGGGGAGACGAGACGGTGTGCCTCCTCCGCGAGGAGGGCAGCTTCCCCATCCGTTCGTTCGTGCTCTCCGAGGGAGTGCGCTTCCCCCTCGGCGTGGCGTCGGCGGGGCTCGCGATCCTCGCATTCCTGCCTCCTCACGATGTGGACGCCTATTTCGAGCGGCACCCAGAACTGGCTCACGAGTTCGGCACCGCCCACGCCGAGCAGCGGCTGCGCCGCCGACTGCGCGAGACACAGGAGCGCGGCTACGCGCTGAACCCGGGTCTGATCGTCGAGGGCAGCTTCGGTCTGGGCGCGGCCGTCTTCACCCGAGAGGGCCACCCGCAGTGGGCCCTGAGCCTCACGGGCGTCGAGTTCCGGTTCGGGCCGGACCGGCTTCCCGAGCTCGGCCGCACGCTCCTCGCACACGCCCACCAGCTGACGACCCGGGTGGCCGCGGCGCGGAGGTAGCCTCAGGCGTCGAGAGTCGGGACCTGGTCGAGGACGACCGCGGCGACGGCGGCGGCACCTCGCTCGGAGAGGGCGATCGTGTAGTGGTTCACGGCGGGGACCGGGACGTGGCGCAGGCCCGGATAGGTCTCGAGGAGTCCCGGGATCCGCTCGGCCGAATAGAGCGCCGGCGTCTGATCGAGAAGGCCCCTCTCGGCGGTCAGCAGCACCGTCGGGTGCCGGAGATCGGCGAGCGCATCCGCGATCGAGGTGCCGGCGTTCTGATCGATCGAATCCTCTTCCAGGGTCGCGTAGCTCGTCGACGGGCGAAGCTCGGGCTCGGTGCCGACCAGGTCGTACGCGAGGTAGGCCTCGAGCTCGGGCGTCCAGTCCCGCTGGAATGCGGGGTGCGCACGCCAGAAGTCCAGGTACGCCTCGACGCTCTCGAATCGCATCGCCAGCCTGTCGGCGGTGGGCCCGAGCACGAGTGTGATGATCTCCCCGCTCGAAAGGCCGGAGGGCAGATCCAGCGGAAGACCTCCGTCGACCAGGACGACGTGCGAGACGCGCTCGGGGTACAGGTCGCCGAGCACGAGCGCGACGAACGCTCCCATGGAGTGGCCCACGACCGCGACCCGCTCGATGCCGAGCGCATCGAGCACCGCAACCATGTCCCGGGCGTGCGCGGCGAGCCCCGCCGGGCCGGAGAGCTCGTTGCTGCGTCCGCGGCCGCGCAGGTCGGGCGCGACCACGCGTGCGCCCGGCAGCCTCTCGGCGACGAAGGGCCAGGACAAGTGGGATGCGGTCACCCCGTGGATCAGCAGCACCGTGGGCGCGGCATCCGAGGGAGCATCCCAGATGCCGACACGGAGGTCTCCCCCGGGCACCGCGACGTCGATCGTGCGGTACCGCTCAGCGTCAGGGCTCATCGCGCGGTCCATCCGCCGTCCATCGTGTAGGACGCACCCGTGACCATGCCGGCGTTGTCCGAGACGAGCCAGCCGGCGAGCGACGCGACCTCGTCCGGCTCGATCAGCCGTTTGATCGCCGTCTCGGTCAGCATGATCTTCTCGACGACGTCTTCTTCGGGAATGCCGTGCACCTTGGCCTGATCGGTGATCTGCTTCTCGACCAGCGGAGTCCGCACGTATGCCGGGTTGATGCAGTTGCTCGTGACGCCGTGCGGGCCGCCCTCGAGCGCGGTGACCTTCGAGAGTCCCTCGAGCCCGTGCTTGGCCGTCACATATGCGGACTTGAACGGGCTCGCCCGCAGTCCGTGGGCGCTGGAGATGTTGACGATCCGCCCCCATCCCCGGCGGTACATGCCGGGCAGCACGGCGCGAATGAGCAGGAACGGCGACTCGACCATCAGGCGCTGCATCAGGCGGAAATCCTCGGGGACGAAGTCCACGATCGGACTCACTCGCTGGATCCCGGCGTTGTTCACGAGGATGTCGACGTCGAGCGACACGTCCTCCAGCTTGCCGGTATCGGCGAGATCGATCAGCCAGGGGTCGCCGCCGACCTCTTCCGCGATGGCCTCGGTGAGGTAGACGTGGTGATCGGCCACGATGACGTGCGCCCCGCGGGCGGCGAACTCGCGCACGCACGCGAGGCCGATGCCGCTCGCCCCGCCGGTGATCAGGGCGCGCTTGCCCGCGAGATCCTTCTCGTTCACGTGTCTTTCTCCCCTGCAGTACGCGGCGCCAGCGCGTTGTCGATGAAGCGCATCATGTCGTCGAACACCTTCGGCTCCAGCACCTCCGGCGGCTTGCCTGCACCGTCCCGCTCCCACAGCAGGAATCGCATCCCGATCAGCTCCCCGATGCCCATGAGGGCCCAGGCGGTGACCTCGGGGTCCAGCGCCCGGTCCACCTCGCCCCCCTGCTGCGCCGTCCGCAGACCCGCCTCGTATCCCTCGACGATCCTGCTGTAGTGCAGGCGCAGCGTCTCGGGCGAGACGAACTCGGCCTCTCTGACCACCCGGTAGAGCGCGGGGTGATCGGCCGTGAAGCGGAAGAAACCGGCGAAGCCGGCGCGCTCGGCCTCGAGCCTCGAATCCGCGCCGGCCATGGCCTCGGACATCGAGTGCCGCACCCGGCGGTTCAGGTCGACCACGAGCGCCTCGAAGATCGACTGCTTGCTGTCGTAGTAGAGGTAGAAGGTGCCGAGGCCGATACCGGCCCGCTCGGTGATCTTCACGATGGACGCCTCGTGGTAGCCCTGCTCGGCGAAAACGGTCTCCGCTCCCTCCAGCAGGCGCCGGCGGGTGGCTTCGCCGCGCTTGGTGAGGGGGCGGCCGGTCGCGGGCGAGACGAACACGTCCTCGTCGCCCTGCAGCTCATCGGGAATGGTCATGCTGCACACCTTCCACCATCCGGCGCGCTCGATCCCTGAGGCGAGACCGAGCGATCTTCTCGATCGTCGATCGCGGCAGCGCTGCGACGAACTCCACGCGGACGGGAACCTTGAATGCGGCGAGGTTCCGGCGCGCATGCGCCAGCACCTCGTCCGGCGACAGCATTGCGCCCGCAACCGGAACGACGAAGGCGACACCGCGCTCACCCCACACCGGATCCGGCACGCCGACCACCGCAGCCGCTTCGATGAGCGGATGCAGCGCCAGCGCGTACTCGACTTCGGCCGGCGCGACGTTCTCGCCGCCGGAGATGTAGATGTCCTTCAGACGATCGACGACGCGGAACACGCCGTTCGCATCGCGATGGACGAGGTCGCCGGTCCTCAGCCAGTCGCCCGCCATCGCGCGCTCGGTGGAGGCGCGGTCGCCGAGGTACCCCGCGAAGACGCTCGGTCCGCGCACCCACAGCTCCCCCGTCGCCTCACCCTCGAGCGGCAGCAGCGTCTCCGTGTCGGCGACCCGCACGCTCACGTGCGGGTAGGGCCGTCCGACGGCCCCCACGTGCGCCGCCGCTTCCTCCGGCCGGACGTGCAGGACGTTGGGCGCGGCTTCTGTCAGTCCGTAGCCCTGGATCAGGGCGACTCCTCGGGCGGACCACGTGCGATGCACTGCCGTCGGCATCGTCGCTCCGCCCACGAGCGCCAGGCGCAGCGAGGTCACGTCTGCGTGAGGCCATCCGCGCTCGGCCGCGAGCATGGCGTACTGCGTCGGAACGCCCATCATCGCGGTCACCCGACGCTCGCCGATGAGCTGCAGAGCGCGGGCCGCCTGGAACGAGCGCTCCAGCACGACAGTCGCGCCCACCCACCACGCCAGCAGCGGCTGGCAGTTCCAGGCCGCCACGTGGAACTGCGGGAGCATGGCCAGCACGATGTCATCCGACGTGAGCGGCAGCGCCTGCGCGAGTGCCAGATTGTTCCAGAAGCAGTTGGCATGCGTGAGCACGACGCCCTTCGGCGTCGCCTCGCTGCCTGAGGTGAAGATCACCAGCAGTGGATCGTCGTCGCGGACGCGGCGGGCCTCCCGCCGATCTCGGGCGGGCGGGACGCGGGCCTCGACCCCGGCTGAGCCGAGCGGCGCGGTCGGTGCCGCGGCGCTGATGTCGCGCACTGCTTCTTCCGCGAGGGTGGCGTATTCGTCGTCGATCAGCACGAGCGCCGGGGCGGAACGGCGCAGAACGTCGGTGAGCTCGCGCGGCGTGCTGCGCCACGACAGCGGCACGAACGCGACGCCGGTCAGCGCGCAGGCGAAGAACGCCACCACATGATCGGTCGAGTTGCCCGAGACCGTCGCGATCCGATGGCCGGGGCCGTAGCCCGCCGCACGCAGACCGTCGGCCAACTCGACGGCGCGGAGCGCGAGAAGGGCATAGTCGGTCGTGACCCCGCGGTCGTCGATCGCGATCCTGCGCGGCGACCTTGCGGCGCGATCGGTCAGCCAGCGGCCCACGGTGTGCGGGCCGTCGTCGGCGGCCGCTTCCCAGGTCACGCGCGAACCTCGACCGGTGCCTCGGCCTCGGCATCCGCGTCATCCATGCTGCGCAGCGAGAGGCGCACCTTCTCCCCCTTGCGTCGCCGCCACCACGCGTCGATCGTGCCCGCGATGCCGCCCGGCAGGAACATCACCACGAGGATGAACAGCACGCCGAGAAGGAACAGCGGCTCGGACAGCGGGACCCGCAGCACATCGGGCAGGCCCGCGACGATCTCGGAGCCTGCCACGACGGAGAGACGCTGGTCGAGCAGGGTGTACAGCACGCCCCCCACGATGGCACCCCAGCGGAACCCGACGCCACCGAGCACCACCATGACCAGGATCGTGATGGTCAGATCCGCCGAGACGGCGCGCGGCACCGTGCCCGACTGCAGCAGCATGTAAGCCACTCCGGCAAGGCTCGCCAGCACCGCCGCGATCACGAAGACCGTGAGCTTGGCGCGGTAGGGGCGCAGCCCCAGCACCCGCACCCGCTGCTCGTTCTCGCGCGTCGCGCGAGCGAGGTGACCGAGCCGGGAGGTGTCGACCCACAGCACGACCAGGTAGACGATCACGAGCACCGCGAGGGCGAACCAGTAGAGGTTGCGCGTGTTGATCACGCCGACCAGGAACTCCGGCACCTGATCGGTGTTCAGGCTCAGTCCCTCCTCACCGCCGGTGATCTCGGAGTTGCGACGAACGAGCACCGAGCCCGCCTGCGCGAAAGCCAGGGTGACCATCGCGAAGGGGATGCCGGAGACGCGCATCGCCACCGCGCCCGTGGCGAACGCGATCACCATCCCGCCGATGAGGGCGATGAAGATGCCCGGCCAAAGGGGCACGCCGAAGCGCTCGAGGGCGATGCCGAGTCCGTACGCGCCGGCGCCGAAGTAGAGCGCGTGGCCGAAGGACAGCATCCCGGCTGATCCGAGCAGCAGGTTGTACGAGAGCGCGAGAGCAGCGAAGACCATGCACAGCGACAGCAGAGCCAAGGTGCCCGGCATGTACGTCGGGGTGGGCAGCACGCCCGGGATCGAGATGTTCAGCAGCGGCAGCACCGCCATGAGCACGATGAGGGCGGCCCCGATGATCACCGGGATCCACTTTCCCGGTCCCTGAGCTCGTCGAAGGGTCATGCCTTCCTCCCGAGGATTCCCGAGGGCCGCACCAGCAGCACGACCGCAAGCAGGATGACGACGATGAAATCGCCCGTGCCGTTCAGGTACGAGTTGGCGAACTGCTGCAGCACCGCGACGAGCACCGAGGCGATCGCGGCGCCGGTGAGCGAGCCGAGGCCGCCGATCACGGTGACGATGAACGCGAAGATCAGGAGCGTCGAGCCCAGATGCGCCGACACGAAGGTCGTGTAGTGCATCGCGAGGACTCCCCCGATGCCGGCGGCGGCACCGCCGATCGCGAAGACGAGCGTGAAGGACCTGCGCACATCGATACCCAGCGCGGTGACCATCGATCGGTTCTCGACGCCCGCTCGGATCACCATTCCGTAGCGGGTCTTCTGCAGGAACAGCACGAGGCCCGCGAGCACGAGCGCGGCGGCGATCATGAGCACCCAGTACGTGTTCGGGATGCGCGCGCCCAGGACCTCGGTGGTCTGCTTGAGCCACGGAGGGCCGGCGATGCTGATCGGGTCGGTGCCCCAGATGCCCTCGAACAGGGCGACGGCAGCGAACGACAGACCGACCGTGACCAGGACCTGTTCGATGTGCCGCTCGTACAGCGGGCGGATGAGCACGAGCTCGGTCAGGGTCGCGAATGCCGCCCCGACCAGCGCGCCGACGAGGACGGAAAGCAGGAAGGAACCCCAGGATGCCGTTCCCAGCGCCTGCGCGACGGCCCAGCCGACGAACGCGCTGAGGGTCAGGAACGCTCCGTGGGCGAAGTTCAGCACATGCATCAGCCCGTAGATCAGGCTCAGCCCGGACGCGACGAGGAAGTAGAGGGCGCCGAGCCCGACGCCGGTGATGAGGGTCAGAACGAGCGTGCTCACGAGTCGTCCCTCCCGTTCGTGGCAGGCGCAGCGACCTCCGCATGCACGCCGAGCAGCCGTCGGGTGAGTTCGTCGTCATCCAGGATCTCCCGGGCGACGCCGGAGTGGACGACTCTGCCACCGCCGATCACGATCGCTCCCTGGGCCAGGCGTCGCACCACCTCGAGGTTCTGCTCCACGAGCAGGATCGGCACGATCTTCGCCGCCTCGAGGAGGGCATCGGTCACCTCGGTCACGATCTTCGGCGCGAGTCCCTTCGTGGGCTCGTCGACGAGGAGGAGCCTGTTGTCGTTCAGAAGCGCCCGCGCCACCGACACCATCTGCTGCTGGCCGCCCGAGAGCGTGCCGGCCATCTGATTGCGCCGCTGCACGAGATCCGGGAACAGGGCGTCCACGAATTCCCGCCGCGGGTTGCCCCGGCGCTCGGCGAGGGCGAGGTTCTCGGCGACGGTGAGCCTGGCGAACACCTCGCGGTCTTCCGGGACGTAGCCGACCCCACGCTGGACGATCCGGGGCGTCGGCAGGGAATCGATGCGGTCACCGGCGAGCGTGACGACACCGCGGCGATGGATCAGGCCCAGGATGCCGCGCAGGGTGGAGGTCTTGCCGACGCCGTTGCGGCCGAGGATCGCGGTGACGCCGGTCGCGGGCACGGAGAACGAGACGTCTTCCACCACCTGCTGGCCGGCGATCGAGCAGCGCAGGTGGGAGACCTCGAGGATGTTCTGCGCGAGGTTCTGGCTCATGCCGCTGCCGTCCCGAGGTACGCGCTCTGCACCAGCGGGTCGTCCATGATCTTCTGTGGTGTGTCGTAGGCGATGATGCTGCCGAAGTACATGACGGCCACCTTGTCGACGAGCCCCATGAGCACGTCGATGTGGTGTTCGACCATCAGGACCGTGCAGCCGTTGTCACGCTGCATCCCCCGGATGTTCTCGACCAGCCCGGCGACGTCTCCGGAGCCGACGCCGGCCATCGGCTCGTCGAGCAGCACGATGCTCGCGTTCGTGACCAGCAGCACGGCGATCTCGAGCTTGCGCTTGTCGCCGTGCGAGATGTCGCCCGCCGAGGTGTCGAGCTTGTGGCCGAGTCCCACCGCTTCGAGCTTGCTCAGGGCAAGCTCGGTGGCGGCATCCGTTCGCCGCGGGAAGCGCAACAGCGAGTAGTCACCGCCCAGCGAGACCTGGGCGGGGAGCCGTACGTTCTCGAGCACGCTCAGCCGGGGGAACAGGCTCGAAGTCTGGAAGGTGCGCCCCAGTCCCGCCCGCGCTCGCGCGGGCACCGACGCCCTCGTGATGTCGTCGCCGTTCATCAAGACGCGTCCTGAAGTGGGCTTCAGAAGGCCGGAGATCACGTTGAACAGCGTGGTTTTGCCGGCTCCGTTGGGCCCGATGACGCCGACGAGCGAGCCGGCGGCGACATCGAGACCGACATCCTTGAGGATCGTCGCCCCGCCGATCTGCAGCCCGAGGCCCTCGATTCTCAGCGCGGACGGGAGAAGGGTGCTCATTCGTACCGTTCCCCGGACTACTTGGACGCCTCGGGCGGGGCGACATCGTCGGCGGCTGCCGTGTCGACCAGCTCGGGGACGAAGGTGCCGCCGTCGGCGACGAGCTTCGCCTGGTACATCTCCTGGATCAGGGCGTGGTCGTCTGCTCGCACGGTCATCGCGCCCTTGGGACCGTCGAATTCGAAGCCCTCGAGAGCCGCGATCATGGCGTCGACATCGCCCTTGCCCTCCTGGATGGCGTGGACCATCATGATCGCCGCGTTGAACCCGTCGGGGCTGAACAGGTCGGGTGTACCCCCGGCGTCTTCGATGGCGGCGATCATCGCCGTGTTCACGTCGTTGTCGTTTGCGCCCGGGAAGTAGTGGTTGAGGAAGCTGATCTTCTCGGATGCCTCGCCGTACGCCGCGAACGTGGCCGAGTCCCCGAGCCCGGTGACTACCGGGATCTCATCGAGCACGCCCTGCTGACTCATCGCCTGCCACATCGCACCCGAGGTCGCTCCGGCCCACGCCACGAAGACGAGATCGGGGTTGCCGGCGAGGACCTGCTGCGCGAACGGTGTGAATTCGGTGACGTCCTCCGCGACCAGGACCGAGTTGACCGTCGCGCCCTTGGCCCCGAGTATCGCCTTCACGGCCGCTTCGTTGCCCTGGCCGAACGCGTTGTTCTGGGCGAAGACGGTGATCGTCTTGCCCTCGAGGTCGTCGAGGAACGTGCCGGCGGTCGCGACGTCCTGCGCGGACTGCCGACCCGAGCGGAAGGTGTACTCGTTCGCCCCGGTGATCGCATCGGCCGCTGCCGGTCCGGAGACGAACAGGACTTTGTTCTGGGCAGCCTGCTCGGCGACAGCCAGGGCAACACCCGAGGAGGCGCTGCCTCCGATGATGTTCACCCCCGCGCCGATGAGCTCCTTGACCGCGGTGACGGCCTTGTCGGGGTCGCCCGCGTCATCTTTGTACTCCACCGTGATCGTGGTGCCGTCGATCTCGCCGCTGCCGTCCGTCGCGTAATCGAGACCGGCCTTGAACCCGTCGAGGTACTGCTTTCCGTAGCTCGCCAGAGGTCCCGTTTCGCTCGTGACGATGCCGACCGTGACCTCGGCCGGTCCGCTCGGCGTTTCGGAGGCATCGCCGCCGGCCGTGGTGCCCTGCGGCGCGCAGGCCGCCAGGACGAGCGCTGCCGTGGCGACCACGGAGCCCAGGAGCAACTTCTTCGTAACCCGCATGTGCGTTGCCTTTCACCCTTGGAAGGATTACCTGAAACCTGATTCAGGTACTTGCAACCGTAGGAATGCGGCGCGCCGGTGTCAAGTCGACTGCGATGCCCATGCACATACCTAAGTTATATACTTGAGGTATGGAGAGATCCGAAGACCTTCAGCGGCTTGTGATCGCCGCTCACGCACTCACCCGCATCGCGGCGCTGGAAACGCGGAACGAAGCGCCTGCGGCGCAGTGGCGCACGCTGACCCTGCTTCGCGAGAACGGCCCGCTGCGTCTCGGTGAGCTTGCCACGCGCAGCCGCGTCAGCCAGCCGGGCATGACCCGGCTCGTCGGTGTGATGGCCGAGTCCGGGCTCGTCGAACGTGTGGCCGATGCCGCTGACTCGCGTGCCACCGTCGTCAGGGCGACCGCCGCCGGGGTGCACGCACTCGAGGCGTGGCTGACTCAGCTGACTGCCGCCCTCGTCCCGCATTTCACCGATCTGGACGACGACGACTGGGCCGCTCTCGGCCGGACGGCCGGCATCCTGGCCCGAAAGACCGGCTCCATGGAGCTCACCCGATGACCGCCGCGCCGACGGACAGCGTGTGGCGGCAGCCGATGCGCGTGTGGGCGGTCGCTTTCGCATGCGTGGTCGCCTTCATGGGCATCGGCCTGGTGGACCCGATCCTCCCGGCGATCGCCGAGCAGTTGCAGGCCAGCCCGGTCGAGACCGAGATGCTGTTCACCAGCTACCTGCTGGTCACCGGTCTGGCGATGCTCGTGACCAGCTTCATCTCGAGCCGCATCGGGGCGAAGGCCACGCTGCTGATCGGTCTGGGGCTCATTCTCGTGTTCGCTCTGCTCTGCGCGCTCAGCGGAAGCGTCGACGCCATCATCGGCTTCCGCGCAGGCTGGGGGCTCGGCAACGCGCTGTTCATCTCGACCGCGCTCGCCACGATCGTGGGAGCCGCGTCCGGCGGCAGCGGCGCGGCGATCGTGCTGTACGAAGCGGCACTGGGGCTGGGCATCGCGATCGGTCCGCTGCTGGGCGGGCTCCTGGGCTCGGTCAGCTGGCGCGGCCCGTTCTTCGGAGTCGCCGTCCTCATGGCCATCGCCTTCATCGGGGTGTCGGTGCTGCTGCGCGGCGGAGAAGACGGGGAGCGCAGGCCCACCCGCCTTTCGGACCCGATCCGCGCGCTCGGCCACCCTGCGCTCGCGCTGCTGGCCGTCGCCGCCCTTTTCTACAACATCGGCTTCTTCGTGCTGCTGGCCTTCTCGCCGTTCCCCCTCGGGTTCTCGGCCCTCGGCATCGGCCTGACGTTCTTCGGGTGGGGGGTCGCCCTCGCCGTCTCGAGCGTGTGGGTCGCTCCCCTGCTGACGCGTCGGATGCCGCGCACGAGCGCACTGCTCCTGGTCCTGCCGCTGCTCGTGCTCGATCTGGTCGCCGCAGGCCTGCTCGTTCAGTCGCCGCCGGCACTTGTGGCGAGCATCGTGGCCGGCGGGTTCCTCCTCGGCATCGTGAACACCGTGCTCACCGAGTCGGTCATGGAGGCGACCGATCTGCCCCGCTCCGTCGCCTCTTCGGCTTACTCGGCGGTCCGCTTCCTCGGCGGTGCTGCCGCTCCCCCGACCGCCGCGCTGCTGTGGCACCTGGCCGGCCCGACCGTGCCCTACCTGTTCGCCGCGGCATCCGTCCTCGTCGCGGTCGTCGTGATCGCGTTCGGGCGCGGGCTGCTCGCAAGCGTGGACCGACGCGACGCGGATGCTTCCGACGAAGCCGTCGCCGTGCTGGTCGGGGATGCCGCCTAGCGCTTGCGCGAAGGCCGGTCCTCACCGGCCTTGGGCGCGTCGACCGTGACGTCGATCGGATCTTGACCGCGCTCGGTCGACCAGATCGCCGCGAGACCGCGATCGCCGTGCTGCGACGCACGCACCGCGCGTTCGTCGGCCCAGCCGTTGAGGCGGTGCCCGGCGTGTCCGCGCACGTGCTCGAAGGTCACATCCGGCAGTCCCGCGGCCCTGCGGGCGTCGCGCGCATCGATGAGCGCCTGCAGGATGTCGACGTTCTTCGTCGGCTCCTTCGCGCTCGTCTTCCACCCGCGGCGCCGGTGCGCGTCCATCCAGTTCTGGTACGTGTTGATCGCGTACATGGAGTCGGCCTGGATGTGCAGGTTCTCCACGTCGGCGTTGTCGCGGATCGCATACAAGACCGCGAGCAGTTCGCCGATGTTGTTGGTCCCGGCTTCGAGCGAACCGGCGGCCCAGCGGCCGTCCTCGCCGACCCAGGCCCAGCCGGCAGGGCCGGGATTGCGCATGCACGCGCCGTCGGTCGCGACGGTATAGGTGCTCATGGTGCACCCCCTGGGACTTGAACCCAGAACCCACTGATTAAGAGTCAGTTGCTCTGCCGATTGAGCTAGAGGTGCGTGCCCGCCGCATGGCGAACCGAGGGTAAACGTTACCATCACGATCGCGTGACCCGGAAATCGAGCCAGGACCTCGCGGTTAGGCTGGAGAACGTGAACTCCCCCCCGCTGCCGGTATCCTTCCGAGCGCCCTTCGAGGGCGATCTGCACGCCGATCTGGCGCTGGCGATGCGCCTCGCGGATGCCGCGGACGCAGCATCCATGGATCGCTTCGACGCAGCGGACCTGGAGGTCCAGCTGAAGCCGGACGCCACTCACGTGACCGAGGCCGATCTGGCGACCGAGCGGGCGATCCGCGCGATCCTCGAGGCCGAGCGTCCCGATGACGGCGTGTTCGGCGAGGAGTTCGGCGTCACCGGGTCGACGCACCGCCAGTGGATCATCGACCCGATCGACGGCACGGCGAACTACCTGAAGGGCATCCCGATGTGGACGACCCTGATCGCCCTGTCGATCGACGGCGTCCCGCGGGTGGGCGTTGCCAGCCAGCCGGCGCTCGGCCGGCGCTGGTGGGCTGCGAGCGGCCTCGGCGCCTGGACCAACACCCTTGACGGTTCACCCGCCCGGTTGGCCGTGTCGAGCGTCGACGCGATCGAGGAAGCGAGCGCGAGCTTCCAGAGCATCCGCCAGTGGGACGAGGTGGGACAGATGGACGCCCTGCTGCGACTCTCGCGTGCGGTGTGGCGCGACCGCGGGTACGGCGACACCTGGCCCTACATGCTGCTCGCCGAGGGCCGGCTGGAATTCGTCGCCGAGTTCGGCGTCAAGGAGTACGACATCGCGGCGCTCGTGCCGATCATCACCGAAGCCGGCGGGCAGTTCACCTCGTTCGAGGGGAACGATTCGCTCTCCGAACGCTCCTCGGTCGCCACGAACGGGCGGCTGCACGCGGCCTTCCTCGCGCTCCTGCACGCCCCCGGAGCATCGGAGTCCGCACGATGACCCGGACGCCGTCCCTGTTCGCCGCCGTCCTCGTTCTGACCGGCACTCTGCTGGCGAGCACCGCGTGCGCCGGAGCACCCTCCGGATCGGACGCGGCTCAGACGCCGACTCCGCTGGCCACTTCCCCGACCCCGACCGCGTCGCCGACGCAGTCCACCGCGCCCGCCGGCGACCCCACGTGCGAGACGATCATCCCCGCCACGACGGTCGCCGACTTCGAGAGCGTCGGCTGGACCGCGCGGGCGGAGACGTTCCGCATCGGCGAGCTGGAGATCCCCGAAGGCGTCCAATGCGTGTGGGGCGACTTCACGACGGCCACCGATCACGTGCAGATCTACGGATGGGCGCCCATCACGGCGGAGGACGCCGTGGACGCGCAGAACGCCCTCGTGGCCCAGGGATGGCGCCGCGAAGAGACGCCCGAGGGGCTCATCGTCACCGAGAGCGCGGACACCACGGTCGCGACCGACGACGAGGGCTACGGCCTGACTTATCTCTTCGGCGACGGCTGGGTCAAGTACGCCGATACCAAGCAGGGACTGCTGCTGGTCACCTGGAGCTGAGCCCGCGTCAGCTGAAGCTCAGCTCTCCTCGGACGATCGAGTCTCCCGAGTGGGTGGGGTCACCGTCGACGGGCTCCTGCGAGACATCCACCAGCACATAGTCGCGCAGGTCCACATCGGCCGGGATGGCGAAGGTCTGATCCTTGCCGTCCAGCACGCCCAGGCTCACGAGCGCCGACGCGTCGGCCGTGATGAGCCACACCTCCCGGAAGGTATCGGGAGCGGCATCGGCGTTCAGCTGCACGCGCACCGCCTTCGTGCCGTCCGGCCGCTCTTCGACGACCGCGGTGCCCGCGGCGCTGGGATGGTCCGGGAACGGCGCGAGGGTCGCCTCGGCGACTTCGGTCAGTGCCGCGCGCTGAGTGACGGCCCAGACGCCGAGCCCGACGCCCGCGACCAGGACCAGGGATGCCGCAAGCGCCCAGATTCCTCGCATGACGCGGCGGCGCGGGGCGGCGGCATCCACCACCGAGACCGGCTCGGCCTCGCGCCGCTCAGTCAGAGTGTCCGCCTCGCCGACGATGAGCGGCGCGGCCTCGGGTTCCCGTGTCTTCGTTCCGAGCGAGAGCTCCTCGGCGATGCGCGACCATACCGAATCCGGCGGCGCTTCGAGTTCTCCGACGTCGATGCTGGCGCGGCCGGCGATGGCGACGTGACGGAGCGCTGCGAGGTCATCGACGCACACGGCGCAGTCGGCCAGGTGCTCGGATTCCTCGGGTGTCGCGACGGGCTCCCCCATCGCGAACAGGGCGAGCCGCTCCGGATCAATGTGCGGCATGGGTCACCTCCAATCGGGTGCGCATTCGTTCCAGGCTCCTGCGGATATGGCTCTTGACGGTGCCCAGCGGCATGTCGAGCCTTCGTGAGATCTCCTGATGCGTGAGGTCGTCGAAGAAGGCCATCCTCATGACCTTCCGGGCATCGGGCTCGAGGCGTTCGATCTCCTGCGCGACCAACAGCGTCTCGCCCAGATCGACGTCTTCGGTCATCAGGTCTTCGGGCCGGGTCACGCGCTGCAGCTGCTCGTGCAGCGCCCGGATGCGGGTGCGAGCCTCATGCGTGTCCGCGATGCGGCGCTTGGCGATGGCGACGAGCCACGTCGACAGGCGCGCCCGCGACGGATCGAAGGACGCGCGCGATGTCCAGGCCGACACGAAGGTCTTCTGCGTCACGTCCTCGGCGTCGGTGCGGTCGCCCAGCGACCTCAGTGCGAGCGTGAAGACGACCGGCGACCAGCGCCGGTAGACGTGCTCGAGTGCTCGCTCGTCGCCCGCGATGAAACGCGCGTCCCACGCGGATTCGGCATCGCGCTGCTGCGTTGCATCCGCGTCCTCCTCCCCTGTGCTCACGTTCTGGTCTCCTAGGTGGTCGGGGCGGCTACGAGGACGACATTGTCGTCGTAGTGGCCGGTCGTCTCGTCGAAGTTCCCCCCGCAGGTGATCAGGACGAGTGCCCTGGTGCCCGCGCGGGCGAAGAGGGCGTCGGTCGGCAGTTCCTGCTTCGGATAGTACGTCACCGACATGACCGAGTAGGTGGCGGTCGCTCCGTCGGCTCCGGTCACGGACACCTCCGCTCCGGCGGGCGCATCGCGCAACGACGCGAAGGGGCCGATCGGGTAGTCGGGCGCGTCGATGTGCGCGGCGATGACCGTGTTGCCGTCGGGGCTCCACGGGTCGGGGCCGAATCGATACCATCCCGCGATAGCGGGATCGGGCGGCAACTCCATGAAACCGCTCGATTCGACCCCGACCGGGACCACCTCCATGTCGACTCCGATCGCCGCCAGTTGCACCCGCACGGGGGGAACGGCCGCGCGACTGGGCTGGAGCGCCCCGTCGACGATGGGGACGTCGGGGGTCGGCGCAGCCGGCGCAGTCGGTGTCGGAGTCGAAGAGGTGGTGGGAGCGCCCGCCCCGCTGGGGGACGGGACGGGCGCGCAGGCCGAGAGAGCCAGCACGAGCACCAACGGCGCGATGAGTCGTCGGTACACGTGTGGCTCTCTCGGCTTCAGGGGGTCGGGTCAGGACTCGATCTTCGCCCCGCGGCCACGACGGGCCACGACGACGCCGACGGATGCCGCAGCGAGCAGAGCCGCGATTCCGACGATCCACGTGGCCTGCATCATCGCGTCGCGCTCGGCGGCGTAGCCGGCGGTACCCGACGGCACGCCGCCCGGGTTGGTGTGACCGACAGTGATCTCCTGAGCGGCCAGCGCCAGCGTGCCGTCCTCGAGGCTGCCCCACGCGTACGCGATCGACAGGACGCCGTCCTTGACGGCGACGTCTGCAGGGCCGAGCACGACAGGCTCGGTGGTTCCCGCCGCGGTGACGGATGCCGAGATCGTGCCGACCGGAAGCGCGGTCGTGCCCTCAGCGCCGTTGACGACGTTCGAGAAGGCGACGGCGCCATTGGCGAGGATGTCCACAGCGGGTGCGGCCGCGGTGTGGCGCACCGTCACGCGGCCTTCGCCGGCGTTGGTGGTCGCGACGTCGTTCGTGAACAGCTTGGCGGTGGGATTGCCGTCCGCGTCCAGGAACGCGGCGGCGGTATAGCTCTTGCCCGCTTCGAGCGTCAGGGTGATCGGCCCGAGCACCGGAGCGCTGTCGTCGGTCGCGTCCGCGGCCGTCAGTGCCACCTCGTAGTCTCCGGCGGGCAGGTCGAGCGGACCGGCGAAGGTGCCGGGCTGGAAGTCATCCAGAGTCAGCGCTCCGTCGACGTAGACATCCACCGGCGTCGCCGGAATGCCGTGGAACACGTAAAGATCGGCCGTGGTGGCCGAGATCGCCGAGGCAGGGGCCACGAAGCCCGCCGCGAGGGCGAATCCGGCAACGATGCCGGCTGCGATTGTCTTGCGCACGATGTCCTCCTTGAGGGGCGGCCTTTTCCGCCCTGCAGGGAGTACTTCCCGGGCGCACCCCGTTTTGGATGCAGCCGAATGGGATTTACTTCCCTGCCCACCGCTCCCCGGCCACACGCACGCCCAGCCATTCGCCGAGTTCTGCGATCTCGGCCTGCACCATCTCCTGCTCCTCAGGCTCGAACGGCAGGAACTCGTGCACGGCCCTGACCTGGAGGACTTCCCGCTCCCGATCCACTTCGGCATCCAGCATCCCGACGAAGCGGTCCCCCATCAGGATCGGATGGGCGAAGAAGCCGTACACGCGTTGCGGCTTGGGCTTGAACTGCTCCAGGACGTAGCTGAACTCGAACAGCTGCTCCAGGCGCGGCCGGTCGAACAGCATTCCGTCATAGGGGTTGAGGAACGCGACGCGCCCGCCGGCGTCTCCGCCCTCCTCGAGGGCATCCAGCGCGTCGGGGTCGACGCGATACTTCCACGAGCTGCCCTCGACGACCGCCGGCTCGCCGGCCTGACCGGTCGGCGTCCACGGCGATCGCTGCTTGGCGAGACCCGCGGCCTGCAGGCGGCGTTCGTCCAGCAGGCGCGCGGCCTCCTCGTCGTCGAAGACGGCCAGATCGGCGGGGTACACGCGCTCGGCCAGATCCCACCGCTTGTGCCGTCCCTCGCGCCCGACGATCGCGACCCGGCCTTGCCGCAGAAGGCAATCCAGCATCGTCGGCACCTGATTGGAGCCGCTCCAGCCATCGGGTGGCCGGCTCACCTGCGCGGTGTCGGGAATCTCCGACGCCAGAAGCGGTCCCTCGGCCCGAAGGCGCGCGAGCACGTCAGCCTGGAACTTCGCGTTCGCGTCGAGCCACTGGCGAGTGCTCTCGCGTCGCGGCCATCGACGCATCGCCGGAAGCATCAAAGGCAGCAGACTGACCGGACGGAAGGCGCCGTCGAATTCGAAGAGCAGCCGGTCGGATTCCACGGCCTTCCTCAGCTGCCCGGGTTCGTACGACCACCCGATGCGCGACCACAGCACCGTGTGCTCGCACGGCGCGATCGTCGCGGTCGGATCGATCTTGATGTAGCCGAGCTGCTCGGCGACCTCGACGACGTCTCCCGGGCGGTCGGCGTCCAGCAGCTGCGCCCGCACCGCGATCCGGCGCGCCTGATCCCTCGTGAGGTGGTGTGTCACGCCCCCGAGGGTACCCACTCAGGCGGGCGGTGCCTCGGGGTCGAGGGATTTGAGCATGTCCTCTTCGACCTCGTTTTCCGCGTCCAGCTGGTCCTCGGTCGTCTGATCGCCCCCGATCGGGGAGTCGCCGAACTCGGCGGGCTGCTCGTCACGTCGCTGATCGCTCATGTCTCCACGCTACGCGCACCTGCGCACCCCCGGTCCGCTGCGCCATGCATGCCGTCCCGATGCGGTCAACCCGGTGCGGCGATCGAGGGATCGGCCGCAGAGTGGGACGACCCGATGCGAACCGATGGCACAGAGCGGAGACGACCATGCAGGACCCGAAGAAGCAGGCGGCCGAAAGAGTGGCGAGAGAAACTGAGCACGCGCAGGGTTCGGTGCCTGCCGGGGGTGCGGGATCGGACTCCGGCGCTGTGGACTCGGTCGCCATCGAGCCCGGCGATGACGCACCCATTCAGAACATCTCGACGATGAACGACATCCCCGGGGTCGGAACGCGCAACGCGGAGGGCGGAATGGAGCGCGGTGACGGTGACAAGCGCTGAGGGCGTGGTGCTGACCGAAGGGCAGCACCAGTATTACCGGATCGTCGTCGTCGGCGGCGGCAACGGCGGTCTGTCCGTTGCCGGGCGCCTTCGACGTCAGGGCGTGAAGGACATCGCGGTGGTCGAGCCGCGCACCACCCACCTGTACAAGCCGCTGTTCTCGCACGTCGCGGGCGGGACCGCCCCCGGCAGCATGACGGTGCGCCCCCAGGGCTCGGTCATGCCCAAGGGCGTGAAGTGGGTACGGGATGCCGTCACCTCGATCGAACCGGAGTCGCGCACGCTCATGCTCGACGGCGGCGGCCGGCTCACGTACGAGCACGTGATCGTCGCGGCCGGCATCCAGCACGACTGGGACGCCGTGCCGGGACTGGCCGACGCGGTCCGGGCGCCGTCCGGCGGCTCGCACTACGAGATCGACCTGGCCGTGAAGACCTCGGCGCTCCTGCGCGACCTGCGCTCGGGAACTGTCATCTTCTCGCAGCCGCCCGGACCGGCATCCTGTGCGGGAGCCGCGCAGAAGCCCATGTACCTCGCCTGCGATTTCTGGCAGAAGACCGGGGTGCTGAGCGACATCCACGTGATCATGCTCGTGCCGGACGCCACGATCTTCGGCATCCCCGAGATAGACCGGGAGCTGAACCGCAAGATCGCGGCGTACGGCATCGACCTGCGGACCCGCGCGGAGATCACCGCTGTGGATGCCGAGGCGCGCACGGTGACCGTCCGCCAGGGCCAGCCGCAACTGCCCGAGGAGCTGAGCTACGACGTCCTGAACGTCGAGCCGCCGCAGTCGGCTCCCGACTGGCTCTCGAACCTCGCAGCGCCGGGCGAGGACGGCGGGTTCGTCGACGTCGATCCGCAGACCCTGCGGCACAGGCGTCACCCGAACGTGTGGGCGCTGGGTGATGCGGCGGCCACGGCGAACTCGAAGTCGGGCGGCGCGCTGCGCAAGCAGACGCTCGCACTGGCGCGCAACCTGCAGGCCGTGCTCGAGGGAAAGGCGCCCACAGAGCTCTACGACGGGTATTCGGTGTGTCCGTTCACGGTTTCGCGCGGCACAGTCGTGTTCGCGGAGTTCGACGATCAGTACCGCCTGAAACCGACGATCCCGTTCTGGAAAGGATTGGCGAGAGAGCGGCGTCTGACCTGGATCTTCGACCGCCACATCCTGCCCTGGGTGTACTGGCACATGATCCTGAAAGGCCGGGCTTAGCTGCTCGAACCCGAGAAGCGCAGCAGCACCTTCCCCTCCCTGCCCGGCTTCGAACTGGTACCCGCGGCCGTGCGGGCTTCGTCGTACGGGAAGACCGCCTCGACGGGCAGCCGCACTTCCCCGCTCGCCACGCGCTGCACGAGCTCGCCGAACAGGGCTCGGCGCTTGGCGGCGTCCATGGTCCTGCTGACGGTGCTGCCCCAGAATCCCTTCACGGTCGCCTGCTTGAAGATGAGATCACCCGACGACAGCTGCAGCAGGCCGGAGTCCATGGCGCCGAAGACGACGAGAGTGCCGCCTTCTCCCAGCAGCGAGAGCACCTTGCCGGCGGACGATCCGCCGACGGAATCCACGCCGGCGCGCGGTGCGGCACCCTGGAGGATCTCCGCGGCCCTCTCCCGCCAATCGGCGGCCGTCGTCGAGACGACATCGCGGATGCCGACGGCCGCGAGCTCGTCCACGCCGGCGTCACGCCGCACGAGTCCGAGCACGCGGATGCCGCGGGCCGCCGCGAACTGCGCGAGCAGCCGGCCCACGGCGCCGTTCGCCGTGTTCTGCACGATCCAGTCCCCGGGTGACAGGTCGAGCGAATCCAGCAGGCTGAGGGCGCTGAACGGCATCGAGATCAACTGAGCGGCCGTCTCGTCGCTCACGCCTTCGGGCACCGGGATGAGGCCACCCGCCTGGGTGACGAAATACTCCGCCCAGACTCCGAAGGTGCCGCCGGTGGCGACCCGCTGCCCCACCCGGAGGCCGTCGACACCCGTGCCGAGAGCGTCGATCACGCCCACGGCCTCGGTGCCGGTGGCCGCGGGGAGCTCGGGCTTGAAGCCGTACACACCGCGGATCGTGGCGATGTCGTGGTTGTGGATGGGCGAGAGGATCGTGCGCACGCGCGCCTCGCCCGGTGCGGGTTCGGGCAACGGTCGCTCTGCCACCTCCAGCACATCAGTCGGTTCGCCGAAGGTCGACTGGATGATTGCGCGCATGAGTGATCCTCCTCGAGAAGTACGCCGCCTCGTGAGACGAGCCTTCTGAAGGCTAGACCCCGGGTCTGTGCGATCAGCCAGGCAGCTTCAGGCTGGCTTCAGCGGTGCGTTGACACGATCGGTGCATGACTGAGAACAGCACTCCCGCAGAGATGACCCCCGCAACCACGCCCGCCGCCGATTCCCGCCCGAGCGCCGAATCCACTCCGGCGGAGGAACGAACCGTCGCTCGCCGCGGTCCGCTCACGCGCACCCTTCTGATCGCCGGAGGATTCGTGCTGGCCGCCGCCGTCCTCGCCGGCGGAGGCATCGCGGTCGGCGCCGCGATCGCTGACGAGGGAGATGACGACGACGCGGCCGAGACCACGTCGTCGGTCTCGCCGGACCGCGGCACCGACTCCGCCGCGGAACTCTCGGAGATCGTGGCGGCCGCCGGGGTGGTAGCCGACGGGCAGGCGGTCGCTGTCGAGGCGAACACCGACGGCAGCTGGAATGTGGAGTTCGAAACGAATGCCGCCGATGAGACCGAGGTGCGGGTCGGCTCGGACGGGTCCGCCGAGGTCGTCTCGACGATGCCGCCGATCCGGACGACACGGCGCCGCAGCACGTCCTGGATGCCGACACCCTCGACGCGCTCGTCTCCGCGGCGATGGCCGAGGTCGATGGTCGCATCGTCGACATCGAGATCGATGGGGACGCCGCCTCGCCCTTCGACGTGTCAGTCGTGCAGTCGAACGGTCGCCTGCTCGACCTGGAGCTCGACGCGGACCTGAAGGTCATCTCGATCACACCGGTGTGACGGTCAGAACGGCCTCATCGTCAGAACGGCGCCGAATCATCCGGACCCCGGGGACCTGACACCGTGAACACCGGTACCCGCCGCTCGGGCTCCACCACGTACGTTCTACCGGCCGGCGACGTCCACTCCACGGCGCCACCGGTGCCGGGCAGCTGTCTGAGCCGCCAGCCGCCATGGTGTTTGACCTTATGGTGACCTCGGCAGATCGGCGCGAGGTTCTCGAGCCCGGTTTCCCCACCGTGCTCCCAGGCGACCGTGTGGTCCACTTCGCAACGGGACGCCGGCACCCCGCACCCCGGGGCGATGCATCGATCCGCCCGCCACTTCACCAGGCGGCGCAGTGCAGCCGGAGGTGTGTACTGCGTCCGTCCGACGGAGAGGACGATACCGGTCTCGGGGTGTGTGAGCACTCGCATCCACGTCGCGTCTCCTCCGCACAGCTCGCGCGCGCGGCCGACGGGGATCGGCCCCAGCCCCTCCACCGCAGCCGGACCCTGACTCACCAGCGACTCGTCGTCCTGCTCGAGGAGGGCGATCGCAGGCACCGTCACCACGACGTTCGCCCGGATGCCGCGAGCCTCGCTCGGATGAGCAGCCGTCGTGCCTTCGATCAGCAGGTCGGCCGCCACATCGGCCCGGATCTGGTCGAGCGTCCGGGTCTCCCCGTCTTGACCGGCGATGACCTTCGCGATCGCGGTCACGCGGCCGAAGGCTGCATGTGCTTCGACCAAGGGTCCGTAGACGTGGGTCCACCCCATACCGTCCGCGGCCGGCTCGACATGGATCCTTCGGTGCTGAAGCGCCGCCTCATGCCGCTGCGCAAGGGTGACGACGCGAGCTTCGGCGATGAGGCTTCGCAGGGATCTGCGGAACTGCCCGACCGGCTGCTGAGCGGCGAGTTCGAGGGCACGCTCGAATACGGTGCCGCGCAGGTCGGGCTCCAGCTCATCGAGACCACCGGCCAGGATCTCCGCGTGCTGCTCGGTGATCGCCGCCTCCTGCAGCGCGCTCAATGCCTGGGGGTAGCGGTGCACCAACGCCTCGGCCAGGACGATCAGCGTTTCGGCTGAGTGCTCGGAGATCCGCATCGCGGCGGCGAGTTCGAGTCGCAGACCGCGGAGCACCACGTCGGTGAACCGCGCGCCCGCCACCTCGGCGTCCGCCAAGTACTCGGCGCATCAGATCGATCTGCTGGAGTCGATCGGCAGCCCACATCGCCATCGTCGCACCGAGATCGAGAACCACGTCCAGCGTGCTGGACCGGAACGACTCCAGCGGCTCTGCTTCCCCGATCATGCCTCGAGTGTAGAACGTACCTACGACACTGCCGAGGCGGTCATCTCCTGCTCGCGCTGCCGGATCCAGTCCACGGCGAGCGCAGCGACATCCGTCCAGCCGGCATCCATCGTCAGGGAATGACCGCGACCGTCGACCGTGGTGAAGTCCGTGCGCGACGAATTGTCGGCGTAGAGCTTGACGACCGCCTCGGTGACCTTCAGTGGGACGACGTGGTCATCGGTGCCGGATACCAGCAGGAGCGGACCGCGCACTGCGTCATGTGTGTCCACCGCGGCGGGCGAGTTGCGAACGAAAGCGGCAGTCGCGTCTTCGAACAGCGGGCGGCCGGGACCGGGGATGGTCCACTTCTCGAACAGCGCATCCGATTCCTCGGGCGTCAGCATGTTGCCGAAGCTGTAGCGGAACTGATCCCGGGTGAGGGCGACGGTCCGCTTCTTGTTCGCCGGATTCCCGAGCACGGGCAATCCCGAGCGCAACTGAGAGAAGGGCAGGATCTTCACGCCCTTCACCGGCGCCGGATCGATCGCCACCGCTGCCGTCGCATACCCGTTGGCCAGCAGTTCCTGCGCGATGAGTCCGCCGAACGAGTGCCCGACCACGATCGGCTTGACCGGCATCCCATCGATGATGTCCGCGTAGTGGCGGCAGATCAGGCTGATCCCGACATCGTTGAGCGTCTCCGGATTCTCGCGCGTCGACTCGACGCTGTCGCCGTCACCCGGCCACCCCGGGGCGGAGGTCTCGTACCCGAGCTCCTGGAAATGGTCCTGCCAGTCGCGCCAGGCACTGGCGTGGATCCAGAGACCATGGATGAACAGGATCGGATACGGGCGCTTCTGGTCGGGCATGTCGAACTCCTCTTATGGATGGGATGCGGCGTATGAGTCGTCAGATGGTGTCGATGAGCCCGCCGTCGATGCGGAAGTCGGCGCCGGTGATGTTGGAGAACCTGTCGCTGGACAGCACGAGGACGAGGTCCGCGACCTCCTCGGGGCGAGTGAAACGTCCCGTGACGGATGCCGAAGCCGCCGCCGCCGCGACCTCCTCCGGCGTGCCTCCGCTCGCGTGCGACACGGCTTGCGCCACCCCGTGCTCGCCGAGCCACAGCGACGTGGCGACGGGGCCCGGACTGATCGTGTTGACCCGGATGCCGGACCGCCCGAGCTCCTTGGACAGCGACTTGCTGAAGTTGAGCAGGGCCGCCTTCGCAGCCGAATAGTCCACCACGAGCGGATCCGGAAGCCACGCATTCACCGAGGCGATCGTGACGACGCTGCCGCCGCCCCGAGCGCTCATCGCGGGAACGGCAGCCCGGATGGTGCGCACGGCTGCCATCAGGGTCAGGTTGACGGTGCGCTCCCACTCCCCGTCCGTCACACTCGCCACCCCCTCGGGCCGCGGAGCGACCGCGCCCACGTTGTTGACGAGGATGTCGATCCCGCTCGCGGCGGTGGCGTGCCGCACCAACTCCTCCGGACCGCCGGGTGTCGCAAGATCCACGGCGACGAACTCCGCGGCACCGCGGGCGACGAGCTGCTCCAGTTCGGCACTCATCGAGCGGGCGCCGGCGATGACGTGCGCTCCCTCGAGAATCAGGCCGGCGACCACCGCCAGTCCGATGCCTTTGCTCGCGCCCGTGACGATCGCGGTCTTGCCCGAAAGCTGAAGGTCCATGCGATGTCCTGTCATCGAGCGAGCGCGAGGAAGAAGGTAGACGGATCGGTCTATCTCATTTGTGTGTGAGTATGGCGTGGGAGCGATGAAAGGGCAAGCGAAATCATGAACTCCGCTGTTGACGCTGAGGAGGCACGGACAACGGTCCCCCGCGGGTCCTCGGCAGCGCGCGAGCGCATCCTCACCACTGCCACGGAGCTGTTCATCTCGACCGGCATCCGCGCGGTGGGCGTCGACCGCCTGATCGCGGAATCGACCGTCGCCCGAGCCACCTTCTTCCGTCACTTTCCGAGCAAGGACGACTTGGTCGTCGCGTTCCTCGAAGCACGTGCGGCGGAGGCGCGCAGCGAACTCAGCGCCATCCGGAGCGGTCCGGACGGCGCGCGCGCACTGCTGGCCGAGATCGCCGCGGGCGCGAAGATGGGCGTGGACTCGCCGGACTTCCGAGGCTGCGAATACATCAACACCGCTGCCGAGTACTGCGACCCGCAGCACATCGTTCGGGCCGTGGTCGACCGGCACCGCGCGTGGGTGCGCGACAGCATGGCCGACGCGCTCGCCGAGCTCGGTCACCCGACGCCCTTCGCCACGGCGGAGGTGCTGTTCACCATGCGCACCGGCGCGATCGTCGCTTCGTCGCTCGAGGGCTTCCGCGATGCCGACGGCGCCTTCGAGCGCGCCTGGTGGGCACTGGTCGATCAGCGCTGAGGACGTGGACCGGTCGGGTTGGTAGCGTCGTCGGACACGCACGCAACGCCGGCGAAAGGCCATCGATGGAGCACTTCGAGACGATCGTGGTCGGCGCCGGAATCTCGGGTCTGACCGCAGCCCGCCTGCTGGCCGCTGCGGGCCGAGACGTCATCGTGCTGGAGGCGCGCGACCGCGTGGGCGGCCGCGTCGTCACCGACCGCCGCTACGGCCTCGCCACCGACCTCGGCGCATCGTGGATCCACGGCATCACCGACTCCCCCGTCGCCGCTGCGGCAACGGCATTCGGAATGCCGATGGTCGAGTTCACCGTCGGCGGCTACCAGCCGGAGGGCCGCCCGATCGCCTATTACGGACCGGACGGGCAACGACTCTCGGATGCCGCAGTCCGAAGCTACGTCGCAGACATCCGCGCCGTCGACGGGACTCTGCGCGAAGTGATCGCCCACTCGGCGCCCGACGCGTCGTACCGCGATGTCACGGACGAGGCGATCAGGATGCAGGGCTGGGAGGGCGACCGCGCGCAGCGGGTCCGCGAATATCTGGAGCACCGCTCGGAGGAGCAGTACGGTGCGTGGATCGCCGACCTGGCGGCACACGGGCTGGACGACGACTCCATCGACGGTGACGAGGTGGTCTTCCCCGAGGGATACGACCGCTTGGCCTCGCACCTCGCGGAGGGGTTGAACGTCCGCCTGACCCACGTCGTCGAGGAGGTGCGGTGGTCGAGCGACGGCGTCACGGTGACCACCGACTTCGGCACCGTCACCGCCGATGACGTGGTCGTCACGGTGCCGGTCGGCGTATTGCACTCCGCAGATTTCGTGATCGATCCGCCGCTGCCGGAACCCGTAGCCGACGCACTGAGCCGACTGCGGATGAACGCCTTCGAGAAGGTCTTTCTGCGGTTCCCGGTGAAGTTCTGGGACGACGATGTCTACGTCATCCGCCAGCAGGGTCCCGACGCCGTCTGGTGGCACTCGTGGTACGACCTCACCGCGCTGCACGGCACCCCGACGCTGCTGACCTTCGCCGCCGGTCCCGCGGCTCAGGAGACGCGCGATTGGAGCGAGGAGGCGATCGTGGAGTCCGTCCTCTCGCAGTTGCGCCGCCTGTACGGCGACCTGGTCGGCAAGCCCTCGCACGTGCACGTCACCGACTGGCAGGACGACCCCTTCGCCCACGGATCGTACGCGTACATGACGGTGGGCTCGACCACCGGCGACCACGACCTGCTCGCGACGCCGGTGGGCGGCGTCCTGCACCTGGCGGGCGAGGCGACCTGGACCGACGATCCAGCGACCGTCACGGCGGCGATGTACTCGGGGCATCGCGCGGCGCAGAACATCCTCGGACGCGAGATCCCCATCGAAACGGCATGGTCGGACTCCTGAGCGGACCGCACGGGATGATGGAGGTTCGTCCCGCGCAATAGTGTGTCCTCATGCCGGCTCGTGCTCATGAGACTCCCGCGCCGAGACTGCTCTACCTAGTCAAGCAGCTGGAATCGGCGATCCGCGCCCGCATGGATCTCGTCCTCCGGTCGCGCCGCATCACGGTGCCGCAGTACACGGCACTCACGGTGCTGGAACAGCACGACGACATGAGCGCCGCGCAGTTGGCGCGACACACCTTCGTCACCGCCCAGGCGATGGACGGCGTGGTCGGAGCGCTGGAGGATGCGCAGCTCATCGTGCGCCACCGCGATCCCGAGAATCGGCGGCGCCTGGTGATCTCGCTGACCGAACAAGGCCGGGCGCTCCTGGAGGACTGCCGTCAGGACATCGATCACATCGAGGCGGTGGCATTCTCTGCTCTGACGGCCGATGAGCGCTCGAGTCTCGGCGAGTGGCTCAGCGAAGGCCGGCGAGCACTCGCGGCGGAGACCCGGACACCCTGAGCGGTGATGATCAACTTCCTTGACTATTTACCAAGGAAGTTGATACTTGCATGTGAGTGACCCTGTTCGAACGAAGGAGTTCGCATGCCTGCATCCACCAGATCGATTCACCTCCGCTCCCGGCGCGCTGTCGTCGGCATGACCGCCGCAACGTGCGCCCTTCTGGCCGCAGCCGTGACCGCGCCGCCGGCGACGGCGGCGATCAGCGGCGAGTTCACCGGCACGTTGGGAGACGGCACAGCGTGGCGCGCGGTCGTGCCGGACGACTGGAACGGAACCCTTCTGCTCTACAGCCACGGCTACCAGCCCTCGTTCGCCGGCCCTCGAGCGCCCGCAACTGTCGCCCCCAGCCCCGCCACCGAGCAGCTGCTGCTGGAACGGGGCTACGCATTGGTCGGATCCACGTACGAGGCGACCGGCTGGGCAGTGCCCACCGCGCCCGGCGATCAGCTGGAATCGCTCGATGCTGCGATCGCCCAGATCGGCGAGCACCCGGATCACGTCCTGGCCTACGGAACATCCATGGGCGGACTGGTGACCGGCATCCTCGCCGAGTCAGCGGGAGATGTGATCGCGGGCGCCATGCCGACGTGCGGACTGATGGAGGGCGGGGTGGACCTGAACAACTACCAGCTCGACGGCTCGCACGCCATCAACGAACTCCTGGCGCCCGATCAGGACATCCAGATCGAAGGCTATGCCGACCTCGGTGCCGCGTTCGGCACGGCTGCCGCGCTGACCGCTGCGGTGGACGTCGGCCAGACCACCCCCGAGGGCAGAGCGCGGGTGGCGCTCGCGGCGGCACTGTTCCACCTTCCCGGGACCGACACGGGCGACACCGCCGCCTGGCAGGACTCCATGTACACCCTGCTGAAGCAGACTCTCGGATTCGTCACGCCCGGCCGCTTCGACATCGAGACGGCGACCGGTGGCAGCGCGACGTGGAACGTCGGCGTCGACTACGGCAAGCTCTTCCAGCAGTCCGAGGATCGCCGGCGCGTGGCGGAGCTGTACCGTGCGGCGGGACTGGATCTGAAGTCGGATCTCGCCCTGCTCACCCGGACCGCCGATACCGCGGCGGATGCCGGCTCGGTCGAGACTCTCAGCGCGACCTCGGGGCTCACGGGCGAACTGCAGATGCCCGTGCTGACGATGCACACGACGATCGACATCCTGGCGCCGGTTCAGGTCGAGCAGGAGTACGCGGAGGATGTGCGATCGCAGGGCGAGAGCGCGCTGCTTCGTCAGACGTTCGTCGAGCGGGAGGGGCACTGCTCCTTCACCCCGGCCGAGATCGCGGCCGGAATCGACGTCCTCGAGGAACGCGTCACCTCGGGGCACTGGGGCGCCGAGTCGAACTCGGTCCCGCGGCTCAACGCCCTCGCCGCCTCCATCGATGACAGCGGTTCGGCGTTCGTCACCGTGCCTCCGAGGGAGTTCCTCGGCGACCGCGACGGGAAGTGATCCGCGCGCGCCTCAGACGAGGTCGTCCGCGACGCGGATGAGCACCTTCCCCGTCGTGCCGCTCTGAACCGCGTCATGTGCGGCCGCCGTCTCGCCGAGCGTGAACCACGTCACGGGCAGGCCCGCCTCTCGGCCGACCGGCAGGGCGCCTGACTCCAGAGCGGCGGTGATGTCTTCGGCTGCAGCGGCCAGCGCCTGCGATCCCACGGTGTACAGCAGCAGACCCTGCCAGCGGACGTTCTTCGCGAAGCTCGTGACGATGGGAGCAGTGAACTCTTCGCCCCCGTTGTTGGCGTAGTAGGCGATGCTGCCGTGGTTGGCGATCACCTCCACGTCCAGCGCAGCATTCTGGGTGGGCGCCACCTCGACGATGTGGTCGACCCCGTTCGGAGCGAGCGCTCGGATCTCTGCTGAGAGGTCGGCGCCCGGATACTGCACGACATGGTGCGCACCCGCGGCGCGAGCAAGCTCCGCCTTCTCGTCGCTGCTGACCGTCGCCACCACCGTGGCACCGGCCCACACCGCAAGCTGGATGGCCGCGTGGCCGACAGCACCGGCGCCTCCCTGCACGAGCACGACGCGTCCCGTCAGGGCGCCCGGAGAAAGACGTGCCGGTCCGGACTCGTGAACGGTCAGTGCGCGGTGGGCGGTCATCGCCGGCACACCGAGACTGGCGGCGACGTCGAAGCCGACACCCGCCGGCAGCCGCACCGCGCGGCTCGCCGGGACGACCGTGAAATCCTGCGCCGTACCCGTGGGGCGCTGGTGCGCGGCGAGGAAGAGCCACACGCGGTCGCCGACGTTCAGGTCGGACACTTCGGACCCGACGGCATCCACGATGCCGGCACCGTCCTGGTTCGGCACGGTCTCGGCGAACTCGACGGGTGCAGCCCCCGCGCGGGCCTTCCAGTCGGTCGGGTTGACACCGGACGCGGCGACACGAACGCGGACCTCCTGGGGGCCGGGTTCCGCGATGTCGCGTTCGACGAGTTCGAGGACGGAAGAGGCTCCGCGCTGTGCATAGATGATGGCTCGCATGGTGAGTGAAAGGCGGCGGCGGCGGCATCCATTCCACCGGCGGGTCAGGCGGGCATGCGGATGCCGGCGGATCGGAGTTCCAGACCGGCGAGCTGTCGTATAACACTTTCGTCACCACGCCGCCATGCGCCCGCCGCGTCGGCGTCGACGTCGGTGATGGCCGCGACGCTCTGGCTCGTGAGTGCGCGGAGTGCGAGCAGGTCGATTCCCACGCCGGCGCGTACCAGCGCCTTCGCTCGTCCCGCGCGGCGAGCGAAGCGGCCGCGCGTCAGGAGCCAGAGGAACAGGATCATCAGGATCGGCAGCACCGCGACGCCGAGGCCGAGAGTGACGGCGAGCTGCTGAACGAGCTCCTGCTGACCCTGGCCTGCCGACTCGAGGGCGCCACCCGCCGCGCTCGCACCGTCGAACGGAGCGCGGATACCGGATCCGATCAGGGGGACGCCGCCCAGGTCCGTTCCCACCTCAGTCATTGTTTCGCGAAAGCCCGCTCCTGCCTTCTCCATGTCCGCCCCGAACTGGGAAAGCTGACTCACAATCGTGTAGATCGTCGCACCCAGCCACACCCACCCCACGATGAAGGCGATCGAGACGAGATCGACGAAGATCTGCCGTGTTCTGCGCGGAGCGTAGTCGGAATACAGTTTCACGCGCCCACGATTGCACAGACCGTGGCCGGCGTCGCAGAAGAAAGCCCGGCCCGCGCAGAACGCGGGCCGGGCCTCTCACGTGTGACAGCGGATTGGTGGAGATGGGGGGAATCGAACCCCCGTCCATCGCTGTGTCTCTGCGCCTTCTACGGGCGTAGCCTGTGCTGACGTTCTGCTCGGCCCCGACCTTTGCCACAGGCATCCAGGTCGACAGGCCCAGTCTGGGAAGAGTCCCGAGAAACGTCCAGACGCCGTTTCCCAGCAAGACCCCTAGATGACGCCAGGATCCGTGTCGGGGTCGACCACGGTCTGACGGACTATCGGCGTCGCTTATGCAGCGAGGGCGAAGTCGTTGCGATTGGAATCGGCAACTATGTTTTCGCAGAGATCGTTTACGAGATAACCCTGCATCCTCGGCCCGCTTCTCGCAGGAGCTCAGGCGATGTCGAAACCGATCATCCCCATGCACTCCCCCGCTTCGCATTCGAAGAACAGAGGGCCGCTGTCACGCGCTGTGTAGTTTTTCTTCCACTCGGACCCATCGGGCGCCGAGCATCCCAGTCTATAACGGATGCCGCGTCCTGGCCATTCCGCGTCGATGCAGGCCGCGCGGAAAGTGCGACCTTAGGCTCTTCTGATGTCGACGAAAAGTCTTTGGCTCATCGCCGGAACAGCGGTCGCCGCCGCAGCCGTCCTCGTGTTGATCGCACTTGCGATGGTGCCTCAGGACTCGATAGCCGAGCCGGCACCGACACCGACGGCATCAGCTGCGCAACTGCCGTCATCCAGTGCAACGCCCTCGCCGACGCCGACCGCGACGGCCACAGCGACACCCGCGCCGACCTTCACGCCGCCGGCGACGCTCGCGGCCACCTGCGAGAACACGTCAACCGACGCCTTCCGCTCGAGGATGGCGACGGCCGGATGGGTGTCGTGGGAGCCGCAGGGGTCGGTTTTCGAGAGCTTCCCGAACGGGCGTCCCGCCGGCGCGGTCAGCTGCCGCTGGGGCGTCGACCCGGATCTCGGCACCGACAACGTGATCGATCTGGCCTGGGCGCCGATCGATCCCGAGAGCGCGATCGCCGCGATGCAGATGCTCGACGGCGGGGATTATGTGCGCACCGACGCCGCCGAGTGCATCTACTACTCGCGGACGGGCCCGGGCCCCTACGTCGACGCTGAGGGCTGGGGTGACAGCTATTGCTTCACAGTCAGCGACGTGCGGTGGGCGCAAACCCGCGCTGATGTGCGCGACCATGTGAAGGCGCCCGGCGAGGCAGGCTGACGGCATGCTCGGAGCGCCGCGCGTAGAGTCTGAGCCATGAGCGAAGTCACCATCACCGTCCGCGGCGAGCACGAGACCCGCGTCGCCCCCGAAGAGGCTGTGGCGCACATCTCCGTGCGCGCAGAGGGACCTGAACGCGGCGCCGTCGTCGAGCGCATCGCCGCTGTCGCCGCCCCTCTCCGCGAGGACCTCGCGAGCCGGAAGGATGCCGGGGGCCTGAGCGAGTGGTCGAGCCAGCGCGTGTCGATCTGGGCCAACCGCCCCTGGAACAACGAGGGCAAACAGCTCGCCCTCGTCCACTACGCCGCCGTCGAGATCACCGCCACCTTCACCGACTTCGCCGTGCTCTCCTGGTGGCTCAGCGATGTCGCCGAACGTGACGGGGTGCAGATCGACAGCGTGAACTGGCGCCTCACGTCCGCCTCGGCGTCCTCGACGGAAGCCGAGGTCGCCGCTCAGGCGGTGAAGGTCGCTGTCGACCGCGCCACCGCCTATGCCTCTGCCATCGGCCTGGGCACCGTGGTACCGCTCGAGATCGCAGACCTGGGGCTGCTCACCGACGCGTCGGCAGGGCCGTCAGCGGCACCGAAGATGATGCGGGCGATGGCGATGGATTCCTCCGGCGGCCCGGCCGTCGGGATGCAGCCCGAGGACATCGTCGTGACGGCGGCCGTCGAAGCGCGCTTCCTCGCCCGCTGACGCACGATGTCCCTCGAATCGCGGACCGTCGCCGCGCGGCCGGGAGCGGCCGAGCGGCTGTCCCGCATGATCCGGCTTCCGACGGTGAGCGCCGAGCTCGACACCCGTGGAGCGAAGCCCTTCGAGGATTTCGTCGCACTGCTGGCGGAGCTGTACCCCCTCGTCCACCAGCGTCTGCAGCAGCGGGATCGGATCACCGAGTTCGGTCTGCTCTTCCACTGGTCCGGGGTGGCGCACCCCACCGAGCCGGTGGTGCTCATGGCCCACTACGACGTGGTTCCGGTCGACGAGTCGGACGCCTGGACCCACCCGCCCTTCGAGGGCAGGATCGAGGACGGCTGGGTCTACGGGCGCGGTGCGCTCGATGACAAGGGCCCGCTCGTGGTGCTGCTCGAGGCCGTCGAGAACCTGCTCGCAGCCGGATTCACCCCCGCCCGCGACGTGTACCTCGCCCTCGGAGGCAACGAGGAGACCTACGGACGGGCCGCTCTGGAGATCGCGACCAGCCTGAGGGAGCGCGGCATCATGCCGTGGCTCGTGCTGGACGAGGGCGGCGCGGTCGTGGACGCGCCGCTGCCCTTCGCCCTCGGGGACGCCGCGATGGTCGGCGTCGGCGAGAAGGGAGTCGCGACACTACGACTTTCGGCCCGCGGTGACGGCGGACACGCGTCTGCCCCACCGGCGATCACGGCCGTCGGCCGCATCGCCCGAGCCATCGACCGGCTCGACGCCTCGACGTTCCCCGCGCGAACCCCCGCGGGCATCACACGCATGCTGAGCCTGTTCGCCGACAAGGCACGCGGACGCGATCAGACGGTGCTGCGCACCCTGGCGACCTTCCCGGCCCTGACCGCT
This sequence comes from uncultured Microbacterium sp., assembly GCF_963524805.1. Taxonomy (GTDB): domain Bacteria; phylum Actinomycetota; class Actinomycetes; order Actinomycetales; family Microbacteriaceae; genus Microbacterium. The sequence goes on along the minus strand of NZ_CAURGG010000001.1, from coordinate 66,303 downwards.
CGCGTCTTCGCGGGCATGGGCGGTGAGCCGGCAGCGCTCGTGCGCACGACGGTCGCCGCGACCATGCAGGAGGGCGGAACGGCGGCGAACGTTCTTCCGTCGCAGGCGTCTGCCACCCTCAACCTGCGCATCGCCCTCGGCGAGAGCGTCGCCAGTACCGTCCGGCGCGTGAAGCGCCGCATCCACGATCCCCTCGTCGAGGTGACGGTGCTGGAAGCGAGCGAACCCTCGCCGGAGTCACCCACCGACAACGAGCAGTTCGCCCTCATCGTCGAAGCGGTGAAGGCCTCGTATCCGGATGCCGCGACCGTGCCGTACGTGATGATGGCGGCCACCGACAGCCGGCACTTCCACCGGTTCTCGCCCGCGGTGTACCGGTTCGCTCCGCTGCGGATGACGGGCGCGCAGCGGGCCTCGATCCACGGCGTGGACGAGCGGGTGGAGATCGCATCGCTCGAGCGCGGAGAGCTGTTCCATCGCGCGCTGCTGCAGCGGCTACAGTGATCGCACCCGAACCCTCGTCCTGAAGGAGCCGCGATGAAGCGCGCCGCGTTGGGCACCCTGGCCACCGTTGTCGGCTTCCTCGCGTTCGTGGAGTTCACCAGCGGCGTGCTGCAGGGCTACTACACGCCCATGCTTACCGATATCGCGCGCCATCTCGGCATCAACGACGCCGACGTCAACTGGCTGGAGGGCGCTCAGCTCATGCTGTCGGCCCTGGTCGTGCCGGCGTTCGCGAAGCTCGGCGACATGGTCGGCCACAAGCGCATGCTTCTGATCTCGACGGCGCTCACCGCGGCCGCCGCGCTCGTGCTGCCCTTCACCGACTCGTTCACGGTGTTCTTGATCGCCTGGGCGCTCATGGGGTTCTACGTCGTCTGGCTGCCGCTGGAGATCGCGCTCATCTGGTCGCGGTCCCGTCGCATGGAAGGCCGGTCGATCATCACGGCGCGCGCGGCCGGCTTGCTCGTCGCGGCGCTGGAACTCGGCGCGATCGCAGGCGCCCTCGTCGGCGGCGCATTGATCGACGCGCTGCCGCTGACGGTCGTGCTGCTGGTGCCCGCCGTGCTGATCGTGGTGTGCTTCTTCGTGATCCTGCTGGGGGTCAAGGAGTCGCCGGAACCAACGGGCGGCGCCTTCGACACCGTCGGTCTCATCCTGATCTCACTGGCACTGATCTGCTTCACCGGCGGGCTCAGCCTGCTGCGCCTGGAAGGCGGGCTGGTCAATCCGTGGTCCTGGACGGTCGTGGCGCTCGGCATGCTGCTGGTCATCCCGTTCGCCCTGTGGGAACTGCGCCACGACGACCCGCTCATCGACGTGCGCATGTTCCGCTCACCGGCGCTCGGCCCGGTCTTCCTGACCGCGGGACTGTTCGGGGTGAGCGTGCTCGGCGCCCAGGCCCCGCTGTCGACGTTCGCGCGCACCGATCCCGACGTCTACGGCTACGGTCTGGGGACCACCGGATTCGCCACGTCGCTCATCATCGGCATCTACCTGATCGCGATGATCACCGGCGCCCTGCTGTTCCCGCTCATCGCCCGGCTGACGGCGCCGCGCCTCACGCTCATGGGCGCCTCGACTCTCGTGGGCGTCGGGTTCCTCCTGTTCCTGCCGTTTCACGAGAGCTACGTCCAGGTCATCGTCAACATGGTGATCGTGGGCCTGGGCTCTGGCGCCCTGGTGGCCGCGCTGCCGGCGGCGGCGGCATCCGCGGCCCCTCCGACCCAGACCGGGGTGGCCACCGGGTTGACCAACTCGGTCAAGACGGTCGGTGGCGCGATCGCCTCGTGCGTCTTCGGCATCGCCCTGCTGCACGGCGCGACCGGCGCCGCCGCCGAGGGCGCGGGCACGGCGGGCTCTCTCAGCGGCTACGTCACCGTCTGGGTCGTGTGCGGAGCGACCGCGCTCGTCGCAGCGGTCGCACTGGCGTTCGTGCCGAAGGCGGCGTTCACCGACGCCGCCGTCGCGGACGCGCAGAGCGAACCGGTCGTCCGCTAGAGGAGATCAGTCGCCGAGGCGGTTCTTCGAGCGCATCGCCCGCTCCGCCTCGCGCTTGTCCTGCCGCTCGCGCAGCGTCTGGCGCTTGTCCCACTCGTGCTTGCCCTTGGCGATCGCGATCTCGACCTTCGCGCGCCCATCCGAGAAGTACAGCTTGAGCGGCACCAGCGTGTAGCCTCCGGCCGAGACCGCATGGCTGAGCTTGATGATCTCGTCCTTGTGCAGCAGGAGCTTTCGCACACGCTTGGTGGCGTGGTTGGTCCAGTGGCCCTGTGAGTACTCGGGGATGTGCACGGCATCCAGCCACGCCTCGCCGCCGTCGATGTAGGCGTAGCCGTCGGACAGGTTCGCTCGACCCTGCCGGAGCGACTTGACCTCGGTGCCGGTCAGCACCAGTCCCGCTTCGTACGTCTTCTCGATGGTGTACTCGTGGCGCGCGCGACGATTGGTCGCGACGACCTTCTCACCGCGTTCCTTGGGCATGCCGACCTCGTGCTCGTTGACGAACTGTGGATGCCGCACCCTGCGCGCGGCAGCCTGTCAGTCTATCCGACCCGTGAGCCGGATCAGGCGCGCAGCCAGCGGCGGATCGCGAAACTCGCGGAGAGGGCGGCGAGGACGGCTCCGATCAGCACCAGGATCGGCACGACGACCCATGCGTCGGCCACGCTCACCCACGTCGTGACGAAGTCGACGCGCTGTCTCAGATACTGGTCGACGCCGAAGTGCACGCCGGCGAGCACGGCCGCCCCGGCGAGGAGGGAGCCGAGCAGCGCCGCGAACACGCCCTCGAGGATGAAGGGCGTCTGGATGAAGCGGTTGGAGGCACCCACCAGTCGCATGATGCCGAGCTCGCGGCGACGGGCGTACGCCGAGAGGCGGATCGTGGTCGCGATCAGCAGCACCGCCGCGACGAGCATGAGGGCGGCGATGCCGACAGCGATGTAGGTCGCGACGGTCAGCGCCGAGAAGAGCGGCTCGAGGTACTGCAGCTGGTCCTTGACCTCTTCGACACCCTGCTGCCCGGTGAACGCCTCGACGATCACGTTGGACTGGCTCTGGTCGACCAGATTGATCCAGTAGGTCTCGTTCAGCTGGTCGGCGGTGATGACGCTCGCGTAATCCTCGCCCAGAAGCTCCAGGACATTCGCGTACGCCTGATCGCGGTCCTCGAAGCGCAGGTCCCGGATCAGCGGCGCGATCGCCGGTCCGTCGAGCTTCGCCTGGACCTCGGCGAGCTGCTCGTCCGTCGCGACGCCGTCGGTGCACGTGGGCGCCTGCGAGATGGCCGTGCACATGTAGATCGCGACCTGGGCGCGGTCCGCCCAGTAGTCCTTCATCTGACCGATCTGCATCTGCATGAGGATCGCGGCGCCGACGAAGGTGAGCGAGACGAAAGTGACCAGCACGACCGAGATGACCATCGACGCGTTGCGCCGCAACCCCGAAAGCGCTTCGGAGAGGACGAGCCCGACCCTCACGAGGTCGGCCCCACTTCGTCCGCGGAGTCGGCATCGCCGAGCCCCAGGCGGTCCGCGAGCCCGAGTTCGGCGACGTCGACCTCGGCGATGTCGACCAGCGGCACGGGCTGGGTGCGGGGCGGGGCCTGCGGGGCAGCGCGGGCAGGCTCCTCGTTCGGCGCGGCGTCGGCGACGACATCGGCGGTTCCCACCGCGGCAGCGGGCTGAGCGTCGTCGGCGCCCGGGGCTGCGGCATCCGTCGTCTCTGCGTCGGGCGTCGCCGTCTGGGTGACCGCGGCGACGGCGGCAGCGGCGGCGGTCGCGGCCGCGCGTGCGGCGATATCGGCAGTGCCACCGTGTCCGTAGGCGGAGGAGACGGCAGCCGAAGGGCTGAGCGCGGTCTCGCGCTGCACTTCGAGCACGGCCGTCAGCGCCGCGACGGCGGCCGCTCCGCGCTCGGGCTCGGGGGCGAGGCTCGGCAGGCCGGAGGTGTCGCCGTACCCGCCGTGACGTTCGTCTCGCACCATCTCGCCGTCCACGAGCTCGATGACCCGGCGCTGCATCTGGTCCACGAAACCGGCCTCGTGCGTGGCCATGACCACCGTCGTGCCGCCGGCGTTGATGCGTGCCAGCAGCTGCATGATGTCGACGGAGGTGGCGGGGTCGAGGTTGCCGGTGGGCTCGTCGGCCAGCAGCACCTGCGGGCGATTCACGAGCGCGCGCGCGATCGCGACGCGCTGCTGCTCACCGCCGGACAGTTCGTGCGGGAAGCGCTTGTCCTTGCCGGCCAGGCCCACGAGCGCGAGCACCTCGGGTACGGCCTGCTGGACGAATCCGCGGCTCGAGCCGATGACCTGCAGCGTGAAGGCGACGTTCTGGAACACCGTCTTGTTCGGCAGCAGCCGGAAGTCCTGGAAGACGGCGCCGACATGACGACGGAAATAGGGGACCTTGCGATTGGAGAGCGAGCGCAGGTCGCGGCCGAGCACGACGACGCGGCCGTCGCTGGGCGTCTCCTCACGCAGGATCAGCCGCAGACACGAGGACTTGCCCGAGCCGGAGGCTCCGACGAGGAACACGAACTCGCCGCGGAGCACCTCGAAGTCCACATTGCTGAGGGCGGGCTTCGCCGTGCCGCGGAAGCGCTTCGTGACGTTCTCGAACCGGATCATGGCCTGATGAGCCTAAGCGGCCGCATCGCCGCGTGCGCCGCACGACACCCTGGCCGGGACGATCAGTCCTCGGTGGGGCGCTTGCGCCACTTGATGCCGGCGGCGATGAAGCCGTCGAGGTCGCCGTCGAACACGGCAGAGGGGTTGTTGACCTCGTAGTCCGTCCGAAGGTCCTTCACCATCTGGTACGGAGCGAGCACGTACGAGCGCATCTGGTCGCCCCAGCTGGCCGTGATGACTCCGGCGAGGTCCTTCTTGATCGCCGCTTCCTGTTCCTTCTGCAGGATCAGCAGACGCGACTGCAGCACGCGCATGGCGGCCGCCCGGTTCTGGATCTGCGACTTCTCGTTCTGCATCGACACGACGGTGCCGGTGGGCAGGTGTGTCAGTCGCACAGCGGAGTCTGTCGTGTTCACCGACTGGCCGCCGGGGCCGGACGAGCGGAAGACGTCGACGCGCAGGTCGTTCTCGGGGATCTCGACCTCGACCGCCTCATCGAGCAGCGGGATGACCTCGACCGCCGCGAACGAGGTCTGTCGCTTGCCGGCCGAGTTGAACGGACTCATCCGCACGAGGCGGTGCGTGCCGGCCTCGACGCTGAGGGTGCCGAAAGCGTAGGGGGCGTCCACCTCGAACGTCGCGGATTTGATGCCGGCCTCCTCGGCGTAGGAGGAGTCCATGATCGTCACGGGGTACTTGTGCTGCTCGGCCCACCGCAGGTACATGCGCAGCAGCATCTCGGCGAAGTCGGACGCGTCCACGCCCCCGGCGCCCGCGCGGATGGTCACGACCGCCGGGCGCTCGTCGTACTCGCCGTCCAGCAGGGTCTGCACCTCGAGCTGGCCCACGATGTCCTCGAGCTCGGCGAGCTCGTGGCGCGCCTCTTCGGCGGCGTCCTCGTCGTCCATCTCGTTCGCGAGCTCGACCATGACCTCGAGGTCGTCCAGGCGCCGCTCGATGCCGCTGATGCGGGCGAGCTCGGTCTGACGGTGGCTCAGGGCGCTGGTCACCTTCTGCGCCTTCTCGGGATCGTCCCAGAGATCGGGCACGCCGGCATCGGCGCTCAGGCGCGCGATCTCGGCGGTGAGCGCGTCGACGTCGACGACCGTTTTGATGTCGGCGAAGGTGGAGCGCAGCGCCTGAATATCGGCGGAGAGATCGAAATCAAGCATGACAGTCCAGACTAACGTGGATGCGGTGACCGACCGCGCTTCGACCGTGCTGTGGCGGTTCGGTCCGATGATCTACGGACCCACGGTGCTGTTCGCACTGGGCGAGGGAGCGGTCATCCCGCTGATCCCGATCATCGCGGCTCAGCTCGGAGCGGACGTCGCCACGGCCGCCCTCGTCGCGTCCGCGCTGGTGGTCGGCCAGCTCTGCGGCAACATCCCCGCCGGATGGGCGGTGGCACGCATCGGCGAGCGGCTCACCATGGCCATCGTCGGCTCGCTCTCGCTCGTCGGCGTCATCGGAATGGTCTTCGCTCCCGTTCTCGGCGTGTTCGCGGCATCCGTCTTCCTCATCGGCTTCTGCGCCGCGGGCTTCGGGCTGGCGCGTCATTCCTTCATGACCACACGCGTGCCCATCGCCTTCCGCGCGCGGGCGCTCTCGCTGCTCGGCGGCACCTTTCGTCTGGGCATGTTCGTCGGGCCGTTCGTCGCGGCCGGGCTGCTGGCGATCTTCGGCGACGAGCACGCCGCGATCTGGTTCTTCGGCGTCTGCCTGATCGCGACGGTGCTGCTGGTGCTCCTCGGCCCCGACCCTGAGAAGCAGCTCTCCGACACCGACGAGCGGGTGGGCGCCGAGGACACCGGAGAAGCGGTCACCGGCGCGATCCCGACCGCCGAGCGCGTCGGAGTCTTCCGCACGATGTGGCGGTTCCGACGGGTGCTCTCGCGGCTGGGACTGGCCGCGGCATCCCTGTCCGCAGTGCGCTCGGCGCGGCAGGTGGTGCTGCCGCTGTGGGGCTTCTCGATCGGGCTCGATGCGCAGACGATCGCGCTCGTCGTCGGCATCTCGGGTGCGATCGACTTCGCCCTGTTCTACGCGAGCGGGCAGGTGATGGATCGGTTCGGCCGGCTGTGGGCGGCCCTGCCGGCGATGGTGCTCATGGGCGGCGGCTTCATCGCGCTGGCCTTCACGCACGACCTGGACAGCGCCGCGATGTGGTTCGCGATGTTCGCGGCCGTCCTCGGTGTGGGCAACGGCCTCTCGAGCGGCATCCTCCTCACCCTCGGTGCCGACGTCGCGCCGCGCGGTGATCCCGCACCATTCCTCGGATCGTGGCGGACGCTCACCGACGCCGGCGGCGCGATCTCGCCACTGCTGGTCTCGGCGATCACCGCGGTGTCGTCTCTTTCCATCGCGACCGGATTCGTCGGCGTCGTCGCCCTGCTGGGCGCGCTGGCATTCGTGCGTTGGGTGCCGATGTTCGTGCCGCGCCTGAGCGGAGCCGGCTCATGACGATGCAGTTCTGCCGCAGCCGCAACGACGGGCGCCGGTGCACCCGTGAGCTCGGGCACCGCGGCCTGCACCGCCATCGCACGACCCTGTGGACGGATGCCGGGGCCGACGCCCCGCGCTGCCCGGGCTCCCGTTCGACGGGCAGCCCGGCGCCCGCGCTGGCGAGCGGATTCCCCGGCGGACGTGCGCTCTGCGCAGAGTGCCTCGGCTTCATCGCCCTCGACGACGGGCACCTGGTCGAGCACGAGACATGGAGCGCGGCATCCGAATTGGAGCAGTCCCAGCGCGCGGAGTGGTTCAACGCGCACGGCTGGGGTGAGTGACCCGGGTCATCTCCTCCGTTTCGCGCTCAGCGAGCGTCAGCGCAGAGCCGTCCGGCTGGTCGCCGTCGCCCGCAGCGCAAGTCCCTCCGGGACGAACAGCGCGATCACCGGCGGTCGCCATGTCGTGGCCACCGTGACCCGCGCCGAGACGCCGTCCGGAGTGCCTGCCTCCACGACACTCGCACCCCCGCCGACATCGCCCACCAGCGCATCGGCCTGGTCGCGCACTCCGTCGTCGCTGAGCTGCGCGCGCGGCTCTCCCCCTTCGACCACGAGGGTGAAGCCGTCCGCGCCCGCCAGCGCCGCCGCATCCGCGAGGGCGTCGAGCCGCTTCTGTGTCAGGTACAGGCTCGTCGCGTCGAGGCACACCAGAATCACGGCGATCGCCAGCACCGCGTACCCCAGTGTGAGGATCAGGATGGTGCCCTCCTCGTCTCCCGCCAGTGCAGCGCGCACGCGCGCCCGCACGCTCACTCCGACTCCCAAAACCGCGAGATCTTCTGTGCAGCCGATGCTTCGACCGGAATGCTGGCGAGCCGATCCAGGCCGAACAGGGGCGGCACGAGCGGGAGGGCCACACGCGTCCGGATCGTCACCACGAGCGTCGCGCCCGCCTCGGGGCACGCCGAGCCTGCGGGACGGCAGTCGAGAGCAAGGTCGACGGATCCGGCATCGAGGGCGTACTCGTCCACGACGGACCGCAGGATGAGATCGGCGCTCCGGCGTGCGGCATCCGGATTCTCCGCGGTCGACACCGCCCGCGCGATGTGCCGCGCCCCGGCTTCAGCGCCCAGGGACTGCCCCTGGATCAGCCCGAGCGCGACGATCAGGTAGACGAGGGGGACGAGCATCAGCACGCCGACGAGGATGAACTCGAGCGCCGCCGATCCACGGTCGTCGGGCTCGCCCTCGACGACCGCAGCATCACTCGAGCGATTCCACCGGAGCATGGGCAGTCACCTCCAGCAGGCGGGGAACTCCGAGCAGACCGACGAGGGGCAGCGGCGCCCGCACGGTCACTTCGACCGCTGGGCGAATGAGAGCCGTGGTCTCGTGCACGACGACGTCGGCCGCGTACTCCGCGCCGACCGTGCGTGCCACGATCTGGCGAGTGCGCTCCGCCCCCTCCGCCAGGCTCGTGTCGGCGAGGGCCGCATGGTGCGCGCCCTCGACCGCCGCGTCGTGCACCACGTTGCGGACGTACACGGTCAGCCCGAATTGCAGCACGCCGAGGGTGAGCAGCGTCAGCAGAGTGCCGACGAGCACGAACTCGACGGGGCTCGACCCCCGCTCGTCGGCGACGACCTCCGCGAGGCGGGACCGGATGCCGGTCATGGGCTACAGGCCGGAAACGCGCTCGATCGCCTGCTGGAAGAGGTCGGCGAGCGCCGGACCGGCGAGAGCCCAGATGACCACGACCAGACCGGCGGTCATCAGGGTGATGAGCACCCAGCCGGGAACGTCGCCGCGCTCGTCCTCGTAGGCGTCCCTCAGGACGGCGCGTACGCGCCCGAAAGCAGTGCGGATCATGGTGATTCTCCTTCCGGCGGTCAGCCGATTCCGAGTCGAAGCATGAAGATCCCCGGAAAGACGGCGAACAGCACGCTCAGGGGCAGGATGAGGAAGACAAGCGGCACGAGCATGTAGATCTCCTTGCGCCCGGCTCGTTCGATGAGGCCGCGCTTGGCCTCTTCTCGCGCGTCGAGGGCCTGGGAGTGCAGCACGTGGGCGAGCGGGGCGCCTCTGTCGATCGCGGCGACGAGCTGGTCGATGCTGCGCGAGAGTGCCGCGATCTCCAGGCGGCTGGAGAGGCGGGACAGCGCCTCCGGCAGCGACGAGCCTGTCCCAACGGCGACGACCACGCCGCGCAGCTCGGTCGTAAGTTCACCCGCACCCACGGCACTGACCCGTCGGAGCGAGTCGAGGATCCCCTCCCCGGCGGACAGGCACAGCGCCAGGAACTCCAGCACGGTCGGCAGCTCCTCCTGGATGCGTCCGATCCGCGCGCGCGCCGCGCCGCTCAAGCGGGCGTCGTAGGCGACGGCGGCGATGACCGCGGCGATCGGCGGCAGCAGCGCCGCAGCCGCGGACGCTCGGCCCGTGAGCACGAGGACGACGACCGCCGCTCCTCCGATCGCGAGGCCTCCGATCGCCCAGGCCAGCTGCCTGCCGCGGAATGCCGCCGCATCCATCGCCCATCCCGCCTGATGCAGGCGCCGCTCGACCGACGCCGAACCGCCCGAGAGACTCGTCAATCGTTCCTGCGCGGTGGTCCACAGAGCGGTCAGCTGCGCGCCGTGACCATCGACGTCCAGGGAGACACCCCGTGGGTCGGTCACGTCGCGGATGTACGGCGCGATGCGACGGGCGAGAGACGGCGCCCCCCAGCGCGGGGTCATCGAGACCAGCAGGCACACGCCGAAGCCGAATGCGGTGCCCAGGACGACCGAGAGCGCGATCTCGGTCATGCCGAGCGGACTCATCCGAACCACCGGCGCGGCTCGGGGAGGCGGCCGATGCGCAGCATCACCCGGTAGGCGACGAAGGAGACCGCGGCGCCCGCGACGATGAGCGCGACGCCTTCCGGGCTGGTGTACGCACGCGAACCTTCCGGCCGCATCGCGAGAAGGGCGAGGATCACCCAGGGTGCGGCCACCCCGAGCACCGCTGCCCCGCGGATCCAGGATTGGCGGGACTCCACCTCGGCTCGCAGCGCCGCGTCCGCGCGCACCGACGCCGCCAGGGCCCGCAGCACCGGGGTCAGTTCGGTCCCGCCCACCTGCCGTGCCATCCGCAGCGTCTCGACGATCCGATCTCCGACCGGGTCGGAGAGCGCAAGCTTCAGCCGCTGCGCGCTCGAGTCGAAATGGCCGGATGCCGCGACGTCGCGTGCGAAGGCGGCGAAGGGCGGCCGCAGCGGCGCCGGGGCCGACTCGGCGAGACTGGCGACGGCGTCGGGCAGCGACATGCCGGCGCGCACCGAGGCGATCAGCAGATCGCAGACATCGGGCCACAGCGCCCGGCGCGAGCGGACGAGGCGCGAACGCCGCGCGCGCAGCCAGGCGAACGGTGCAGCCGCCCCCACGATCGCGGCGACGAGGGCGAGAGCAGGAACCTGGGTGAGCAGCCACGCGGTCGCGCTAAGGAAGGTCGCAGCGCAGACGGATGCCGCCACCAGGCCCGCCGGCGGCACCCGTTGCATTCCTGCCGACTCGAGCAGCCGAGCGGCGTGCCCGGGGGCTGCCGACGAGGCACGCTTCTCCCGCGCAGGCCATACCCAGGGCGAGACCACCAGCAGCAGACCGGCCGCCAGAAGCGCACCCCATACGAAGGTCATGCGGCCTCCGCCCGGAAGACGGTGCGCGCCTCGACTGTCGTGCCCAGGACGCCGACCGGCTCAACGACCTCGACGACACGACGGCGACCTGTCGCATCGCGTTCGCAGTGCGCGACCAGGTGCACCGACGCCGCGACAGCCGGCAGCACGAACCCCGCGTCGATGTTGCGGCCGGCGAGCAGGGGAAGCGCGGCGAGTTTGCCGAGCGCTTCCCGCGCCGAGTTGGCGTGGATCGTGGCCGCTCCGGGGACGCCGGTGTTGAGCGCCAGGAGGAGATCCAGGGCTTCGGCGTCCCGCACCTCGCCGACGATGAGGCGGTCCGGTCGCATCCGCAGCGCCTCTTTGACGAGCCTGCGCAGCGTCACCTCGCCAGTCCCCTCGAGGCTCGGCTGCCGGCCCTGCAGGGCCACGAGGTCGGGCGCATCGACGCCGAGCTCGAACGTCTCCTCCACGGTGACGATGCGGTGTCCGGGGGGACACGCCGCGATGAGCGCGCCCAGGAGCGTCGTCTTGCCCGCGTGGGTCGCGCCCGAGACCAGGATGCTGCGCCCGGAGCGCATCGCGCCCGCCAGCAGGTGCGCGGCCGCAGGAGCGACCGATCCGGTCGCCACGAGCCGGTCGAGGTCGCGATATGCCGGCAGGAACTTGCGGATGTTGACGGACCAGTGCCGGCGCGTGATGTCGGGGATGACCACGTGAAGACGGCTGCCGTCCGGCATCGAGGCGTCGACGAACGGCTGACTCAGGTCCACTCGCCGACCCGTGGCGTGCAGCATCCGTTCGACGAGATCGCGCACCGCCGAGTCCGACAGGGCCAGGGGCAGACGCTCCGCCACTCCCGCACGCGCGATGAAAATGCGGTCCGGAGCGTTGATCCACAGCTCTTCGACCGTCGGGTCATCCAGGTACGGCTGGAGGGGACCGTAGCCGGCGACCGCCGCCAGCACTTCGCGCACGCAAGAAGCTTCGTCATCGACGGGAGCCAGTCCGCGCGCGAGCGCGAAGTCGTTGTGGCGACGCACCTCCGCCCGGGCGATCCGGCTCGCAAGGTCGGGATCGCGCCGGGGATCGGCGTGCTCGGCACGCAATCGCTCCCGCACGCGCTCCGCGACGGCGGCGGCGGTCGCCGTCGGGGCGTACGCGAGACTCATCCGAGCATCCTCGCAAGCGCGATGCGAGACGCGCGGAAGTTATCCACAGGTGCGCGGAACGCAGCCGGGAGGCAGGATGGAAGCCGGCGAGAGGAACTGTGATGAGAGCCACGAGCAAAGACGTGTCAACGGGCGGCCGGGTCGGCGTCGGCATCCTGGGGCTGGTGCAGTTCGCTCTGGCGGGCCTGGCCCTCTGGGATTTGTCCCATCGGTCCGCCGCACAGGTGCGCGGGCCCAAGCCGATGTGGGTGCCGGTGATCCTCATCAACTGGATCGGTCCGATCGCGTACTTCTACGTGCACCGTCACCGCTGACCGGCGACGGATACCCCGCAGTCGATCCGGGGGTCAGCCCGACAGCGTGCTCACAGCCGCCTCGGTAGACTGTGACCACCCGCGGGAGTGGTGAAACTGGCAGACACGCAGGATTTAGGTTCCTGTGCCTCCGGGCGTGTGGGTTCAAGTCCCACCTTCCGCACGCGAGTCCGCCGAAGCACCGCATCCTGAACATGACCGCCGACCGTGACGACCGACGGGAAGACCCTTGCACAACATCGCCCTGATCCCCTGGCTGGATCCCGAGACGATCATCGCCGCGGCCGGCCCCTGGGCGCTGCTGGTGGTGTGCTTCATCGTCTTCGCCGAGACCGGCCTCCTCGTCGGCTTCCTCCTGCCGGGCGACACGCTGCTGGTCATCTCCGGGCTGCTGACCAACACCAACGACATCTTCGGCGTCAACATCTGGCTGGTCGCGCTGCTGATCGCCCTCTCCGCGTTCATCGGCGGAGAGGTCGGCTACTTCATCGGCCACAAGGGCGGCCCGGCGGTCTTCGAACGCAAGGAGTCCGGCGTCTTCAGTGTGAAGAACGTCGAGCGCACCAACGCGTTCTTCGAGCGCTTCGGCGGACTGACGATCATCCTCGCCCGCTTCGTGCCCATCGTGCGCACCTTCGCCCCCGTTGCGGCCGGCGTCGGCCACATGCCGTGGCGCAGGTACACGCTCTACAACTTCATCGGCGCGATGCTCTGGGGCTTCGGGCTGGTCATGCTCGGCTACCTCATCGGATTCATCCCCTGGGTGGCGGACCTGGTCACCGAGTACATCGACATCATCCTGCTCGTCGCCGTCGGCGGCACCGCCCTCGTGACGCTGTGGCACTACCTGAGCGAGCGTCGCAAGGCCAAGAAGGCCGCGGCCGCCGGCGAGGACGTCGTGGTCGACGACGAAGAGGCCAAGCATCTCGTGCTCGACCCGGAGGTCTTCGAACGCGGCCCGGAGCACGCCGATCGCCCCGCGCGCACGGACGAGGGGACCGCTCCCCCGCGCCTGTGATCAGGAGGCCTTGGCGGCCTTCTTCGCGGGCGCCTTCTTGGCGGGTGCCTTCTTGGCCGCAGTCTTCGAGGCATCTTTCTTCGCCGCCGCCTTGGGTGCGGCATCCGTCGTCGAACCCGCGTCACCGCCCGAGCGGGCCGCGCGGCTGCGCTCGACGCTCGCACGCAGCGCTGCCATGAGGTCGATGACCTCCCCGCCCTTGGTCTCCTCCTCCTGCTCCCCGAAGGTCTCGGAGGTGTCGAGCGCATCCCCCTTCTCGAGCTTGGCCTCGATGAGCGTGCGCAGCTCGTCCTGGTACTCGTCGCTGAACTCCGACGGATCGAAATCCGCCGCGAAGCTCTCGACGAGGGATGCGGAGAGCTCGAGCTCCTTCGCGGAGATGCGCACCGGCTCGTCCAGTGCGGGGAAAGCCGCCTCGCGCACCTCGTCCGCCCACAGCAGGGTCTGCAGCACGAGCACGTCTCCACGCACGCGCAGGGCTGCGAGACGCGTCTTCTGGCGCAGCGAGAAGCGCACGATCGCGGTGCGGTCGGTCTGCTCGAGGGTCTTGCGCAGCAGGACGTACGCCTTCGGCGAGGCGGAGTCCGGCTCCAGGTAGTACGCGCGGTCGAGCGTCAACAGGTCGACCTGCTCGCTGGGAACGAACTCCACGACATCGATCTCGCGGCTCTTCTCGGCAGGCAGGGAGTCGATGTCCTCCTTGGTGAGCACGACGGTGCGCTCCCCGTCGTCGTACGCCTTGTCGATGTCGGCGAAGGGCACGACTTCGCCGTCGATCTCGCAGATGCGCTGGTAGCGGATGCGCCCGCCGTCCTTGTTGTGCACTTGATGCAGCGGCACGTCGTGGTCCTCGGTCGCCGAGTACACCTTGACGGGGACGTTCACCAGTCCGAACGTCAGCGCACCCTTCCAGATCGCTCTCATCACACCAGTACACACCTGTCACACCTACCCGTGCCAGCCCCACTTGCCGGTGAGACCGCAACTGCAGGCCGAGACCGCGGGGTTCACCCGCAGTCTCGACGTGCAGTTGCAGTCTCGCGGGAAGCGGTCGTCGTAGAGTCGGCGTGTGTCGACTCCGCCCGGAATGGTCCGCAGGCTCGGACTCGCCGACGCGGTGTTCATCGGTCTGGGCTCGATGATCGGGGCCGGCGTCTTCTCCGCGTTCGCCCCGGCGGCCGCCGTCGCCGGCACGGGTCTGCTGATCGGGCTCGCAATCGCCGCCGTCGTCGCGTTCTGCAATGCGACGGCATCGGCCCAGCTGGCGGCAGCCCACCCGACCTCCGGCGGCACGTACGCGTACGGCCGCGCCGAGCTCGGGCCCTGGTGGGGGTTCATCGCCGGGTGGTGCTTCGTGATCGGCAAACTCGCCAGCTGCGCCGCCATGGCGCTCACGTTCGCCGCGTACGCGGCTCCCCCCGGCTGGGAGCGGCCGGTCGCCATCCTCGCGGTGGCCGCGCTCGTGACCGTCAACTGCTTCGGCGTCACGCGCACCGCGCAGCTCACGCGGGTGATCGTCGTTCTGGTGCTCGTCTCGCTCACCGTCGTGGTCGCCGCGGGGACCGCGGCGGAGCCTGCTCCGAATGTGTGGAGCGCGTCGAACTTCACCGAGGGCGGCGTGTACGGCATCCTGCAATCGGGTGGCCTGCTGTTCTTCGCCTTCGCCGGGTACGCGCGCATCGCCACCATGGGCGAGGAGGTCAAGGATCCTCGCCGCACGATCCCCCGGGCGATCGTCCTCGCCCTGCTTTTCGCGATCGCGGTGTACGCGATCATCGGTGTCACCGTGCTCGGCGTGCTCGGACCGGGGGCGACCGCTGCCTCGTCCGCGCCGCTCGCCGACGCGGCAGCCGCGTCGGGCTGGGGGTGGACCGGGCCGGTCGTGCGCATCGGTGCGGCTACGGCATCCCTCGGCGCCCTGCTCGCGCTGATCGCCGGGATCGGCCGCACGAGCCTGGCCATGGCGCGCGAGGACGACCTGCCCCGGTACCTGGCCGCGGTGCATCCGCGCTGGCACGTGCCGCACCGCGCCGAGCTGACGATCGGGGCGATCGTGATCATCGCGGTCGCTTTCGTCGACCTCCGGGGAGCCATCGGGTTCTCGTCCTTCGGCGTGCTCATCTACTACTTCATCGCCAACGCCGCCGCGTCCCGTCAGCAGGCTGAAGCGCGGCGCTACCCGCGCGCGCTGCAGGTTCTCGGCCTCATCGGCTGTACCGCGCTCGTGGTCACCCTGCCGCTCCTGGCGATCGCGGTCGGCATCGTCGTGGTGCTCGCCGGGGTGGCCTACCGGTTCGCGCGCCTGAGATTCGTGCGGTCGCGGCGGTGATCACGGCAGGATGAGAGCATGGCGGATGCCGCGGGGCGCGCGAACTCGGGAGCTGCGAAGGAGCAGCTCGTCAGCGTCGGCGGCCGCCGGCTGCGCATCACGAACCTCGACAAGGTGCTGTATCCCGAGACGGGAACCACCAAGGGCGAGGTGATCGATTACTACACCCGCATCGGTCCGACGATGATTCCGCACGTCACCGGCCGGCCCGTCACCCGCAAGCGCTGGCCCGACGGAGTCGGCACGTCCGAGCACCCGGAGCAGTCATTCTTCGCCAAAGACCTCGAGCGCGGCGCACCCGAGTGGGTGCACCGGCTGCCCATCCCCCATTCGGGCGGACCGAAGGACTATCCGCTCATCGGCGATGTCCCGACCCTGGTCTACCTCGCCCAGGTCGCGAGTCTCGAGCTGCACGTCCCGCAATGGCGCTTCACCGCCGAGGGCGAGCGGGGGGATGCCGACCGCCTCGTCCTCGATCTCGACCCCGGCCCGGGCGTCGGGCTCGCCGAGTGCGCGCAGGTGGCCCGATGGGCGCGAGAGATCCTCGGGCACATGGGGCTGGACCCGCTCCCGGTCACCAGCGGCAGCAAGGGCATCCAGCTGTACTCGGCGCTGCCACCCGGACAGAGCAGCGAATCCGCCTCCGCGCTCGCGCACGAGCTTGCCAAGGCCATCGAGGCGGATCACCCCGACCTGGTCGTCAGCAGCATGAAGAAATCCATCCGCGACGGGCGGGTGCTGATCGACTGGAGCCAGAACAACGGGGCGAAGACCACGATCGCCCCGTATTCGCTGCGCGGGCGGGCGCATCCGAACGTCGCCGCGCCGCGCACGTGGGACGAGCTGGACGATCCGGCCCTCGCCCAGCTCTCGTTCGAGGAGGTTCTCGCGCGCGTCGAGAGCATCGGCGACCCGATGGCCGAGCTCGGGATCCACGCCGGCGGTCGCGGCGCCGACGACGGACCCCTCGCGACCTACATCGCCAAACGCACCGCGGGACGCACACCCGAGCCGGTGCCCTCGGACCCGGCTGCGGCCGCCGCAGTCCCCGGCGAGCTGCCGATCTTCGTGATCCAGGAGCACCACGCCACCGCGCTGCACTGGGACTTCCGCCTGGAGCACGACGGCGTGCTGGTCAGCTGGGCCGTGCCGCGCGGAGTCCCGCATTCGTATAAACGCAACAACCTCGCGATCATGACCGAGGACCACCCGATGGATTACGCGAGCTTCGAGGGCAGCATCCCGGCCGGTGAGTACGGCGGAGGAAGTGTCACGATCTGGGACGACGGGCGGTACGAGCTGGAGAAGTGGCGCGACGACGAGGTCATCGTGACCGTGGAGGGCCGCCCGGGCGGTCCCCTCGGACGCGTGCGGCTCGCCCTGATCCGCACCGACGGCTCGGGCGAGAAGTCCACGTGGCTGCTGCATCGCATGAAGACGGACCTCGACGGGAGGGTGCAGCCGGACGGCATCCCGGTTCAGGCGTCGGTGCAGGCCGACCCGCCCGCGGTCGCGGCGCGCGTCGAGGCAGCGCATTCGGGCCGGAACCGAGGTCGAGGTGCCTCGTCACCGCCGAGATCCCCCGCATCGACGCGGACCGAAGCCGACCAGCCGCTCGCGTGGCCGCCGAGCGCCGAGGCGCTGCGCCCGATGCTCTCCACCGGCGCCACCCCCGAGCGCGCGAAGCTGGCCGCCCGGCAGTGGGGAGACCCGGTCTGGGCGGAGGCGAAATGGGACGGCATCCGCGCGATCGGGGTGTGGGACGGGTCCCGGCTGCGCCTGGTCGCCCGCAGCGGCAACGACGTGACCTTCAAATACCCCGAAGTGAACGAGGCGGATGTCGGCCTCGGCGCCGAGCCCGCGATCGTCGACGGGGAGATCGTCGCGATCGATGACCGCGGCCGGCCGAGCTTCCCGCTGCTGCAGACCCGCATGAACCTGCAGCGCCCGGCGGAGATCACCCGGGAGGCCAAGCGCACACCCGTGCACTACTACCTCTTCGACGTCCTCGCCGCTCGTGGGCGGGACGTCACGTCCCTGCCGCTGAGCCGGCGTCGGGAGATCCTCGAAGAGATCACGGCCGGGATGACCGCGCCGCTCGTGCTGCCCCCCGTGTTCGACGACGTGGACGGTGCGCTGGCCACGAGCCGGCAGTTCGACCTCGAAGGGGTCGTCGTGAAGGACCCCGGCTCGACATACCGCCGCGGGCAGCGCAGCGATTCATGGCTCAAGGTGAAGCTCACCCGCACCCAGGAGGTCGTGCTCGCCGGCATACGTCCAGGCCAGGGCGGGCGGGCCCAGACGTTCGGTTCGCTGCTGCTCGGCATCCCGGGTCCGGAGGGTCTCGAATACGCCGGGCGGGTCGGGAGCGGATTCAGCGACTCGACCCTGCGCTCGCTGATGCAGACCCTCGAGCCGCTGCACGCCGACCGGAATCCGCTGGTGTCGGTGCCGGCGCTCGACGCGCGCGGCGTTCAGTGGCTGCGTCCGGAGCTGGTCGGCGAGGTCGAGTTCGGCGAGTTCACCCCCGGCGGCATCCTGCGGCACTCGCGGTGGCGGGGGCTGCGGCCCGACAAATCCCCGGCCGAGGTCGTCCGGGAGTCCTCCTGAGCGACGGGCTCAGGCGTGCGCGTCGTGCTCGACGTGGCCGGCCGGTTCGAGCTGGAATGTCGAATGCTCGACGTCGAAGTGCTCGCTCAGACACGTCTGCAGTCGCTGCAGGATCGCGCTCGATGCGCCGTCGGCCAGCGCCGCGTCGTCGACGACGACGTGCGCGGTGAACACCGGAGCGCCGCGGGTGAGCTGCCAGACGTGGACGTCGTGGCAGTCCACGACGCCGGGGGTGGCAAGGATGTGGTCGCGGATCTCGGTGACGTGCATGCCCTGGGGAGTCGATTCGCTGAGCACGGACACCACTTCGCGCAGCAGCACGATCGCACGCGGGATGATCATCGCCGCGATGAACAGCGAGGCGACCGCATCCGCCTGCACCCAGCCGGTCGTCACGATGATGATCGCCGCGACGATGACGGCGGCCGAGCCGATGAGGTCGCCCATCACCTCGAGGTACGCCCCCCGCACATTGATGCTCGTGCGCTGAGCAGCGCTCAGCACCCACATCGCGGCGGCGTTCGCCACCAGCCCGATGATCGCGACCACGAGCATCAGTCCGCCCGACACCTCGACGGCAGCGGGATTCAGCAGGCGCTGCACGCCTTCGATCGCCACCCAGATGGACAGCGCGATGAGGATCACGCCGTTGATTCCTGCGCCGAACACCTCGGCGCGCTGGAATCCGAAGGTTCGTCGGTCGTTGGCCGGCCGCGCCGCGACGATGCTCGCGACCAGGGCGATGACCAGGGCCGCCGCATCCGTGAACATGTGAACGGCGTCGGCCAGCAGCGCGAGTGATCCCGACAGCGCTGCGCCGACGATCTGCACGATCATCACGACCGCGGTGATCCCGAGCGAGATCGCCAGCAGCCGCCGATTGGCGGTGCCGCGGATGCCCGGCGCGTGATCGTGCATGGTGCCAGGCTACGACCGCGGGCCGGTCAGACGGCGGTGCGCCGCTTGTCGGGGATGAATACCGTTCTCATCCTCAGAGCTCGGCCAGCAGCGGGGCCAGCGCGTCGAAGGCCCGTGCACGGTGCGAGGCGGCGTTCTTCTCCTCCGGCGACCATTCGCCGACCGTCCGTTCCGCACCACCGGACTGAGCGTCCGGGATGAAGATCGGGTCGTAGCCGAATCCGCCGCTCCCCGATGCCGCCGCTGCCAGGCGTCCGTGCCAGCGACCCTCGACGACGTGCTCTTCCGCGTGGGGCACGACCAGTGCGATGGTCGAGACGAAGGATGCGGTGCGGTGGGGATCGCGGACGTCCGAGAGCTGGTCGAGCAGCAGTGTCACGTTCGCCGCGGCATCTTTGGCGTGACCGGCCCAGTAGGCCGAGAACACGCCCGGTGCGCCGCCGAGGACGTCCACGCTGATGCCGGAGTCGTCCGCGAGCGCCGGCAGGCCCGTGTGGGCGGCGGCGGCGCGCGCCTTGATCAACGCGTTGGCGGCGAAGGTCACGCCGTCCTCGACCGGCTCGGGACCGTCGTAGCCGATGACCTCGATATCGGGACGGGTCGCAGCCACGATGGCGCGGAACTCCACGACTTTGTGCGCGTTGTGCGTCGCCAGGACGATTCTGCGCGTCGGAGCGACCGGATCCGTGGAGTTGTGCATGTCCGGTCGGCTACTGCCCGGCCAGGGCGGAGAGTTGCAGCTCCCGCAGGTCGGCGCAGCCGGCGACGCCGAGCTCGAGCAGGGCGTCGAGCTCGCGCTTGTCGAACGGAGCGCCTTCTGCCGTCCCCTGCACCTCGACGAACAGGCCGCGACCGGTGACGACGACGTTCATGTCGGTCTCCGCGCGCACGTCCTCGACGTACGCCAGATCGAGCATGGGCTCGCCGTCGATGATGCCCACCGAGACAGCGGCGACCGAGTCGATGAGCGGCGTGGACCGCTGCGCGATGAACTTCTTCGCCCGGCCCCACTCGATCGCATCGGCGAGGGCGACATAAGCGCCGGTGATCGCCGCGGTGCGGGTACCCCCGTCGGCCTGCAGCACGTCGCAGTCGATCACGATGGTGTTCTCGCCCAGGGCCTTGGTGTCGACCACCGCGCGCAGCGCTCGGCCGATGAGGCGGGAGATCTCATGGGTGCGGCCGCCCACCTTCCCCTTGATGCTCTCCCGGTCGTTGCGACTGTTCGTCGCCCGGGGCAGCATCGCGTACTCGGCGGTGACCCAGCCCTTGCCCTTGCCGGTCAGCCAGCGGGGGACGCCGTTCGTGAAGGACGCCGTGCACAGCACCTTGGTCCCGCCGAAGGAGATGAGCGCCGACCCTTCCGCCTGACTGCTCCAGCCGCGCTCGATCGTGATGGGTCGCAGCTCGTCGACGGCTCGGCCGTCCTTGCGAACGGTGGCGGTGGTGGTGTCGGTCATTCGGATCCCTCGCTTCGGAGTGGGTGCGGCAGAACGCGGGCGCGCGTCCCGCAGATGGTCGTGCCGGCGGCTGCGCGTAGCGTGCCGGAGATGCCGGCTCTCATCGGGCCGTCGGCAGCTGGATGACGCCGGTCTGAACCAGCTGCACCTCGCTGACCTCGCGGCCCATGAGTCGGTGCGCCAGGCGCAGGAACTCGTCCGCCGAGGCACCCGTCGCCTCGTAGACGTGGCGGGGTGCGGCATCCCGTCCCGCCAGGAGGTCGCGGCTGACCAGCTGCCGGTAGACGTCTTTGGCGGTTTCGGTGTCACTGGAGACCAGCGACACGTCCGATCCCATGACGTAGCTGATCGCGCCCTCCAGGAACGGGTAGTGTGTGCAGCCGAGCACCAGCGTGTCGATTCCCGCGTGGCGCAGCGGCGCGAGGTATTGCTCCGCGACCGCGAGCACTTCGGGCGAATCCGTGACGCCGGCCTCGACGAACTCGACGAACCGCGGGCACGCCTCCGCGAAGACGGTGAGCTTCGCATTGACCTCGAGCATGTCCTGGTAGGCGCCGGAACCGATCGTGCCGGCGGTGCCGATCACCCCGATGCGACCGTTGCGCGTGGTCGACATCGCGGTGCGCACGGCCGGTCCGATCACCTCGACGACCGGCACGTCGTAGCGTTCGCGGGCGTCGCGCAGCATGGCGGCGGAGGCGGTGTTGCACGCGATCACGAGCATCTTCACACCCTGATCCACCAGGGTGTCGAGGATCTCGAGCGAGTACCGGCGTACATCCGCGATCGGCTTGGGCCCGTACGGCGAGCGTGCGGTGTCGCCGATGTACAGGAGCGACTCCCGAGGCAGCTGGGCCGAGATCGCGCGGGCGACGGTGAGCCCGCCCACTCCGGAGTCGAAGATGCCGATCGGCGCGTCTTTCACGATAGGCCAGCCTACCCGGGACGCCTGCGAGCAGCGGCCGCCTCACTAGGCTGGCGCCATGACCGGCAGCACCGCACCAGGCCGCAACGTACTGCGCAGCACCGCTTTGCACACCGACCGCTACGAGCTGACGATGCTCGACGCCGCCCTGCGTGACGGCACCGCGCACCGCCGCTGCGTCTTCGAGCTCTTCGGGCGCCGGCTGCCCGGCGGCCGTCGGTTCGGCGTCGTCGCCGGCACGGGTCGCCTCCTCTCGCTCATCGAGGACTTCCGCTTCGGCGACGATGAGCTGCGATTCCTCCGCGATGAGCGGGTCGTGGATGCCGCCACCCTGGAATTCCTCTCCGCGTACCGCTTCCGCGGCTCCATCACCGGATACCGCGAGGGCGAGCTGTACTTTCCCGGCTCCCCAATCCTCACGGTCGAGGGGACCTTCGCCGAAGCCGTCGTGCTCGAGACGCTCGCACTGAGCGTGCTGAACCACGACTCGGCCGTCGCGACCGCCGCGGCACGGATGAGCATCGCGGCGGGCGACCGCCCCCTCGCCGAGATGGGCTCTCGTCGTGCCGCCGAGGAATCGGCCGTCGGCGCCGCGCGAGCCGCCTACATCACCGGTTTCAGCGCAACGAGCAATCTCGAGGCGGGCCGGCGGTGGGGCATTCCGACGATGGGAACCGCCGCGCACGCCTGGACCCTGTTGCACGACAGCGAAGAGGACGCGTTCCGCTCGCAGATCGACGCACTCGGCACGGACACGACGCTGCTGGTGGACACCTACGACACGCGTCGTGGCGTGGAACTGGCGATCCAGGTCGCCGGCACGGGCCTCGGCGGCGTCCGCATCGACTCCGGCGACCTTCCCATCGTCGCCGCGGAAGTGCGGGCGCAGCTGGACGCGCTCGGTGCGACCGCGACGAAGATCACCGTGACCAGCGACCTGGACGAGTACGCGATCGCCGCACTGGCGGCATCCCCCGTCGACGCGTACGGCGTGGGCACGTCGGTCGTGACCGGCTCGGGCACCCCGACGGCCGGAATGGTCTACAAGCTCGTCGCGCGTCAGGCAGACGACGGGTCCTGGGTCGCCGTGGCGAAGGCCTCAGCCGACAAGGGTTCGACCGGAGGCCGCAAGGCCGCCTTCCGCACGCGGGAGGACGGAACGGCGACCCGCGAACTCATCGCGGTCTCGGACGGCTACGAGCAGGTGGACACGCCTGACGAACACGCGGGAGCACGCCCGCTGCAAGTGACCCTGGTGTCCCACGGCGAGGCCGACACCGCGCATCTGGGACGCGACGGCGTCCAGGCTGCGCGCCGGCATCACGCACAGGTGCGCGCCGAACTGCCGGTCCGCGCGCTCGCGCTCAGCAAATCCGACCCGGCGATCCCGACCGTCTACGTCGACGCCGTGGAGTGAGCTCGAGCCTCAGCCGACGAGGGACTCGTAGATCTCCTTGCACGTCGGGCACACCGGGAACTTCTCCGGATCGCGCCCCGGTGTCCACTTCTTGCCGCACAGTGCGCGGACCGGCTTTCCGGTGATCGCCGACTCGAGGATCTTCTCCTTCTTCACATAGTGGGAGAAGCGCTCGTGATCGCCGGGTTCGAGGCTCTCGTCGCGGATGAGCTCTTCGAGTTCACGATCGAGTGTCATCGTGCCGCCGTCGGGGCCGCCTTGATCAGGGCTGTCGAGGGGGGTGCTCATGGTCAGTCAGTGTATCGCGCGCTCACGCAGGGAGGGCAGAGCTGTGGATGCCGGTGCACCGGATACCGGCTCAGGTCGACTCCGCGAACTCCATCAGCCGACCGCCGCGGCGCTCGAAAACCGCAGACCCGATCCCGACGCCCACGAGCAGGACGAACAGGCCGATCCCGAGCCCACCCCACAGCGCGAGCGTGCTCGCCTCGATGTCGCGCGTCAGCGCGATCCATGCCCACCACAGCGCGGGCGCGCTGAGGGCGATCGCCCCCAGCATGACGGCGCCCTGGGCGATCGCACTGCCGGCGCCGGTGCGCGGCGGGTGCCGGAAGGGGCTCTCCCCCGGCCGCGACGCCGCGTACGGCGCGACCACCGAGGAGATGCTCGACAGCCCCAGACCGCACAGGAACAGCGCGGCGCACACCCCGACCATCGCCGGAAGCAGCGCCCATCGGCCGTGCAGCGACACGGCGACCGGAATGAGGACGGCGAGGAACGGGATGCCGATCAAGAGCACCGGCACCAGCCTCCCGACGCGATCGGAGACGCCGCGGACGCCGCTGGCGATGTGCATCCACACGGCGGTGGAGTCGTAGGCCAGA
The DNA here is from genome assembly GCF_963524805.1 of uncultured Microbacterium sp. Taxonomy (GTDB): domain Bacteria; phylum Actinomycetota; class Actinomycetes; order Actinomycetales; family Microbacteriaceae; genus Microbacterium. The sequence goes on along the minus strand of NZ_CAURGG010000001.1, from coordinate 42,521 downwards.
TCGTTGTGCGGCAGCCAGCCCAGGAACAGTGCCACGATCGGGACGGGCACCAGTGCGACGATCTCCGGGCGCACTCCGGCGACCAGCAGCGGCACCGTCGTGAGTGCCGCGGCGATCGGGATCACCAGGAGGTTGACCACGTAGCGCCGATCGCGCAGCCAGTACATGAGGCTGCGAGCGGCCACGGCGCCGCCGGGAGTGCCCGGTGCGACCGCGAACCACCCGAGTCCTCCGCGCTCTCGCACGGAGACGGGCCGTTCGGTGCTCGAGAGCATCCGCCGCACCAGGAGCATCCAGACCAGACCGAGCACGGCCAGCGTTGCGAGCGCCACCAGCAGTGCGGGGGCGGCGAGCCCGATCCCGCCCTGCGCGAAGCGGCCTGGGAACGCCCAGGCCGCCCCGAGCGGCGTGAGCGCGAGCAGCGAGACCGCCTCGCTCAACTGCGGGGGAACGCGCCCGCCCCACTCCAGCGACGCGAAGAAGACACCGGCGGGGACCACGACCACCAGCAGCACGAGGGCGAACAGACCCGACAGCTCGCGGGAGCGCCGCTCGCGCAGGAACAGCGCCGTCAGCGCCATGCACACTCGCGCGAGCAGGACGCAGGTCGCCACGCCGAGGATCAGCCCGGTCACCGCGCCGATCCACGGGACGCCGTGCTCTGCCCACACGATCGCGGTGCACACCGACACGGCGAGCAGGGCGAACGTCGGGACGCTCACGAAGCCGACGGCCGCGAGCACCGCCGCGAGGCGGCCGCTCGGAAGGCCGATCAGCGCGAACCGACGCGGGTCGAGCGGATCCGTCGCGCCCGCCATGAGCGGGGCGAGCGCGAAGCCCAGGCTCACCGCCGATCCGCCGAGCACGATGACCGCCAGCACGACCGTGGTCGCGGCATCCCGCAGTGTCAGCACGGCCCAGCACGCCACCGCCGTCGCCGCGATCAGCAGCAGCAACGCCAGCACTGTGCGGCGCACGTGCGCGGAGTCCCCCCGCAGGGCCCCGACCAGCAGCGCGATCCTCAGTCGGAGAACGTGTGCAGCCACTCGAGGCCCTCCACGTCACTCAGACCTCCGGCGAGTTCGATGAAGCGCTGCTCGAGCGTCAGCTCTCCGCGCACTTCCTGCACGGTGCCCTCGGCAAGGACCTGACCCGCGACGATGACGGCGACGCGGGAGCACACCCGCTCGACCAGATCCATGCCGTGGCTGGAGAGGATCACCGTTCCGCCGTGGGCGACGTAGGTCTTGAGGATGTCGAGGATGATCGCGCTCGAGACGGGATCGACGGATTCGAAGGGCTCATCGAGCACGAGAAGACGGGGCGAATGGATGAGCGCGCCGGCGAGCATGACCTTCTTGACCATGCCGGCCGAGTAGTCCGACACGACCCGGCCGAGGGACTCCGACAGATCGAAGGCCCGGGCCAGATCCGTGGTGCGGCTCTCGACGACCGCGGCCGGCAGGCCCCGCAGCACGCCGTAGTAGTGCAGCAGCTGCCGTCCGGTCAGCCGGTCGAAGGTCCTCAGGCGATCGGGAAGCACGCCCATCTGCCGCTTCGCGCCGAGCGGATCGGATGCCGCATCCACCCCGTTCACGCGGATGGAGCCGCGGTCGGGGCGCAGAAGTCCGGCGATCATGGAGAGGGTGGTGGTCTTGCCCGCGCCGTTCGGCCCGACCAGCCCGTAGAAGATGCCCGCGGGCACGGTGAGATCGATGCCGTCGACCGCGCGCGTGTCGCCGAACGCCTTCGTGACGCCCTTCACCAGGAGCGCTGTCGGGCTGCCGTCGAGGGATGCCGCCACCGGCGCCTCGGAAGACACCGGCTCAGGCTCGGCAGTTGCGAGCGCGTCCGCCTCGAGCACCTCCGGCTCCACGAGCTCCGGCTCCACGAGCTCCGGCTCCACGACCTCCGGCTCCACGACCTCCGGTGCGGCCGCCCGGGTGTTCTCTGCGATCGTCGGCAGCGGCGGCTTCGGCGGGATCACCAGATCGGGTGGCAGGGGCGGCGGCGGCCCCGGATCGATCTTCGGCTTCTTGCGGGGCTTGCGCGGTGGGATCGCGGTCGCCGCGTCCTCGGGGAGCCTCTCCGGCTTCGGCGGCAGCGGCCGCACCACGGACGTGGACCGCCGAGCACCCTCGTCATCGCCATCCGATCGGTCCGGATGAGCGTCCTCTGGCATGGGCAGCGAGGCTGTCACCGATACAACCTACCAAGCGGGCGGCGAACGCCGGCAATGCTCGGAGCGCGCGTCTGGACGCACGCTTCATGTCACGAATCGGCAACGGGAGGCCCGCATTATGCGCCTTCCCAGGTGCTTTCGCTACCATGAACCAGGCACGAGGGAGTGTCGCGTCGGTGAACCGACAGTGAAGACACTCATCCCAGGAGCATATTTTGACCCTTCAGACCGTCATTCTCGCAGCCGGAATGGGCTCGCGGCTGGGCCGCAGCCTGCCGAAGCCGCTGACCGAGCTGAGCGATGGACGCAGCATCATGCGGCAGCAGCACGACAACATCCGTGCCGCGTTCGGCACCGATGCGCGCATCACGACGGTCGTGGGCTACAAGGCCGAGATCATCGTCGAGGCCTTTCCCGAAGTCGATTACGTCTACAACGACCGGTACGACCAGACCAACACGTCCAAGAGCCTGCTGCGCGCCCTGAGCAAGAGCGGCAAGGGCGGGGTCCTGTGGATGAACGGCGACGTCGTGTTCGACCCGCGGGTCCTCGGTCGGGCGATCGAGCTCATCGAGCGCGACCAGTCCTTCGTGACGGTCAACACCTCCAAGGTGAGCGACGAAGAGGTCAAATACACGGTCACGGCGGAGGGCTTCATCAGCCAGCTTTCCAAGACCGTCGCCGGCGGCATCGGCGAGGCCGTGGGCATCAATTACATCTCCAGCGGCGACAAGAAGGCGTTCATCCGCCAGCTGTCGCGGGTCGATGACCAGGACTACTTCGAACGCGGCCTCGAGATGGCGATCGAAGAGGACGGCGTTCGCCTGCAGCCCCTGGACATCTCCGACCTGTACGCGGTCGAGGTCGACTTCGCCGAAGACCTCGAGCGCGCGAACCTCTTCGTCTGAGCAGCGCCCCTGCAACATCCGCCGAGTGCGCGGGACACGCCTGTCAACCCCGGGATCCGTCCAGAGCGCACGCATAGGATCGGGCCGTTATGGCCGACAAGGTTCACCGCATCCACTCCCTCCCCGACGACTCTGCGTGGACGGGAGGTCTTCCGCCTGCCGGCTCGGACGAGCACCCGATGATCGTGCGCATGCTCGACCGGGTACTGGCCATCCAGCGCCCCGTCGTGGTGGCGCATCTGAGAAGCATCCGCCTGCGGCACCCGCACGCTTCCACAGCGGAGATCGTGCGCATCCTCGAGCGTCGCTATCTCGCCGCGGTGACGACCGGCGGCGCTGCGGTCGGCGCCACCGCCGTCGTCCCGGGGATCGGCACGGGAGTGACACTGGCGCTGAGCGGCGTCGAGACGGTGGGGTTCCTCGAAGCGACGACGCTGTTCGCTCAGTCCGTCGCGGAGGTGCACGGCATCCCGGTTGCCGACCCGGACCGCGCACGCGCCCTGGTGCTGACGATGATGCTCGGCAAGGAGGGCGTCGATCTGGTCTCGCAGCTGGCCGGCCAGGCCGCCGGCAAGGGGCCGGCGCGCGATCGCTACTGGGGCGAACTGGTGACCAAGACGATCCCGCGCGCCGCGATGGGACCGCTGGTGGATCGCCTGAAGACCACGTTCGTGCGCTCCTTCGCAGCCCGCGGCGGTGCCTCCTTCCTCGGGAAGGCGCTGCCGTTCGGGATCGGGGCGGCCGTGGGCGGCGCGGGGAACCACATTCTCGGACGTCGCGTTCTCGTGGGATCACGCCGCGCCTTCGGCCTGCCGCCCCTCGACCTGCCCGCCGATCTCGAGCCGCGACCCGACACGCTGCGCCTCGAGCATGCCGCCACGCGCGGCATCCGGCGCGCCGGCGGGGCGATCGCCGGCGGGCTCACCCGCGGAGTATCCGCCGTCGGATCCGCCGGTCGTCGCGTCGGTGGCGCCGTGACGCCGCGCGGGCGCAGGGCGATCGAGCAGGCCGACGGCCCGGCGTCCGCCGATGAGCATCTCGACAGCGACCTCGCCGACGACTGACCCCACGCGCCATCGTCATGGTGCGCCTCCCGCCTCCCGCCGAAGGCGCACAATGGTGACATGGGCCAGTTCAGCACGCGTCCCGAGGAGCCGACGGAATGGGCGGGGCTTCCCTCCGAGCCGGAGCGCACACGGACCGAGGCGGAGAGCCTGCCGGATCCGGTCGCATCGGCGGGATCGCTCGGATTCCTCGACACGAGCATCGCGTCGGTCGTCATCCCCGTCGCTCCCGTCGCTCCCGTCGAGGAGAAGGCTGCGACAGGGGCCGACCCGGGCTCCTGACGCAGCCTGCCGGCCTCACGGTCCCGGCGGGCTCACCCGGGCGATGTCGGGTCGCTCACCGGTCACTGCGCGGGTGATGGCCTCGGCGCGCTCCAGACCCTTCTTCGTCAACCCCCGCTCGACGAGCAGCACGACGCGTTCCGGCTGATGAGTGACCCGGGCCTCGAAGCCCGGACCCAGCGGCCCTCGAGTTCCTGCTCGCGCGCAGCGTCTCGCAGCGGACGGGTGCGCTGGGGCTCCTCGTTCAGCGTGCGGTCGAGGAAATCCAGCACGTGGTCGACGCCGAACTCGCGCCGGTGGATCGTGAGCACCGAGTGGCCCGACCCTTCGAACTCGACCGCGAGAAAGCGGTCGCCCAACAGGCGGCGCAGCGTGTCGAAGCGGCTCCCGGACGCGGCGTCGGTGCGGTACTTCAGCCCGAGCACGTCGCAGCCGCTGTTCTTCACGGCGTCGAGGTCATGCGGCGACAGTCCGAGGTCGGCGCCGCGGGCTGCCGCACTGCGCGGCAGACCGACCGCGGCGGGCAGCGACGGCTCGGCGATGACGGGGGCGATCACCGGCGCGCCCGCCATCATGGCGAGGGCGAATCCGCCGGTGAAGCACATGCCGATGACGCCCACTCCCTCCCCTCCGACCTCGTCGCGCAGGTCCCGGGCGAGCGCGCGCAGCCAGCCTGCGACCGCGCTCGTCCTCCCGCGCGCGAACACCGAGAACTCGCGGCGCACGCAGAACTGACGAAGATCGCCGGCGAGGTTGGCAGCAGAGAAGCCGGCGCCGGGCGTGCCGAACAGCCGCGGGAGCAGCACCGTGAAACCCGCGTTGACCACCTCGTCGGCGAAGCGGACGAGGTTCTCTTCAATGCCGGGGATCTCATGGATGATGATCACACCGCGACCCGTGCCCTTGCGGAACACCTCACGGGTCTCGCCGTCGAAGGACACGTCGGTGCGGGTCCAGCTCTCGAGTGCTTCCATGCGTGCCATGGTGACAGACGCAGAAGGCTCGGAGGCAGGTCGACACTTCTCGGCGACGGGGCATAATCTCGGGGGATGGACAGTACGCTGGCGTGCCTGGCGGCATGGATGCCCCGGCAGCGGTGGTATGCCGCCAAGGGCCGACCCCCGAGTCTGCGCCTCGTCGCGTGGTGGGACATGCCGGCACCCCCCGAGCCCGCGCCGTCGACCGGGTTCCGCGTGCGGACCTTCCTCATCGCAGACGAGGGAGCTCTTCCGGCGGTGCTCTACCAGATTCCCGTGGTCTCACGGGCGACCGCAAGCGTCGACGCCTCGCCCGATCACATCATCGGCAGTCCGGAGCCGGGGACCACGTTCATCGACGGACCGTTCGACCCCGCCTACACGGCTGCGCTGATGAGACTCGTGACGAGCGGAGGTCAGGGTGCCGGTCCGCGCGCGGTCGCCACCGGGCGCCCCACGCGCAGCGTCTCGACGGATTCGCTTCACGATGCCACCGTGCTGGCCGGGGAGCAGTCCAACACCTCTCTGATCTATCGCGCGACCGACGGCTCGATGCCGGTGATCTGCAAGATCTTCCGGCAGCTGCACCCCGGGCTCAATCCCGACATCGAGCTGCAGACCGCGCTCGCCGACGCCGGTTCGCGGCACGTGCCGCGCGCGGTCGGCTCCATCGAGGGAGTGTGGCCAGACCTCACGACGGCGCGTGAGACGGTGACGGGCTCATTGGCCTTCGCGCAGGAGTTCCTGCCCGATGTCGAGGACGCGTGGCGCGTCGCCCTGCACGCCGCCGCGCGGGGGGCGGACTTCCGCGACCGCGCCTTCGCCCTGGGCGCCGCGACCGCGGAGGTGCACCTGTCGTTGGCGGGCCTGTTCCCGACCCGGGAGACGCAGCCGGGTGACCGCGCCGCGACGGCGGCGACGTGGCGACGCCGTCTGGCGATCGCGATCGCCGAGGTTCCGGCGATCGCCGAGCGGCGGGACGCGATCGAGGAGGTCTACACGCGTGCCCTCGACGTCTCATGGCCGGCGCTGCAGCGCATCCACGGCGACTACCATCTCGGCCAGGTGCTGCACGTGCCCGGCCGCGGATGGGTGCTTCTGGACTTCGAGGGCGAGCCGCTGCGCCCGATGTCCGAACGAGTGCAGTCGGACCTGCCCCTGAGGGATGTCGCGGGCATGCTGCGATCCTTCGACTACGTCGCAGGCTCCATCCGCCTCGACCGTCCCGACGGCTCGTCGCACTCGGTGCGGGAGTGGGCGCGCAGCGCCCGTCGGTCCTTCGTGGAGGGGTACGCCAGCACGTCCGGTGCCGAACTGGACGTGGAGAGCCCTCTGCTTGCGGCGCTCGAGCTGGACAAGGCGGTGTACGAGGCGATCTACGAGTCGCGCAACCGGCCGACGTGGGTGACCATCCCGCTGCAGGCGATCGCCCGCCTGGTCGAGAGGCCCGCCGCGGTGGGCTGAGGCTCAGTCGTCGAAATCGGCTTCTTCCGCGTCTTCCTCTTCTTCTTCCTCGCCGGCCCGTCCGTGCCACTGCTCCCACGACCGCATGAGCGCGTCGATCGCTGCATGGAAGCGCGCGGTCGCGGCACCAGGGGTGGTGTCGCCGAAGTAGTGCGCTACCCAGGTCTCGAGGCGGGCCACCGCCTCTTCATCTGCCAGGACCCGATCGGTTTCGGCCACGATCGCCCCGGCATCCGTCGGGTCGAGCCATTCGCACGCCGCCAGGTAGCCGTGGGTGTCGATGAGCGCTTCGGGGTCGGCCGGGCGCGTGATCATCAGAGGCCGGTCGGCGGCGAGCCGGTCGTAGACCATCGCCGAGATGTCGACGATCGCGACGTGCGCGGCGGAGAGCTGCCACCCGAGCTCGGGTCCGTCGTCGAAGACATGCTGGGATGCCGGATCCGCGGTGTTGGCAGCCGCCAGGGCGGCGATGATCCGGCGATTTGCGGCGCCGTACTCCGGATTCACCACCCCCGAGCGCGGGTGCGGCCGGTAGATGACGCGATGGCGACCAGTCGCCAGAAGGGCCGCGACCAGCCTCTCGCCGTGCGAGAGGATCGACCCGTAGTGCGCGGAAGGGCGATCGCCCTCCCAGGTGGGCGCGTACAGCACGACTGTCCGATCGTCGGGAGTGTAGGGAAGCACGCCGGCATAGTGGTCGGCCTGCGGGCGGCCGATCTGGATCGTCCGGCGATCGAGGTCGTAGTCCCAGAGCACCCGGCCCAGACGCTCTCGGGCGGCGTCGCCGGCGATGAACGCGTAGTCGTAGGCCTTGTACTGATTGGTGGTCATGTACATCTTGTCGGACTCGCCGTGGTTGATGAACACGTGCCACCGTCGGCCGTACCGGAACATCTGGAAGTTGCGCGTGTTCTGGTTCACGTACAGCACGACGCGGATGTCCTGCTCCGCGATGACGCGCTCGAGATCGCGCACGGTGGGCACGAACGCGACCGGCAGCGCGCCTTCGGCCAGGAGCGCTCGCGCGCCGGTGGCGTTGCGGCTCAGAACGACGACCGGCCAGGTCTGCGCGAGCACCGCCAGCGGCTTGTACCACTGACGGATCTGGTACATGTTGACCGCACCGTCGGCGAAGTACACCGCCACGCGATAGTGATGGGGAGGGTTCTGCGGAGCGTCGGCGAGCGTTCGGCGCACATCGCGGACCGCGGAGCGGTTGCCGACGGCCTTGCGCAGCAGGGCTGCGGCCTTCTTCGCGTCCGAGACGATACCCACGCTTTCAGGATAGCGACGCCCACGGAAGCGCATCCGGCCCGTGACATGATCGACGGGTGCATGACGAGCAGCCCGGGCGCAAGGATGCGCCGGCCGTCCCGGTGGGCGCAGGCGTGAGTTTCGTCATGCCCGTCCTCAATGAGCGCGCGTACTTGCGCCGGGCGGTGCAGACCGTTCTCGCGCAGGACGTCGCCGGGCCCACCGAACTGCTGCTGGCCCTCGCGCCGTCCAACGACGGCACGAACGAGCTGGCCCGGGAGCTCGCTGCGGATCCCCGGGTCGTGCTGATCGAGAACCCCGAGGCGGATATCCCGATCGGTCTGAACCTCGCCATCCGCGCCGCCCGCTACCCCACGATCGTCCGGGTGGACGCGCACTCCGAACTGGAGCCCGGCTACACGACCCGTGCGCTGACCACCCTCGACCGCGTGCGCGCGGCCAATGTGGGCGGCGTCATGAAGGCAGACGGACGCACGCCTTTCCAGCGGGCCGTCGCGCGAGCCTACAACTCCCCGATCGGCCTGGGCGGCGGCGCCTATCACGGCGGCACACAGGAGGGCGAGGCGGAGAGCGCCTATCTCGGCGTCATGCGACGAGAGGTCCTCGAAGAGGTGGGCCTCTTCGACGAGAGCATCCGTCGGGGCGAGGACTGGGAGCTGAATCTGCGCATCCGGCGGGCGGGCTATCGCGTGTGGTTCGATCCCACGCTGGCTGTGACCTACTGGCCTCGCGAGAGCTGGACGCGCCTGGGGCGCCAGTTCTCGGCGACCGGTCGTTGGCGCGGCGAGCTCGTGCGGCGGTACGGCCGTGGGAACTCCGTGCGGTTCTTCGCTCCGCCCGCCCTGGTGATCGCGCTGGTGCTGGCAGTGCTGATCGGCGTCCTCGAGCTTGCAGGCCTCCTCACCGGCTGGTGGTCGCTGGCGGCGTCCGTCGTCTATCTGCCGGTCGCCGCGTACGTCCTGCTCGTGATCGCGGTCGCCCTCGGCCCGGGCGGGGGCACCGGGTGGCGCGACAAGCTGTGGACCCTCGCGGTGCTTCCGACGATGCATCTGTCCTGGGGGGCCGGCTTTCTGATCGGCGTGATTCGCGGGGCCCACGACACGGTGGACACCTCGCGCCTCGGCACCCGCAATACGCCGTTGCCCTAGTCGGTCTCGACGAGCCGCTGATCGAGGATGCGGTTGACCACGCGCTCTGCGGCGCGCCCGTCATCGCGCGCGTTGAACTTCTGACGCCACTGCGCGTAGGCGGCCGAGAACGCGCTCGGATCCCCCGTCTGCAGAGCGTCGATCAGCTCGGTCTGCGTGCGCACCACCGGGCCCGGGGCGTGCGCAACGAGGTCGAAGTAGAAGCCGCGCAGCTCTCCTCGGTAGTGCTCGATGTCGGGCACCAGGAAGTACATCGGCTTGCCGGTCACGCTGTAATCGAACATGACGGAGGAGTAGTCCGTGATCAGCGCGTCAGCGACCAGCAGCAGCCGTGAGGTGTCGGGGAAGCCTGTCACATCCACGACGCGCGGGCCCTCGGCATCCCGGCCCGGAAGAAGCGTGCGGGAGTGGCCGCGGACCAGCACGACCGAATCGGTGGCCGCGGCAAGCGCAGCCGGGTCGATGAAATCCACCATCTGCGTGCGGTCGTCCCGCCAGGTGGGCGCGTACAGCAGCACGCGCTCGTCCGGGCCGATCCCGAGTGCCTCGCGCGTGGCAGCGCCGTCGCCCGCGACCAGGACGTCGTTGCGCGGATAGCCCTCGACCCAGATCGGTCGCCGCAGGAACGCGTACGCCTTGCCCAGGATGCGGGCGGCGTAGGGGTTCTGCGCCACCAGCACGTTCCACCGCCGGGACTCCTTGACGACCGCGGCCATCCGGCGCGGGTCGAAACCGGGACGGTGCAGGGCGAGTCGCTTCAGCGGCGTGCCGTGCCAGGTCTGGATGACCACCTGACCCGGACGCCGCGCGAACGTGCGCCGCAGCCAGTCGTTGACAACGAGCAGGCGCGCGGCGCCCCGCGCACGCCACCACTCCGGGCTGCCGTCCACGACGGGCACAGCTCCGTCCGGGACCTGCACGGACAGATCCACGACGCTCCAGTAGCGCGTGACGCCGGGTGCTCGTCGCACGAGCTCGCGGTCGATCGCCAGCGGATTGCAGCTGGCGTTGCGCCCGTAGAAGCTCTCGAAGAACACGGCGTTCTCCAGCGCCGCCGGCCGCGTGGCGTACCGGCGGTCCAGAGCCGCCTGGCCCTCGCCGGAGTCGTAGGCGGGATCGATCGGGGGTCCGATCGTGAGCGTGCCCGCATCGAGCGACGCGCGCAGCGTGCCCAGCTGCGACAGGGGGATGGACGTCGTCGGCTCGCCGTCCGCGCTTTCGGCGCCGACGATGCGCAGCTCGTACTCGCCGCTCGGCAGCGGAAGCTCGGCGCCGCCCCATCGCGACGCGCGCAGCGGAAGGGTCGCCTTCCATGTCGTACCGCGGCCCGAGAGGGATCCGCGGACACGAGCGCGCGACCCGATCAGCTCGACCGAGGAAGGCCGCGCGCCGGTCCCGGAGAGCAGGAGCGCCGCGCCGGCGTCGGTGGAGAAGCGGGCGTCCATCATCGGAGTCCTTTCCTGACAGCGCCCGGGTGGGCGGGATGCCGGCGATCCAGCCCGGCCCGAATCGCACGGTACACCCTCGCGGTGTTCGCCCCGTCGCGAAAGGCGTGGACCCGGGCGCTCAGCCGCCGGGCAGCTTCGATGCGCCGCTCGCGCTCGGCGTCGTCGCCCAGAAGTGCGTCCAACTGGGCGGCGGCCCCGGTCCAATCGACAGCCCAATCGTCTCCCGCGACGTCGGCGTACGAGCCGTAGAGCCCCCGCGTGCGCGAGTACGCCGCGACATCCGGCGCCAGGTAGATCACCGGCAGCGGCACCAGCGCGGAGTCGAACGCCAAGGACGAGTAATCGGTCACGAGCACGTCCACGCCCGGCAGCAGCGGAGTCACGTCGGGTACGAGGTCACTGCCGAGACTCATGACCCGTTCGGTGGCGAACGGGGGCGCGTAATCCCCCGCACCGAGCGGATGCGAGCGCACCAGCAGCACCGCACGCCGGCGGTGAAGCACGTCCACGAGAGTCCCCCACTCCTGCGCCGAAGGGACGGCGGGGTCGGCCGCGCCGTCCCGCCAGGTGGGCGCGTACAGGACGAGCCTGTCCCCGTCGTCGGCCGGCCCCGCCGCGGCGGCGATCGCCGCCCTCGCAGCGGATCGCCGCGTCGCGGCGTCGCCCTGCGACAGGACATCGACCCGCGGCTCCCCCGTGACCGGAACCCGCTCGTCCGGCAGCCCGAAAGCCGATTCGAGTCGTCCGCGGACCAGATGCGATGCCGCCGGGAGCACGCTGATGCGCCGGGCGGCCGCGCGGTACATCGCCGTCAGCGCGACGCGCATCGCGGCGGCGCCGGGCAGGATGCCGCTGCGTACGGTCTCGGAGGAATCCAGGCCGATGCGCTTGAGCGGGATGCCGTGCCAGAGCTGGACGACGAAAGCATCCGAGACCGCGTAGCGGTTCACGTCCCCGAACCCGTGTGTCACGACCACCACCGACGCCCGGGCGGTGAGCCAGAAGCCGCGCCACGAGTTCTTCGCGACGTGCGGAATGCCGCGGGCGGCGGCATCCCGAGCCTCACGCGGGGTGCCGACGAGCCAGACGGCCGGGTGTCCCCCCGCTGCAGCGACGTGCCAGAGGGCGAGCGCGCCATCGGCGATTCCGGCGGCGCAGCCGAAGACCCAGCTGTCCCGGCGACGGGGTATCAGAACAGTCGCGAGACGACCCAGGGCGTAGAGCGGGATGCTCGCGATCTTCCGCGCGTTTCCCGCGCCGAACGAGAAGGACGCCACCCCGCGACTCTATCGCGGGGTGGCGTCCTTCTTCTGAGCCTCCTACGGAGCGAGCTCGCCCAGCGTGACCTCGGCCGTCTGGGTCTTGCCGTCGCGGACGAAGGTCACCGTCGCATCGCTGCCGGCGGCCGCCGCGCGCACCTGCGCGGTCAGGTCGGTGGCATCGGTGACGGGCACGTCGTTGAATTCGGTGACGATGTCACCCTTCTGCAGACCCGCCGCCACCGCGGCGCCGCCGTCCACGACCTCGGCGATGTACGCGCCGGTGATCGTCGAGGACTCCACAGCCGCGGCGTCCTGGACGCTCGCACCCAGCAGCCCGTGCGTGGCCGCGCCGTTGTCGATGATCTCTCCGGTGACCCGTTCGACGATGTTCGAGGGGATCGAGAAGCCGACGCCGATCGAGCCGGACTGGCCGCTGGAGCCGCCTGCGCTCGCGATCGCCACGTTGATTCCGATCAGCTTGCCCTCTTCGTCGACGAGTGCTCCACCGGAGTTGCCGGGGTTGATGGCGGCATCCGTCTGGATCACCGCGATCGAGATCGACTCGCCGGGCGTCGCGGACGGGTTCTGGCCGTCGCCGAAGTCGAACTGGAACGGGCTGTCACCGCTGTCGGGCGAGCCGGAATCCGGCGCCTGCGTGTCGGACGAGTCCGGCGCCGCGGACGAGGCGATCTGGATGGAGCGGTTGAGGGCGCTGACGATGCCGGTCGTCACGGTGTTGGACAGGCCCAGGGGGGCGCCGACCGCGATGGTCTGGTCGCCGACGTTGAGGTCGCTCGAGTCTGCGAACTCGGCCGGCGTGAGGTCCTCGGCGTCCACCAGCTTGATGACGGCGAGGTCGTAGGTGGGGTCCGTGCCCACCACCTCGGCGTCGTAGACGCGTCCGTCCGAGGTCGTCACCCGGATCGTCGCGTCCGCGGTCTGACCGTCCAGCGTCACCACGTGCGTGTTCGTGACGACGTAGCCGTCACTGGTGAGCACGACTCCCGAGCCGGTGCCGGCTCCGTTGGTTCCCGTCGCCTGAATCGTCACGACGCTCGGAAGCACCTTGGCGGCGATCGCCGTCGTCTGGTTGACCTCGTCGGAGTTGTTGACGGTCACGGTCGAGGGTCCTGCGATGGGACTCGTGCCGGCGGGGGTGAACAGGTTGACCCCGGCGTACGCTCCGCCGAGCCCTGCGGCGCCGCCGACGATGGCCGCAGCGACGATCAGGCCCGCGACCTTCGCTCCGCCGCCCTTCTTCTTGGTCGCGGTCGCCGTCGTACCGGTGGCGGGGCGATCGAAGGGCACCGTGGGCTGAGTCTGGTTGCCGTCGGGGCGTCCGGCGCCCTGGCCGTAGGCACCGGCGTACTGCGGACCGGGCGCGGGCTGGCCGGCGTAGCCCTGCGGGCGCTGAGCGCCGTACGGGGGCGCCTGCGGCGGGTAGGCCGGATAGCCAGCCGGGCGCGTGCCCTGCGGGGCCTGCCAGGCGGCGGCACCAGGGTGCGGCGGCGTTGAGACCTGCGGCGCCGGGGGCTGCGCCGGAGCAGCGGGCTGCACATTCGATGCGGGCTGCGCCCCCGCGGCGGACGCGGCGTCCTGCGGGGGGGTGGATTCTGACGGGCGCTCGCCCTCGTTCTCGCTCATGGTTGCTCCTTCTGCCGACCACTGACAACTGTGGTCTGGGATTCTGTGCGTTTCTTATGGCCGGGATGGGGGGCGACTATGCGAGTAGCGTGAACCCGATGCGAGAAACACCCGGAGCCTGGCGCCGTACCGCGACGGGTGCGGGCCTGATCGGACCGGACGGGTCCGCGCGCCCTACCATCTTCGCCGAGATGTCCGCCCTCGCGGCGCGAACCGGTGCGATCAATCTGGGCCAGGGCTTCCCCGACGAGGACGGACCCGCCGCGGTGCTCGAGGCGGCGCGCGCTGCGATCGCGGACGGCGTGAATCAGTACCCGCCCGGGCGCGGCATCCCGGATCTGCGGGACGCGATCACGGCCCACCAGCAGCGCTTCTACGGGCAGCAGCTCGATCCCGACCGCGAGGTGCTCGTGACAGCGGGCGCGACCGAGGCTCTGGCCGCGGCCCTCCTGGCTCTCATCGACGGGCCGGAGGACGAAGTGGTCGTCTTCGAGCCCTATTACGACTCCTATGCCGCGATCGTCGCGCTCGCAGGTGCGCGCCTGGTCACGGTGCCGCTGCGCTGGCCCGACTTCCAACCGGACCCGGACGAGCTGCGTGCGGCTGTGACGGATCGCACGCGGGTCATCCTCGTCAATGATCCGCACAACCCCACCGGCGCAGTGTTCGGTCGAGAGGTGCAGGACGAGGTGATCCGCCTCGCCGAGCGGCACGACGCCGTGATCGTCACGGACGAGGTATATGAGCACCTCGTCTTCGACGCAGCCCACGTGCCGATCGCGACGCTTCCCGGGGCGCGGGAGCGGACCCTCACGATCTCCTCGGGCGGCAAGACCTTCTCGACGACCGGCTGGAAGATCGGATGGATCGTCGGCCCCGCCGATCTGATCGATGCGGTTATGGCGGTCAAGCAGTTCCTCACGTACGTGAACGGGGCGCCGTTCCAGCCGGCGATCGCCGTCGGACTGCGCATGTCGGACACGTTCTTCGCGGAGACCGCCCAGAGTCTGCGCAGCAAGCGCGACCTGCTCGGGGCGGGACTGCGCGCGGCCGGCTTCACCGTCTCGATCGCTTCGGGCTCGTATTTCACCGTCGCCGACGCCGCACCGCTGGGAGCCGCTGACGCGGCGGAGTTCTGCCGCGCCCTGCCCGATCGCGCGGGTGTCGTGGCGATACCGCTCACGGCCTTCGTCAGCCCGGAACACCGTGCGCAATACGCGACCCTCGTCCGGTTCGCGGCGTGCAAACGCGTCTCGGTCCTCGCCGAGGCGGCATCCCGTCTGGCCGGACTGCACGCCTGAGCGTCCCGGTCAGTCCCCGGGAACCACCCGCAGCCTGCGCAGCCGCAGCGCGGGATTGACGCGCCGGACACGTTCGACCGCTCCCGGGTCGAGATGCGCGACCACCACGTCGGTCGCGGCGCCGATCGCGGCGATCTCCACCCCCTGCGGGTCCACGATCATGGAGCTGCCCACTCCGAGCGGCGGTGGATGATCCGCGGCTGCGACGAACACCGTGTTCTCGATCGCACGGGCGTGAATGAGGGTGCGCCAGTGGTGCTCTTTGAGCGGCCCGCGCACCCACTCCGCGGGAACGAGGAACACGTCGGCACCCGCATCGACCAGGGTGCGTCCGACCTCGGGGAACCGCAGGTCGTAGCACGTCATGAGAGCGAATCTCATGCCGTCCAGCTCGAAGGTCTCGGGCGAGCCCAGTTCGCCCGCTTCGATCCAGTCCGACTCGCGCTGGCCGAAGGCGTCGTACAGGTGCAGCTTCCGGTACCGCGCGAGGATTCCGGAGCCGTCCACGGCGACGACGGTGTTGCGCACGCGCCGGTCATCCGATGCCCGCTCGACCAGGCCCGCCACGAGGACCATGCCGCGCTCGGCCGCGAAGTGCGTCAGCGCCGTGACGAACGGGCCGTTCAGCGGCTCGGCGTTGCCGGCGACGGAATCGTCGAAGGGGTCCACGAAGTAGCTGGAGTACTCCGGGAAGACCACGACACGCGCCCCCCGCTCGGATGCCGTCGCCGTCAGCTGCCGGATGGTGGTCAGGTTCGCCTCCTTGTCGGCCGTCGGAGCGAACTGGGCGACGGCGACGGCGAGGGGGGCACTCACCTCGACCCCCGCTGCGACAGTCGCGCGCGGATCGAAAGCGGCGCGGCAACCCACAGGGTCAGGATGACCAGCGTGAGTGCGATGACGGACACCAGCGCCGCAGTCCCGTCGACCACGACGTCGAAGACGAACCCGACGACCCCGACGAGCAGCACCGACACCGTCACGAGGGCCGTCACGAGGGCGGCATGCCCGTAGGCGACGACCTGCGGCTTCGCGCGCTGCTGGAAGAGCATGCGGTGAAGGGCGACCGGCGCGAGCGCGACGATCGAGGACAGCGCGGAGAGCACGACGAGCGAGAGATACACGGCCCGCTGCGAGCCGGTCAGGTCGGCGAACGCGGGCTGGAACGCCAGGGCGAGAAGGAATCCGGTCAGGATCTGCGTCCCCGTCTGCATCACCCGCAGCTCCTGCAGCACCTCGTTCCAGTTGCGGTCGGCCCGCTCGGACGCGGACTCGTCACGACCGTCGGCGAGGTCGTCGTCGGGGTCGATGTCACGTGCGGAGAACATGGCCTCATCCTCGCCGGTCGCGGACCGGCGAGGCAACCGACGAGGACACCGATGTGACGTGTCCTCAGATGCATGCTAGGCTCGATTCTTGTGCCGCGGGGTGGAGCAGCTCGGTAGCTCGCTGGGCTCATAACCCAGAGGTCGCAGGTTCAAATCCTGTCCCCGCAACGAAAAATGAGAAAAGGCGTCCCCGGCCAGGGGGCGCCTTTTCTCATTCTCACCGCGGAAACGTGCCCGTGCCGCACAACGAAACGGCCACGAAATCCCGGTGCGGCCGCGCCGTGTGGACACCCCCTCGCGCCACTTGTATCATCGTGCGAGATAATATCGCTAGCTAAACTAGCGAATTGAAGGAGGACTCATGAGCGACGCCGACCAGGTCGTCCTCCTCGACGACGAGGGTCGAGAGATCGGCACCGCTCCCAAGAGCAGCGTTCACGGCACCGATACCGCACTGCATCTCGCGTTCTCCTGCCACGTGATGAACGACGAAGGACAGGTGCTCGTCACGCGGCGCGCCCTGGGCAAGACCACCTGGCCCGGCGTCTGGAGCAATTCCTTCTGCGGCCACCCGCGACCTGCCGAACCGGTGCTGACCGCCGTGCACCGCCGAGCCGAGTACGAGCTCGGCCTGACCCTCACGGACATCGAGCTCGCGCTGCCCCTGTTCCGCTACCGGGCTGTGGACGCCTCGGGCATCGTCGAGCACGAGGTCTGCCCCGTCTACATCGCGAGGGCCTCCCGTGAGCCCGTGCTCAACCCGCTCGAGGTCGTCGACGCGGAATGGGTCGATCCGATCGCGCTCGGGATCTCGCTGGAGGCCACTCCCTGGGCGTTCAGCCCGTGGCTGGTCCTGCAGGCCGAGCAGCTGCACCTTTTCGACTCCGAACCCGCGCTGCAGCGACGACGAGCGTCATGATCCCGCCCGCCGCCCGAATGGCCATCGACGATGCGATCGATGGATCGCTGCGGCGGATCCGCCATCGGGCCATCGAGCTGGGCACCGGCTTCGAAGCGCTCGCGGATGCCGTCGGCCGCGCCACGGCGGGCGGCAAGCGCCTGCGGCCGACCCTGGTGGTCGCAGCCTTCTCTGCATTCGGCGGGAAGGAGGATGACTGCCCGTCGCTGTCGTCGGTCGCCGCAGCGTTCGAGCTGCTGCACACGGCGTTCGTCGTGCACGACGACGTGATCGATCACGACACCGTCCGCCGCGGCATCCCGAACGTGGGCGGCGAGTTCCGCGCGCGCGCTCGGGAGCGGGGTGCCGACGCGGCCGGCGCCGCGGTGCTGGGAGATGCCGCCGCGATCCTGGCCGGCGACCTGCTGCTGCACGAGGCGTCCCGCCTGATCGCCCTGGCCGATGTTTCGCCGCGCGTTCGCGAGGGCCTGTTCGGACTGCTGGATGACGCGATCTACGTCTCGGCCGCCGGCGAGCTGGCGGACGTCGAGAATGCCGTGATGCCCGACTACGCCGAGGCGGAGGCGATCCTCGACGCGACGTTCAACAAGACCGCCGTCTACTCCTTCAGCGCACCGCTGTGCGCCGGAGCGCTGCTCGCGGGTGCCTCCGACGATGCGATCGCCGCGCTGGATGCGCAGGGCGGGCGGCTGGGACTGGCTTTCCAGCTCGTCGACGATCTGATCGGCGCCTTCGGCTCCGCCGCCCAGGCCGGTCGCGACGAAGGCGGCGACCTCCGGGAGTCCAAGCGGACGCCGCTGATCGCCCTGGCCCGGCAGACCCCGACCTGGTCCCGCGTCAACGATGCGCTGGCCGTGGCCCACACCGGGCCGATCGCCGTGCGCGAAGCGCAGCTGGCGCTGGAGGAGAGCGGGGCCAGACGGAGCCTGCGCGCCTTGATCGGCGATACCCTCGAGAGTGTGCGCACCGCGGCGAAGAGCCCGACTTTCCCGCTCCCTGCGCGCCCGCTCATCTGCGAGCTGGCCGACCGTGTCGAGGAGCGCATTCCGTGAGTCATGAGCCGACCGGGCTCGCCCTGTACGACAAGACTGCTCAGGATGCCGCCGCTGCCGTGATCGCGGCCTACTCGACGTCTTTCGGACTCGCGACGCGGCTGCTCGGGCCCCGGCCACGGCCGCACGTGCGCAACATCTACGCCCTCGTGCGGATCGCCGACGAGATCGTCGACGGCCCTGCCGCGGCGGCCGGGCTGGACGCCGACGCAGAACGGGCCGTCCTGGACGAGCTGGAGAACGAGACGATGGCGGCGATCGAGCGCGGCTTCAGCTCCAACCTCGTCGTCCACGCCTTCGCACGCACGGCGCGGGAGTGCGGTGTGGACGATTCCCTGATCGGACCGTTCTTCTCATCCATGCGCACCGATCTGCAGACCGCGCGTCACGACGCGGCCTCCCACGACGACTACGTCTACGGCTCGGCCGAAGTGGTGGGCCTGATGTGCCTCCAGGTGTTCGTGAACGCCGGAGCGCCGCGTCCGGTCGCTGCGCCCGCTGCTCTGGTCGACGGCGCCCGCAGACTCGGGGCGGCGTTCCAGGACGTCAACTTCCTGCGCGATCAGCAGCACGACGAGGATGCCCTCGGGCGGGACTACCTCGGGCTGGGTTCCGGCGCGTCCAGCCGCGTCGAGGTGCTGGACCGGATCGACGGCGACCTCGCCGCCGCAGCCGCGGTCATCCCCGACCTGCCGGCCGACTGCCGGCGTGCCGTCACCGCCGCGCACGACCTGTTCGCGTCGCTGTCGATGCGACTGCGCCGCGATGCGTCGCCCGGCGCCCGCGTCCGCGTGCCGGATTCCGTCAAGGCGACCCTCGCCGCTCGCGCGTGGATGGGCTTCGCGCCGCGCCACCGGAAGATCGAGCGGGCCGGAGCATGAACACCCCGAGCGAGCCCATCACGAAGGAGTCACACATGGCCGTCGACGACAAGCGAACGGCCGTCGTGATCGGTGCCGGCATCGCGGGGCTGGCCACAGCCGCACTGCTCGGAGCGGAGGGCTGGAACGTCACCGTTCTGGAGGCGCGCGACGAGCTCGGCGGCCGGGCCGGATCCTGGGAGCAGGACGGCTTCCGCTTCGACACGGGTCCCAGCTGGTACCTGATGCCGGAGGTTTTCGAGCACTTCTTCCGCCTGCTCGGCACGACGGCCGACCGCGAGCTGGATCTGGTGCGCCTCGACCCGGCATACCGGGTGTACAGCCAGCCGAACCCCGCCCGGGCGCTCCCGCCCACCGATGTGCAATCCGGTCGCGCCGAGGCGACGGCGCTGTTCGAGGCGATCGAGCCCGGTGCCGGCGCGAAGCTCGAGGACTACCTCGACTCGGCCGCCGATGCGTACGAGCTGTCCGTGACCCGATTCCTCTACGACACCTACGAGACGACCGCGGGCTTGCGCGATCCGGCCCTGCTGCGCCGCGCCGGCCAGCTGGCTCCCCTTCTGACCCGCTCCCTCGCCAGCTACGTCGACCGCCGGTTCACCGATCCCCGCCTGCGCCAGATCCTGGGGTACCCCGCGGTGTTCCTGGGAGGCTCGCCGTACGGTGTGCCGAGCCTGTACCACCTCATGAGCCACCTCGACCTCGACGACGGCGTGCTCTACCCCCGTGGCGGCTTCACCGAGATCATCCAGGCGGTCCGCCGGCTGGCGGTCGCCCATGGCGCCGAGATCCGCACCGGCAGCGAGGTGGTGGAGATCACGACGACGGATGCCGTGGCCACGGGTGTGCGGCTTCGTGACGGTCGTTGCCTCGCTGCCGACCTGGTCGTCTCGACCGCCGACCTGCACCACACCGAAACCCAGCTCCTGCCCCCGCAGCTGCAGACCTACCCGGAGAAGTGGTGGGCCAAGCGCACGCCGAGCCCCGGCGCCCTGCTGCTTCTGCTCGGAATCGAGGGCAGCCTGCCCGAGCTCACCCACCACACGCTGCTGTTCGCGGAGGACTGGCGCACGAACTTCGAGGACATCTTCGAGGAACCGCGCCGCATCCCCGATCCGGCGTCGCTGTACATCTGCAAGCCGAGCGCGACGGATGCCGACGTCGCGCCGAGCGGACACGAGAACCTCTTCGTCCTGGTGCCGATCCCGGCCGACCCGGCGATCGGGCACGGCGGGATCGACGGGGACGGCGACGCGGCGGTGGAGACGGCCGCCGACCGCGTGATCCAGCAGATCTCCGAGTGGTGCGGCATCCCCGGTCTGGCCGAGCGCATCGTCGTGCGCCGCACGATCTCTCCCGGTGACTTCGAGTCCGACCTGCACTCGTGGCGCGGCAACGCGCTGGGGCTCGCCCACACGCTGGGCCAGAGTGCGATGTTCCGCCCCCGCAACGCCTCGCGCAAGGTCCGCGGCCTCTCCTACGCCGGAGGCTCCGCCCTTCCCGGCATCGGGCTTCCGATGTGCCTGATCTCGGCTGAACTCGTGCTCAAGCGTCTGCGCGGCGACCGCTCCCCCGGCCCGCTGCCCGAGCCTGCCCGGGTCTGACGTGCCAGGGATCTATCTCCTGGCGATCCTCGTCTCGGCCGCCGGCATCGCAGTGATCGACGCCCGCTTCCGCCTTGCCGCGTGGCGGGCTCCGCTGCGCACCGCCGCGGCCGTCGCCGCCGGCGTCGTCTTCTTCCTGGCGTGGGATGCCGTCGGCATCACCACGGGCGTCTTCCTGAAGGGCGACAGCCCGGCCTTCACCGGAATCGACATCGCCCCCGATCTTCCGCTCGAGGAAGTGTTCTTCCTGACATTCTTGTGCTACCTGAGTCTTGTCGTGTGGGCGGGCGCGATGCGTGTGCTGTCCGCGCGAAGCCGGGCGGCGCGCGACGAGACACCACGAGAGTCAGAGGAGCGCCGCGCATGACCTATCTGCTCATCGTCATTCCGTTCGTCCTCATCACGGCGATCGTGACGCTGCTCACGCTTCGCCGGCCCGGGTTCGGTCGACGGATGGCCGCCTCCGCCGTCGCCGCGGTCGTTCTGATCGTGCTGACCGCGATCTTCGACAACGCCATGATCGCCGCCGGGCTCGTGGTCTACCCGCCGCAGCACCTCAGCGGGATCGCGATCGGCCTCGCCCCGATCGAGGACTTCTCCTACAGCCTCTGCGCGGCATTCCTCGTCCCGGCGGTGTTCACGCTTCTGGAACGTCGGCGGGCGTCGGAGGCGGCAGCATGACGGCGGCACAGGCGCTGCGCCCCGCGGCCGTCGGCAAGCAGCTCTTCATCGCCTCACGACCGGTCAGCTGGGTCAACACGGCCTACCCCTTCGCGGCGGCCTACCTCCTGACCATGCGTCAGGTCGACCTCACGCTGGTGATCGGCACCCTCTTCTTCCTCATTCCGTACAACCTCGCGATGTACGGCATCAACGACGTCTTCGACTACGAATCCGACCTCCGCAATCCCCGCAAAGGCGGCGCCCACGGTGCGGTCCTGGATCGTCGGATGCACCCGATCACGCTCTGGGCAGCCGGTCTCTCGTGCGCGCCGTTCGTGATCTACCTGGTCGTGGTGGGATCGCCGGCGTCCTGGCTGGTGCTGGCGGCCAGCCTGTTCTTCGTCGTGTTCTACAGCGCCCCGCCCCTGCGGCTGAAAGAAGTGGCGTTCGCCGATTCGCTGACCTCCAGCATCCACTTCTTCTCCCCCGCCGTGTACGGACTCGTTCTCGCCGGCGCGACGTGGACGTGGCAGCTGGGAGCGGTCATTCTGGCATTCGCGCTGTGGGGCATCGCCTCTCACGCGTTCGGCGCGGTGCAGGACGTCGTCGCCGACCGGGAGGCCGGGATCTCATCCATCGCCACCGTGCGAGGGGCTCGCTGGACGGTGTGGTTCGCGCTCGCCTGCTACGCGGCGGCGGGGATCGCGATGCTGTTCACGCCGTGGCCCGGCCCGCTTGCCGCGCTCGTGCCGCTGCTGTACATCGCGACGGTCTGGCCGTTCCGCACGATCACGGATGACACCGCGGAGCGGGCGACGATCGGCTGGCGGCGCTTCCTCTGGGTCAACCAGATCGCCGGCTTCCTGGTGACGCTGCTGCTGATCTGGTACTGGCTGCTGACCGACTGATCGGACCGCCCTCCACGCAGAAGGCCCGCTCCCCTGCCGGGTGAGCGGGCCTTCTGCGTGGAGCGGGCGCTACTGATCGCCGAGGGCGATGAGCTGCTCGACCGCTGCGGTGAGGCGCTCGTCGGCTTCAGCGAAGGCGGTGAGGTCACCCGATGCCAGGGCGGCCTGCCGGTCCAGGATCGCCTGACGGGCCTCCTGGAGCGCCGCCTGGTAGTCGTCGGCCGGCGGCTGGGTGGGCTGCGGCTCGGTCGTCTCCCCCGGAGTCGGCTCGGGCGTGGGACCGGGTGTCGGCGTCACATCGGCGTCTCCCGTGTCCACACCCGAGTTGCCGCCGAACAGCACGTCGAGGGCCTCATTCAGCGTGTCCTCGAACGCCACCTCGTTGCCGAAGGCGACCAGCACCTTCTGCAGCTGCGGCAGCTGGGTGCCGCTGGAGGCCTGGACGAACACCGGCTGCACGTACAGCAGTCCGCCACCCACCGGCAGCGTCAGCAGGTTGCCGTTGATCACCTGCGACTGCCCCTGCTTGAGCAGGTTGATCTGCGAGGAGATCAGCGGATCGGAGTTGAACGTGTTCTGCACCTGTCCGGGGCCGGGGATCGTCGTGTCGGCGTCGACGACGAGCATCCGGAGCTTGCCGTAGTCCGCGCTCTTGACGCCCTTCTCATCGCCGGCGTTGGAGTCCACCGCCAGATAGCCCATCAGCACGTTGCGCGAGGCTGTGCCCTCGGATGCCGGGATGAAGCTCGTGAACATCGAGTACGTCGGCGCATCCTGGCCGGGCATCTGCATGGTCAGGTAGTACGGGGGCTGCAGCACCGCCTCCTGCTGCGGGTCGTTCGGCGTCTGCCAGGCGTTGTCGCGCTGGTAGAACGACTGCGCGTCGTCGACGTGGTACACCCCGAGCGCGTAGCGCTGCACCTTGAACAGGTCGGTGGGATAGCGCACGTGGCTCATCAGGTCGCCCGACATGTCGCTGATCGGCTTGACGGTCGACGGGTAGACGTTCTGCCACGACTGCAGGATGGGATCCTTGTCGTCCCACGCGTAGAGCGTCACCTTGCCGTCGTAGGCGTCGACCGTGGCCTTGACCGAATTGCGGATGTAGTTGATGTTGTCCAGGGCGAAGCGCTGAGCCGTGGTGTTGGAGTCCGAGATCGCCTGCTGCAGGCTCACGGTCGTCGAGTACGGGTAGTTGGCGCTGAGCGTGTAGCCGTCGACGATCCAGACGATGCGACCGTCCACGACGCTCGGGTAGGGGTCGCCGTCCAACGTCAGATACGGAGCCGCCTTCTGCACGCGGGCGCTCGGGTTGCGGTCGTACAGGATCTGCGAGTCCTCGTTGACATTGTCCGAGAACAGGATCTGCTCGGACTGGAACTTCAGGGCGTAGATCAGGCGGTCGAAGACGCTGCCGATGCTCGGGCCGCCGTCGCCGTCGAACGTCGTCTTGGTCTCGCTCGCACCGTCCGCACCGGTCGGGTAGTCCAGTTCCACCGGATCGGTCCCCTCGGGGGCGCCGACGATCGAGTACGTCGGTGAATACTCGCCGAAGTAGACCCGGGGCTGGAAGTCCTCCTGGTCGGAGAGGAAGCCGGCCGCGGGGATGCCGCGCTCGAGGAAGACCGGATCGCCGTCGGTCGTGCGGTCGTTGCCCTTCGCGGCGACCATCCCGTAGCCGTGCGTGTACACGAGCGTGGTGTTCTGCCACGAGGCGGCGGCGCCGAGCTGGTCCATGTTGAGCTCGCGGACCGACACGACGGTGTCCTGCGAGACGCCGTCGACCGCGTAGCGGTCGACATCCAGCGGATCGGCGAACTGGTAGTAGCCGCGGAACTGCTCGAGCTGGCGCACGGTCGGGCTGATCACGGCGGGATCCATGATGCGGATCTGAGCCGTCGTGGCGGCATCCTCGCGCAGCTGGTTCTGCTCGACGTCGGTGACGGCCTGGAAGTTGGTCTTGTCGAGGCCGTCGATGCCGTACGCCTCCTTCGTCATGTCGATGCCGCGCTGGAAGTACTCGCGCTCGAGGCTCAACTCATTCGGGCGCACCTGGAACTGGTTGATCACCCACGGGTAGCCGACGCCGACCACGATCGCCGAGACGACCAGCAGGGCGGTTGCGATGAGGGGATAGCGCCAGCGGCCGATGATGGCGGTGACGAAGAAGAGGATGGCGACGATGATCGCGGCGATCGAGAGGATCGTCAGGCCCGGGATGATCGCGTTGACTCCCGTGTAGCCGGGGCCGGTGATGCGCGCGCCGGGCTCGACGAGCGTCTTGTAGCGATCCAGCCACAGACTCGCACCCTGCGCGAGCAGATAGAGCCCGGCGATCACGGCGAGCTGGATGCGGGCCGCCTTGGAGATGCGCAGCTCCCGCTGGCCGATCCGCACCGACCCGTACAGATACGACACCAGCGCGGTGACCAGAAGGCACACCAGCAGCACGGCCGAGATGAATCCGAGCAGAGCGCTGTAGAACGGCATCGCGAACAGGTAGAAGCCGGTGTCGAGGTGGAACTGAGGATCGGTCACGTCGGTCGCGACGCCGTTGAACCACAGCCAGGTCGTCTCCCACTGGGCGGATGCGGCGAAGCCGGAGAAGAAGCCGAAGAAGATCGGAATGCCCCACATCGCGAGGCGCCGAAGCGGTTCGACGACCTCCTGATAGCGGTCGAGCTGCGAACTGAGCCGCGCATAGACGGGCCGGAGGCGGTAGGCCAGCTGGATGGCCAGCCACACCGGAACCGCCATGCCGACGAACCCGATCAGGAACATCACCACGCGCGCCGTCCACTGCGTCAGCAGCACCGACTGGAACCCGAGCTGCTCGTACCAGCGCCAGTCGGCGTAGAGGTTCGCGAAGATGAAGAACGCCACCACGATCGCCGCGATGATCGCGAGCGAGATCACGATGATCCGACGGGAACGGGAGGGCGTGGCCGGGGCCGGCGCAGAGGTCGTGGTCACCGTTCAATCCTAGGCGCGCGGTTCTGGGCGAATGCCGTGGGGCTGCCCCCAGCTGCCTCGTGAGTTGCGCTGTGCGCGAAGCGGTCGCTGCGGCTCAACCGGCGGCGGGCGCAGCCGCGGCGGCGGAGGTCTCGCAGGTCGGCAGCGACGCGAAGTCACCGTCGTCGCGCACGGCGTCCAGCACCGCGAGCGAATCGTCGAGCGTCTCGACGGAGAAGACCCGCAGACCGTCCGGGACGTAGCCGACGACCTCGTCGCAGTTGTCCGCCGGCGCCAGGAACCACTTCGCACCCGCGCCCACCGCGCCCCACATCTTCTGCCGGATGCCGCCGATCGGCCCGACCACTCCCTCAGCATCGATCGTCCCGGTCCCCGCGACCGTCTCGCCGCCGTTGAGCTGCTCGGGAGTGAGGGTGTCGATGATCCCCAGCGCGAACATCATTCCGGCACTCGGACCGCCGACGTTGTTCAGCTGGATCGTGACGTCGATGGGGAACTCGAAGTCGTTGGTCAGTGTGATGCCGAGCAGCCACAGCGTCTCGCCGTCGACTTCGGTCTCCTTCGGCATGACCGACACCGACTGCTCCTGGGCGTCGCGCACGATGTCGAGCTCGACCGGCTCACCGGATCCCTGATTCACGATCTCGCGGAGGGCGCCGGCATCCGTGACCGCCTCGCCGTTCGCGGAGATGATCACGTCGCCCTCTTCGAGCACTCCTTGGGATGCCGAGTCGTCGGTGAACGAATAGACCGTCAGCTCGGCATCCACGTCGTAGCCCAGCTCGGTCAGGGCGGCCGCGGTCGCCTCCTTCTGGGAGTCGACCATCATCGCGGCGCTCTGCTCGTTGCGCTGCTCGGTCGTCTCGCCCTCGGGGAAGACGGCGTCGATGGGCAGGACGGCTTTGCTCGGGTCGAACCAGGCGGTCGCCAGCTCGAACCACGACGGGGTCCGCTCGCGGTTTCCGACCACCTGCACCGTCAGCAGATCCAGCGCTCCCTCCGTCGGGAACGTCTCCGCCCCTTGGACGGAGATGAGCGGCACCTGGGTGCCCTGCGTGGACTCGGTCGTGCCCAGGGTGTTGTACACCGGCCCGGGCCGCTGGATCACGTAGGAGGTCGGCAGGAACGTGATGATCAGGAGCACCACGAGCGCGACGGTCAGCGCCCAGATGCCGGCCACCATTCCGCGCGACATCCGGCGCGGCGGGCGGGGCGTGATGGTGACGTTCTCGTCGAACAGCGCCACGAGGGACCTTTCTCTGCCTGGTCGTTCGCGACCGGCGTACAGGGGAAAGGTCCGTGCCGGGAAGTGCGATGATCCGTGCGACTAGCGTAGAGCGCGAGGTCATGACCCGGCTGAGAGGCGGCTGAAGTGGCAGAGTTCGACCGCGACGACGACCAGAGTCCCGAAGAGCAGTTCCAGGAGATGATCCGGCAGCTGTTCGGAGGTGCCGGTGCCGAGATCGACCCGGAGCAGCTCGCCCGGCTTTCGGGCATGGGCATCGATCCCGCGATGATGCAGACGGTGATGCAGCACCTGCAGGGTGCGTTCGCGAGCGGCTCCGACGAGGGCATCTCGTGGGACCTGGCGAAACGTCAGGCGCTGCACATCGCCAACCAGGACGGTCTGGGCATCACCGACGGCCAGCGCACGGATCTGGATCAGGCCTTCTCACTCGCGTCGCTGTGGCTGAGCGAGGCGACCACCATCTCGGATCTGCCGTCTCCCCCGCGGACGATGACCCGCGGAGGCTGGGTCGAGGCGACCCTGCCGGTGTGGCAGGAGCTCGCCGAGCCGGTCGCGACCAGCATCGCGGACGCCCTCACCGCGGCATTGCGCGATCAGGCTCCCGAAGAGATGCAGGGCCTGGTGCAGGGAGCCGGTCGCCTCATGCGGACGGTGGGCGGATCGCTGTTCGCCTCGCAGCTCGGCCAGGTCGTCGGCAACCTGTCCAAGGAGGTCGTCAGCGGAGGCGATGTCGGCATCCCGCTGCTGCCCGACGGCGAGGCCGTGATCCTGCCGCAGAACTTCGCGGATTTCGGGCGGGACCTCGAGATCCCCGCGGACCAGCTCGCGCTGTACATCGCGACGCGCGAGCTGGCGCATGCGCGCCTGTTCCGCCACGCCCGCTGGCTGCGGTTGCACGTCCTGTCGCAGATCACGGACTTCGCGCGCGGCATCCATGTCGACACCGACGCCCTCGAAGACCTCGCTTCGCGCTTCGATCCGTCGGAGCCCGACGAGCTGCGTCGGGCGCTGGAGAGCGGCGCGCTGCTGCCCACCCGCTCCGAAGCGCAGAGCGCGGCCCTCACCCGACTCGAGAACCTGCTGGCCACGATCGAGGGCTGGGTGGACGTCGTCACGGAGGGCGCCACGGCGCGCCTGCCGTCGGCCGACCGGGTCGCCGAGGCCGTGCGTCGCCGACGCGCCGTGGGCGGGCCTGCCGAGCAGGCGCTCAGTTCACTGGTCGGCTTGGAACTGCGGCCCCGCCGTATGCGCGAAGCCGCGGCGATGTGGCGCGCGGTGACCGATGCCGTGGGCGTGGCGGGCCGGGATGCGCTCTGGGACTACCCGGACCTCATGCCGACCGCCGAGGACATCGACGACCCGGCGGCGCTCGTCGCGCGGCTGGAGGCACGCGCGCGCGGCGAGGAGCCGGCCCCCGATGAGATGGACGACGCGCTGGCACGCCTGCTGGCCGGCGAAAATCCGGGCGCGGCCCCGTCGGGCGGCTCGACTCCGTCGGGCGGCTCGACCCCTCCCGATGGCGAGGACGGCCCGGCGGAGGATCCTCGACCCGTCTGAGGACGCGCTCCGTCCCTTCCTCCCCAGCACCGAGCGGAGCACCGCTCGGCGTGCGGACCTGTGGAAAACCGTGTGCGGCGAACCGGGCGCGGAACAATCGAGCGCATGCTGCGACTCGACCCGGCCTTTCCGCCGCTCTGGCGCTCGCTGTCGACACTGCAGTTCGGGGTGGAGGGGGTGGCGGTCATCGAGGAGCCCACGCCGTGGCAGCTGCGGCTCATCGGCGAACTCGAGCGCGGCGTTCCCGAGGAGGCGCTGGACCCGTTGGCGATCGCGCTCGGGGCCACCGAGAATGCCGCCGCGGATTTCGTCGGCCTCCTGGCGCGAGCGCTCCTGACCGTGCCGGTGCCGATCCGGGTGGCTCTGCAGACTCCGGACGGCTTCGCGCGTGACCACCGGGAGCTGGTCGCGGAGTCGCTGACGATGGCGGGTCTGGAGGTGCAAGAGACGACGTGGTTCGGTGCACCCCAGGAAGCCGTCGAGGGCGGTGACGCGGTGATCGTCCTCGCGCACCACCTCGTGCAGCCGCGGCGGGTCTCCGCTCTTATGGCCGCCGACATCACGCACATGCCCCTCGTCCTCACCGGGTCTGTAGCCGAGGTCGGGCCGGTCGTGGTGCCGGGACAGACCGCGTGCCTGATGTGCATCGCGGCTCATCGGCGCGACGCCGATCCCGCCTGGCCCCACCTCGCGGCTCAGCTGCTGGCCCGGCGTGCCCCCGAGGTCAGCCGCGCGATGGTGACGGAGGCTGCCTTCGCCGGCGCGGCGCTGGTCATCGCCGCCGAGCGGGGCCGGCCGCGCCTGCTCGGCCATTCGCTGTCCCTGCGCGCGGGTTCGCTCCACCGCCCCCTGAGCGCGCACCGTCCGCACGCAGAGTGCCGGTGCCGATCTCTCGCAGGAACCGCGACGGCTGACGCTCCCGCGTCCCACGCGACCACGACAGCGTCAGAGTTCGCCCGGCCCGCGTGACGCCGACGTACGCCAGTCGCCGCTCCTCGTCGACCTGCTCGAAGGTGGACGCGTAGCTGATCGGCAGCAGGCCCTCGGCGACGCCGAGCAGGTGCACGTGGTCCCATTCGAGTCCCTTCGCCGCGTGCAGGGTGGCGAGTGTCACCGTGCGCAGAGCCGGCTCGTGCTGCGCCTTGGCCCGGGCGTGCAGCTCATCCGTGAAGGCTCGCAGCGACGTGCCTTCCGGCGACTCCTCCGCCAGCCGCAGGATCGCGCTGCGAGCTTCCCAGGCGTCGCGCAGTGCACCACCGGCCTGCGGCGGCTCGTCGGTCAGGCCCAACGAGCGCAGCACGTCGCGGACGGCATCGATGAAGCCGCGCTCGAGCGGAGCCACCGAAGCTCCGCGCAGCGCCATCACCGCCTGGCGGACCTCCGGGACCTCGAAGAACCGGCGTCCCCCCAGCACTGACGCCGCGATGCCGCGATCGGCGAGGGCGCGCACGAGCTCGGCGGACTGGGAGTGCGCGCGATAGAGGATCGCGATCCGTCGCGGATCGACGCCCGAGGAGATGCGATCGGCCACCTGAGCGGCCACGCCCCGCGCTTCGGCGACGTCGTCCTCGTAGGCGGTCACGGTGGGCGGGTCCGCGGGCGGGGCGGCGGACTTCGCCGGGGCGGCGGTCAGCTCGAGTGCACCCGGTCGGCCGCGCATGAGCTCGTTCGCGACCGCGAGGATGGCCGCATCCGATCGGTAATTCGTCTCCAGACGCACAACCCGCGCGTCTTCGTGGGCCTGGCCGAACTCCAGCAGGAAGCGGGCGTCGGCACCGGCGAAGGAGTAGATCGTCTGGCTCGCATCGCCCACGACGCAGATGTCGCGTCGATCTCCCCGCCACAGCTCGAGGAGGCGGTGCTGCAGCGGCGAGACGTCCTGGAACTCGTCGACCGTGAAATGCCGGTACTGCTCGTGGACGGATGCCGCGACGTGGGGCTCGGCCTCGAGCATGCCGGCGCACGCCAGCAGCACGTCCTCGAAATCGAGCTGACGCCGCTGGTCCTTCAGCTTCTCGTACGCCCGCTGCAGATCGGCCACCCGCGAGACATCCAGTCGTCCCACCCCGTCGGGTCGCGCCGCCGCGTACTGCTCGATGCTGCGCATGGTGACCTTGCGCCACTCGATCTCGCTCGCGACATCGCGCAGGGTCGCGGTGTCGGGCTCGATGCCCATCGCGTCGGCGGCGTGAGCGAGCAGGCGCACCTTGTTATCGACGATGCCGGGCGCCGAATCCCCCGCCACCGTCGGCCAGAAGTAGTTGAGCTGCGCGAGCGCGGCCGCGTGGAACGTGCGGGCCGCGACGCCTTCGACGCCGAGCGCACGCAGGCGCCCGCGCATCTCTCCCGCGGCCTTCGCCGTGAAGGTGACCGCCATCACGCGGCCGGGAGAATAGGCGCCGGTGTCGACACCGTGGGCGATGCGGTGCGTGATCACGCGGGTCTTGCCCGTCCCCGCGCCGGCGAGGACGACGACCGGGCCGCGCAGCGCCGTCACCGCCTCGAGCTGCCGTTCGTCCAGGCCCTGCAGCGCACGTTCGCTCATCCGGTGCTCGCGTACCAGTCGCTGATCAGGCTGTGCGCGATCGAGGCGGGTCCTGGCAGCAGCAGATCGGTCCGGCCCGCGAGGCCCGCGCCGATCTCGGAACGCTCGAACCAGCGCACCGCGAGGATCTCCTCACCGTCGGCCTCCGCCGCCGTGTCGTCGGCCGCAGCCGCCAGGAAGCCCAGCATGAGCGATCGCGGATAGGGCCATGCCTGGGACCCGCGATAGGCCACGTCGATCACCTCGACACCCGCTTCTTCGCGCACTTCGCGCGCCACAGCGGCCTCGAGCGATTCGCCAGCTTCGACGAAGCCCGCGAAGCACGAGAAGCGGTTGTCCGCCCACATCGCGTTCGACCCGAGGAGCAGGCGATCCGGGTGCGCACGGCTGGTGATGGCCACGATCACCGCGGGATCCGTCCGCGGGAAGTGCTCCCTTCCGCAGGAAGGGCAATGCCGCGACCACCCGGCGTTGCGCACCTCCGTGCGGGTGCCGCACGCCGAGCAGAACGGAGCCTCGATCAGCCACCGTCCGAGGCTCAGCGCCTCGACGAACGCCCCGGCCTCGGTCGGTGCAAGGCCGCCGCCCACGGCGCGCAGGGCAGCCCATCCCGCCGGTGCAAGGAACGGCTCCCGTTCGGCGCGCGGCGACGCCGCGGTCAGCAGGGCGGTTCCGTCGTCGCGGCGCCCGAGGAACGCCCATTCGGCCCCGTCGGGTGCCGCCTCCGGCTCGACCCACTCAAGTGCGTCGGCGGCGGCCAGCGGAGCGAGATCGCCGTTGAGCACGAGCACCCGCGTCGCGGCATCCGCACGCGACCGCTCGAGCAGATCGGGCATCGCGCGCTCTTCGGCCGCGCGGTCCAGACCCGACCGCGCGAGCGGGGGCTGTGCGCGACCGGCGGGGACGCTCTCGGCCGGTTCAGCCTGCGTGCTGTCGGACGGCGTCATCGAAGACCTCTCTTGCTGCTGGCCGACAAGCCGGGCGTGGCGCGGGGGCGCACGAGCGCACCCGACCTACCCTGGGCACATGGCACGCTCACCCCTCACTCTAGCCGCGTCCGTGACTTCGGCTCTGCCCCGGGTCGGCGTCGTCGGAGTCGGCGTTCTGACCGAGGGTGCGACGGGCCGCTACGACGCCGCTCTGGCCGAACTCGACGACGGACGACGCGTCGTCGTGCGCGCACCGGCCGACGCGGATGCAGGAAGCGAACTGGCCGCCGAGGCCCGCGCCCTGCGCGCGCTCACGCCCGGGGTGCGCGGACTGCTGCCGTTCCGCGCGCCGGAGCTGCTCGGCGAGACGGGCCTGGGCGACGCCCGTGCCGTCGTCGTCGACTTCCTCCCCGGCTACCGGGTGGACGCCGCCCACCTTCCCTCCGGTCGCGGCGCCGCCACCTCGATCGGCGAAGCGCTTGCTGCTCTGCACGCACTGCCGCTGTCGATCGTGCGCACCGAAGGGCTGCCCGTCCGCAGCCCGCAGCAGGTGCGCGACGACGTCTCCCGCCTGATCGATCGCGTCGAGGCCACCCGGTCCGCTCCCGCCGTCCTGCTCGAACGCTGGCGGCGCGCGGTGGAGGCTGACGAGCTGTGGCGTTTCGAATCGGCCGTGGTCCTCGGCGGCGCCGGTGCGGCGTCGTTCTTCTTCGAGGATGTGGATGCCGTTCCCCGCGTGACCGGAGTTCTGGAGTGGCACGGCCTCTCGGTGGGCGACCCTGCGGTCGACCTGCAGTGGCTGGCTTCGGCGCCCACCGCCGCGGACGACGTCTACGCCGCCTATGTGAGCCACAGCGACCGCGCCCCCGATCAGCTCGTGCGGTCGCGGGCGCGTCTGTACGCCGAGCTGGAGTTCGCCAAGTGGCTGGTCCACGGTCATGAGGCGGGGCGCGCGGACATCGTCGAGGACGCCGTCAGACTGCTGGATTCGCTCGCGGCAGGAGTGCGCGGAGATGACATCGTT
Source organism: uncultured Microbacterium sp. (assembly GCF_963524805.1). Classification (GTDB taxonomy): domain Bacteria; phylum Actinomycetota; class Actinomycetes; order Actinomycetales; family Microbacteriaceae; genus Microbacterium. Next base: position 9,934 of record NZ_CAURGG010000001.1, on the reverse strand, counting down.
CCCGCTGCATCCCTGGGTGTCGATGAGGCGATCGCGCTGCTGGACCGCGTGCCCGACGGCGCGTCGGAGCCCGCTGACGCGTTCCCGCATGACACGTCGATGCATACGGATGCGTACGACCCTGACGAGCTGGCGCTGTGGGTGTCGAACGATGAAGCGGATGAGGAGCTGGATCCCGCGGCGGAGGCGCCGCCGGCGGCAGAGACCCCCGGCGGATTCCATGACGAGTCGACGGCGCCGATCGACATCTCGGCCTTCGTCCGCCGCGGCGAGTTGACCGATCCCCCCGTGGGCTCGGGCGCCGAGGACGCGGACGCGCAGGCCGATGCCGATCGCGCATCCGACGCCGCCCTGCGGCGCTGGCTCTCGGAGTAGCGGCGACAGCCGCGCCGTCAGGCGCGCAGCACGAGATCGTCCGCGACGTAGTAGAGCGCGACGTCGATCTGCGAGAGCGGCACTGCGTGCTTGGCGTGGAACGCCCGTCGATACAGCTCGAGCTGGAGCATCCGCTCGTCGCGTTCCGCCTCGGTGCGCGGCGGTGCGCCCGTCTTCCAGTCGACGATCTCGATACGGCCACCACGATCCGCCCGGCGGAAGACGGCGTCGAGCTTGCAGATGATCACGTGCGGCCGCCCGTCCAGACCCGTCTCGGTGAAATCGATCTCGGTCTCGACCTCGATGGGGCTGAGATCGCCCCATTCGGACGCTGCGAAGTTGGACTGCAGCCGCGCCAGCGTCGCCGCGTCCTGCGCAGAGGCGGTGCTCTCCGGTGCATCTTCGTCCAGCTCCCACAGCGCGTCATCGATCGATCGCGCGGTGCCGACTTTTCCCGAGCGCTGCTCGACCCATGCGTGGAAGAGAGTGCCGAGCCGCGTCTGGCGGAAGGGCCGCTCCGGCAGAGGGCGGGTGATGCGGGCGACGGTCCCGGCGTAGTCGGCGACGAACTCCTTGTAGCGCGAGGCTGCGATGCGGGTGGGCGCCAGCGGTGTCGTGGGGCCATGACGCTCCTCGCGCTCGGCCAGCAGCAGCGCGGCATCCCGCTCCGGCTCGGCGCGCGGAGCGCCCAGCGCCGCCTCCACAGCCGCCGCCGCGGATCGGACGCGCTCGCGGCGAGCGCCGAGCGGATCGATGGGCCATTGCAGGACCCGCCGCTCCCCGAGGTAGGGATCCTCTCCGGGGTCGTCGTCGGGCAGCTCCACCGCCAGGGCGTCGGCGATCTCGGTGAGGAAGACGCTGCGCTCGCGCGGCCGCTTCGTGCCCGACCAGCTCGCTCCGGTCAGCAGCAGGTGATCACGCGCCCGGGTGACGGCCACGTAGGCGAGACGACGGTCCTCGTCGAGCTGGCGGGCGCGGTTCGCGGCGACGAAGGCATCGATGGCGGCCTTCAGGTCCTGCTGGGTCGGGGCGGCATCGCGCTCCCACGGCAGCACCGGCAGCCAGCGGGCATCTCCGCGGAATGAGTACGGCAGGATGCCGAATCCCAGCCATCCCTTCGTGTCGCGCGGCATGCTCGGCAGCTCGTCCTTGACGAGGCGAACCACGGCCACCGCGTCCCACTCGAGGCCCTTCGAGCCGTGGATCGTCAGCAGCTGCACGACGTCATCCTCGGGCGGCTCGGTGCGCGGCGCGAACTCGTCCAGCTGCTCGGCATGATCGAGCCATGCCAGCAGGTTGGAGATCGACCCCGACTCGTCGGCGGCCAGGAACGCGTGCAGCTCGTCGACGAAGGCGCGCAGCTGCGCCGATGCGATGCGCGCCGGGCCGCGCGACTCGTTCGAGGCCAGCTCGATGTCCAGGCGCAGCTCGAGCTCGATCAGGCGCACGAGATCGGGGATCGGCATCCCCACCGCCCGCCGCAGGCCGGAGAAGACCGATGCCGCCTCGCGCAGACGCGCGCGCGCGTCCGGCGTGAACCCGGCGAGCCAGCCGTGGTCGGCCGGGTGGCGCAGGAGGAAATCGAGGGCGTCGATCAGCGAGCCGTCGTCTTCGCCCGCGCTTGCGCGGATCCGCTCGACGACCTCGGGCGCGAGCGGCTGGAGGGCGGCGTCGTGGCGGGCGATGCGTCGAGCCAATGCCGCGAGTTCCCGCAGGTCGGGCAGACCGATCGTCCATCGCGGGCCGGAGAGCAGGCGGATGAGCGCCGATCCGGCGCTCGGGTCGCTGACGACGCGCAGCGCGCAGACCACATCGACCACTTCGGGTGTGGACAGGAGCCCGCCCAGCCCCAGGATGCGGTGCGGGATCCCGCGCCTGCCCAGCGCGTCGCCGAAGCGCACCATGTGCTTCTTGCTGCGGAAGAGGATCGCCCCGGTCGTCCGAGAGCCCGCCGCGGACCGCTCGTCGCGCACGCCACCGAACCACTCGGCGACACGGTCCGCCTCGGCGTCCAGGTCCGTGTCGAAGGCCAGCTGGACCTCACCGCGCGGAGCCGACGGACGGGCGCGCAGTTCGTCGACTGCGATCGAGGCCCTCGCCGCGAGCGGCGCCAGCACCGCGTTCGCCGCCGACAGCACACGAGCGCTGTTGCGCCAGCTGGTGGCCAGGGAGAACTGCGCACTGCGCGCCCGCGGGTTGAACGCGTCGGCGAATCCGCCGAGGTTTCCCGCGCTGGCGCCGCGCCAGCCGTAGATGGCCTGGTGCGGGTCACCTACGGCCATCACGGCGGTCCGGGCGAACAGCGTCGACAGCAGGTCGGTCTGGACGACCGACGTGTCCTGGTATTCATCCAGCAGCACCACGCGGTAGCGGTCTCGCAGCTCTGCGGCGACGGCGGGATGAGCGCGGACGACCTCGAGAGCACCGGCGACCTGGTCCGAGAAGTCGAGCACGCCGACGCGCTGCTTCTCGGCGGCATACTCCGTCGCGAGGTCTGCGAGCAGCGCAAGCGCGCCGACCTTCTCCTCGGCCTCGGCGACGTCGCTGTAGACGACGGTGCCCCGTCGAGTCGAGGGACGCTCGAGCACATCGCGGAAGCGTTGCGGAAACGCGGCCAGTTCATCGAAGGAGACCAGATTGTCCACGCCGTCGCGGGCGATCCGCAGCGCTGCGTCGACGATGCTGCGCACGGCCTCTCCGCGTTCCTCCAGTCGCGGATCGTCCGAGGTGAAGACGACACGGCGCATGAGCAGCCACGCGGCGGATTCGGAGAGGATCGCCGCCTCGGCATCGCGGCCGATCCGCACCGCGTGCTCGCGGACGATCTGGTCGGCGAAGCTGTTGTAGGTGGCGACTGTCGGCCGATGAAGCAGTGTGTCGTCGTCCGACGCCTCGGCCTGCGACCCGAGGTCGGCGGCAAGGGCGTCCAGCGCCTCGGCGCGAGCGGCGGCCGCCTTCGCGCCCTCTCCCCCCGCGCGCTCCAGTGCGCCGAACACGTCGAGCCGCCCCGCGTCATGCAGCGCTCCGAGGTCGGCGAGAAGACCGCGCCGCTCGAACTCGGCGAGCCGTTGAAGCCGGCGCTGAATGCGCTCGCCCAGCTCTCCGGCGGCCTTGCGGGTGAAGGTGAGCCCGAGCACCTCGTCGCGGCGCACCAGCCGGTTGGCGACGAGCCAGACCACGCGCGCGGCCATCGTCTCTGTTTTCCCGCTGCCGGCGCCGGCGACCACGAGGGCGGGTTCGAGCGGCGCTTCGATCACTGCGGTCTGTTCCGCGGTCGGCGGGAACTGACCGAGCGCGGCGGCGATCGCGGCGGCCGACAGGATGCCGGTGGTCACAGCTGCTGTCATGATGCGCTCACCGCGCCGATCGTGTGGATGCGGCACAGCCCGTAGGAGTGCTCGTCGCGGCAGTGGTCCTCGTAGGGCGCGGTGAACGAGATGCCGCGCATCACGCCCACCGCCCTGCGGATGCGCGTGTAGAAGGCCGCACGCTGCTCGTCGTCGAACGGTGGCTGCCATGGCGTCGCATAGTCGGATCGGGTGGCGGTCGGCCGGAGCACCAGCAGCTTCGCTCCCCCGGCAGGCAGCCCGGCCGCAGCGGGGATCGCTCCGGATTCGAAGGCGAGCTGGTAGGCGCCGAGCTGCGGATTGTCGAGCACTTTCGCGTCTGTCTGCGGTTCGCGCTTGCCCGTCTTGAGGTCGACGATCACCACCGCGCCTTCCGGCGTCAGCTCGACGCGGTCGATGTACCCGGAGAGGATCGCCCCGTGCTCGAACGCCTCGGCGTCCTCGAGCGGGATGGCCACTTCGAAGTGAGGCTCCGCGCCGATCAGCGTCCCGCCGTCGGCCTCGAAGCGGCGCAGGTAGAGATGCAGACGGCGGATGAGGTCGCGCGCGCGGGCGGACTCGGCGCGGTCGCGCCACGGCGCTTCGAAGGTGAGCTCGCCCCAGCGCGACTCGACCTCCGCCCACAGACTCGCCTCGTCCGACCCGGCCGCGTGCTCGAGTGCGGCGTGGATGATCGTGCCCAGGCCCGCCGTCGTCCCGCCCGGATCGCCGCCCAGGTCGCCGATCACCCAGTTGAGCTCGCACTCCTCGAGGGTGTGCAGCCGGGACGGCGAGACGCGGACGTCCTCGACGGCCAGGTCGCGCAGAGGCCCCTGAGACGTGGGCGCTGCCACACCGAACCATTCCCGGGGTGCAGCGCCGGCCACGCCGGCGTCGGCGAGGAGGGCGAGCTGCTGAGCGGCGTGCTCGGCTCGGCTGCGACTGATCGGCTCGGTCAGCGCCCGGCGATGCTGCGCCACGAGCCCGCGCAGGGAGAGCGGATGATCGAGCGGGTAGCTCTCGGGATCCGGCAGGAATTCGAAGAACACGCTGGGACCTGTGTCATCGTCGTCGACGGCGGTGACGAAGGCGCGGCTCGTCGCGCGCGAGAGGGCGCGCGCGAGGAGACGCAGCTCGTCGTGCATCGCCGCTCGCCGTCTGTCCAGCGTCGAGGCCACGCCCGCGTCCGTGCGGGTGGCTGCCTCCGTCAAGCGCCAGGTCTCGAGGAGGGAGCCGCGCAGGCGCGTGTTCGGCCACACTCCGTCCTGGACGCCGGCGATCACGACAGTGTCGAACTCGGTGCCCAGGGCGCCGGCCGGCGTGAGGATACGCACCTTCTCCCCGTCGGCGGGCGCATCGAGGCGGTCTTCGGCCACCGCGCTGTCGAGGATGCTGCGGACGAACACGCGGGGATCGGCATCCACCGACCGCTCGACGAACCGCTTTGCTGCCTGGAACAGCGCGACGACGGCGTCGAGGTCCCGGTTCGCCTGCTCGGCCAGCGGACCATGACCACGCGCGAGCTCGGACCACGGGCGCTGCAGGCCGCTGCGATCCCAGGCGGTCCAGAGCAGCTCGTGTGCGGTCGCTCCGCGATCGAGCTCGTCGTTCAGCACCGCGAGCGTGCGGGCGAGCGCCGCGGCCCGCCGTGCTTCGCGCGTGTCGATCAGATCGAACTCGAGGGGCTGCCGCATGGCGGAGACGAGCAGCTCCCGGCCCGAACGCGCCGGCTCCGCTCCCGGCTCCTGCGCCTGACGAAGCGCCACGTGCCGCAGCGCTGAACGCAGACGCCGCAGCTCCACCGGATCGAGGCGGCCTGCCGTCGACAGCAGCGCTCCGGCCACCTCATCGAAGGTCCACTCCTGACGGCCCGCCAGCTCGATGAGCCGCAGCAGGTCGCGGACGGGCGCGAGCGTGCCGAGCGGGCGCCCGGGCCCGCTGGCGCGCGTGGGCACCTCGCGGGCGGCGAGCTCCGCCTCCAGCGCCGTGACCTGCCGCGTGTCATGGGCGATCACCGCGCACCGCGACCACGCCACCCCGTCGTGCACATGGCGTTCGCGCAGCAGCCGTGCGATCGCGTCGTACTCCTCGGCGGCCGAGCGCAGTGTCAGCGCGCGCACGGACCCGTCGGGCACGGCAGCCGTGGCCGGACCGCGATGCGAGACCACTCCGACCGCCCCGATGCGCTGCGTGACCTGCCGGACCAGCTCGTTCTGCCATGCCGTGCCGCGGTGGGCCTGCCTCAGCACCGTCACGCCGCCGAGGCTCGAAGCCAGCCGCGCGAAGTTGTCGGGCGTCGCGCCGCGGAAGGCCCCGGAACCGACGTCGGGGTCGCCGAAGGCCAGGACGGCGATCCCACGATCGAGACAGGCCTCGAGCATCTCCACACCGCCGAGGGTGAGCTCCTGAGCGTCATCGACGAGGATCACCGAGAACCGATCGGCGATCTCGCTGCCGCGCGCCGCGGTGCGCAGCACCCCGACGGCCTCGCGCACGAGCCCGGCGGCATCCCGATGCGCGCCGCGCATGTCCGCGCGCACCTGCAGGTACTCGTCCATGAACGACGCCATCGTCTCCCAGACCGGAACCTCCAGCGCGGCACCGAGCGCACGCAGCCGGTCAGACTCCAGACCGAGCGTCGTGCACTCGGCCAAGAAGGTGCGCACCTCCGTGCGGAAGCCCTTCGTGGAGCGCACTGACGCGCCGAGCCAGTCGGGCCAGCGCCGGCGCCCGTGCGCCTCGTCCTCGGCATCGCCCTCGAGCAGGTCCTCGATGAGCTGGTCCTCGTCGCCGCCGGTGAGCAGCTGCGGTGGTTCCTCGCCCGCCGCGACCTCGGTCGCGCGGACGAGCTGGTACGCGAACGACGCCACCGACCGGGCCAGCGGCCCGGAGCTCGCGCGGTCGACCGCGATTGCCAGCCGATCGCGCAGTGCGGTCGCCGTCTGCCGCGACGGCGTCAGCACGAGCAGCGCGTCCGGGTCGACACCCTCGCGCACCAGCCGTGCCGCCCGAGCGACGAGCGCGGTCGTCTTGCCGCTCCCGGGGGCGCCGACCACGACTCCGGATGCCGTCGCGGCGAGCCCCGCGACGGCCTCCTGCTGCCGGTCCAGCGTGCGCTCCACGTCGGGTGCGCCACCGGAGTCCATGGCTTCGAAGTTACCGTCCACCACCGACAGCGCGCGTTCGCCGAGAGCGTTTCGCACACGGCCGGGCGCCCGCGACCCGTGTCGTAGAGTTGCCATGCGCGCCGGGGATCCGGCCGTACGAGGTCCCGGGGCACGCCCCGCCGCAGGAGGTCATTCACGTGGAGATCCGCATCGGCATCGCCAACACCGGACGCGAACTCAACTTCGAGACGGCCGAGCCCGCCGCCGACGTCAAGAAAGCGGTCGCCAGCGCCCTGGACGCCGGCGCGACGCACGTGAGCTTCACCGACGCCAAGGGGACGAGCTACATCGTCCCGACCGCCAGCCTGGCCTACATCGAGCTCGGCACCGAGGAATCCCGCCGCGTCGGCTTCGTCGCTTAGCCCAGCCGTGCAGATCCTCCTGGCCTTCCTCGTCGGAGCCGTCATCGGCGCCGCCGTCCACTTCCTGGTGGGCGGCCGCGGCACGCGCGGCGTCGCGCTCGGGCCCGTCCTGGGCGCCGCGTCCGCAGGGCTGGTGTGGATGATCCTCACGTGGGCCGGCGTCGGCCTGGACAGCCCGTGGCTCTGGCTGTCGGCGTTCGTCGTGCCGATCGTCGTGACCTACCCGGCGCTGGTGCTCCTGGCCCGCGCGCGGACCGCGCACGATGCTCGGGAGCGCGCGCAGCTCAAGATCGGCTGAGTCCGCGGCCGAGTCGACAGCGGCCTACGCGGCCAGTCCCATCGCATCCATGCGCTTGGAGTGCGCGCCCATCAGGTCGGTGAAGACCGGCTCGACCTTCTGCTCGTCCGCGATCCTCAGCGTCGGCGGCCGCAGCGCCGCTCGGGCGATCAGCAGGGTGTCGCCCACGAGGCGGCGACCCCACATGGCCAGGAGCGATTTCCACTCGGGATCGCTCGCGATCGTCAGTGCGATGATGTCGACGATCGCCTGACGGTCATCGTCGGCGCGGAGGATCCGGGCCACTCTGCGCCCTGTGTCCCCGTAGCTGGAGGAGAGTGCGAGATAGAAATCGTCGAGCATGCCGGCGGTGATGTGCACCGAGAGCAGGGTCTCCTGCGGGCGCACGCCGTGCGTCGCGCGGCGGAAGGCGTCCAGCGGCTCGCGGAAGGGCAGCATGAGGCTGGTCGGATCGTCGCCGCGCTCGCGGATGAGCGCCACGAGCTCCTCGTGCTTCTTCAGCGCGGCCCCTGCCGCCCGCGAAAGCGATTCCTTCTCGGCGAGCTCCGGCGTCGACGCGATCAGCTCCGACAGCGTCTCGAAGTAGCCGAGCTGCAGGTAGGCGGCCTGCCCGAGGAACGTGTCGATCTCCGGAGCGAGCTCCTCGAAGTCGACGCGATGCGCGTCGTTCGCCTCGTCCCGCGAGCGCAGCTGCAGCTTCCGCCCCTGCGGACGCTGCTGCCAGAACCACTTCACCACGAGCTACAGCATAGGTGCGCGGCATCCCGAACCCTTGGCCCGACGCCAGGCGCTGCCGCTCGTCGCGCGGTGAGCCGGTATCGTGGAGGTCAGTCCCCGGCGTCGGATCGGGGCTCCCGCGCCTGTGGCAGAGATAGGGCGTGGATCCCACCCCGCCCGCGCGGCGACTTATCGCACAGCGCCAGGGCACCACAAGGCAGCATCTCACTGCCGGACAGGCTCACATCGTGACGACCTTCGCCGAACTCGGCGTCGACCAGGACATCGTCGAAACCCTCGCGCAGAAGGGCATCGTCGACGCTTTCCCCATCCAGGAGCAGACCATCCCCCTCGGGCTGCCCGGCCAGGACATCATCGGCCAGGCCAAGACCGGCACCGGCAAGACGTTCGGCTTCGGCATCCCCGTGGTCCAGCGCCTCGGACCCGACCCCGCTCACGGTGTCAAGGCCCTCATCGTGGTGCCGACGCGCGAGCTGTGCGTGCAGGTCTACGAGGACATCGACATGCTGACGCAGGGCCGCTCGACGAGCGTCGTGGCGATCTACGGCGGCAAGGCCTACGAGGGCCAGATCGACCAGCTCAAGGCCGGCGCCCAGATCGTCGTCGGCACGCCCGGTCGCCTCATCGACCTGAACAACCAGCGGCTGCTCGATCTGTCCCACGCGACGGAGGTCGTGCTGGACGAGGCCGACAAGATGCTCGATCTGGGATTCCTCCCGGACATCGAGAAGATCTTCCAGAAGGTGCCGGCGATCCGCCACACTCAGCTGTTCTCGGCGACGATGCCGGGGCCCATCGTGGCGCTGGCCCGGCGGTTCATGACCAACCCCATCCACATCCGCGCGACGGACCCCGACGAGGGCCTGACGCAGGCGAACATCCGCCACCTGGTGTACCGCGCCCACAACATGGACAAGGACGAGGTCATCGCCCGCATCCTGCAGGCCGATGGACGCGGCAAGACCGTGATCTTCACCCGGACCAAACGCGCGGCGCAGCGATTGTCCGACGAGCTCGGCGACCGCGGCTTCAACACCGCCTCCGTGCACGGCGACATGAGCCAGGAGGCGCGCGAGCGCTCGATGGCCGCGTTCAAGGCCGGCAAGAAGGATGTGCTGATCGCGACCGACGTCGCCGCCCGCGGCATCGACGTGGATGACGTCACCCACGTGATCAACCACACGATCCCCGATGACGAGAAGACCTACCTGCACCGCGCCGGCCGCACCGGCCGTGCCGGCAAGACCGGCATCGCGGTGACGTTCGTCGACTGGGACGACCTGCACAAGTGGGCGCTGATCAACCGCGCGCTCGAATTCGGTCAGCCCGAGCCGACCGAGACCTACTCGTCCAGCCCGCACCTGTTCACCGATCTGGACATCCCCACCGGCACGAAGGGCCGCCTGACCACCGCGCCGCGCACGCAGACGGTCAGGACGCAGGATGCCGCACGCCCCGCGTCCGGCGACCGCGAGGGGTCTTCGACCCGTCGTCGCCGCCGCACCGGCGAGACGGGCGGCCAGAACGGGTCTGCCGGCGCGTCGACCCGCAACCCGGTCCCCGAGGTTCCCGCCGAGCACGGTGCGAACGACGCCGCCGAGGGCACCGGCACGCACGACGGCGGCGGCAACGAGCACCACGACGGCAACGCCGCGCCCCGCCGTCGCC